>CP168152.1:2770000-3373333 GCA_041545745.1 Stenotrophomonas indicatrix
CACGCGCGGAAGAATGTCGCTTATTTGCTTATTTGGCTTCTGGTTTTCGTTTGCGGGTTTACGCTGATTGCACTGGCATCCGGTGCGCCCAGCGAAGTGATGTTCCATGCATTGGAGCTCCTTCTTAGTCCTATCACTGCCTTGGTCGGGGCCGCGACGGGCTTTTACTTTGGCACACGCTCGAGCTAACGCCCCGGCTTGGTCCAAGCCAGTTCCAAGTCTGATGACAGACTGCCAGGCCTGGACGCGTTCCGTCTCAGCTCTGCTTTAAGAACTGATTGGCCGTTGGCTAATCGGCCCATAAAACTACGCGGCGAAGCTTGCCTATGCTTTCCGTATGCGACTGAGGGAGTGGGAGACCTCCACCCTCCCTTAATCTGCCTACAGAACTCAAACCGGATTGTGCCCTGGTAAGTGTCCTTGGAGCCTACGGCCGATGTAGACGCTGATGCAACGTTGTGCGCGGGGTAACAAGTCGGCTAGATACCGGTACGCCGTGGCTAGCGCCCAGCAGCTCACGAGCGCTCTCGTGGCTGCCGTCCCTGCCCTAGCCCGGCCGCACAGCGAAGACGTGACATCAAACATTGGACCGCTGGGCTTTTTGGTGGTTCGAAGGAAAGCCGGATTCCTCTGGGTCTTTATATTTCCATTGACAAAGACGCGTCCTTTAAAGAGGGTTCTCAGGATTATTCGTTCGAGGAAAGCCCACAAAGCGCAGGCAACATTCTTGCCAACCTCCCCGATGACCCACTGCTTTTTTGCAGTGCGATGATTAGGTTCCACGACCCGAGCACGGGTGTCCAGATTGTTCAGGTGAACTGGATCAACAGCACTGGACGCAGCGTCAGTGCTTACTTTGAGCTCCGTGTTGAAGGACACGATATGATCATCTGCCGTGCCAACTCTTTCGAGTCTATCGGGGCGGACGCGAATGCCGAGATCGCAAGGGTTAGCTATCAGAAGGCTCAACTGGCCGAGGTGATTCCTTACCCCGAAAAATCCGCATTCCCCGACCAGGCCCCACGACATCGCCCGGTCTACCTTCCTCGAACCTAAGTTGCACCAACGGTGCGCGCGCGATGATGGACCCTGTGACAGTTGTTGCGCTTTGCTGCCTCTCGCTTGCAATGAGCACACGATGATTTTTAGCATGGCAGCCGATTTGTTTTTCGGCCGGGTCTCCGCGCCCCCTGTGTGATCCATTTCCTATCTGAGCACTTTTGGCTTTTTGCTTTTCATCTTTTGACATGTTGTTCTGCCCCATTAGAGGCAATCACAACTAAGGCACATGCAGTGGCTGTCAATACCCGCGCAACGCAGCAGCGTGCCGGTGGGCTTCTAGCATTCCGCTCCCAATCTGGACGGAGTGCTCAACGTAGAGGGCAGGACATTGAGGTGAAAACGCTCGAATGCCCTCAGTGAAGAACTAGTGCACGCCACAAGCCAACCAAGACGCGCTGGATCTGCCGCTCGGTCAGTCGCGACTCCATCACTATGGCCGCGAGCACCTCTCCGCTCACCTGAGAGTCTTCCAGTCTCTTAGCCCCCTTTGTCCAGGAAGGCTGAAATGATGGGTACAGACGGTTTGCTCAACGGCACCAAAGGCATAGGCATCCGCAGTTGACGGCCGATCGCCTAAAGCCTCCACCGGATGGATCAGACCGACTTTACGCACAACAATGGATCGGCGCGCGGAGCACACGCTCATTCTTGACTAGAAGCCACGTCAATCTTTGCCTGGGCCAAGCCAAGTCGAAGGGTGAAATGGATAGCGCTGGCGGCGGCGCTGTAGGCAGCCAGGGCACCGAGACCCGCAAGCAGTCCTAGCGAACCTGCCGCAGCCCAAGTCAACCCGTACGAGCGGATCTCTGGCTTGAGATCCAGCCCGAAAACCCGCTCGCACAAGATCCAGAACAGTACCGCCCACACAATCGCCATGAAGCCGCGCAAGGTTCCGGTCCAGGCCGTGCTTCTGGCCAAGGCAGCCTCAAGCGCGCCTTCCAGTGTGGTTAGTGACCTTTCATTAAGTCTCTGCTCTCCAATGAAGTCAGCGACTCGGTCAACGGCGCTCTCCTTCACGTCCAACAGTGCGATCCGGCTCGGCGGAGACAGAACGACGCACGCTCCCCCAAAGAGCAAGCAGAGCGGCGTGAAAGACCAAGTCGTGGCACCTTCCATCACGGAAACATAGACGAGAAACGCGACGCCTAATAGCAAAGCGAGCCCCAAACGCTTTGAGATCAGCTTCCCCCCAGCCAGCATTAGCTCCAAGCCGTTCCACGTGACATCCATGAGCGTGGCAAGCTTTGCATTGCTTGGGTATCGAGGCCGTCCGCCCGTTACAGCCGCCTCGGCGGCCCTTAAGCAGCCTTGCACCAGGGGCAACATCCGCAAGCTATTCTTGGTGCCCTCCTCCATCTCGGCAACCTGGACAGTTGGTCGCGACGTGGGCGTCTCCGCTTCAATTTCCATCGGGCTCTTCTCCTAACATCAAGGGGACCAGGAACCCAACCGTATGTTGGAACGCGGGACACGGTCCAAATGAATAGAACGGCTGGATGAAATGACACTCCGTGCAAGTTCGGCTATGGCACTGAGCGGCGCCCAATACTGCTTTGGGCATGCCATAATCGGCCTGATCCTAGAGAACTTGATAGCAGCCATTGCAAGGCGCTCATAGCTTTGCAGGTGCACCCAGTGCGCTGCCTGCTTAGCGCCATCCGACCCAACCATAGAGCGGGACCTGTCAGATCCCACTCCGAAAGCCCATAGCCCACTGGCTACCTTTTAAAAGGCTCATAACCGCATGACCAAGCCGACGCTCGATTCCATTCTTTCCGCGAAACAGAAGCTTCAAGACGAGCTGCAAGCACTTGACGCGCAGGAGGCTCAGCTGCGCCAGGAGCAGACCTCTGATGCTCACGCTGAGATCGTGAGCCTCATCATTCAATACGCCAAGAACTTCAACGCTAAGCAAAGAGCTGAGATTTCATCCTCGCTCGCGGCGAGCACCGGTCAGCCCCGGAAGGGTGCGGGCCCGAAGAAAGCCGTCGCCGCCAAGTATTGGCTGCCTCACACCCAAGAGACTTGGTCAGGCCGAGGCCGCACGCCGAGGTCATTTGCTGCTTGGGAAGGCACGGCCGCATACAAAGAGTGGAAGTCCAAGCACCCTGACGAGAAGTTCCCCGCTTATCCGGGATAAAAGTCAGACGCAAAGATCCCCGGCGACGGGGATCTTTTTTTGCCTGTGTTTTTTCCAAGCCGATTAGAACGTCGGCCGCCGTCCTCGCATCTTATGCTCCCAGTTCCCGGTTTCGTCGGCGCGGGCTGGTGGTGGATCGATATCCGGGTGCGGACTACTTGAGACGGTTGCCGCGCTCGGCTCCATGAAGTGCCGGTCTAGGACATTCCGTGCGTCATTCATGCGTTTCCGAGCCTGGTCGATGCGCCAGCGCTGGATCGCCGCAATCCTCGGTGACACATGGGTCTTCGCGCGGTAGACACGCTGACGGGCGCGCGTCGCTGCTTGCGTCTTCGGTGCATCGGCGTGCTCCGATAGCTTCGCCTGAGCATCAAGGAGCGCCATCCGCGCCCGATGCGGCCGCGCCATCATGTGCGCATACTTGGCCAAGGAGCGGGCCAGGACCTCAGTGTCTTCAAAGGTGAACGCTTTGCCTGCGTAGTCATCGACACGCCGGCACAAGATGCTGGCATGGGCAAGTTGGAACTCCGGCTCAATTTGGATACCCGGGATGCTTCGGAGTAGCTCCAAAGAATCCTGAGCAACTTCTCGCTGTGCTTCAAGCCAATCTTCAATGAGCTTGGCTTCCGCATTGAGCACCTCGGCATCGCGTCCTGATGCTCTCGTGATCCGCTGCACGCGACTGAGATTTAGGGTTTGCCGGCTGTAACGATCGAAGCTTCGCGCGGCGATGGGCCGGCGATCCAACAGACGCTCCCGCACACTATTCACGACATCACGCGGATGTGCCTCCCCCGCTTGCTGCGGTCTGAACCCGGCCGCTTTTGCTTGATCGCGCAAGGCAGCGGCGTGGCTATGGCCCTCTGGCACGTCCGGATCGTTTATCAGTGCTGCTTGGTGTGCCGAGATGGTGGCAACAAGCTTCATCGCCGCATCTTTGCCGCCAAGGCCCTGGACAGACCAAGTCAGGCGGTTCTTTCGCTCTAGGGCTGTCTTGACCTTCCCATTGTGCCTGCCTGGCGTGCGGGTCAGCTCCCGAGCACGTTCAAAGTTGCCGTTTAATGCCGCTTCTCGCGCCTGGGTCTTCAATTTTCGAGGATCAACCCGCTTTTGGATGCCGGCGATGTCGAGATGCCTGTTGATGGTGGCTGCAATCGCTAAGCGCAGCTCCTTGACGGCATTGCTGCCCTGCCCTTGCCGCCCATCGAACTCAGCAGCTGCGCGCTTGCCAAAGCCTTCTGGACCAACTTGCCTGGCGGACATCAAAAGATGCACATGATGGTTGCGCTGGTCGCCGTTCCGGCTGGGCGTGTGGATCGCCACCAAGACGGCGACCTTATAGCGATCCACCAAGAGCTGCCCCAGGTCCAGAGCCAAGCCCTTCCGTTGTGCTTGATCTAAGCTCTGCGGGAGAGCTACCTCTACTTCCCGGGCGACTAAGGCGTTCTTGCGTGTCTCGGCGGCCTCGTTGGCGTTCCAGAACTTTTGCGTGTCCAAGCACCAGGCCGGAGCACCCTTGGGGGCGAGCATCTGGGCGTGATCAACGCCGTGCCGGCGCGAGTAAGAGTGCGACAGCCCGGTCGCCTCGTCGACGAGATCAAATCCAGCGCGATACGCTGCTGCTGCCACTGAGCTATCGCCTTTGCCTCGGCCAAACGACTTCATATGTGAGTGATAAATTGCCACGACTTCTCCTATTCATTTTTGGAGAAGCCAACAAAAGGCCATTTGCGTTATTCGTCTAGGCCTTCATAGCACCGGCGATTTCGTGCGCGAAATCACAGGGTTTTGCCTTGCTTTGTGGACCGCAGAGCGGGACACGAGGAGGCCAACGGCCTCCGCACTGCCGGCAGGCAGCGCACGGAATTTCGAGAATCGAAAATTCCATCAGTGCGCTCTTGCTTCTTTGACTTGGAGGTTCCAGCGAAGAGGCTTAACGCGCCGCGATCGGGCTCACATTTCGAGGACGAGACGGGCGTTTGACCCGACAGAATAATGTGAACGAAACATGAATTGGACCTGTTCATATGGATCGTGCGTGGATGAGTGCGCGCCGGCGCAACACTATCGCGAACTTTGTTTTCCCGCCTTTCGCTGCAATTCCGCCACGATTAGGCGCTGTTCTTCGAGTGGGAGCTTGGCCAATGCCTTGATTGCCTCTGCGATCTCATCCGTTTCCGCATAGAGCGCCGCTAGTGGCATGTCCAATGCCACCGCAAGACGCTTCGCAGTTCGCAAATCGCATTCGCGCCCCCCTTTCTCGTAACGGTTGATGCGGACCCTGGCCACGTCAACGCTCAACCCGGCCGCTACGCCGAGTGCCTCCTGGGTTAAATCGGCCGCGAGTCGAGCTTGTCGCAGGCGATTGGCAAAGATTAGGGGAGCGCCGTCCAGTTCCAAAGCGTGACCAAGGGTAGAAATCCCTAACGATCATGAAGTCTCCTAGTTGCGCAGTCTGTTTCCTTTTCGGTAACATCATCGCGTATCAGGAGCAAGGCCGCCAGTACCGGGCTTCTCGCTTCTGAGCCGAGGTCATCTACCCCTCCATCTCTAGGAATTTCCATGTTCAAGGCCCGCGTTGCGGTCGTTGGTGCGCTGATCCTCGCTCTAGCCGCCTGCTCAGGCGGTGGTCCCTCGCATGACGACCGTCAGAACGCTTTCTTGCAATACGTTAAAGACAATAGCAACGACAAAGCCAAGATCAGGGAGTTTGAAAGCGGCAAATGCGCGAAAGCCGAGGGCACCCCGAGCTACGACTGCGCTGTGTCGAGCCAAGTCCAAGCCATGGACCGCGACTTTGGGAACCAGATGGACGGGGTCTACACGTTCACCGAAATCGGTGACACCTGGAAGATCACTGGCCGGGTCCAGTAATCCGCTGATCGATCTATCGCCCCCTTGCAACCATGGAGCTCGAATGACCGTCGGAACCTTCTTCCTCTTGCTCGTCATTGCAAGCGGCGCTCTTGTCGCCCTTGGCGTAAGCAGGGCCCTCAAATTCCGTAGCGATCGCGCAGCCTTCGAGGCGAACTTCGATCGATCCCATTTCGATAGGAGCAACGCTTTGGCGCTGTCGGCGGCGCGTTCGAGGATCAAGCTGCGCAGCACCAGGGAAACCAAGATCTATCCTCTGGCGGACGTGAGAGCCTGGGAAAAGCATTGGCACAATTCCAAGCACGTGGGCACTTTGACGCTCAGCGTTCGCGATGCGGACCATCCTGTGTGGACGATCAAGTTTGCTAGCGAGAGCGAGATGAATCGCTGGTATGAACTTTTGAACCAAGCCATCAACGACAGAGCGACGCTGTGACACTCAGGTTGCAGGCGCGGAATGGGGGTTGACGGAAAAACGTTCTCTGCTACGAATCAGGTCAGGCCACCAATCGGATTCTTCGCATGAAACAAGACTTGCCCCGCTCACCGACGCTCCTGGACGAACAGGAAGCTCAACTGCGTCATGCTCACGTGGAGAGCTGGATTGCAGATCAACATGCTGCCGGCTTTGGCGTGGACCAGCATATGGCCAACGCACTCCATGCCTATTTGGACGGTGTTGTGGCACTGCCTGAGCTTTTGGCGGAGCTCCGTAGGCCCTACTTGCACTGAAACGCCCAGGGCAACGGTCAACCACAGCCTCAGTCGAAGTAGAGCCGTTCTCTGTTCAATTGAATGAAGGCGGCTGCAGAAGCGTCCCTTCGGCGTTGCTGATCCTGAATTGTCATTGGGGCGTTGCGGCACTCATTCCTGAGGCACTAGGCCGGCATCGGCGCAGCAAGGAGGGCGGATGAGACCGCCCTCCTCTCCAACCTTTGCCCAGGGGGACTTATTTGCCCAGGTAGCGCTTGACGTCCTTGGCCATGACGCCGACGGCGGCCACGGCCTCTTTCAGCTTGGCCGGGGTGACATCGAAGTGCCGGGACCAGTCGCGCAGCTCCCAATCTTCGTTGACATTGATGCGGATTCCGTCGGGCGGACCGCGCTTTTCCAAATTATCTGCCATTGAAAAATCTCCATGTCGCCTCGAAGTGTGAGGCGCTCCACAGTCCCGCCGCCTTCTGCACTCGTCCAGTCGGGTTAGTCCGCTTTGCGCGGTAGGTCTTCCCCTACCCGCCTATTGGGCTCTAGAGCCGCACCAGGCAGCTCACTGGGTAGCACCGGGAGTGCGTCAGTGGCAGGGCTGTACGGGAGCGAATGAGAAGGTATACCGGCAACCATGGGGAGCGCCCTGGACTGTTCACCTCGGGCTCGCCCTGCCGTGTGACCCGCTGGGACCGGCAGAAGCTTGCCTTCCTTGCGATAGCGATCCAGGAGTTGCTCAAAGCTCACGTGCCCGTTGCCAGGATTGCTCTCTCCACGACGCAATTCGAGGCGCTTGGCCAGGCTCTCGGGATTGGGCTCAATCTGGGGCTCGCCTAGACCGAGATGCGCATTTATGCGTCCAGAGATCATTGCTCGAATCCAGAGCACCTCACCGTAACCGTTGATTCTTCCGTCTAGGACGCGCGTCTTGGCTGCCAGCCCAGAGGCTTCCATGCGCCTCGTCGTCACCAGGACGTGGGCGTAGAAGTAGCGAGGATCGTCCTTGGTTGGCCGGTGATGGCTCGCTTGTAGCGCAAAGCCGTATCTCTCGATCAGTGCATGCGAAATGTCGAGAACAAGGTCCCAACGCTCGCGGTCGTCGAGCTCGTGCGGCAAGGCAATGGTGAGGTCGCGGCAGACGGTGCTGTTCCGGCGACGCTCTGCCGCTTCAGCCGCCGCCCAGAGGCGCTGCGGGTCATTGACCCAGGCAGGCGATCCCGCGGGAGCCAAGCAGCACGCTTGGATGATGCCAGCCCTGCCTCGGTAGTCGTGCTTGATGCCTGATTTGGGGTCAATAAGCAGAAATCCGCCCCGATAGGCAGCCGCTGCGAGGGCGGAATGGCCCTTAGCTCGGCCGTACGTTTTTATGCGTGTGTGTTCGATAGTCATGAAGCTTCCCGTGTCTTAGTCCATTGGTTATGGCTCAAGATTCAGGAAGCGCAATAGCTTGAAAACCCTTATTTTTAAGTGCTTTCGTTGCCTAGGATGGATTCACTCTCGTGATCGATCAACAGCAAAAATCCGACCAAGACTGACGAACGGTCGGGATGGATGGCACAGCTCCGCAGTCCACTTTGCGTATCGATTGACCGCCCCTCTTGGGGCCTCACCGAGGCACTTCCCATTGATGCCGAAAGCGAACTTATCAGGGCCGCCCCATCGCTCTGGCATGCCGCCAATGAGGATCGGTCCGGACGCAGTGACCGACAGAGAAGCCGTTTCGAATACGTCACGCGTTGGCATTACGCCGGCGGGAATGGCAGGGAACCACGCGAAGGGCTCAGCCAATGTGAGGCAGCTTTGCATTGCTTCGACCCCTTTGAAGAGCGTGCCCACTCGCTCCCCTTGAAGCATGATGAAGCTGGGGACGGGGGCGCCTTCTGAATGTTCGTGGCTAACAAAGAATGCCCAAGCCTCGCGAAACCGAAAAATGCTGCCGGGGGCAAGATCTTGTGGCACGCGTTCTGCGAACGCCTCTGCTGGCATGAACATGGATCACCTCGATATCTGAGCGCAACATGCTGCTGGATCAAGCCCCTTAGGGAAAGGACTTTGGAGATACACATGGCGACATCGTCGACATACCCCTCAAGCGTCTTATGAAGACCATTGGCGCCGAAGCAAGACAAGCAAATCCTCCACCAAAGAGTGGAGCTGAACGCGTAGAACTGCACGCTGATGATGCGCGGGCCTCAGCGTGACAGGCGCTGGCGCTTCACCCCATCGCATGGCCATCGACATGGACTGGGGACTCTGCTGATGCTCGGCGGTCGTTCGCCAGGTAGCGCCATCGTTGCCAGTGATCCGTACCGCGACAACCAAATGGGTCAGTCTCTCGGTGGGATCGACGTGCGATAGCAGCCAGTTGGCAAAGGTCAACGATGCGGTGAGCTGAGATTTAACCTCCTCCTCCAAGAGCACCATTGAACCCATGCTGCCAGGCGCAGGGGGAATGGGCAGGCGTATTTGGATGTCTCCCGTGGGCCAGAGAGCGATTTTGGCGTCCACGTGGCCGTGCCGTTCTTGAAGCAGCACCAACGTCTCCCCTTGCATGGTCGCGCGCGCGCCATGCTCAGAACTCAGGATGCGCGGGTTGGCAAACATGGCGCGCTGCTTGATCTCCTCGCCAAGCGTGGACACTTCCATCTGGGCTGGGCGGAGGATGCTCTGCTCGGGACCCACCGCAACAACCACCTCCAACGCGTTCCCACTCATGCGCTGGTTCGTCTCGCCTCCGCAGAGCGCAAGTGCCCGAGCGAGCAAGGCATCCGGGTTGAACGGGCCAACTGCGTTGGCCAAATCGTAATCGTGAACCGCTTGGACCACCTTGTCGGAAAGCTCTTCGAGCGTCTCAAAGTGAGCACGGAAAAGCCCCGCTTCCCACGTGCCAAGCTCATTCACCAAAGCCTGTTGCTCGGTCTCGAGCTCTTCCCCAGCCTTCATAAAGACCATCAGCGACTTGCTGCCTAACGCCTCGCGCACCTCTTCGTGAGTTGCAGACAAACCAGACGCTTGTTTGGCGCCGTAGCGCGCGCCAAGGATTAGAATCACGAGATCGGCCTGCCGCAATCCCGTGAGGCAGGCGATCTGGGGCGAGTTGGGCTGCGCAGGGAAGTCTTCGGCCATCACCGCTTGGTGCCGAAGCGTCGACAGTGCTCGCCTAACCACCGCTCGCTCGGCCTCCATCCCGCTGATAAGTGAACTGATAAAAACCTTCATTCAGAACTCCGTGGGGTAAGAGAGCAGCCAGATTTCCAAGTTACCGAGGAGCATTCCCAGTCTAGGTCTTCGCCTGGCGAAGCTCCAGACGCTTCTCTGCCAGCTCAATACGCGCTCGTTGGCGTTCGATGTATGCGTCGCCCTTGCGCAAGCGAATCAACATACCGAGCGGATAGATCACGCACCCATAGATCGAAAAACCTAGGACACCCAGTCCTGGAGCGATCCACTTCGCCCCACCCGTCATGAAGGCAAAGAGGGTGAGCATGATGGCGATCCCTAAGATGCCAAAGCAACAAAGAACCTGGATCAGAAGGAACTGCAAGACATTGAGCCGATCTGCGCTGAGCTGCTCAATTTTCCTCAGCTCGGCTCGATTGATTGCCAAGCCCATTTGTTCGTTCCAGAAGCTCACCTTTCCGTAGGCCCAACGCGCCAGGAAAATCACTATTGAAGCCGCTACCCCGCCGATCACCGCCTGCGAAAGCCAATTGTCCATGTGTCATCCAAATAGTCGGGAAGAGAGATAGAAGTGAACTGCTCCGTTTTGAGTCAACGGACCATGAACGCTGAGGGGCGACGTAGGGTGCCGGTATGCCGGCACCCTGGATGAAGCATCAGCTGGTATGGCACGCATTGGCGCAGTAGTAGCAGCCGTTGATGCGGCTCTGCGGCCAATTGGCTTTCGCAGCAGCCACGGCCTGCCTGCAAGTCAAATGAGATCCCAGACTGATCTGGTTAGCCGCCAACGGCATGTAGGTGCATCCAGTAGTGGTGTTATGCACCTCATGGTCGCCGTTGGTCTGGGGGTTTTGGTTGATGATGAAGTTCGGCAAAGCGCTTCTCCTGAAACTGACAGCAGCTAAGAGGTCGGCGGCGCCTTAGCACCACCGACCGTCACTTACTTTTCCTTGCGCACGCCCTTGAAGGGCGTCTTGTCTGCTTTGACGTCCATGAAGCGCCCGGTGCCAGTGTCGCGCTTGACGAAATTGCCGGCCGGGGTCTGTGTTTGCGAACGGTTGCGCACGGCGCCATTGCGGTGACCGTCGCCTTTCGGTGGATTGGTAGCCATTGAAGTTCTCGGTAGTTGAGGAAGAAAAGCACAAGAGGCGACAGGTCCTGACCGTTGAAGACGGGGCAGCGATGCTGCCCCGCACATCACCTGACTACACGTCAGGAACCCAGATCGGCCAAGCTTTCAAGCCCGCAGCAGAAGCGTGGAGCTTCTTGCCGTTCTTCAAGGTAATGACTGCCCGGAAGATGAGCTTGTAGCCAGGACGAGGGGTAGCGGTCGTTGTAGACACGGCCGGTGGTCCTCTTGGTTGAGGGCGCTCATCCGACAACTTCAAGACTGGTGTATTGACACTCTTTTGCAGAGCGCTATACTTTTACGGCTGTTTGCGAGGCAGCCAATCTTAAAGACCCCACCGGCTGAACGCCTTACAGGTGAGGTTTTTTAGCTTCATGCAGTGACCTTCTGAACCACTGCATGTTGTGTTGATAGAATTATCACCCCCTATATCTTGGGCTCGACCATCCGGTCGGGCCCTTTTGCGTTGGACTCTAGCACAGCATGTTGGCGAAATGTGAACTCAGTCACGTTTTTATAGCGATATTTTTTGTTCGGTGCAGCGAATTTCAGGACGATATTGCCTGCCTCGTTCGCTCCTGTCAAAGCTTTTGTTCGGTATAGTGGCACCTGGCGCTGTGCCGGCCTTCAAGGAACTGTCGATGCCCACCATTTTTGGCAATAAAATCAAGAACCTAAGGCGCGAAAAGGGTTTCACGCTTGACTCGCTCGCTGACGCCGCTGGCATGAGTAAGAGCTATTTGTGGGAGTTGGAGAACCGAGAGTCCCCTCGCCCGTCGGTTGAAAAGCTCGCCGCCTTAGCTAAGGCCCTCTCTATGGATGTGTCCTATTTCCTGGATGAGGAAGCGACGAGTCCTGAGGAGCGACATCTGGACCAAGCGTTCTTTAGGAACTACGGCGAGCTTGACTCAACCGCCAAAGAGCAGATGCGCAGGATCATGGAAACCTTCAAGAAGTCCTAACTTTGCCAAAGGATTGGCCGATGAACGCTGATGTGCTTACTCCCTCCAAGGCTGCCTACCGTCTGACGCATTTGCTCAACGCAATGTCGGCGGCGCACGGGGACCCGCGTTTTCCAGTTGATGTCGTGGCTTTGGCCAAGGGGGCGGCGGAGATCTTTCACTGGAACGATCCCATCACCAACGTCGAATCGGCCGACATCAAGTCCTTTGAAGGCGCACTTTTCGCGAACGACACGCGCAGCAAATGGATGCTGCTTTACAACCAGACATTGAAATCCGCTGGTCGCATCCGCTTCACGCAAGCTCACGAGCTTGGCCACTACCTGCTTCATCGACAAGATCGCATCGACTTCCGGTGCGCCACGCAAGACATGGTGAGCCTGACCGAGCAAGAAGCATCAATGGAAGCCCAGGCCAACGCCTTTGCCGCAACGCTTCTGATGCCCCTGGATGACTTCCGCCAAAGCACCCAGGACGGCGCCGACTTTGGGGTGCTCGCCGACTGCGCCGATCGATATGGCGTCTCGCTGACTGCTGCTGCATTGCGCTGGATCGACCACACCGACCATTGCGCAGTGCTCATTTCTCACACCGATGGCTTCATCAACTGGTCGATCTCGAGCCGATCGGCACGGGCTGGTGGCGCGTTCTTCCGTGCGCGGCAAAGCGCAATTGCCATCGGTGAGGACACCTTAGCTGCCAACGGCCAGATCGTGCACGAACGACTGGGCGTGGAACTTCCTGCTAGCGCTTGGTTCAAGCATGCGGAAAATGGACTTAGCCTTAAAGAAATGAAGATCAGTGCCGACCAGTTCGACTACACCCTGACACTCCTAGTTTTGCCTAGGGGTTCAAAGGTTTGGGCGCCTCGGCAATATTGACCTCTAGCGAAACTTAGGCTTGCCCCTCGATTCTGAGGCGCTGCACTAATCAGCCTCGTGAATCTGCACGATCTCTAAAATGGGCCTCACGTCTACCGTCTCTCTCCCTGTATTGAAGCTCGAATAAACGGGATTGGTGCACGACCTGCTTGAAAGTGCGGCATCCGTACTTCTCCGGCAGCTGATCGGGCTCGCACGCTTGAATGTACCGCTGCGCGGCGGCAATGGACGTCCAACCATCCACGGACAGTTCGGACATCGCTTCCCGGAGCAGTCGAACGATTCCTGAGCTTGGCCAATCGACCGAACCATCTGGCGCATTGCCGTTGATCACCAGGTCGCGGAATACCTCAGACTGGACAAATTCGGCGACAAGTTGGCGCGCTTGCTCCATGTTCTCAGCCCAGCTGCGCAACTGCTCGAAGTGATGATCAATGCGGCAGTAGGTGGTGAGCAGCGCCTGCTCGGCGCGCGCACAGCCCGGCACGGTCCAAACGTCGTACTGGTCGATGAAGTGGTGGACCAAGTCGTTCCGGAGCCTTACCAGATCTTTGAGATCCGCTTGGGTCCGCTCAAAGTCCTCAGCGCCCATTTCAAGCCGGAGCTGCATTCGAACCGTCGCCGCCTCTCCAGAATCAGGATCGGCCAGGTCGGTGTCGCGACCAGAGCCATTGACCAGATAGGACCCTATAAGTTTCCCGACCAAGAGCCCCAAGCTCTTTGTTGACGCATCAGCAATACGAGCGGACCGGATGGCGTCCAGGGACGATACGGGTCCACAGATCTCGTGGTGCGCCACGATGGCTTTGATCAAGCGCTCGTACTGCTGAATGCGAAGAAGGCACCGGCCCAAGAGCCGCTGCACCTCCCGCTGGGGAACTCGCAGTAGGTCAGAGGGAGAAGAGTCAACCATGCAATTCGGCTCCATGCGTATGCAAGACTATCAAGACGGGCTTATCGATTCACAGCCGGCATCAAATCTAGGCCGCGAAGCGCTGCTGCTATGCATCTAGACAGATGCCTCCAAGCCTAAATTCGACGGCCTCCAGGCGACCGACAGTCCCCCTGATCCACATTGCTCCGCTGGCGACTAGTGCCGTCGCTACACATCTAGGCACAGGGGACGCTGACACTACGCGCCTTGGTTATTCCAGGATCCGGCGCTTTGACTGTCGAAGAACTCCACGGGCACCGCACCCAAAGCGTCCCGGATGATCGGAACAACCCGATTACAATAAATTTGGTCTCCGCCATACACTGAGACCGCCACGCGGCGGATGCCAGTATCTCGCATCCGCTGAAGCAGGTGGATGTCCTGATCACCCAGCCCCCATCCATAAATGACGAGCGTCTCGCGCTCGCAACCCAGCACCTCCCGATAAACCGTTGAGAGGTAGTAGCTGTTCTTGATCGAACTTACCTTCTGCTGCCAAGTTCCTTCACTCACAAACAATGGCACTACTTCCTCGCTCCGCCAGTGCGTTAGAATCGATTGAAGCAGACCAGCATCGTTGCTGTGGATCTTGAATTCCTGCTCTACGCTGTCGCGGCACAACGACAGATTCCCGTGAGGGTAGAACACTAGTGTTGTAGAACGCTGCCCACGAATAGGCGCTCTCAATCTGCGCCAATCATCTTGAAATAGCCCGTCTGCACCGAAGCAGTCCTTAATGGCATGCTCGTCATCTTGCTTATAGCCATGCATCAGGGCCCAATAGACGATGAGGTCGTAGTTCAGCGACGCAACCGTGTCGAAGTGCTTGAGAAACTGGTAAATCGCAGGCAAGTGTTCCCTGACCTGGTCGAACTCGGGGTGAATTGCTTGCACACTTTGAATGAGACACTCTCGAACCCCCAAGTACGCCTTACGTGTTCGGCTGTCCTCAATGCTCAATGATCGGTTGACATTCGATGCCTGCCATACGATGCGCAGGATCAATTCGAAGTCCGTTGTCTTGAAGAAAGTGAATAGCTGCTCTACATCAGAAGCCATGAGCTTGCTTGAGCTCGCCTCCCCGAGTAGCGATCCATAGGAGAAACTGGTGCTTACTGCAATGCTTGCGCCATTTCCCAGAATGGCGGTTCCTCGATAGTTAGACGCAATGTCCGACCACTGTCGAATCGCGTAGGTCATAGATGCCAGTCCACTGGGGAATTTCCTACATCATTTTTGCTTGCGCTCAGTCCGACATCCGCATCTGGCAAGCATGGAGACGAGAAACGGTAAGACTAGGTCCGTGGCAGGCGAGCTGCCTGGCTAAACACCGGACCAGTCACGCCGCATGCTCATTGGCTCAACAGCTTGCTCTTCTGAGCGTCGAACTCGGCTTGGGTCAAGACCCCTTGCTCCTTCAGCTTCAGAAGCTTTGCCAGTTCGTCAGCGACCGATAGGGGTTTTGCGATAGGGACCGGCGCATCTGCGGGCTCCTCTACCGAGTTGAGGACCTGAGTAGTCGTGGGGCGGTAGTCACGCTCGACGGTGAACGTGAGTGGAGAGTCGCTGCGCGTCACATCGAGCTGATAGGTCGGTGCCTTGGTGGCTTTTTCCAAGCCGTCCAAGAAGTCACTTTCGGTCTTGAACTTCTTTCCGGCCACTGAGGTAATGACGTCTCCTGCCTTGACGCCCGCTCGGTCCGCAGCTGCACCCGGCGTCACCTCACTCACCACGTAGCCCGCGTGCCTGCCGCGCGGAGCGACTTGCCCTAAGACTCCTAGCATGGCGTGGTTAGGGAACGTCGTTCCTGGGGGAAACGAGCCTCCCGCGCTGACTAGGAAGTTCATGATGCTGTTATGGAAATCCGCCCCGGAGAAAGGAGCACGCTGCATCTGGCCGAATGCCATCTGGGTCTCCAGCCAACCCGATACCTGGACGCGCGATACTCCGGAAATCTCACTGACGTTAAAGCGGAAGAAACGCCGTGGCGGTGTGGAGTAGCTGTTCCCGAGCAGCATCTGCCCCATGATGGACTGGCCGGTGCTCAATGGAGACTCGCAAACAACTTCTGTATCACCGCTGCTTACGACCGTCCACTGGACGTCCATGCATTTGCTCGACAAGCGCGAAACCGCAACCGACGCCTTGCTTGGGAACACCGCCTCCGGCATACCGCTGGGAGTTACAGCGAACAGCTGGGAACCAGCCGCAGTGAACGGCAGGACGATGGAACCGAGCAGAAATACAAGCCTGTGAATGGTCATGTGCGCTCCCCCTAGAGCATTCGACGTCAAGCATTCCCGCAATAGTAGCCGTTTTAACGAAAACTACACAGGTCAGGGGCGGCCCGCCGACACGCTCCTGCTAGACCGAAGCAAACAGCCCGGCCCGGGGAACTGAACGGCGGGAAGCCGGATAACGTCGAGCAGCTGCGTCGGCGAGCTGGCCGGATTGAAGCACAACCCGGCAACCCGGGGAATACTGCAATACTGGATCGCGAGGACGCTGAGCTTGACGTCCGGGGCGCGGTGACTTCCCCTTCTGATAAGAGCTTAGGCGGTGAAATGAACAATCCAAGCAATCCCCCTACTTCCATCCAAGACTACGCCAAGCGGACTGCGGGAACCTTGAATGCCGCAGGCGTGCTCGCCAACCGCCTTAGCCTGCCAGCTGGCCTGCCAGACAAATATATGGTGGCATGGACGCTGCTCAGGGTCTCATTCGATCATGCTGCGAGCATCAATTCGCTCCTCTATCACCATGGCATCGAACTGTCCGGATCAGCATTTGCACTACTCCGGCCAATGAATGAGGCACTCAAACGAGGCGCCTGGATTGCACTCTGCGCGACGGACGACCAAGTCCAAACGTTCATCACAAAAGACAAGCCCCCCAAAGTCAATCTCGCCGAACAGATCGAACAGGTCCCGCCCTTTAATGAGTTCCCTTTGTTTAGCAAACAGCACGCAAATGCCTGGGACAAGTTCCATAGCTTTACGCACGCAGGAAGCCAGATGGTTGGTGCCTATACGCAGCGGGAGAGCGTCGGCCCCGCGGTCCCGCCGGAGCTCATCATCGAAGTGCTGAACCACGCTGAAGCCATTGCGATGATGGTGGTCCAGATTATGGTAATGATTGCTGGAGATTTTGACCCAGACCTCGCGCATGCTGTTCTCGGGGAGCTTAACGAGATCATCCCGACTGCGAAAAGGCCGTAGGAAAGCTGAGGGTAGCCCTCGTGGGCGGGAACAGCTCCCAGCTGCAAACGCTCACTGACGTCGCCCTTCCAAGCCAAGACAGCATGGGGTGGCAGTGTAAGAAGAGCCGATTTATACCTGCTGGCATCCGGAATGGAAGCGATCCTGCCGCTTCCTAGCGTGAAAGCCAACTACCAGCTGCTAAGCCACGCACTCGCCATCTCAAGCCAACGCCGCTCTGAGGCGCACCCCATCCCCAATCAACCGAACCATTCCATTCTGGTCTGTGCGCCTGAGCAGCCAACGCGTGACCAATGTATGCTCGGGGTTCTGGATTCGCCCATAAAGGACCAAGCATGTTCACATCGGAGCAAACTGAACGCATCAAGGAAGTTCAAGCCATCCTTCTCTTTCCGCTCGATAAGCCCTATCAATTTCTTTCGACACGCATGCTGGCCTGGGATTACACAGCCTTTCAGACGGCACTGACGATCTCATGGCTGATCAAAGGGCGGCGCGAAGGACAATGGGTGGAAAATACAGAAGCGCTGGCATCTATTTCAGACCAGCTAGACTTCGATGAGCACCCCGCGGAATATTTAAGCGTGATCGAAAATTATCTATCCTCTTTGGGGCTCGACGACTACAGAGATGTTTCGCTCCCGAATGACTGGCCTTCATATGGTGAGGATAATGCGTTCGACCCCGACTCGATCTCCCAGAAAGTCTCAGATTTTGCCTCAACACTAATTAATGCCAAGTCTGAGGATACGCTGGAGAATTCGAACAAAGTGCCTCGGCCCCGCTCGCCATGGAGTTCTACACCCGGCAGATAAAGGGCACTTTTGGGTTAACCGGGGGCGTGCTGTGCAACAAAAGTGAGCGCGCCAGCCAAGCTTCCATCTGGGCCATCTCACGGCCATAGTATCGCTCGATATAAGCTTTACCTTCGTCGTTGAGATAGCGCCAGGTTACGGCTGCGCACTCCCAGTGCCCCGTCAGGAGTGCTGCGCGCATTGCGTATGCCGCATTAGGGATCAGAGATCTCTCAAGGATCGCTTGGCTTAGGTGAGCGTCGCCCGTCCTGTTCGTTATAGAAAGGAGCCCTATAAAGGCTCGCTGATCATCCGACTGTGTGGAGAGAGCAACGCGAACCAGGACTCTCGCCGTAGTGCGATGACCCCACGGCAACGCCAGTGCAGCTCCTCTCGAGCAAAATCGAGCGACATCTGGCAGTCCTATGCGAAGCAGCAACAAAGCCAGGCGCGTGTGACCTCTCTCGGCGGCCAAGAGAAACGCGCGCTCCATCCTCCAGGACGTGCTCGCTCGGCCAATAAGCACTTGCACAGCTTCCAGGAAACCGCCCTCGCAGGCCTCGGTGAGCGCTCGATCACAGCGGGCAGCCTCGTGTAACTGATCAAGCATCTCAATAAGCGCCGCGAGGTCACGCCGTTTGACTGCCCGTAGAGGCGTATCGAATTGATGGTTGGCTAGACAGCGAGTCGCGCGCGACCTTAGAGCCTTAGCATGTGTGCCGGAGGTCCGGACGATAGATGGCATACCAACCGTAAGTCCCTCGACGAAAGGCAGACGAGCAGGACTGCAATGGCATTGTTTAAAGACGGTGTAGTTCATGGTGTGCTCCTGCCACCAACCTAGCGCCTGGTCAGTGGCTGTCAACATTCCCTCTCCGTGACAGGAGACGGTTGACGCACCCGCCAGGCGCTTACGCCTTGGGCTTGAGTCAGGCTACTTAGGAACGACCGCCAGCCACCGGCCCTAGCGCTTGTTTTGTCTCAAAATCGCAAGACCACCGCCGTAGATCTCGCTCGGCTTGAAGCGCTCCGATTTCAGATTGCCTAACTGCCTTCTTAAGTAGATTCACTTTAGGCAAATGGGCTGCGATTTATCCGCCATTCATTTTGATAATGTGATTTATGTCTCTATTTCCTAGCATTTTTACATTTAAAACACTACACGCGCATATATGGTTTCGACCGAATAGGCATCATCGGAAGCCATGGCGCATATAACCTTCAACCAAAGAATAAGACAAAACTCACCACGCAACTCTCGACATTTTCGAGACACATTTTTGCATTGCCTAAGTCGTCCTTGAACTCGAAATTCCTGCCATGATTTTGGATTGACATAAATCTGAGCCACCTTATCAAAGATCTACCTTCTGCAATTGGATCGTAGATGCACTTTCAACACCCTCAACTTAATCACTATCTACAAAAGCCTACGGGCCAGCTCTATATCCGCAGCATACGTATCGGCAACGTCGAATTTGGCGATATGGTGATTCAAGATCGCGCAGGCGCGCTTCATCTGCAGGACCTGGTTCAAGCAACCTACGACCACAGTGAGAAGATCCGCCGGCTACGGCGAAACGGCACCCGCTATCCGGAGCCCCTGCCCTTGGCCACCCCCGCCAGGCTTCTTTCAGAAGAGGTCGACGACTTCCTCAAAGACAAGGAACGGCAGAACCTTCGCACCACCACCATCGATGCCTACCAGCGGACGCTTGCCATTCTGCAACGAGTGACCGGCAACACTTCTGCCTCTCGGATCGATCACACGCACATCTATCAGATGTGGGATCTGCTGCGCTGGGCGCCTCATGACTTCATGACAAACCCTGCCTGTAGGGGCTTAACTCCTGAACTACTGATCGCCCAGGGCCAGAGCCAAGGACGACCGCAGCTGGCCAACTCCACCCTTGAGCTCCATCGCCGCTTCCTTGCCTCCTTCTTCAACACCCTAGTCAAAGCCCGCGCCATTCCTCACTCACCAATGGATGCGTTCAAGCCAGCACGAGAAGAGCTTTTGGTCGATCAAGATGAGCCCGACCGCCTGCTCTCCACTGAGGAGGTCCAGAAGATATTTGACCCCGAGACATTCCTCCCTTGGCCAGGAAGTACCCGCACAGATGGTGGTGCCCGCTCATCGCGTTGTATACAGGCGCCCGCATCAATGAGATCGCCCAGCTCAAAGTGGCTGACATCGTTCAAGACCATGGCGTGTGGTGCTTCTCTGTGCAGAAGACCGTGGATGAAGACCTCGCCCAAAGCGCAGGGCGCCGTAGTCGCCAAAGCATCAAAGGGAAGAGTGCGATCCGCAAGGTGCCGATCCACGCCAGGCTGATCCAGGCGGGCTTCTTGGACTTCGTGGCTGACATCAAAGCCTGCGGACACCCGCGCCTCTTCCCACACCTATCCGCCAGCGTTTCCAAAAAGACCGGCAAAGTCACTGGGCGCTACAGTCAAGGCTTCGTCAATCAGTTTGGCGCCTACCTAAAAGGAGTTGGGTTTGCCAAGGGTATCGGCTCCCACGCATTCCGCCACACACTGGCCACTGAGCTCGATGCGAAAGGAGTGCCGATTGAGCACATCGCCTTGATCACTGGTCACTCGCTCAACAAAAGAGCACCGGTGCTACAAGACAATTACGTGCACAAGTCAGCGAGCCATGTGAGGAAGACCCAGGCTGAAGCCTTGGCTCACTATCAACCCTCAATTTCAGTTCCTATGTATGTGCGCGGGCAATTCAGAGAAAGACTGAGCAAGGAGACGAGGATGTATCCGTGAACCCTCCATCGAACGATCTTAGTGAATCGGCCCGATCGGGAGAGATTAATCGCCACATGCATCTAGATGTTGGTGGTGTTTCTCATTCTTCCAAAAGAGACGCCACCGCAGCCAGCGACTCTGAGATGACAGTACTAGAGGCCATTTCCTTGATCTGAAATTTGCGAGCCCTAGCGTCGACCGTGCGCACCTGGTCGCAAAGAACCACACCTTGAACGCCGGAGCCCGACCCCATCAGCGGCACCATAAACCCTGACTGTCGGTCATCAATACCAACGCCCTGGGTAATCGGCGCGATGAGAAGCAACCCGGACTGGCGATTGAACTCCAGAGTAGATAGAACCAGTGCATAACGCCCCCCACTCGCTCCATCCTGAATTTCCTTTCCGGCCGTAGGCGACAGGGTCAGATGGATGATGTGCCCCCGCTTGGGAACTGCCATCAGACAAGCTCTCTGCCGACCAGCTCATCTCCTAAAAAATCGTCCCTGTACCAGTCCTCAGGCCTCTTTGGTGACACGGCTAAACGCTGAGCCAAGGTCACCGCGGTCGCGCGCACCTCCAACACCCTCCCGTTTAAGGAAAGCACTACGTCCGCGTCAGCGGCCACCCCCATCAGGGCAGTCATCGTCTTTGGCAAGGCCAAGATGACTGACCCCCCTGAGCGGCGAAGGGTCGCGCGCACTTCCCCAGAGGACGCGTCAGTGTGCACACCAACTGGGCGCTTGGGCTTGTCCGAAAGCCCGCTAGAGCCGCTACGCGAACTCTCACTCACGTTTCTAGGATTATTTGTATCCACAAACGTCATGATCTTGCGGGCCATCAGCGTCTCTTAAAATCGGCTAAGTTATACTTAAATATAACATTTGACAGACCCCATGTCAATAAGGTAGGCATTGAGACATATCGCAACCGAGGAGAGAGTCAAACGTCGACGGCGTTCGCATAGAGCACACTGCGCTGGTCAAGGCTACGCAATCAGCAAGAAAGCATCCGTGTTCAAAAGACAAAATGCCGGCAACATGAGAAAGTCGTGGCACAGCGTTATTTGCTCAAACAGCAAATTTGGCGATTTGACAGACGGCCATATAGAGCTATGTTCGGTCGATGAATCAGTCTAGCCCACGCGCCCACCGTTTTGTTCCCTGTAGCGTTCCTTTGAGCGCCAGCGAGTCGCACGCACGACGATGCATTGTGCAGTCAGTCATCATCCAGGTGACGCGAGACGGTACAAAGGTACCAGAGCCTCTTCTTGCCGTATTAGAGGCGTATATCAAAGGCGATTTCGACTTTGTTCCGTCTCCATAAACCCAGTAAGACGACTAGAAGTCAGCCACACGGCTGGAATACGGTAGCCCACCGCCACAGCTCGACCTTCGCTGCTGGTCCGCTTACGGGGGCTGTCAACCGCGTTGGGAACCTGGGCTTGCTGGACCCACAGCCAGCTCCTTGCCGGTCGGGCTCATTCGTCACGGATCAAGCCAACGGGCGCTACAGCCAAGCGTTCGTCAACCAATTCGCGGCTTACCTGAAAGGGCTGGGTTTTGGCAAAGGGATCGGCTCACACGCCTTCCGCCATATCCTTGCAACCGAACTGCCAAGGGCGTGAGGGTTGAGCATATTGCGCTGATTACCGGCCATGCGCTCAATAAGAAGGCGCCCGTGCTGCAAGACAATTACGTGCACAAGTCTGCCAGCAATGTCAGGAAGATCCAGGTTGAAGCCTTGGCTCACTATCAGCCCGCCGTGTCACTTCCCGTCTATGCGCGCGGAGACAGTTCAGAGAACGATTGAGCAAGCGAGCGAGGATGTAATCCATGAGCGCACCATCTAAGCGAAGGCCCCCAGATCCCCTGCCTCGTCATCTGGCTCCCCATCTGTCTTCATCAATCATCATAAGCGATTGCGTAGCCCCTCCTTAGGCGATTGATACGTGCGAACCCCATCTCCCCCAGGTGCATGCCGGCCACCAGTAGCTCATCTGAGCTGACCATATCCAAGAGCTTTGAACGGGTGCCCGCCGCCAACTGCGAGTCCTGGTCGAACGCGATGGATACGTTGGGCCTGGCAATTTGGATGTGGGGGAAATGCACGATGTCACCCCAGATCAACGCACTGCGGCCCTCCGATTCCACCCGATAGCCGGTGTGCCCAGGCGTATGGCCCGGCAGCGGGACCATACTAATACCGGGCAGCACATCGTCCTCAGCCAACAAGCGCAAGTTGCGGCGGTATCCGGCGAACACCTGCCGTGCGAGCAGGAAGTTGCCCCGGGCACGATCATTGCTGCGGGCAAGGTTGCCGTCGTCCTCCCAGAACGCCAGCTCGCGTGGGTGTATGAGCAGCTCCGCATTGGGGAAGACGGGGTGACCTTGAGCATCGAGTAGACCGCCAACATGATCAGGATGCGCATGCGTGAGCAGGATCGTATCCACATCCGCGGGCTGCACACCGGCTCGCAACAGATTGCCCCTCAGCTTCCCTCCCCAGCCCTTGATCCCCCCGGCACCGGCGTCGATGAGGATCGTGCGGTCCTTCCCACGCACCAGGTAGGTGTTGATGTGGATCGAGGACGGGTCGCTGACCCCTGCCTTCAGCTGTAGCTGCGCGGCCTCGGCCGGATCAATGTGGGAGAGCAGATCCAAACTGGCGGTCAGATGGCCATCGCTGATCGCTTGGATCAGGAAGCCACCGATCTGGAGGGTGGGCAGAGCCCGTTCAACGATGGATGCGTTCATGGCCGCTCGTCAGTTTCGTGCGTGGAGGGAATCACTGGCGTAGCCAAAGCAACGGATGCGCGCCGTCAGCCCTGCATGGTCTTGGATGGCCAGGTCGAGCTGCCGCATGAATTCGTCCATGAGCTCGGGCGTCCTCCCCGGTCCCAGTCGATAGGCCAGTTCCGCGGACGCCGGATGGCCCCGTCCCTGGCGCGCAGCCAGGTAGAGAATGTGGACGTTGTCCAACGCAGCACCAAGCACCTCCGTGCATAGCATCGCGCATCGCTCAGTGAGCTCCACCAGACTCTTGTCCGCCGGCATCCCTTCCTCGGTGAAGTAGATCGTGAGTCTAGGCATGTGAGCGCTGCTCCGATCCTTGTTGGCCTTCAATCGCCTCGCTCTTGAGTTGTGCTGTCATAGGCGTATACGCATACACCCCACTCGGAAGGAATTCCTCAGCTGGAGCTATCCCGGCCGGAAGGCGCGCAAGCCAGAGCGCTGCGGGCGCATGATCCAGCGCAACCGCATGCATGGCCTCGGGGGGGGGGGCCATCGCAATGAGCGGCTCAGGGCCGACGCGACTCACCAAGAGGTAATCGCCCTGTTCGACGGCGAAGGCCCGATCCAAGCCACTGTATAGGTTGCGATGCCAGTCGGTGATGTGCTGCTGCCAGCGCGCGAAGTTGCCCCCTCCTTTCCGGGCGTACTCCTCCCCTTGCAGGACCTCCAGGCCGTCTATCGAGTGAAGGGCAAGGTAGGTCGGGCACCCTGCACCACATGCCCGGAAGCGCTGCGAGGTGTGGAACCCACGCACGGAAATGAGCGCAGGCAATTTGTGCAGGCTGTAGAAATCGTTCCATTCATCCTCGCTGGCGGAGTCGGAATAGCTGCATTCGACGGTGTAGATCATGGGAACACTCCTGGGCCGGCTTGTGCGCGTGCCCCTTGTTGATGTCCCATCATGCTAGGCCTGCATTGGCTCCCACCAAATCGATGTTTCGGTATGCTTCAGTGACAAAAGGTCACGTTGAATCCCCATGCGCAGGAAGATTCCCAGCAGCACCGCCCTGACCGCGTTCGAGGCCGCCGCCCGCCACGGCAGCTTCGCGCGGGCAGCGGAAGAGCTTTCCCTCACCGAGGGGGCGATCAGCCGCCAGATCGGCAGGCTGGAGTCCTTCCTAGGGGTCCCCCTGTTTGAGCGGGTCGGCAATCGCGTCCGCCTGCTGCCCAATGGCGAGCGATACGCTGCCCAAGTCCGCGAGTCGCTGGACCGCTTGGACCGCGACAGTCAATACCTGATGGGCCAGCCGAAGGACGCTGCAAGCCTGGACATTGCCGTCACGCCCACCTTCGCGTTGCGATGGCTCATCCCTCGCCTGCCCGCGTTTAGTCGCGCGCACCCGAACATCACCGTGCACCTTTCCGAGCGCACTGACCCGTTCGCGCTTGCCGGCAGCGGATTCGATGCCGCCGTGCACTTCGAGCACCCAGCCTGGGCAGGTATGCGCACATACCCGCTGCTGCAGGAAGTGCTGGTGCCGGTGTGCCATCCCGCGCTCATCAATGGCGCAAAGGCTCGCGTCTCGCTGGACCAACTGCCGCGGCTACACCGACGACAAAGCCCCGATGCCTGGCACCGCTACGCCAAGGACTCAGGCATACCCCTCACCAACCCAGCGGTGGGGGCACGCTTCGACCTTCATGCGATGTTGATTGAAGCAGCGCTTGCAGGCCTCGGGGTCGCCTTGGTGCCACGCCTCTACGTGGACACAGAGCTGGAGCAAGGTCGGCTAGTGGCGCCATGGCCGCAAGGCGAGGCGGTGTCCAAGACGTTCTGCCTGGTGCTGTCCGAACCGATCGGTTTGACTGCCGGTCCAGTGCAAGCGTTTGCACACTGGTTGCAGGAAGAGGCCCGCGCGGCTCGGATGGAAAACTGACTTGATGACCACGCCGTAGGAGCGCTCGCAATGACAGCATTGGCCTACCGCTAAGAGGGTTATGCAGGCGCCCCTTCGTTGAATGATTCACTTAGACGACCATGTGGCCGAACTTCGTCACATCCAACTGTGCTGGGAACTGTGCTCTCAGAAACTCGGCAACAGAGTCCTCTGGAGAGCAATGGCCGGAAAGCGCTGTAGATCATCCGGAATCCTCAGATAAAGCTGATCAAATTTGATCTTCATCCTCCTTCCTCCGCCTGCTCACCCGAGCCTCGGCGGATGCCTGGGCACGTGCACGACCTAGCCCGACCGCGTCCCGTACGCTCAACTCCCCCCAGATCTCTTTCCGGGCTGGCCAACACCCTGGATCATCGTCTCGCTGAATAAGCCACAGAGCTGTGGCCACGATGCCCAATCTTACGGAGGGGTCACCGGCCTCAAGGCGAAGCAACGTAGACACTGAAACACCCAGTCGCTAGGCCCATGCTTTAAGGGACTCTCCGCGCCTCAATCTGGCCACAGCCGAATCCGCCCCAAGCTTCTAAATTGCAGCTGCGGTAGACCATGGAAGTTACTGGATTGCGCGGGAAGCCTTTGACATAAACATATAGCTTACTTAAATCCGCATATTTGCAAACATATATATTACTTTTTGCGCGGAACGCTCCAAGCCACTTCATTCTCCCGATGGAGGCGATGGCAGGAGTGCTCGCCCCTCCTCATCACGAGCGCTGGCGTGTTCAAGACCTCCGCATCTGATACGGCCGCGCTGGCGTATTGGTGGGGACGTCTGATCCAACGCGTCCATCGCTGCTGCGTTGACAGCCGGCCAAGGTTGGTTCCAGCCATCCCATCGCCGACCTGGCTAGGCCTCACAGGTCGAGGTGGGGCCGCATCAGCGCCTCAAACCATTCAATGAAGGCATTGAGTCGGCGAGAACGCTGCCTGCGGTTGGGGTAGACAAGCGATACCTGCATGGGCGCGGCGCGAAAGCCGGGCATGACTTCCACAAGTTCGCCCCTGTCGAGCAGGTGCTGGACATCAAACCGGGGAATCTGGATCAATCCCATCCCCGCCACGCAGCAGGCGATGTAGCTTTCGGCGTTGTTGACGACCACCCGGCTGGCTACGGCGACCAGCCGTTCCTGGCCCGACACAACGTATTCCCAGGGAAGTTTGCGCCCGATGGAAGGCGAGGCATAGCCCACGGACAAGTGGCCCTGGAGCAGATCCTCCGGCCTAGTCGGCATGCCATGCTCACGCAGGTAGCCCGGGCTGGCGCAGTTGACCAGGGCGATATGCCCCAGCGGACGAGCGACCAGACTGCTGTCGTGCAGCGCGCCGATCCGCACGGCACAATCAACGCCTTCCTGCACGAGATCGATCGCTCGGTCGGTCGAGCCCAATGCCAGCTGGAGACCGGGATAGCGACGGAAGAAGCCGGGCAGTGCAGGGGCAATCAGCCGACGCGCGATGCGGCTGGGCACGTCCACGTTGAGCCGTCCCGAAATCTTGCGTTGGCTGGCATGGAACAGCTGCTCGATGTCTTCGGCGTCGCAGAGGAACAGGCGGACGCGCTCTAGCAACTGCACGCCATCGGCAGTGAGTCGCACCTGCCGTGTCGTTCGGTGCAACAGGCGCGAGCCCATGGCTGACTCAAGTTGCTGGACGGCAGCAGACACCGATGCGCGCGGCACGTCCAGCGCATGGGCGGCCTTGATGAAACTGCCCATCTCGGCAACCTGAACGAAGATGCGGTACTGACCGAGTTTGTCCATTCATCCTTTCCCACGATCGCGCAACCACCAAATAACACCGACGGCCCCCACACATGCGAGTGCTCGTCATGTCCAAGGACCCTACTCGTCCAAGGCATCGAGCACCAGCTCGGCGGTGAGCCCACTGCTGTACTGCTGCTGCCCGGTGATCAAGCGCCCATCGCGGATCGCAAACGGTTCGTTCGCGCCCCGGCAGCGGTAGGTGGTGCCCTGGATCCGGGCGGCTTCGCCCTGGATGGTGTAGTCGTTCAGGGTCATGCCAAAGGCCTTGTTGACCTCGTCCTCCTCCTCGTCGCTGAAGCCGGTCCAGGTCTTGCCTTCGGCCAGCAACCTGCCATCGGACAGCCGCGTCCAGAGCAGGAGGCAAGCGCCGTGGCAGATCAAGGCGACGATCTTCCCCTTCTCGTAGAAGTCGGCAATCAGCGCGTGCAGCGCCGGGGCGTCCTTGAAGGTAAGCAGCGGCCCGCCCCCGCCGGCAACCCACACCGCGTCGTAGTCGTCCACGTTCACCGCACTGATCGGCAGCGTCTGCCTGAGCAACGGGCCAAACCCGGCGTGATGGACGAAGCCCAGAGTGACCAGGTCGTCGGCGTAGGGGCCGCCGGGCGTGCGCGGGTCGCTGTGCGTGTCGATCATGACCTCGCCGCCTTCCGGAGACGCCAGGTCCACCCGATGCCCGGCTTCTGTGAACATCAGGAAGGCGCGGGTCATCTCTTCGCCAAAGAAGCCCACCGCAAAGCCCTTCAGCTGGGCGGTATTGGAGACGATCGACAGGATGCGGCGCGGCTTGCGCTTCACGCCGATGCGGGTTTCAACTTTCAGGTCAGACGCTGGCATGGCTGTGCCCTCCAAAGTTCAACTATCGCCCGGGCCCAGGCCCCGGCGGCGGGCATGGATGCCTACTTGGTGGTGTATCCACCGTTGATGAGGATGGTCTGCCCGGTGATCCACCAGCCGTCGCTCACCAGGTGGCGGATGAAGGGCACGACATCCTCGATGTCGGTCAGGCCGGTCTTGCTGAAGGGCGAAAGCGCCGCGGCCGTCTTGTGGTAGGCCACCGCATCGGCGCCCTCGGCCGGATAGAAGAAGGGCGTGTCCATCGGGCCCGGGCCGATGGCCGTGACCGAGATGCCGCGTGCACCGAACTCCTTGGAGGCCGCGCGGGTGAAATGCTCCACCGGCGCCTTGGTGCCTGCGTAGGCGGCATAGAACGGGGTGAAGGCGCCCAGCAGCGAGGTCACGATCGTGCAGATCTTGCCGTTGTCGTTGAGGTTCCTGCCGGCTTCCTTGAGGAAGAAAAAGGCGGTCTTGGAATTGACGGCCGTCATCTGGTCATACTCGGCCTCGCTGATCTCGGCCATGGGCTTCTTGAGCACCTTGCCGACGGTATTGATGGCGATGTCGGGCTTGCCGACCGCCGCGACAGCGTCGGCGAACAGCTTTTCGACGGCACCGGCCGTGCTCAGGTCGCCCTGCAACGCCACGGCCTGCGCACCACTGGCCTGCACCGCGGCGACGGTGGCGTCGGCATCGGCCTTGGAGGCGGCGCTGTTGTAGTGGATCACCACGGCCTTGGCGCCCTGCGCGGCCAGGTCGCGGGCGATCAGGCCGCCGAGGTTCTTGGCGCCGCCGGCGATGAGGACAACCTTGCCCTGGATGGAATGGTCTGCCATGGAAAAACTCCTTCACGAGTCACGGAGAGTTGAGCTTAGGCGGCTCCTGCCAAGCGATAATCCGTCACTGACTGGATAGATAATCCAGAAAAACAGCCCAATGAAGGAACGCTGGGCTTCGGCTTTCACAACTCGCACCGGAAAATGAGGGCTCGCGCCATGAGCTATCCCATGAAGACAGCCCCATTTGTGGCTCCTGGCGGGGTAGATGCCTACGCTGCCCGCCGGCACGAACCGGTGCCAGCGGAATGATCAGGTCACAAGTCTTTCAACCTGAAATGCCGGACGCCGCATCTGCCAGAGCATCCAGAGGATCCCCAGGCCAACGGCAACCGCCCCCACCCACGCCGTGCTGGTCAGCCCCATCGCCTCCAGACTGGCACCGCCCAGCAGCGAACCCAGCGCAATACCGCCATTAAAGCCGGCGATGTTCAGCCCAGCTGCCACCGCCGGCGCCTGCGGCGCGTGGACCTGCGACAGACCGATCACACGCGCCTGCAAAGCCGGCACCGCAGCATAGGTCAGCGCACCCAGCAAGCCCGTCAACAACACCATCAATGGCAACGACGGTGCCGATACCCAAATCGCCAGCAGCACCACTGCCAAGCCGACCAGTACGATCATCACGGCAAAGTCCGCACCCTTGCGGTCGGTCAGGCGTCCGCCCCAGATGTTGCCAATGGCTGCCATCACGCCATAGCCCAGCATCAACAGGCTGGCCCTGCTCTCGCTGACGTTCGTCACCTGCAGCAGGATCGGGGAAATGTAGGTGTAGAGCGCGAACGACCCGGCATAGGCCAACACAGTGATGCCGGCTCCGGCCAGCAGACGCGGATTGAACATGGCTTTGAGACCATCCATTGCGTTGGCCTGCGCCGAGCCGTCGTTCCGATCCGTCGGCATCAGGGCAAGCAGGCCGAGGAAACCAATCGCGCCGCTCGCGGCGACCGCCATGAAGATGACTTGCCAGCTCAGCACGGCGCCCAGGTAGGTGCCAAGAGGAACGCCCAACGCCAGGGCCAAGGTCAGGCCGCCGAACACTACAGCCACCGCCGCCCCGGCCCGATGCCGGCCCGCCAATTGCGTGGCAACGCTCGAGGCCACGGCCAGGAACACGCCGTGCCCCAGGCCCGAGGCGAAGCGAGCAATCAGCAAAGGCGTCAGCGCATCCGACAAGCTGACCACCGCGTTGCCCAGCGTGAACAGCCCCATCGCCATCAGCAGTAGCGGCTTGCGCGGCCAGCGGCTCGCCAGCGCGGTCAGGCCCGGCGCACCGATTACCGCGCCCAGCGCATAGGCCGTGACCGCCGTGCCGACCTGGGCCACGCTGACATGCAGGTGGCTGGAGATGGTGGAGACCAGCCCGATGGTCACGAACTCGGTGAAACCCAGTGCGAACGCGCAAAGCGCGAAGACGTAGATGACGAAAGGCATGCGCTCGTTCATGGCTTAGATCCGACCCACGGATGCCGCTGCCAGCAGCGGCAGCATCGCCTCGGCCACACCCTTGGCCGAAGCCGGGTTCTGGTCCAGCACCAGCCTCTCGCTGGCTAACCCCCTTCTGCTGAAGATTCGGTTCGGGCATTGCCGGATACCGCGTTCCTGCACGGCATCGGCAAGCGGGAGCGGCAGGCTGTCGTAATAGCGCGCGTCAGCCAGCACTCGATGCGGATGCGAGGGTTTGGAAACACGGAAACCACCAGGAGCCGTGTCGGCGGCGCCAGTCGGCCCCTTGCGGTCGTGGCTGCTCAGGACGAAGAGAATGCGTTGGGTCATCGAAAGGCTCCTGGGTGCGGGTCGTGCACCCCGCCAGGCACCTCCAAGGGGAGCGTGCGCGTTGCGGTATGCGAGGTAAGGAACCTCATTCTGGTGAATCCGATATATCCTTCAAATGACCAAAATAGACAAACACTTTCCCCGGAATGGCCCAAATGGCTCTGCGCAATCTCGATGATCTGGCGGTGTTCGTGCATGTGGTGGACCGGCGCAGCTTTTCCGCCGCCGCACGCGACCTGCACCTCGCGCCCAAGACGGTCAGCAAGCAGATCGCCCGGCTAGAACAGGCGCTGGGCACCACGCTGTTCGAGCGCAACACCCGCAACTTGCGCATCACCGACGAAGGGCGGGCTATCGCTGAGCGTGCCCGCGTGGCCCTAGCGGTGCTGGAGGAAGTGCAGGAACTGGCGACCGGCGGCAACCAAGAACTAAGCGGCACCATCCGCCTGACGGCCCCCATGCCGTTCGGGCGCAAGTTCGTGGCCCCAGCGATCCACGATTTCTGTCGTCTACATCCCCGAGTCGGCTTCGACCTGCGCCTGTCCGATCAGGTGCAGGACCTGTATAGCGGCGATCTGGACTTGGCGATCCGCATGGGCGAACTGGCCGACTCACGCCTGGTGGCGAGGCGCGTGGCCGACAACCGGCGGATTCTTGCGGCGTCTCCCGCCTACCTAAAAGTGAATGGACAGCCCGCTCAGCCGGAAGATCTGGAGCGGCACAACTGCTTGGTGTTCGCCTATCCGGGGCTGTTGCAAAACACCTGGCCGCTGCGTATGGGCCGGCGGGAGAAGTCTGTCACGGTCAGCGGCACGCTCTGTAGCGACAGCGGCGACGTCCTACACGCTTGGTGCCTTGCCGGACTGGGCGTCTCGCTGCGCGAAACCTGGGACATCCACGAGGAACTCCGCGATGGGCGATTGGTGCGCGTTTTGCCGGACTGGGAGGCCGTCCCCTCGAAGATCAGCATCGTGCGGGTGCGGCGAGAGCCTGTGCCCCGCCGACTGACGGCCTTCAGCGACTTCCTACTGAGGCGCTGGCAGCAGGCCCCTTGGGATCAATGACAGCCTAAAGCTCGAACCCAGCCACTCAATCGAACCAGGTTGGACCCCGCTCAGTTACTGCTGGGAACACACTGGCATTGAGCCGTATATCATCTGACGGAGGCTGGAGATCGTCGAGAGCCATGCGCTGACTCTCACAAAACAAGGAGAGTCGACGTGATCGTTGTTGGTCAGGAGTTCGATCCGTGAGTCTGAGACTTCGAGTTGTGATGCTAACCGGCCTCGCCCTACTTCTGCTGTGGGCAGGCGCGGCAACCTGGATGCTCAGTGGCATCCAGACAAAGCTGGAACACACCCTCGATGGTCGACTGGCGATGTCGGCAAGGATGGTAGCAGGGCTGGTTTCTCGCACATCTTTGGACATCCCCGCCTCAGCAGTCCAGTTCGATCATGCGTTGAAGAGCGCCGCGCATGAAGGCATTGCTTGTGAGGTCCGCACCATGCAAGGAGAGGTTCTGTCTCGCCGTGGCGAGCCGCCAACGAACTCGGCCGCGCGCCTTCCCACTGGATTCTCCACGAAAGTCGTTGCAGGCACCGAGTGGAGGATCTACGTGCTCCGAGACGATGCGTATCAGGTCACCACAGCCGATCGAATCGATGAACGGTCGGACTTGACTGATCGGATGCTGGTTGCCGCTGGTCTGCCGTTCCTGATCGCGGTTATCGGTGGACTTGGTGTGTTGTGGATCGGCATCAGCCGTGGCTTGGCACCACTGACCAGGCTATCCCAGGAGCTGACATCACGAGACGCCGACAGTGTCGTCCCGGTCGACGCTGCGCATTACCCAACCGAACTTGAGCCGATGCTGCAATCCCTGAACGCGTTGGTGGCACGCCTGGTGAAGACGGTAAACAACCAGCGGGCATTCACAGACGCCGCCGCTCATGAGCTACGCACACCGCTAACGATCATCGACACACACCTACAGGTGGCTCGCCAGTCAACAGGCGATGCGGTCGCCCCCGCATTGGACAATGCCCAACATGGCGTGCGGCGCCTGCGGCACACCTTGGACCAAATGCTCGCGTTGGTGCGTGCCGACAGTCCTGACATGCTCGAACAATCGTCTGTCTCGCTTGCCGATGTCTTGGCCGACAGCGTGCTTGCTGTAGCGCCGCAGCAGAGATCGCGGATCGAGCTGGGCGATCACGGCGAGGACATCACCGTTGCCATGCCCCGGCCCTTGCTGCAAACCGCCGTCAAGAACCTGCTCGACAACGCGCTTCGCTACTCGCCGGTCGATACCAAGGTGGCTCTTCGAATGTCCTGGGATAAGGATCGCCGCCGCTGCCTGCTCTCAGTGTTAGACCGCGGCCCGGGGCTGAGTGCCGACCAAGCGGAACAGATTGGTCGGCGTTTCTGGCGTGGCGATCACGAAAGGGCGGGCGCCGAAGGCTCGGGTCTAGGAATCTCCATCGTTCGCACGATCGTCGAGCGCTTCGGTGGGCGGTTGGAGTTCGTTGCCCGCGACGGCGGCGGCCTAGAGGTGTTGCTGGACCTGCCCGCGCACGCGCCGACCTTGCCGCCGTGAACTCCCCCATCGGGCTATCCGCCCGCCCCGGATTCCCCTCCGTTGTCAGCGTGGCCCCAAGATGTCCACAAGATCTTCGCCTTGCGGCATCCCGTTGATCTTCCTCAAGCTGCCATCGGGCAGCTTCACGACTACCCCTGGCGTGCCACGGAACCCCTGGGCAAACATCAGCAACTGATGTTCGTCCAGCTTGGTTTTGATCCCAGCTGGAACCGCAGCGACGGGCTTGATCCCGCCGCGATCATAGTTTTGCTCGTTCTCCAGGAGCGCCGCCGACGGATCGCCTGCCCCCATGATGGCCGCAGCCTTCCCTGGGCTATCGGCCTTGATCATGCCAACCATGATGTGCCGAAGCTGCACTTTGCCGGCGGACACCCAAGGCCGGGCCGCCTCCCAGAACCTATGGCAGTAAGGGCAGTTGGCATCGCTGAAGGTGTAGATGATCCGGGGCGCATCTGCCTTCCCGTCCAGCACCCATGCCGACTTGCCCAGCTCCGCCCATGCCTTCTCCCCCATGGGACGGGCAACTAGCGCTTGCAACGTCTCCTCGTCAGCCGGCTGTCCCTGCGGCGTGAGTCGGGTGCCCACAATCGCAGAGCCGTCGGCGGTTACATAGACGCCGATTGGGCGATCACCAGCCGACCCAGCGAACGCCCGAAGCCCAGGGCCTGCATCGAAACTGTCGACGATATTGATACCCTGGCCTTCGAGGGTAGACAGCACCTCAGGACGACCAGCTCCAGCGGGCTTGGCCTCACGATTGATGCCTTGCGTGGGCGCATTAGAGCCTGATCCCGCTGGCGCCGCCTGCGAGCACCCGCTGAGCAGGCCGAGTCCGAGTGCCACGGCGGCTAGGCTGAAAAACTGAGATGGCTTCATTTGGATTCCTTGGAGGTGGTAGTTGAACGGGAATGCGAAGGGAAATAGCGCTGTAGCTTTCCCTCCAGGCCAGCACGGGTCATCTCTCCCAGGTGGATGTCCAGCAAGCGGCCGTCGTGGTCGAACATGGCCGTGGTGGGCAACGCCCGCGTATTCAACGCCTGCATCGTGGAGGAGCTGGAATCCAGCAGCACATGCGGGAAATGCAGGCCGCTGTTGCGCAGAAATGCTTCTGCATCCGCCGCAGATTCGCCTTGGTTGACCATCAGGAAGGTCACTTCGGGATGGCGGGCCTGCGCTGCGTGGAACGCCGGCATTTCGCGCCGGCAAGGCGGGCACCATGTGGCCCATAGGTTGACCACCACCGGGGCACCCGCGTGATCGCGCAGCGACACCGGCTGTCCGGAAACATCGACGAGGGTCAGCTCTGGTAGCGGCGGCGCTGAACGCAGCAGCAGCCCGTGAACGCCTGAGAGCATCAGCCATACGCAGAGCGCGGCAGTTACTCCCGCTCCCGCTGCAATTCCGGTGGAGCGCGCGCGTCTTGCGCGCCACGCAATGAAAGCGATCGCCATGGGCGCGCCTACCCACCACACGAATCCGCCATCGCCGACGGTCAGCATGCTCCATGGCGCCGCCGCATACTCGTCCCACCAGCGAACGATGTAGGCCAGTCGTGCCGACAGTGCACCGACCAAAAAGGCATCGAAGAACAGCGACGTTGCGGCACGTGGCGGCGCCGACGCCGGCGAGCGCCCGAGCCGTCGCGCCACCCACCATCCCGCGAGGATGCCCGCCACCGCCAGCAGGATCTTCATCGATACAGGACCGAGTCCGTTCACGGCACGCCCGCCGCATCCAGGCGGCCAAGGAAGCCGGCCGCCGAGATTTCCCCGACCACGCGCTGCGCACGTCGCTCTTGACCATCCGGATCAATCAGGATGAGTGTCGGCGGCCCCATCACGCCCCACCGCTTCAGTAGCGCCTGGTCGGAAGCATCGTTGCGGGTCACATCCGGCCGCACGATCTGCATCGACGACAAGCGCGTGCCTACGACGGGGTCGCCGAAGACGTTGCGCTCGATCACGTGGCAGCTCACGCACCAATCGGCGTAGAAGTCGATCAGGGTCCACTGTCCTTGCCTACCGGCGGCCGCGATGTGTGCCTCCACGTCCTGCACCGTCTTGGCCTGTTTGTACTCCAGGCGACTGCCGGCGACTACAGCCCCGCTCCGGTCGCCGGCAAGGTGCTCCAATGGCTGTAGCACCGATGTGCCACCCGAGGCACCACCGGCCACCAGCACGACCGCCCACACGCCCATACCAGCGGCGACCGACCTCACGAGCCAGGCGAGCCGCGGGCGTTGCGTCGTCGCGCCCCAGGCGACCAGCCCCACGGTCACGGCGACCGCGAGCAGACCCCACAGAATCAGCGCACTCCACGCAGGAAGGAAGCGCGAAAGCATGCTGATCGCCATGCCCAGCATCAGGTAACCAAACGCTATCCTGACGCGCTCCATCCACGGCCCAGGCGTTGGCAGAATGCGGGCGCCGAACGCGGCGATCAGCACCAGCGGCAGTCCCATGCCCACGCCAAGCGCGAACAACGCAAGGCCGCCGTGGAAGGCGCTGCCAGTCTGGCCGATGTAGAGCAGCGCACCGGCAAGTGGCGCGGTCATGCACGGCCCCACCAGTAGCGCCGACAGAAGTCCGAGCACCGCAGCACCGGGCACGCTGCCTCCGGGCCGCTGCCCCGCCCGGTCAAGGCGACGCGTCAGCCAGGTCGGGAGCTGAAGTTCGAATGCACCGAACAACGACGCGGCAAGCACCACAAACAGCAGCGCGAAGGCGCCCAGCAACAACGGCGATTGCAGCGTTGCCTGTAGGTTTGACCCGGCAAGACCGGCAGCGACCCCCAGTGCTGCATAAGTTGCCGCCATTGCCAGGACGTAGGCACTGGACAGCAGCGCGGCGCGACGTGGCGTGGCCTGCACGCCGACCACGATGGTCGAGACGATGGGAATCATGGGCAGCGTGCATGGCGTAAACGCCAGCAACAGTCCAAGCCCGAAGAACAACGCCGCAGCCGATACTGGCCCCAGCGACGCAAGGCGCGAGGCAGTCTGCTGGTCCTCGGCAGCACCGTCATGGTCCTGCACGGTTGTTGTGAGCAATCTATCCGCTGCGGCATCAACGGGGACCGGGGTGCCATCGGCCGCTGGCAAGCTCGGGGCTGTCTGCTGCGACGAATCCTGGACAGCTGCTGTGGGCGCCGTGGCGGTGGGCGGGGCCGATGCCACGCGATTGCCTTTCGGCGGTGCAATGACTGCTTCTGAGACGCTCTTACCCACCGCTGCAGCGGGCATCTGCGATGTCTTGGGCACCTCAAGCGCCACTGCCTGCGGCGGGTAGCAGATGCCCTGGTCCGCACAGCCCTGCCAATGCAAGGTCGCCGGCCCGGGTGCGGCGCCGGTCAACTCAATGTGCAGATCGCCCGCTGTGTAAACCTCGGTCTCGCCGAAGAACTCGTCCTGCTTGGACACGCCCTTCGGCAACCGCAGGGTCTGCTCCTGCCCAGCGCTGTCGATCAGCTTCAACGAGGGGCGGTAGACGTAATACCCTTCCGCGACCCGGGCGAGGGTTCTGATGCCGGCCACTCCATCGGTCGTTGCCGGCTGCACCCGAAAGACTGACTCCGCAGGCAGGAAGTCCGCCTGTTGCTGGCCAGGTTGCCAACTCAGGCCAGGGGCGCCCATGGCGGCGATGCTCGCAGACGCGAGCACAATCACTACGACGATGGTTCGGAACAACAGCATGCGCTTCCAAGAGTCTTCTTCAACGCCCGAGATTGCCACCAGCCACTTAAGCCAGAATTAAGTGCGATTCGCCCCAGATACCGATCGCTACGAGAGCGCATTTGGGCATACTGACGGCGGTCTATTCCATACAGGTGCCGCGTGAGGGTGTTGCTGGTCGAAGATGACGTGCTGATTGCCAACGGAATTTGCAGTGGGCTGAGAGTCTTCGGCATTGAAGTGACGCACGCGGCCACTGCGTCAGATGCTGAAGCCATCTACGTTGATGACTCCTTTGCTGCGGTGGTGTTGGATCTGGGACTTCCGGATGCCGAAGGGTTGGATCTGATCAGTGTCTTTAGATCGGTGGAGACGCACCTGCCGGTGCTGATCCTGTCTGCGCGTGATGCCATCGAGTCCCGCGTTTCCGGGCTACAGGGCGGTGCCGACGATTACCTCGTCAAGCCCTTCGACTTGCGGGAGCTCGCTGCGCGCCTTTATGCACTTGTCAGACGCACGCAAGGTCGCACCTCGCAGACTGTCGCTGCTGGGCCCCTCAAACTGGAGCCCGCAAGCGGCTTGGCGTGGCTGGACGGCAACCCGGTCACTCTGTCGCGGAGGGAAATTGACCTGCTCACCGAGCTAGCTAGTGCGGACGGGAGGTGGATCTCTCCCGAAGCATTGGTTGAGAAACTCTTCGGTTTGGCAACCGAGTCCGGCACAAACACCCTCAATGTTCATATTCACAATGTGCGCCGAAAGCTGGGAAGCGAAGCCATCAGCACAGCCAGGGGAATGGGATACCGGCTTGGGTGGGCGCTGGACAGCGATCCTCGCTAATCATGTGTAACCACCACGCAGGGGGCCGTGTAGCGATCTGCTTGCCCCCAACTTTGACGGCCATTTATGGTCCAACCTACGCGCCTGGCAAGCAGTCCAAGCAACTTTCCGGCGGCGGCGGTGGGATGACCAGCTTGCGCTGTATTTGACGCAAAGCCGTCCGAACACCTTCCTCGACAACCGGGTGATAGAACGGGCTGTCGATCATCTGCTGGACGGTATCTCGCCGCTGAACGCTCCACGACAGCAGGTGGCCAATGTGTTCGGCCGATGGGCCGACCATCTCTGCACCCAAGAAGGTTCCTGTGGCGCTGTCGGCGTAGACACGGATTACTCCGTGGTTCTCCAGCATGACCCGGCTGCGCCCCTGATCAACGAACGATGCCTCTCCAACCTCAAACGTGGCGCCACTCTCGGTCAACTGCCGGAAGGTAGCGCCTGCCATCGTGATCTGGGGGTTGGAAAATACGATCCCCAGAGGCGCCCTGCGCGGGCGTGGGCGCACGTTTGGATAGCGGCCCGCGTTGTCGCCTGCGATGCGGCCGTCGTCTGCGGCCTCATGAAGGATATCGGCCATCCCATTGGCATCCCCGGCAACGAAGATGTGCGGGCAGGTGCTCTGACCGGTAGCGCGGTCGACGATGGGCAGCCCGTAGCTGTCCAAACCGATACCGGCTTTGTCCAAGCCGATTCCGAGCATGTTGGGCTTACGACCTGTCGCGGCAATCAAGAAGTCGAATGTCTCGGTGCTGCGAACACCCTCAGAATTCTCGGAGACCACTAATACGCGACCATCCTCCGTGAGCGAGGGTGTGACCTTTGCGCCCAGGCTCACAGGAACTTCTTCAGAGAAGATGCGCGTGGCCTCCGCCGCAACCACTGGGTCGCTCAGCGGTCCGATGAAGCGACTGCGACCGTAAAGGCGAACCGTCACTCCAAGGCGATGCAGGGCCTGTGCCAACTCAAGGCCGATGACCCCGCTGCCAACAACGGCCACTGAGCTGGGCAGATCAGTCCACTCAAAAACGTCATCGTTCACAAGAAGCCTGTCGCCCAGCGCCTCACGCCATCCCTCCGGAACGAAGGGGCTGGACCCTGTCGCTACAACGATGCGATCAGCTTCGACGATGGTAGATGATCCGACCAGAAGCTCATGAGCGGAGAGGAACGTCGCCTTGCCGCGCAGCCGGTGTTCCTCCGGCCACGCTTCTACCGACTCCACAACGAAGCCGACGAAGCGATCGCGCTCGCGGCGCACCCGAGCCATTACTTCCCGTCCGTCGACCTTGATTGCTCCAGGCATGACGCCAAAGCTCGGCGCCAACGTCAGCGTATGAGCAGCATCTGCGGCACTGATGAGCAGCTTGCTTGGCATGCAGCCAACCCTGGCACAGGTGGTGCCATAGACGCCACCTTCAATCACCACAAGGCTGTCGGTATGCGCTTTGGCCGCGCGGTAGGCCGTCATGCCAGCACTGCCGGCGCCAATGATTGCAACATCAACCTTGATACGAGTCATCTGATACCTCTTTTCGCCAGTGCATTGCAGTGGATTGCAGCACGATCGGCGGAGAATGAATCGACCTCAACTTGTGAACGGCTGATTCAAACATTTGGGAGTATTCGGTTGTCGACTATTGGCGTGCGCTATCGAGTCGCTTCTGAGCCCACTGCGCGATACGCGGTGCGGACAACGAGCCCAGGAGCCGGCCTACTTCTTGACCTTGCTCGTCATACATCAGGAGCATCGGCACAGCAGCGACCTTCAACGAGTCCAACAGCTGCGGATCCGTCGCTGCATTCACCTTGAGGAACCGGGCCTTTGTGCCCATTGCCTCGGCGGCGGTAGCGAAAGCAGGCTCCATCGTCTTGCAGGGAGGACACCATGGTGCCCCTATGTAGAGCAGAAGAGGATCGGCTGTGGAGCGCGCAATGCGGTTGAATCCCATGGCGTTCACTTCTTCCACCTTCCCAGCCCATGAAGGCACGGACGTGTTCATCGCTTCACCTTCTTTGCTAGGCGGGCGCCCCACAGAGGGCGCCCGCTTGGTTATGGCTTACTCGCCCTTTACGAACGGAGCGATCTGCTCGTGCAAAGCCTGCTTAGGCATCGCGCCGACGATCTCCTTGGCGACCTTGCCATCCACGAACACTTTCAAGGTGGGGATGGACCGCACCCCATATCGCTGAGCCAATTCCGGGTTCTGATCGATATCGACCTTGACCACCTGGAGCTTGCCTTCAAGCTCATCGGATATCTCTTCCAAGAAAGGCGCGATGGCTCGGCAAGGTGGGCACCACGGGGCCCAGAAGTCCACCAGCACCGGCGTCTTGCTTTCAAGGACGTCGGACTCGAAGTCGAAAGTCGTTGTGCTACGGGTTGCCATGTCACACCTCATCTGTGGCCCGCACGCGCGGGGTGGTTGATCAGACGACTGCTGCGTCGGCGCGAGCGCCATCGTAGGTCGGATAGTCGGTGTAGCCCTTTGCCCCGATCACGCCGTAGAAGGTCGACGGATCAGGCTTTGCCAGCGGCCAGCCGTTCTTCATCCGCTCCACCAGGTCGGGGTTGGAGATAAAGTTGGTGCCGAACGCAATCAGGTCGAGCTCGCCCTTGGCCAGTTCCGCCTCGGCCAGCTCCTGGGTGAACCCGCCTGCACCGATCAGCGTGCCCTGGTAAGCCTTCCGGAACGCCGCGCCAAAGCCGGCAGGCGTGCCCGCTGCCGAGATCGTGGTCTGGTAGTTCAGGTGCACGAACGCCAGGGTCCGCTCGTTCAGCGCCGAGGCCATGCTTGCCCAAGCTTCGACTTCACCTTCGAAGGCCTCCATGTCGTAGATGCGACCAAACGGGGAGACGCGAACGCCCACCTTCTCGCCGCCAATTTCAGCCGCGACCGCGTCGATGGTCTCCAGCAGCAGGCGCTGACGGTTCTCGATCGATCCACCATACTGGTCGGTGCGGGTATTGAGCTTGCTGCTTAGGAACTGGTCGAACAAGAACGCGTTGGCGGCCATAAGTTCGACGCCATCGAAGCCAGCATCCATGGCACGACGCGCAGAAGAGGCGAAGTCCTGAATGACACGCTTGACCTCATCGGTGGTCAGGGCGCGCGGCTTGCTCGGCAGCACCGGCCCTTCCTTGCCAGGTTCGACCCACGCATAGACCATCGTGGTGGTCGCCGGCACGTCACCCGACGAGACCGGCGCGACGTTGCCCGGCTGCAGCGAGACGTGCGACAGCCTACCGACGTGCCAGAGCTGGGCAAAGATCTTGCCGCCATTGGCATGCACCGCATCTGTGACTTTACGCCAGCCTTCGGTCTGCTCATCGGTGTAGAGACCGGGGGTATACAGATATCCACGGCCCTCGTCGGAGACGGGAAGGCCCTCAGTGATGATCAGGCCGGCCGAGGCGCGCTGACCGTAGTAGAGCGCAGTCAGCTCGCTGGGGATGTTCTCCGGCGTGCGGGTGCGGGTCATCGGGGCCATGACGACGCGGTTTGCCAGCGGCAAGCCGGAAAGGTCGTAGGTGGTGAACAGCTTGCTCATGATGGTCTCTCTTTATTGAATACGCAGTGCGAAGGGGCTGCTGTTACAGGTGCTGTGAATGGAGGAAGGCTCAGCCCTCGACGACTTCGAGCTTCGGAACCATGCGGATTGCCTTGGAGAAGTTGGCGTAGTTCACCGAGGTTTTAGTAACGGTTTTGTGGAGCTCTTCCACTTGCTCACGCGATCCATCGGTGTGCAGCCGAACCACGTAACTCACCTCGTCGTAGCCAGGATTGACGCTCTCATCCAGGCCCAGCACGCCGCGCAGATCGAGCTCGCCATCGGTTTCGATTTCCAAGCTGTGGATCGTGATGCCCATGGCAGCAGCATTGACCGCATAGCCCACCGACAAGCACGCATTGAGGGCGGCCATGAGCAATTCCTGCGGATTCGGCGCCGTGTTCTGACCCAGAAACTCCAGCGGTTCATCCGCGGCAATCTCGAAGTGGCGCTTGTACTCTTCACCGCGGATCGAATACCGGCTCACGGTCGCAACGCTGCGGGTCTGGTTCTCCCACTTCGTCTTCACGTTGAAACGGGCACTACGCTTTGCAGGCTCAGTGGTTGCGGCGACTTCTTGTGCGACAGCCTGAAGAGCAGAGACGTCAATGCCGTTGAGGTTGGTGGTCATTTGAATGGTCCTTTCAAGAATGCGCCCTTGGCGCGTTGGAGTGCATCGGAAGAGCATCGAGCCACTTCCTTAGATTTGGTGATATTTCGTCGCGTGTCCGGAAGGCTCAATGGCAGCCGTCGATGCCGCAGCTTTCGCCTTCGCCGGTGTCAATCATTGGAGCGGGCATGTCACGGGCGGCATCAAGGATGGCGCGTTCAAACACGTCCACTTCTCGAGCGCCGGAGACATACACCTTGTTGTTGAACAGGAACAGCGGAACGCCATTGGCGATCTGGTTCGCGTCTGTTTCGTCACGTGCGATCTCTGCGGCGACGCGGGCAGAGTCGAACTCAAACAAGGTGTCCGTCACGCCGACCTCTTTGGCAAGCAATGCCAGGACGTCTTGGTCAAAGATGTCGATGCCATCGGTGGTCGCTGCTTTGTAGATGCGCTCGCTCAGCAGCTGGGCCACGACCGAGGAGCGGATACTCTTGACCAGCGCATGCGCAACCGTCGTATCACCGAAACGCATGGTGTCGAAGTTGTAGACCAAGCCTTCCAAGATGCCATTCGTGCTGACGGCCGCCATCATCCGATCTGCGCCCGCCGGCCCGCCCAGCTTCTGATACAGCGCCGTCTTGTAATCCATCGGCTTGACACCTCGCGCAAGGCGATAGGCCTTGTGAGTCACCTCAACCTGGACCTGCCCTGCCAACGCATCCACCGCCTTTTCAAAGCGCTTTTTTGCAATCCAGCACCACGGGCAGACGTAGTCCGACCAGATGTCCACCTTGACCGTTTTCATGAAGCTCTCCGTAGATCAAAACAGCTGCGCACTACCATTCAGTTGGTAGGTTTCGCGTCTAGAAAAATACCGTGCGAGCCCTCATTGCTTGAGGGGGCACCGCGATAAGATCAAGCGTTTTCGACGATCAGCCGGATGACGCTGGGCTTCAACGTGTCGGCGTCTTTGGTGGCCCAGTTGATGAAGCTGGATCCCTCCAAGACACTGAGAAGCAGAAACGCCTTCTGCCTGGCCCCACTGCCTTTGGGGATTTGCTTGAGCTTGATGCCTTGCTCAAGCATCCGGGTAAGCCAGGTCAACTGCATCTCAAAGAACCGCTGCGTCAACTGCTGCATACTCGGCGGCAAGGCGGACATTTCTGCCGCCAACGCCCCGCATAGGGGGAGCAAGCGGCCTTCGTCACCAGATTTGAAGATCTGGAAGAACGCCTCAAGGCGGGCAACCACATCGCTGTGCTGAACTTCAACACGATCGAACTCGGTGCGGACACGTTCAATGTAGTCCTCCACGATTGCCCCGCCCAAGTCTTCCTTGGTCGGGAAATGGTGGTGGATGCTTGCCTTGCGAATGCCCACCACCTCGGCCAGGTCCGCGTAACTGAAAGCGCTGTAGCCGCGGGTTCGCATCAAGTTTTCAGCGGTCTGAACCAAGGCGTCGCGTGTGCCAACAGCCATGTCAATTCCTCAACTCTTCGATAAATCAACTCTACCTACCACATGGTAGATAGTCAACGCCCAGCGACCCGCCTCTTTTGGTCGTTGGGCCCCGGTTTAGGCGCCAAGCTCTTCATACGCTTCGAGGGCGCGGGAAGAGTAGACGTAAGCAGCGCCGGCGTTGAGCGATATGGCAGTGCCCAACGCAGCGGCAATCTCTTCCTTGGTCGCACCGGCCTTCTTGGCTGCGCCGGCGTGTGCGGCGATGCAGCCATCGCACCGGGTGGTCACGGCCACCGCCAGCGAGATCAGCTCATGCGTCTTGGCGTCCAGCACGTTGCCCTCACGGGTGGCCAGTTCCAGCTTATGGAAGGCGCTGGCCACAGGAGCATTGGCCTTGTTGAAGCTGCTGACCCGCTTGATGAGCGACTTCAGCTCTTCGGTCCATTTCTTTTCCATTTCGATCACCTCTGTGTTTTGGATTAGTTGCCGAGCTTGCGTGCAGCCATGACGCCGCCGTCCACGTCCCAAACCGCACCGGTGACCCAAGAGGCCTTGTCGGACAGCAGGAAGATGACGGTTTCTGCGACATCGCGCGGCGTGCCATTTCGGCCGAGCGGATGGAAGTTCTTGAAGCCATCCAACGCGCCCGCAAGCTGCTCGCCAGGAATAAAACGCTCAAAGATCTTGGTCTCCACCATGCCGGGGCTGACTGCGTTCACGCGGATACCGTGCTCCGCCAGTTCCGCAGCGACATGCCTGGTCATGGCATCCAAGCCCATCTTGGCCATCGAGTAGGCGGGCGCCTTCACCGTTTCGATGGCTTGGCGGGCCGCAACAGCGGTGACATTGACGATCGAACCCGGCTTCTTCTGCGCGACCAGCGAAGCGGCCACCTGCTGGGTGATGAAGAATAGCGAGCGATTCAGGTCGAGGAAGTTGTTGTAGTCCTCGATCGAGTGCTCCAAGAAGGCCTTCGGATAGAAGATCCCCGCCGTATTGACGAGCAGATCAATGTCACTGTGTTCCTCCGTCAACTTGGCAAGAAGCGTCTGCACGCTCGCCGGGTTCGAGAGATCTGCGGCGAAAGCAGCTGCCTTGCCCTCCCCCGCTACGGCCGCCAACTGCTGGCGCGCAACCTCTGCCTTTTCCGGGCGATTGCCGACCACAACGACCGCGCCGCCCTGCTCGGCCACCATTTGGGCGACCTCCAGGCCGATCCCACTGGTGCCACCTACAACCAACAGCTTGCGACCTGAGAACTCGTTCGTATTCATTGCATGGCTCCTTTGCCAACCTATCGGTAGGTAGGCTAAACCTGGAATATCGGAGAGTCAAGCCCATTCTGAAGGAATTTCATTCAGGTCGTTCAGCTACAGACAACGAGTCGCTACGGGCGTCGGTTAAGCCGATTCCGCAGAAGTGGAGCCACATCCCGCTATCCCTAAGCTGCTGTTTAGAAGTACTTCAGCCAAGTGATGTCGCGCCGCGCCGCTTTGAAATTGGAGAACCAGGCCGTGGGGATGTAGAGCGGGATGATCAGCGCCACATACCAAGCCATCACCCAAGCGTAGTTCTCGACGCCGAACACAGCTCCTTGCGTGGGTCCCCAGATGGCCAAGGCCGTGTGGTAGAGCAGCCGTAGCACGGTCAAATGGAACAGATAGAAGAACATAGGCGCACCACCAAAGATCGCCAAGGTAGCTGTCAGGCGGCCTTCGCGAAGATGCTCGGCCCCTGCCAGTAACAGGGCTCCCACTCCCAAGGTGAGCAACAGGAACAGGATTGAAGGCGGATACTTGGTCAGCGCTAGGTAGCTCATCGTCGTACGTATCAGATCGCCCTCGACAACAAACCACGGGCTGTCACCGTAGCCATTCCACATGCGTAGCAGGAAGAAGGCGAGCAACATCGCGCCACCAAGTGCAAGCAGGCGTCGCGTCCTAGTTTCGGTATCCACGCTCGGAAGGAACCACGGACCCATCACATAGCCTAGGACAATGACTCCGATCCACGGCAGAACCGGATAGGTCGTCTTAGCATAGAAGCCGAAGGGCAACTCGATTACATCGCGCTGGTGCACCAGCGCCCAGAGGGCGAAGAACGGCTGGCCCGGCTCCAATCGAATGACATCGAGCAGGTTGTGCCCGCACATGATCGCCAATCCGCCAAGCAACAGCAGCTTGTGCGGTAGACCTATCAGCATCGCCAGGATGATCATGCAAACACCAATGCACCAGATAACCTGGAGCCAGAAGGTAGGACTGGCGACGCCCCAGTACAGCTCGGAGATGAAAAGCACTTCCAAGACCATGAGCACAAGGCCGCGCTTGACCAGGTAGACCCGTGTCTCGGCGAGCGTGTGCTTCGTACTGAACAGATATGCCGAAATACCTGTCAGCGCGACGAAGATTGGTGCACAGAGGCTAGCGGCCAAGCGAGCCAGATACATCGCTGGCAGCGCTGTGTTGGCGTCTATAGGATCGGCGACCGGCACATGAAGGAACCAGGTTTCTCGGAGATGATCGAGCAACATGAGGACCATGACGAAACCGCGGAGCGTATCGATGCTCTGTAGGCGGAAGGTGCCCTGCCGAACACCACCAGAATAGTGGAGACCTTCTGGGCTCGAATTGGGCACACCAGACATTTTTTCTCCAGAAATCTTTATACGAAGAACCCAAGGGCTTTCGCTGCATGCACTTTGACCACCCAGCGAAACGGCATGTTATAACATTGCACAACGCGCCACAAATCGTAGGCACTCTCAGTGGGTCCGCATCGACCTAGCTCAAGCGCTGCAACACGCGCCACCTCAGTTCTCATACAGCTCTGGCCCGCCCCCCTTGCAACGGTATCCGATGGCAGTACGTGGCCAATGTCCATGCACAAGCAGCGCAGCATGTAGATAGCGCTTTCAGCGATTGCAATCGTCTCGAAGCTCCGCCTCTCACCAACCGATCTACCGCAGACGCACCCCATGCGCTACCGGGACGCCTGGATGGTCAGACTGAAGCTGCGAGGTGTGAGCAAAACCCTCGGACCGCCTTCTGGAAGTGCGCCCGCTCACTGGACCATGTCTCGGTTGATCGAGACCACCACCTCCAAGCCGCCGCCCGCCCTGTTCCGAACCACCAACGAGCCACCGTGGGCTGCGCATATGGCGCCAGCAATGGAAAGCCCCAGTCCCGAGCCCCCAGAGTGCCTGGCCCTGGACCGATCCGCTCTCCAAAAGCGGTCTTGGACGCGCGGGAGGTCGGCTTCATCAACACCTGGCCCGCGGTCACCAACAATGAGCGTCACCCGCGCGCCCTCCCGCCTGAGCGACACGTCCATGACGCCGCCGCTGGACGCATACCGCAGCAAGTTGTCCACCACGATGGTCACCACTTGGCCCATCCGCAGCCGGTCGGCTTGGACCTCGATGCCAGCATCCAAATCCAACTGGCATGCAACCCCTGCAGCTTGGAGTTCCAACTCCGCCCACTGGATGCGTTCGGCCACCAGTTCCGCGAGCGGGAGACGCTCCTCTTCCAAGCTCAGGGCCCCAGCACGCGCCATCGACAACAGATGAAGGTCTCCGACGATGCGATTGATCTGCTCAAGCTGCCGGTGCACCAGCAACAACTGATCATTGGAATGCGGGAAGACGTCGTCCACCATGCCCTGAATTCGACCCATAGCCGCGTTCAGCGGGGTTCTAAGCTCGTGGGCCAACATCGCGCTGGACTCCCTAACCTCCCGCTCATACTGCTCTAGCCGAGCGGACATTTCATTGAAATCGTCTGCCAAGCCGGACAACTCCTGAGGCGCGCGCGGGCTCACGGCCGCCCTTGCCGAGAAGTCCCCTTCAGCCACTTGCCTCGCAGCCTTTGCCACCGAGCTGAACTGTCTGGACAGCGGGCGGGACATCGTGAAGCCAAAGGCGAAGATGAAAGGCACGGAGGTAACAAGCAACGCGAGAAGTGTGAACCAATCTGGATTGCGTAGCCCCGGCAAAAAGTTCTCGATTGCGTAGTTGGCTTGAAACAGTGCCCAAAGCCGAGCTTCGTCGAGATGCGGATCGGCGATGAGGCGCCGCACTTCCTGCTGAACCTGGGGCGGCAACGTGCTGAGGACGCGTTCGTAGTTCAATTGAAAATACAGCCACATCCCAAACGCCACACAGCTGACCGCTCCGACGGCCAGCCCGCTCATTCGAAGGCCAATCCAAGTCCATAGCGGGCTCGGCGCTCGACGATGCCGGTCGGACTTCATTGGAATCGGTATCCCACGCCCCGAACCGTCACCAGGACACCGGTGATCCCATGGTGCTCGAGCTTCTTGCGAATGTTGTGGACATGCGTGTCGACCACCCGGTTCAACGAATCACTCGTGGCAGCAACGCCTTCGAGCAGCTCCGCGCGCGTGAACGCCTTAAATGGGGTGCGCAAAAGCGCATAGAGGATGTTGAACTCGGTTGGTGTCAGATCGACCACCGACGGCCCATTCGAGGACTCGGATTCAACCGATACCCTCACCGCCTCCGCGTCCACTGTGAGCCGCCCGTGCTGGAGCACCTTCTCCTTTCCTCGGCCGGGTAATACCCGGCGCAGCACAGCATGAACCCGAGCCACGACCTCGCGAGGGCTGTAAGGCTTCACTACATAGTCGTCTGCACCGTATCGCAGAGCCCCCAGCTTTTCCGGCTCATCTCCCACTGCGGTCACCATGATCACCGGCGTGTCGGCCGCCTTGCGGATGGCCGATAGGACATCAATGCCGCTCATCTTCGGCAGCATGATGTCCAGAAGCACCAAGTGCGGACGCCACTGCGCGAAAAGCTCCAGGGCCTGCAGGCCATCATGGGCTACTGCCACGAAAAACCCGTCCTTGCGGAGGTAAGCCTCCAGGATACTGGCGCCGTCTGCGTCGTCCTCAACCACCAGCACCCGCTTGTCGTTCGAAGGGATGGACGCCGAATTCATAGAATCCGAAAAAGTCATTGATCAAATCTTGATAATTGGTCGGGAACCGTCGAGACGGCGCGCCATTCTTACCACTACTCCGACTCCACTGCCACCACGACTGCGTGGATCGTCCCGTTTTTCCGTATCTCGGCTCAGGAACAAAGCGCCTGCCTGAGCAAGCGTCATTTTCCTTCGTGGATTGATCGAATCTCAACAAAGACCACAAAGAATCTTGAGGAGCGGCCCTCAAGCTGCGCGCACTTCTCTGGCGAACGTGGGTTAACCCGTGAATTCTTGCTCGACGGTCCACTGGCTACGACCAGTCCTGGTTAGCTCAGCAGCTGTCTTGGGCTTGGCTGGGCTAGCAGGGTGCTCCCTGGCCCCCCAATACATACGCCCCGCCGTGGCCATCCCGGAGCGGCCAGGCCTGGCAAGCGGCTCCTCGGCCCATAAAGGACCTTGCGCGGAGGCGTTGCGCGAGGACGACGTCGGTTTTGTCCGGGCGACGACCCAGAGCAGCGAGCTAGACGCCATGGTCAAAGCGGCGCTTTGCCGCAGCCCCGACTACCGGCTTGCAGAGCTCAACGTGCGACTTGCCCGGGCGCAGGCCGGCCAGAGCAACAGCGCGCGACTGCCGCGGCTGGACGGTCAAATCGTCAAAAGCAAGCAACGGTTCGGAGATCCAGCGCTGGACCAGCGCTACCAGCAGGACCTGTCCATGGCGACCGTCGGACTGTCCGAGTTCGATCCCGACTTCTTCGGGCGTCTCAGGTCGTTGGCCGCCGCCGAAGGGCTTCGGTGGGAAGCCTCCGAACACGGCCGTGATGCGGCCCGGGGAGCGCTCATTGGCGAAACACTTCGCGCCTATGCGCTTTACTCCGCAGCCAAAGACACGGAGACCCAAGCGGCACTGATTTCCAGGAGCGCCCAGGAACAGCTTCGACTCGCAGAACGCCGACAAGCGCTCGGGATGATCGCACGCGACGAGCTTCGTGACGCGGAAAGCTTGGCCGCACAAGCAGACGCCAACTCGGCCAAGGCTGCGGAGGCCGCCAAAGCCCAAGAGCGCGCGCTGCGGTTCTTGGTTGGTTTTGACTCGGCGCTGCCGGACCCGAACCTGTCGCTCTTCCTCGACGGCTCCCGCGACACGGCCCGTTACGGTGGCTTGGATTCTTCTGTCCTCTACCAGCGCCCTGAGGTGCTTGAGGCAGAAGCCCAGTTGCGGGCAGCCCACGCTGACATCGGCGCCGCTCGCGCGGCCTTCTTTCCGTCCATCCAACTTACCACGTCCCTTGGTTCGGCCAGCGAGAGCTTGGGCGGTGTCTTTTCCGCCTCAAAAGCGTGGACGTTCTCGCCCACCCTGCGGCTTCCCATCTTCGACTTCGGGCGGAACAACCAAGCGCTGGATCTCGCTTGGGTCCGCCAGCAGCAGGGCGTCGTTCAATACGAGAAGGCTGTCCAGCGCGCATTTGTCGATGTCGCCGATGCCTTGGGCTCCCGGGCCCAGGCCGAGCGGTCCTATAGCGCTGCTCGGACGAAGGAGCTCGCCGTCGTCGGCAGGACAGAGCGACTGATCCGTCGCGTTGATGCGGGCCTGCAAAACGCCTTGGACGGTCCCCAGGCCCGCATCGATGCGGCCAATGCCAGTGCCGACCGAATCGCCGCTCAGCAGGACTTAGCGCTTTCCCGGATCGCTCTGTCCCATGCGTTCTATGCAACTGCTCCCGCTCTACCTTCTTCTTCCAATACCCACTGAGGTTTCCAACATGATCACCAAGACCACAACAACTGTCCTGCTTGGAGTTGCCGCACTGCTGGCGGCGCCGGCCGCTCAATCTGCCGACCTCTGGGGCGACAAGATGGAAGCCACGTTGGGGGCCGGCGTGCTCTACGGCCCGCTGTATGCGGGTTCGGATGAGAGCCAAGCGATCCTTGTGCCAGTGCTGTCCGTCCAGCGGGGCATCCTGTTCTTCGACTCCACCCGCGGAGCGGGCCTGCAGTATCAGTTCGGCAACGGCCTCTACCTCTCCCAATCGGTCTATTACGATTTGGGCCGCTTGGAGAAGGACAGCTCTTGGCGCCCTGGCTCAGATACCTTGAAGGGGATGGGTCGCGTTCCTGGCTCCGTAACCACGAAGACCATGCTGGTTCAGCCATTGGGCGATCGCTTCAACGTCTCAGCGGAAGCGGAATACGCCTTGCGATCGTCGGCGCACCGTCTCCGCTACCGCTTGGGCACGGAAGCAAAACTCTTCAATGGCAATTCCGACGATGTGTTCCTCACGGCAGATGTGCACGGCGGGGATCGCGATTTCAACCAAGCCTACTACGGAGTCAGCACCGCTCAGGCCGCAACCACCGGACGTCGGGCCTTCTCCGCCGACTCGGGCATCAACGCTTACGCCGCCGGCGTTCGCTGGGAGCACAAGTTTGGAGAGCGTTGGATGGGCATCGCGCAGATCAATGCGATGCGCTACGCGCACGACGTAAGCGGCAGCTCCGTCATCGAGCGACGCAACAGCGTCTTCGGGAACGTGGCCCTTACCTACACTTACTGAGACAGAAGATGGCGCTCTTCCACCCGCTAGCGATCCGTGCCCTTCTTGGCCTCTCCATCACTGGGCTATCCGCGTGCAGCCAGGAACCTGCGCCGCCCGCCCAGGTCCGAAGTGTGAAAGTTGAAGCAGCGGCGCATGCATCACGCACCTCGGCCGAGTTCATCGGCACCGTTCGCCGGTCCTCCAGGGCGAAGCTCAGTTTTGAGCAGGCGGGACGGATCAAGGCGATCCACGTTGACATCGGGGACACGATTCGCAAAGGCCAAGTGCTCGCACTCCTTGATCCCCTCCCCGTCCAGCAACAGTTCGTCCGCGCCAGCTCTCAGATGAACGCGGCACGTGCAGCGCTGGCAGAGCGCCAGCTTCAGTTCAATCAGCAAGAAGCCATGTTCAAGGACGGCGCCGTGGCGCAAGTCAGCCTGACCCAAGCCCGCGCCGCGCTGGAGGCCTCCAAGGCGGAACTCAACAGTGCCCAGGCCGACTTGGCGCTCGCGCAGCGCTCGGTCGATCACAGCGTCATCCGAGCGCCCTTTGACGGCCAAGTCATCGCGCGCCACAGCGAGCCGTCCGTTGACGTCGCCGCTGGCCAAGCGATCGTGGACGTGCAGGGCAGCGGGCAGACCGAGGTCGCCGCCGATGTGCCGGCCAACATCGCGAAGACCCTCCAAGCAGGGGCCACGGCCTCTGCGCGGCAGCCCGGAAACGTCCTCATCCCGCTGGCCCTGCGATCGGTAGCGCAGCACGAGTCGACGGCAGGGACCGTACCGGTTCTGCTAAAAGCCGCAGACGGTGCGGCTCAGCTGCTTCCCGGCTCACTGATCCATGTGTTGGTCCAAGCCGACACTGACGGCAAGGCACTGTCGGTGCCCGTCTCAAGCCTTGTCCCCACCAGCATCGCCGGGTCGGCCGACGTCTTCATTTTTTCGCCGGACCATCAAACCGTGAAGAAAGTACGCGTGCGCGTTGGTAGCTATCAAGGAAGCCAAGTGGAGATCCTTGAAGGGCTTGCCGACGACGCCTTGGTCGTCACCGCGGGTGCCAGCTATCTTACGGATGGCCAAAAGGTCCGGCTCTATAAAAGCCAGTCCCAGCTCGGACAAGGGGAAGCGCGATGAACCTTACCCAATCGGCGATCAAGTCCAGCCGCCTGACGGTGTTCGCCTGCCTGCTGCTTTTGTTCGGCGGCGTCTTCACCTTCTTTGGCTTTCCCTCTCAAGAAGAGCCGTCCGTCACCATCCGTGAAGCGCTGGTGTCCGCTGCACTTCCAGGCCTGCCCAGCGAGGAAGTGGAAGAGCGCATTGCCAAACCGCTCGAGGAGCGGTTGCGCGAAGTGGCCGGCATCAAGCGAGTCGTGTCGACCATTCGCCCTGGTAGCGCCCTGATCCAATTGACGGCCCAGGACAGCGTCGATGATCTCCCGACCCTTTGGCAGCGTGTGCGCGCCGAAGCGGCAGAGGCATCGGCCGATCTACCACCAGGCACACAGGGGCCGTTGGTGGATGACGACTTTGGGCGCGTCGCCGTGGCCTCCATCGCGGTCACCGCCCCCGGGTTCAGCACAAGCGAAATGATGGGTCCGCTGCGCGCCATGAGGGAGGAACTCTACCGCCTGCCGGGTGTCGAGCGGGTGACCATGTACGGACTGCAAGAGGACCGGGTTTACGTGGACTTTGACCGGTCCAAGCTCGCATCGACCGGCGCCACGCCAAACGCGATCATCGACCAGCTCAAGGACAAGAACGTCCTCGCGCCGGGCGGGGAAGCCATTGTCGCCGGTTTGTCGCTGACCCTCTCTGCAGACAGCCAAGTGCGCAGCGCCCGCGATTTAGCAGACGTCTTGGTCAGCGTGCCCAATGCCAAGGAGAGTCAAGTTATCCGGCTGGGCGATCTGGCCGACGTCCGAGTTCTGCCGCCGGATCCACCGGAGGGCGGCGCTCTCTACAAAGGAAAGCCCGCCGTCGTCGTGGCCGTTTCCATGGCCAAGGGCTATAGCATTGAAACGTTTGGCAAGGACTTGCGCGCTGCCTTGGATCGCACACAGTCCTCCTTGCCGGTTGGCTTCGAGCAGCACGTTGTGACGTTCCAGCCCGATGTGGTGGAACGCGAAATGGGCAAGATGCACCACGTTATGGGCGAGACCGTGGTCATCGTCATGGCGGTCGTCATGCTGTTCCTCGGGTGGAGGACCGGACTCATCGTTGGGGCCATTGTGCCCCTGACCATCCTCGGTTCGTTGGTGGCGATGCGCGCACTCGGCGTGGAACTCCAGACCGTGTCGATCGCCGCGATCATCCTTGCCCTGGGACTTCTGGTCGACAACGGCATTGTCATTGCTGAGGACATTGAGCGCCGCCTTGCACATGGGCAGGAGCGGATAAGCGCTTGCGTAGACGCTGGAAGGACCCTAGCCATTCCGTTGCTGACGTCCTCGCTGGTGATCATCCTGGCGTTCTCTCCGTTCTTCTTCGGTCAGACCTCTACAAACGAATATCTGCGATCATTGGCGATTGTGCTGGCCGTCACGCTGCTGGGCTCCTGGATATTGAGCATCACCGTGACGCCTTTGCTGTGCATCCGGTTCGCCAAGGTCCACGTCCGCGCAGAGGATGACGGCCAGTATCAGAGCAGGCTTTACCAAGGTTACAGCCGCCTCATCGCCAAAGTGCTGGACCACAAGCTTGTCTTCATCGGGACCATGGCTGCGCTGCTCACTGGCGCGCTGGTCATCCTGACCTCCCTGCCCTACGACTTCCTGCCGAAGTCGGATCGTTTGCAGTTCCAGATGTCTGTCACGTTGGAGCCTGGGGCCGCATCGACCGAAACCAGAAAGGTGGTCACCGAGCTCAGTGCATGGTTTGCTGATAAGAAGCAGAACCCCGAGGTCACAGAAAGCATTGGCTATGTGGCCGATGGCGGACCACGGATCGTGCTTGGCCTGACACCGCCGCTTCCCGCGTCCAACGTGGGTTACTTCACGGTGAGCGTGGCTCCGGGCACGGATATCGATGCTGTGATCCGCCGTGCCCGCGAGCACGTATTGACCGCCTATCCAACGGTGCGCGCCGATCCCAAGCGGTTCTCCCTTGGCACAACGGAAGCCGGCGTGGCCGTCTATCGGATCTACGGGACAGACGAGGACGACCTGCGCCGCATCGGCGAGGAAGTGAGCGCAAAGCTTGGGGCGCTTGGCGGCACGCAGGATGTCTACGACGACTGGGGAAAGCGCACCCCGCGCTACGCCGTCAAGGTGGACGCGGCCACCTCGAAAGCGGCGGGCGTAAGCAACAACGATATCGCCGACTCGCTGCGCTACCGCTACAGCGGCGCCGAGGCCACACGCCTGCACAGCGATGGCACTGCCACGCCCGTCATCCTTCGCTCCACTGCCAGCGAGCGAGCACCGACGGCTCGTCCCGAGGACACGTTGGTCTATTCCAGCACGTCCGGCAAGGCAGTGCCGTTGGGCGCGATCGCCACTGTCGAAGCGTCCAGCGAGCCGTCCACGATCGTGCGTCGCAACTTGATGCGGTCGCTGACAGTCACCGGCAAGAATCCTGGGATGACCACCAGTGAGATTGTCGCTGCCCTTAAGTCCGAGATCGCGGCCATCAAGCTACCGCCTGGCTACCGCATAGAGCTGGGAGGCGAAATGGAAGATGCAGCGGAGGCCAACGACGCGTTGCTCGGCTTCATGCCCCATGCGCTGGGCGCAATCCTTCTGCTGTTCGTTTGGCAATTCAATTCTTTCCGCAAGGCCTTCATCGTCATCGCCAGCATCCCGTTTGTCCTCATCGGTGCCTCGCTGGCACTGCTGATCACCGGTTACCCATTCGGCTTCATGGCCACGTTTGGGCTGCTTGCGTTGGCCGGGATCATCGTCAACAACGCAGTCCTGCTGCTTGAGCGCATTGAGGCGGAGCTTGAAGAGGGGCTGCCGCGGCGCGAGGCTGTCGTATCGGCTGCCGTGAAGCGGCTTCGCCCTATCCTTATGACCAAGCTCACCTGCATCGTCGGCCTGGTTCCGTTGATGCTGTTCGCCGGCCCGCTTTGGACTGGCATGGCGATCACGATGATCGGCGGTTTGGCGTTGGGCACCCTTGTGACGCTGGGCCTCATTCCCGCCCTTTACGACTGGCTGTTCAGCGCTCGCATCCGACTTGAGGATGCGCACTAATGGCGGGGAACAAGATGCGCGTCGCTGCCGTCCTGTTCACCGCGCTTTTGAGCGGGTGCGCCATGGTCAAAATGAAGAACGTGGCTCCGGAACGCTACTTCGAGCAGCGCAGGGGCGACATCTTGAGCACCGGCGATCTGAGCCCTGCGACCCGGCAGGAGATGGGCCTGCTGTCCTTGGACGCGAAATCCTGCGTGTCGGCGCCTGAGCCCTGCTCGGGCACCCTCATCGGGTCAGAGGAAATCAAGACCGGAGACTCCTTGGCGGCCTCGGCGGAACTGTGGGTCGCCTACGCAGCGGAACTGTCCCGGACGTCGCCCGACAGTGATCGAACGATGGACGCTTGGCTAAAGGCCGCCCGCTATTCCTATGCCTACTTCTTGGTGTTCCAGCAAGGCGCTTCACGTTTGGCGCCCCGCGATCGCGATACTCAGATCCGGGACTATTACAACTACTCAGTGGAGAACGTCACAGCCAGCTTGTTCCGACGCTACCGACAGGGAGACCACGCCAACCTGACGAGTGAGAGCCTGCCCACCCCTGCCGGATGGCGCGTGAAGCTGGACATGTCAGGCCTTCGAGAGAACGGAGAGGTCCCCATACCCAAAGAACTCCTGGCTGCGTCCAGTATTGGGTTTGGGGGAATTCGAAACGCCTACCGCCGCGATGGCTTTGGGGCAGAAATGGTGGCCGCCCTGCCCGCGGGGGCGTCTGGCTCCCAAACTCCGCCTCCGTCCGGCTTTCCGTTGGCCGGCGGCTACAGCGCGATGCCGACGCCAAACCTCACGTGCCTGTTGGACTTCGAAGGCAATACCGTGCAGGAGGTGCTTGCATCACGCTCGGCCACCCTTCGGGCGTTCGATCCTCTGTTGGAGAGCACGGCCGCAATCAAGGGGGAGAACGCGCCCTTGGCCGCGAACTTCACCGCCGGCTACGGCGTGTGGCTGGCACGCTCCAACTTTGCCACCGAGGCCATCCGCACGCTCTTGGACATGGATAAGAGCTTGGACAAGCCACACCTCTACATGCTGCAGCCGTTCGACCCGAACCGTCGCGTAGTTCTGATGTTGCACGGCTTGGCCAGCAGCCCTGAAGCGTGGGTCAACACCGCCAATGATGTGCTCGGGGACGATGAACTCAGGGCCCGCTACCAGGTCTGGCTGATGTATTACCCCACCAACCTGCCGCTTCCCTACAACCACCAAGCGATCAGGCAGACAGTCTTGGAGACGCTAAGAGCCATGGACCCTGCTGGCACCGCGCAGGCGTCTCATGAAATGGTCTTGGTTGGGCACAGCATGGGCGGGCTGTTGGCCCGGCTGATGGTTTCCTCGAGCAACGGCAGTCGGCTGCTCGACCAAACCCTGCAGGAGCTCAAGGGCAACGAGGTGAATGCCGTGCGCCAAGAGCTGTCCCCACTCCTGGTATTCGATCCGATGCCCCAAGTTCGACGGGTGATTTTCATTGCTACCCCGCACTTGGGAACCCCGTCCGCTGAGGGCGTGCTTGCCGCGATCGTCTCAAGGTTGTCCTCGATTCCTCAAGGACTTTCCACACGTTACAGCGCTAGCGCGGCGGTCATGGCGGCCGTGTCGGGGCGTCTTCCACTTAGCATCGACAATCTCAAGGAAAGCGACGCGTTCGTGAAGGACGTCGCCAAGCTTCCCATCTCGCCTGACGTGGTCTTTCACTCCATCATTGCAGTGAAGAACCCAACGGACTTGGCCAACGCAACGGATGGCTTCGTGCCCTACCGAAGCGCTCACCTGGCCGGCGCTGCATCGGAGAAGGTCATCCTCAGCGGCCATAGCGTCCAGCAGACGCCCGAGGCGGTTCTGGAGCTACGGCGAATCCTTCGGATCGATGCGGGCTTGGAAACACCGCAGTCCAACTCAGGGCGCCTGGACTGAGGATACAAGCACGATTTTGGGGAGTGCCCCCTGTGGGGCCGCTCTTCTCGGTTCGTCTTGGAAAACGCCGCTCTGCTGACGCTCGGCCTGGACGGAAGGCCTTCTCGGGTCAGAGTAGCCAAAGACGGCCAGATTCTGGACTTTGAATCCGCCGAACGACTGCGCAACTGCCTCGGATAACAGCTCACGATAGTGGAGAACTGCTGAGGCGGCGGAGACGACCTGCCCTAGCACCTGCAACCTCTAATTGGCCTAGCTACGGCCAACGCTGCTATGCAGGCTCTTGCGGACTTTCCTCAGACTCATCCTCTTCCTCTTCGCTGCCATAGGTCCGCTTGGCCAGCTTGGGTAGGACATAAACGCCGAGCAGCAAGTGATCGATGACCTCAAGCGCCAACGTCAACTCCTCAACACTGTGCGGTGCGACCTCATGTGCGGCGTTGTTACCCAAGGTGCGCAGGTTGTGCAGAATGGTGGCACCCGCATCAGTGAGCACCCGGCGCTCTTTGAGAGCGTTGATCTTGTGGTAGAGGTCTCGGCCGACCGCGCCTTGGTCTTTACAGACCGTCTCAACGATCGCCCGGATGCCGATGCCACTGAGCACCGCGTTGGACGCGTTGAGACAGGCCAAGGTCTCTGAGTAGATGCGCTCGACCCTGGTTGGCAAGAGATAGGACGACTCAAGTGCAGCCCTGCCCAGGTTGGGATTGGGGAAGATCTCCACATCCGGCACGTATTCCCACTCCCCCTGGCGCGCTTCCGCCACGTTTTCATTCGTGCCAGTGGCCATGCGGAAGGCTACCGTGCCGCAGCCCAGGCAACGCACGATCTGAAACTCGTGCGTCCAGTTCAACGCGACGTCATCAGGAACTTCGCCTTGGTCCGTGTGCTCGTGGAGCACGTCATGATTGGTGACATGCCTGCAACGTCGGCAGGCGCAGCTTTCCGGCTTTGTGAGTTCTTTTGAGGTCATGGCAAAGATCAAGCTCTATTAGGGGAAGTGCTGGCTTATTCAGTCTCGAGCAACGGCTGGATCTGTTCGCGCCAAAACTGAGAGTCAGCGACCAGGCATCTAGCATGGGTTGCGTAGGCGTGGTCGAGGGTCTGGTTGAACCGATTCCACCACCCTGCCGTGTAAGAGCTCCACATAGAAAGCCGGTCAATGGCCTGGGCGACCTCATCGGCGCTGATCGCGTCCAATTCGCCGAGAGCCTCGACATACGCCCCGGTCTTCCCCGCAGCAACCTGATAGTTGTTCAGGTTTTTCTCAACCGCCACATCGGCGCGGAAGCGGCGCTGGATCATCGAGTGTGCCCGGGCTTTTCCTTCAGGCAGGCTGTCCTGCAGAACCTTCGCAATTGCTGCACAGCGTTTCGCTCGAACGTCGTAGGCCTCCGACTCTTCCCGCGCGTCACTCAGCTTCTTGAGTTCAGACAGCCAGGTAAAGGCAAGCGAGAACTGAAATCTCTGGATTCCGGTTTGGTTGGGAACTAGGCCCGGGTCATACTCACAGCAGCTCTCCATGGTGGCGAAAGCGGAGAGAACTTTGGCTGCACACGTGTCCACGCGATCGCACACGGGCAATGCATCGGCTGCCTTCTCGCCGTAATCCTGCCTCAGACCGTCGAGCTTTTTGTCGAGTTCAAAGTAGTCAATGGATGTCAGCCCATATCCGAGCATGGCCGCCAAGTCCAGAGTCCTTCGCGTCTCATCGGACGCAAGTGCGTCCGACGCCTTTAGGTCGCGCTCGATCTTCCAAGCCGCCGAGAGCACGCGATCGATTGTCCCTCCGCCGACCAAGTATTCCCGAAGAAGGATGTAGTCGTCGAGTGGGGTTTGAGAGCTGAGGGGATTTGAGTCCTTGAGCACTAGCGACCTGCCTTGGAAAAGACGTGTCGCGGTTGCCTGAGGGAGGTCCGGCGCGACACGCAACCGGGGCACTCCACAGCCTGTAAGGTCAGGCTGAGCATTTTCTTCGGCCTCGGGCGCTCACAAGCGACACGAAAACCAGAGGTTGCCCAAGACTGGCAACCTCATGAATTGGCGCGGAGGGAAGGGTTCGAACCTTCCAGCCTCCCCTTGGTTACGACATCAAAGTGAAGCGCATTCGTCCTTCAACTTGGGTTGCAGCTCTTCCCCAACTGGGCTCCGCGAGAGGCACGCCACCAACCAACCAGACCACAGTGCACTCTTGAACCACCCACGGACGGACAAACCGAAGCGCCATCCATGCGCCTCGCTCTTTTCCTTGGCTTGCTGACCATCGAACACTGCACCCGGACCCTTGTCAGCTCCCGTGTGCCCTTCGTCTTCTGCGTGTGGAACAACGTAATCAATGTGTGTGTTTGCAGTCATATTCAGCTCCTTAGTGATGACAGACGCATCGACCACCAGGGAAGCCTGCAACCCAAACCAGGACTCGAAATGCGCCTCCCTGTGCGCCGCGGTTGGCACCAAGAAGGGGGGATCAAACGATCCCACGACCTTATTATAGGCCGGTACCGATGGCTTTAGGCCCGCCAGACGGAAGACTCTGCTCCATTCGCCAAAGTTTCCCAGACATGTATTGCTGCCATATGCAGCCCAAAGCAATACAGGCACGGCACCTCCCTCAAGGTTGCCTTGAGGACAGCAGAAGGGCCGTTGGTTGGACGGCCGCTCCGATCATTCCATCGGTGGCAGCGGATACCGCACGCTTTGCCGAAATCGCGAACTGGGGTAGTGGCCGACGGTCACCTCCACCGGCTTGCCGGCCGCCGAGTAGAAGAAGCGAACCACTTGGAGAGCCGGGTCTCCTGGGGCGGCCTGGAGCAGTCGGGCGGTCTCCCGGTCGAGCACCGTCGCCGTTACGTCCTGCCGGACCTCCGTGGCAACAATACCGAACATACGCTCCAGATTCTGATAGATAGGCCCACGGGCAACCTTGGGAGTGATCTGCGCGGCGGCATACTGGGGCTGCAGGTAGATTCGCAGGACGCTCATAGGCAGTATGGCCTCCGGTCGCCGTCGCAGGAAGCATGCCTCCGAAAGCTGCATCCCACGCCGACACCCCAACGCCTCGGAGAGCCGCTCGTTGACGGTAATCAACCCCAGCGAAACCTGATGTAGCTCTGTCCTTCGAAGGAAGTCGCGAAGGTCCTCAGCGGAGGTGATCGGAGGAAACGCCTCTGCGTCCTGGGGCGCAGGGAGCACCATTGACCCTACGCCGGGCCTGGACGCGATCAGCCCCTGCGACCTTAGCAGTGCGAGGGCCTGGCGGACGGTCTGACGACTCACGCCATGCATTGACGTAAGAGTCTTTTCCGAGGGCAGTGTGCTCCCAACGGCTAGCACCCCGCTTTTAATGCCGCTAGCAAGCGCTTGGGCAAGCAATAGGTAGAGCGGCTTGGAATGGCCGCTGGAGGACAGTGGTCTATCAGAGATGGTCACTTCGGTTTTCTTTCCGTTCCTTTGCGCGCAACCCCTCGGATTGGCGCAACTCTGGTTCTTATCAGGCGGGCGCTGGACAGCCACTATTGGGCGAACCGGGTTCGTCGTCGGGTAGGGAGTCGGACTTGCATGGTCTTCCCAGAAGCCAGCCTTGGCCGACTGCTTCGGGAACGAGCCGGTGCATCGCTGAAGCCTGCAGCTCGGTCTCCACCCCTTCGGCAACAAGAGGCAACTTCAGCGCCTTCGCCATCGCGCAGATGGCTTCGACTGCATAGCTGGCCGGTGAAAGAGTGCCCATCGCCTTGGTAAAGCAACGATCCATTTTTAACCCTGCCAGCGGTAAGTCCGCCAAGTAAGCAAAGTTGGAATAGCCCGTCCCAAAGTCATCCAGATACACGCGGAAACCCGCCCGCTCTAGTTGCCGCAGCGCATCGGCAAGCTTCTGCTGTGAGGCCGTCGACCGCTCCGTGAACTCCAACACTACATCGGCTGGCGAAACACCGAAAGCCTTGGTTTGCTCGGCCAGGAAATGTCTCAGTTCGCTGTCCAAAATGTCCTGCGCGGACAGGTTGATGCTGAGGTAGAAGCCATCCCCTCGCCGTAGGCGAGGCCCCATCTCTTCTAAGCTTTTTACGATCACCAGCTTCGCCAGCTCTGTTCCAAGTCCCTGTTGCTCCGCCATGGGCACGAAGGCGTCCGGCGACACGTCGACGCCGGCCAGCGTCCGCCATCGGGCCAGGGCTTCCACGCCGACCATCCGCCGGTCAGACAGGCGTCGCAGTGGCTGGTAAACCAAATCGATATCGCCATGCCTGATTGCCTGCGCCAGCATTCGATGCAGAGCCCTCCTCCGCCCTTGGGATACCTTCAGCAACGTGCCCAGCCCGCCTCCCCCAGCCAAGGCGAGGGCGAGAATGGAAGCGACGGTCCAGGAAGGCTGGTCCCAAAGGCTCGCAGCCTGCCCTTGAGAAACCACGCAGATGTCGAACTCCTTGCTACAGGCGCGAGTTGAGATGTGCCCAGGCAAAGGTGCGGCGGCGCCGTCTGCACCCAACGTCAAGTCAAGCGCGTCCCCAAAAGTCTGGAACAGATGCCTCCCGTCGCGGGTGACCACCAGCGAGCCCAGTCCGCCAAGGGGGACCGACACTCGATCAAATGCGGTGGGCGCCGTCGTGACGATGGCGTTCCCGTAGGAAGCGAGGTCCACATTGATTCGATCGTCCCCGGGCGCCGTGACGCTTCGCCAAAGGGAATAGCCACGCACCACTCGGTGAGGTGGCGCAAGGTCGACTGGTGCTGTGAAGCGCCCCCATATCGCGGTGCAATGCAACTCGCCGTTGATAAGCCGCCCAACATCTTTGATGTAGCGGGAATTGAATGCGATGAGGCGCAACTCGGCCAAGTCCTTCGGGCCACAGGGCTCTGCGCTGATTCGGAGCGCCCTGTTAAGGCTGTCAACGCTTGCACGTGCTACATCCTGCGCATGCACCAAGAGACCTTCCGTATAGTCTGCAAGTTCGACTTTGGCCCGCTGCGTCACCGCCAACTGGACCGCCCCAAGGGTAATCAAGATGACGGCAGACCCCAAAAGGTATGGCGCTGATAAGTGAAGGATCCGTCGGAGTGATCGCCGCTTGGCGGAAGACTTGCGCATTCGTTCCTCATGGATGTGGCCCGCCGGGCACCCGTTGCCCGGCGGGGGTGGACTCAGCTGGCGTGAACCAAGCGCGGGCGAAACTCTGCGTTTACCTTGAAGAAGGCAACGGCTTGGGCGAGTCCAACGGCTTGCTCTTCGACCGCGCCGGCCGCGGCAGAAGCCTCTTCGACCAAGGCGGCGTTCTGCTGGGTCACCTCATCCATCTGCATGACGGCCTGATTCACTTGTTCGATACCTGCGGTCTGCTCTTGGGACGCCGCTGATATTTCCGTAATCATGTCGCGAACGCGCTGGACGCTGCCCACGACTTTGTGAATCGTCGAACCCGTCTCACGGACCTCGCTGGAACTATCGACCACGTCTTGGACCGACCGGTCAATCAGCTGCTTGATCTCTCTGGCTGCCTCAGCGCTGCGCTGTGCCAGCGTTCGCACTTCGCTCGCCACCACCGCAAAGCCCCGACCTTGGTCACCGGCCCTGGCCGCCTCCACGGCTGCATTGAGCGCCAAAATGTTCGTCTGGAAGGCGATGCCATCGATCACAGTAGTGATATCGGCGATGCGCTGGGACGATGCCTCCACCTTCACCATCTTCTCCATCACACGATCGACCGCCCTACCGCCCTGAAGGGCTAGGTCGCCAGCGTCGGACGCGAGCTTAGAAGCTTGAATGGCGTGATCAGCGTTCTGGCGCACAGTCGAGGTCAGCTCCTCCATCGATGCGGCCGTCTCTTCCAGGTTGGCCGCCTGCTGTTCGGTGCGACGGGACAGATCCGAGCTCCCCTTGCTTACTTCCGTGGCCGAGACGCGGATGACGCCCGCACCGTCCTGGATGCCCCGAACGATCCGGCCCAACTGCTCCGAGGAAGAGTTCGCCGCATCGCGCATGGTGGCGAACACGCCACCGAACTCGCCCGCAACGCGATAAGTCAGGTCGCCCTGGGCGACAGCCTCCAACAGCCGTGCGATGTCCGACAGGCTCCTATCGCTGACATCGAACATCTGATTGAGATTGTCGATCATCTCGCGGAAGCTGTGACTGAACCTATCCGCAGCACCGCGTTGGGAGAAGTCCCCCGCCGCAGCGGCCTGGACCAGACGACGAATCTCTTCACTGATGGCCAGCATATTCGTGCGCGTGGTTTCCATGGCTTCGGTGATGGCGGCCTGATCACCGGGGAGCGGCCGCATGCGAGCGCTCATGTCACCCATGGCGTAGTGCTGGGCGATGCCCACGATCTGCGAGGTCACCGCATTTGAACGTTCCACCATGCCGTTGGTGCCGCTGACCAATTCACCAAAGGCACCCGGGTGCCGGGAATCATCGATGCGGTGCGACGTTCGGCCTTCGGCTTGGGCCAACGCCATTGCCTTTTGATCCGCGATCAGCGCCTTGATGCGGTCCTGCATCGCTCTCATGCTCTCTAACAATGCCGATGTCTCGTCTCGCCCCTCCGCCTTAATAACGTTTTCAACGTTGCCCGCGGCAATGGCGGTTGCGGTTCTAGTTGCCTCGCCCAACGGGATTGTCAGACTCCGCGTGATGGCGACAGCCAGGGCAAGGCTGAGGAGAACAGCCAGGCCACCGGCCGCGATCAGTATCCTCCGTGCACTTGCAGCAACGGCGTGTGCGTCCTGATAACTTGCATCAGCCAATCGCTCCTGAAGCTCTGCGTTGGCGAAGATGGCTGCGTGCCATTCGTCGAGCAGCGTTTCACCTTCTGCAAGGAGCTTCGTGGCCGACGCTACATCGCCATTGGTTGCAGCCGCAACGACCGAGTCATTGACTCGACGCGATGCAACTCTCTTCTCCGTGATCACCGCCCGGATTCTCTTGCCCTCCTCGTCGGCCGGGGTCGCGTAGAGGGCGTCGCGAGCCTTGTCGTAAATGGCTCTTTGCTCTCCAATCTCTTTCATCAAGGACGCTTGCACTTTCTTGTCCTGCAGCATGATCAGCTCGCGCAACGAAATGCTGATCTGCATGTTGGCACTGGCCATCGTTTTAGAGAGCCGGATACGCTCCATGCTTTCTTTCACGATGATGTCCATGCTGGTCTCGGCGCGAGACAAGGCCCAAAGCCCAGAAGCCACGATCAACATCGCCACCGCGATCAACACCACAAAGGCCGCACCCAACCGGGTCCCGACCCTGAACCGCATCAAGAAATTCTTCACATTCATACCTCTCAAGGGGGAGGAGCACGCTCCTGGCCGACAGCGTCGGCGGGCCAAAGATCGGCCCTTTTTGGAACAACCTTTAATCCGCCCTAATGGCCCAACATTTTCTGGCGATCGTCGCAGTTGATCCACTTATGTACGAACTTGACCACAAATGACTACTTTTTTTGTCTTCGAGCATCCGGTTAGGAGGCCGGATTTGCCGCCCGATAACGGTGAACTATCGAAATTTGGAAATACAGGTATCTTTCGTTTGTCCACATGAGGTCGAGATAGCCAAGGTCTGGCCCGGGACATGCACTGCTGAGTTGAGACCACTCGCCCTCCATCGGCACGAATGCACCGGACCTTATTGAGATCAGCGGACCGGAGGCAGAGTGGTGTGCCACGCACAGGTATGGCGCGGCCGCGTTGTGTTCGCGAGCACGTCATCAAATACCTGCCGCATAGGACGAACGCACTTCCCTTTATCTGTTAACCCGGCGGACATTGCCGCGGCGCTAACAAAGCTGGACGCTTCCGCATGCTAGGGATGCTCTGAACAACTACTTCGGCAGTGCTTGCCGTTGGCCGCGAGCCTGAAAGACAATGGCGGCACACGTTGAGAAGCTATTCATGTAGCTGATATTTGGTGATGCCGAGGGCCTGGGCAAGCGCAAGCAGACCCGGCGCGAGATATTCCTTTCCGAGATGGAACAGGTAGTGCCGTGGGTGGTGCGGCGGCAGTTGCTGCCGGCATAGGGATCAATCCGTCCGCAGGCGCCTGCTGGCACCACCAAAACGGCGAGAAACCGCAGATCTGGCGCACCTACCGGTCGCTGGTCGGGTCGGACCTGGAAATTCCAGACTCAGTGCTGATTGTTCAGACCATCCCTAGAGGGGGCCGAGGACTTTGACCACCGGCTGCCGTTCGTGAAGAAAGCCCAGCAACAGCCTCCCCCCGCCACCGTTCGCCCATTGCGCGCGTTGAGCCAATGCGCCCGCCGGCGGCCCGCCTCAAATAACGCCATCTTGGCCATCGAAGGCCGCCAGTCCCGCAAGGCCCTGGGTCGCGAGAAGCAGTTGATGGTGAGAAGTGGCTAGCAGCCTCGCCCCGGCAGAAGGCCAGTGAGGGCATCCTCAGCCCAGGCGTCCAAAGTGACGACCAGCTGTTCAGCGGTCAGCAAAACGTTTAGACAGCGTTGGCCTCGCCTCCTTGTAATCAGAGCGCCGGCAACCCCTGCGCACCGTCTCCAAGGGCCTGCTCAAATTCTCCGCTCTGGCAACTTATGCCTCGCTGCCAGAGACTTGGTGCATCGTTCCAACTCTTCCCGGGCAACATCAGATCGCCGAAGTGCGCGGTATGCATCCATGCAACTGCGGTCAGCCTCCGTTATCCACCGATCAAATAGCCTGGCATCGCCCGCGTCGAAGATATGCACGGCAGCCGGCCATCTCTTCTCAGTCAGCAAGACACGAAACACGGCGACAAGCGACTTGTTGAACGGGCGATACGCTGACATGATCTCATCGATGAAATCCACAGCGCCGACGCTTCCAGCGGCATAAAGCGATTTCACCAATGCAGGACGCTCAGCGAACCGTGACGCCTCAAGAAGCAATTGCCGGACCGTCGCAGTCTGGCTGTCTTTAATGGCTGCTGCCAACGCCCCGTCCAGGGCATCGGCAGCATCGGGAAGAGCACTTTGAATGATCATCGAAGCAATATCGCCATGACCCAAACCTGCGGCCACTCTCAACGCGTGCTGCGCGCTCTTCCCATCCGACAGGGTTGCCAGCGCCAGCCGCACAGCAGACATGTCATCTCTCAACACCGCAATCAACAGACGGCGGCGTCCTTCCTCGTCCTGATCTCTCTCAGGATTAGATGGAGCTAATGATCTAACGGGATTCGAAGCTTGATGCATTCATCCACGTTAACTTAACGTCCTCAACTGTCAACGTGCGCGGCACGTTATTAGCCCTCGGCTGTGAGCTACCAGCCGAGGGATTCGTAGGAGACTTATGCAGCGAAGGCACGGGCTGTCAGTCCTACGCCTGAAACCTCTACGGAAAAATCCCCGCTGTCATTCGTAGTCTTCCACGTTAGCGATATCCAGCTCGTAGTTGCTGGCGATGAGCATGCCATCTTCGCTCAAGCTCTCGATCGTGGGCTCATTCACCCACTCCTCGATGGCAAACAACGCGTCCGACAGGACCGCCTCTTTCGCCATCCTCAAGGCGTCTTCCGGGCTTTCAGCCTCGACTTCCAAATAGTGCGCGCACTGCGCAAGGCCATTGAACTCAACTTCGTACTTCATGCGACTTCTCCTTGCCGAACACCCTGCCCGGCTTCGGAAACAAAGTTACAGTGCGCGCCCCGGACCATCGAGTACGGGCCCGTACCGACTAGCTGACGTTCGATTCAGGTGATATTGACCGTTGCGTCATCGAGCTCCTGTTTATCCAAGAGCGCCACTTTTTCTGCATGAGTGCGGTCGATATAAATTCGGTAGGCTTGTCGCCATAGGCGCTTCTCGGCAAGATCAGCCCAAGGCAGAGTCAACGCTTGATCAACGCCAAGCGCCGCGATTTTCGCGCCGTGTGCAAAGGCCTCTTCAATGGCGTCTAGATCCAGGGTTGTGATGCCGACATGCGAGATGATGCGATTGATCTTCCTATTCTTGTCGCGCATCACGATAAAGGGGGTTCCGTTGGGCGTTCTGCCAAGACGTCCTTCCAGTTTGCCTGCAATGGCATGCACAGACTTATTCACGCGGCCGAACCAAGTCAAAAGCTCGCCCTTGCTGATCACCTTCGGACGACCAGCGGCGTGGGCGAACGGATTCAGATGCGTGCGCTTTAGAGCTTCAAATTGCCGCCGCGGGATGGCCAGGTAGAACTCCGCCATTGACTGCGTGAAGCGCGTGCTGCTCGGCGCCTGATCCAATAGTTGGCGGACCGTTTGATGATCTAATCGTGCAACAACGGCTGACCTTTTTCCAGGGTTGGCGATGATCTCTAGGGCAGAGCGAATGAACCCCTCTTCCAAGCTGTCTTGATTGCTAATCAGTGTCATTAGTTCGATCCCCGTAACCCAACGCCACTCTGGCTCTGCGCTAAGTATGGCTTAAAGTTCGCATCATAGCCGGCGCGCAGGATGCGACTTTTTAGACGGACTTCCCGCCGCCGCTTCGCATTCCCTCTCCCGAGTTTTCGCGTCGGACCTCAGTTCTTTGTTCTGCGCTGCGGCACCAGCCCTGGCGATTGATCGATCCAGTCTAACCTCGACATCCTCGTCTGAGATCAGTTCACGCACGTGGTCCAGATTGACCCGGCGAACCAATAGATCGGCCACGGGATCGTGAGCACCGAGCAATGCAGCGTATAGGGCCGCTTCGGGATAAGCAGTTTTATGCGTAAATTCCATTACCGACTTCACCACCTCGGCATGACCGTTCTTGGCCGCCACGAACAAGGCCTCTTGGCCGAAGTCGCGCGGGGCAAAGCCGGTTCGAACAATGGCCCAAAGCAGAGTTCGGACCAATGAGACATGCCCTCTAGCAGCTGCAATGTTCAACCCTAAGCTGTACGTATCCTCTGGATCGGGAAGTCCGGCGCCGATGAGGAACTTGATAACGGCTTCATGGTTATGTTCTGCCGCAGCTTCAAATCCCCGCTGCGCGCATTGGATCTTGGACGAAAACGGTAGAAGGTGCTTGACCACTTCCAGATGACCCGCCCTGCAAGCAGCGAACAGTGCTCGACTGTCTCTGGCCTTAGGGTCCGAGAATAGAATTAGCTGGAACACAACATCCGCGTGACCATGGAGCGCGGCTTCATACAGCGCCTGAGAGTCACGCTGAAAGGGGGCTACACGTCCCAAGAAGCACCTTGACGCACTCGAGATGGCCGTTCCTTGCCGCCAAGCAAAGCGCGGCATCATCGTCGGCATCGCAATGCGGGATGAGCTTTTTGACCAGTTCTGCGGCGCCCACTTTAGCGGCGGTCGTTAACGGCTCTTGCTTCCAAGACACCGTCAACAAAGGTGAAAGAAGATCGATCATCGCGTCTTGGCCAGCCCTAATCGCCTCCACTATCGCCACTCGAGCCGCCTCATCGACATCAGACTGCGCCTGACACAGCTGGATCGTTTCTAATGCACTACCGGCCTGAACTGACCTCCAAATTTTCTGCTGAGATAAATTCTTCATATCTACCCCCGTTATCAAGATAGGGCAGCTCGACTCATCGTCAAGATGAGCGCTTCTTGGCTTGCGGAACTGTGCTTCGCAGAGGCATCTACAGGGGAAGCGCGCCAGTTCGGACATACCCAATGAACTCTTCCTGTGGATGTCGCACCACATTCCAATACGGGCCAGCCCCCTCAGGCTCGCTCCTTCGGTCAGCATAGGTCACGACCAAGTGCTTCTTGGCGCGGCTCACACCCACGAAATAAGCGCTTCTGTTCTCATCTTGATTTCCCTTGCTCCACCAGGTTTCGCGCTCCGTGCAAGGTAAAACAACGCAATCAAACTCCATGCCCTTGCACTTATGGATCGTCATCACCCGGACAGCCCCTTCATCCAAGAATCTCGCCAAAGCCTGGTCCAAGTCGTTGTGCTGGCGGATGAACGCACCAAGGACCTCATCGACCTTAGCCAGGATTTCGGCGATGCGTGAGGTATCGTAGTCGGAAGAAAGCGACAGCAATGTCGCAATCGGAACTGCCGCCATGACCTCCTGCAACTGCTCGAAAGCAAGCTGCGCCTGTTCGCCGTCTTGGCCCTGAGCGACACGATCGCGCGCACTGCTCAACCTCCTTAGCCAGTCGCCCCGCTCGTCATCCTCTTGACCAATCAAGGTATATACCACCGATGCATAAGCGCTTGGCGCAGGCTTACGACCAAAAACGCGCAGCAGGTTGACCACAAACTCTGTGACGGGCTCAGACGCCAGTTCTTGCAGCTCCTGCTCGTTACGGCGAGGGATGTCACGACGATCCAGCTCATCGTCGATAGCTTGATTGAACAAAACGCTCTGGCGACTGTGAAGAATGGCTATCTCGTGCGGCGCAATGCCGTCAGCGATCCACTCCTCAATCTTCTCTGCGATGCGCGCAGCCTCGGCCTGTTCATCAGCAAAGCGAGCTAAATAGACCTTGCCCTCGTCCCCAACAATATCATTCTCCGGGACAGCCGAAGCCGGCTCCATCTGGACGATCATTCGGTTCTGTACGCGCCGTATGGCCGGGGCAGATCGCCAGTTCTGAACGAGTCTCAGAACGGCTGCTGGAAACTCATCAGCGAATTTGCCCATCACACCATCGAGCGCCCCCGCCCACCCCATGATCTTCTGCTTCGCGTCTCCCACAGCGGTGATTGAGGTGGGCGTATCCTTGAACAACGTCTTGATCAGGCTGTATTGCGCACCTGTGCAGTCTTGGAACTCATCCAAGAAAACATGGCTATAAGCCATGTTGATTGATCGCTTGATCATCGGATGCTGCTCGATGAGACTTTGCGCCAACGGCACCAGCTCCTTGAACGCAATCTGGACGGTCTTCACGCGAACGGTGCCGACTTTGAAGCCTTGGTCCAAGCGGTCTCTTCCTGTCAGAAGCGGCCGATAGATCGCAATGATTCGACGCGCAAAGGCATCGAACGTCATGCTATTGAGGCGGTGGGCGTGCTCGAATCCCGAGCGATCCATCACCCGCCTACGCAGTGTGTGCGCGGCATCAGTTTTAAACGAGATTGCTAGTATCTTCTTAGGGTAGCGGCTGGTACCGGTCCTGAGAACAAAATCGGCGCGCTGAGCCAGAAGCTCGGTCTTCCCTGATCCAGGATTAGCAATGACAATGCTGTTGCCATGAAGAGCCGTAATCGCCGCCTTTGCGCCGGGCTCCAACAACTCGATGGCAACCGGACTCCACTGAGCTGGCGTAATCATTCCGCGTCTGCCGCCAGTATGGCAATTACACGTCCACAAAGCGCTCTCAACGCCTTGGGTGCCTCCAGGATCAGCTCTTCGTCGGTGAGGATGGCCAGAGCTTGAAGGTGCGCAGTCGGCTTGCTACCAAGCTTAAAGAGACGGTGGTAGTCGTAGAAATAGCTTTGAGCTTGGGGCACGTGGTGATCCACGATTCCACTTTTCCCCAAGACTGAGACCGACAAACTATCGCCGTCTTCCAGCGGGTGCTCAGTGGCGCCGTAGGCATCTGGAAACCGACGCATCATAGCGAAATCAAGATCAATTGGGGCCGAGAAGAACACCCCGGCCCCTTGGAGGAAACGCACCTCTTCAATGAATGCATCCCCTTTGCAAGACACTTTCCATCCCGGGAGCGCTTTAACGTGGGCAGCAGTGCGCACTGGGTGGCCGTTTGGAAACTCCCGCAGATAGCCATGTGCCACTTTAACGCGCCCCCATCCTCCACCGAAGCGACCATAGTCAAGGTCAAGGAGAGTCACGTAGGGGACTCGCAAACTGGACAACAGGCGCCAGAAGTGATTGACATGACGCCCTCCAAGCGGCGCCACGCAGACACTGGACGCATCCGCTTGGACGCCCATGGCGCTGAGCATTCGATGGAGGACGATGTCTTCGCTATCGCCTTCACCCAAAACGACCAGCTTGGCAAAATAAACTTCCGGATAGGCCATAACTGCCTGGCGAACAAATTTCCCCGCCTCCCCCGCCTCATCCGGAAGAACAATTTGACTGACCTGTGTAATGCGGTCAGCGTCAAGCCGGAGATGTCGGATGTGATCTGGATCAGCTCTGCGCAACATGGCGGGAGAGTGCGTGGCTACAATCGCTTGCCCGCCGGACTCGTCTTTGAGATCCCGAAGTGCCTGGATGACCCGCCCTAGATACTGGGGCGAGAGGCTGTTTTCAGGCTCTTCCACCGCAAGCAAAGTGAAAGCCGCTGGCCTCAGCCGAGCTAGATCAAAGGGTGAATCCGCGTCGGCCAACGCCGCGACATCAACTGCATGAGCAGCCAGCACCAGCGAGATGTAAAGCAATGACTGCTGACCGTCGCTAAGGCGCTCAAAATCCACTGAGGGCGTTTCGTGGCCGGGCGAGAAGCGGACGCTCACCTGCTTCAACACCTCAGCCAAGCCCCCTGTGCCAAAGGCAATGCTGGGGGAAGCGAAGAACTTCCCCTTGTGGAGCTTTCCCCACCCTGCCGTAAGTGCCTTACCGAAGGCTGCAACGCCAGCGTTCTCGGTGACCGCTTCACCGAGTTGCTCTGACAGATCGTTGGCCTTGTTGCGCTCAGCGGTCCAATCCGCCGCGCGAAGCGCCCTGCCGAGGAGAGAGGCCGCGCTATATGCAATGTGGTCGGCAGGGTTGCGCCTGGCCGGGAGGTAGTGCACCTGGATGGCTTGCCGATCAAGCTTGGGCATGCCACGAAGCTGTGTGGGCACACCGTCCTCATCGGCAGCTAGTACGTATTCCAGGCGCTGATCGATCTCTCTGCTCTCATCGATCTCTGCGCTAAGGCGAATGCGAACACCGGGAACTTCGCCTACGCCTTGTAGCTGCATGTGCGAGAAGAAAATGGGAACCGCAGCAGTGTCCTTACCCTCTTTCACTTCGGGAAAGGTGAAGTCTGCCTCGATCCATAGGCTGGCAGCTTTGCCGTCAATCGGCGCCCCACCTATCGCCACATGGAAGTCGGAGGGCAGCACTGTCCGCATGGTCCCAGTGGTGCCAAACATCCGGGCCAATGCTGTCAGCACAGCCGTCTTACCCGCACCGTTAGGCCCAAGTAGGTAAGTCATCGAATCGAGCTTAATTTCAACCGGGTCCGGACCGAAGGACCAGAAATTACTAATCCTGACGACTGCCAACTGCATGAACATCCCCTGTTCGACGCCCCCTGCGGGCACGCTATCGTATCGCTAGCGACCATCTTCTGCCATGCAATGATCCGTTTAAGGAATCCCACTCGCAGCCGATAAGCCCTATGAGGGGGTGCAAGGGATTGGCACGACATGGTTTCGCGCTCTTCGAGCACAAACAGACAGAATGGACTCATTATGGCCGCAAACATCCAAGAATATGTCGCAGAGCGCGGCATCAACTATCTCGTTCACTTCACTCGAGAAGCGAACCTGGCGTCGATCCTAGAAAATGGCCTTCTGCGCCGCGACCTCTTGACCCCGGGCGCTGGGGTGGTCTTCAATGACGAGCTTCGACTAGATGGAACTTCAGCCGTATGCTTATCCATCAGCTTTCCCAACTATAAGCTGTTTTGCAGGCTGCGGAATAGCAATCCTGACGAGAAGTGGGTAGTGATTGTCCTTCACCCTTCCGTGCTCTGGATGCTACGCTGCGCCTTCTGCACCTCCAACGCCGCCTCCAATGCAGTCACCGGCATCAATATTGAGCAACGCATGGACCTAGGTGCTCTCCAAGCAATGTTTGGCGACTGGGAAGACAGAGAGAGGGTAAACCTTGGCCTGACTGCTTCCCTTCCGACCCACCCTCAGGCTGAGGTCCTAGTGCTCGATTCGATCCCAAGAAATTTCATTGTCGGAGTCGCAGCGAGCAATGAACCCACAGCACAACGCCTCCGAGTAAGTCACCCGGGCGCGAACACCTTGTCGTTCCCGAACTTTTTCTATCCGCGCGCAGACTACCAACATTGGCAGGCCAGCTAGTGGCTACACGTCCTATCTTCGTGCCAAGCTTCGATGGGCCCATGCTCGTCTCTACTCGCCATGTGGAGTTTCAGTGGCACCCAGGCATGGCCATAAGCCAGTCTCAGAAGTCCATTGCATCACTTCACAGCCAGGCTAAGCGACAGCTTGGCGTCGATCGAGTTTTGGAGATATCTAGCAAGTCACCTGATCCGTTAGGCGTTGATCTGAGCGCCTTTAACTTGATGATCAAGACAGTCAAGCATGAGCGGGAGTTCAGCTTGGAGTGCGCGTTTCAAGCAAGCAAGGTCTTCGAAAATGGCGGACCTTACAAAGATTTGCTCAACGCGCGATCCCTTGACGCCAAGCGCGACCCGCGCTTGAAAGAAAGCGGCCGACTGATAAAGTTCCACTTCTTCAATGTTGATTGGGGACTAGAACCAAGAACTGCCTTCTATGACTGGCTCTACATCAACGCGCTGCACAAGCAATCGGACCTTGCCAACCTGGTGCTCACATACCGGGCTTTTTCGGACATCGCCTTCAACCCGGACAAATCAATTAACTGCCAAGCCTACGCGGCGGCACTTTATGTCTCGCTTCATGAGCGAGGATTGCTGAGCGAAACAATGCTCAAAGATAAGGACCTATACCTGTCGACCATCAAGACCGGCGCCATTAGTAACGCGCACGAAGATAGCACCATCCAAAGCCCATTGATTTGAGTTTTTCGCACTTTTATCTCGATTAGCATCATTTTCCTCCAAGTCTTCGACTTCTATATCCCGGTCGCCTGTCTCAAAGGTGTATCCGCTTGACTGGCCGTCCAACACTTGAAAGCATGCACATCAAGACAGGGGGTGTCTGATGGATAGAGCAAAGGATCGTCGAAGTGACCAGGAATACACGGCCCAAGAGGTGGCGGACCTGGATCCGCTTGCTCGTCGTGCATTGAAACCGCATCTGCGTTGCCCCTATTGCGAGGCAACTGCTCATTTCAGATCGGCGTCAAGACCCAGCGCAGGACGGCGCAGTAAAGTTGCGCATTTCTATGCCCTTCCCCACGGGGACGAGTGCGACATCACTCGAAGCTACGGTGACCCTTGGGAGGACGACAACAGCGACCAGACGGTGGCTCATTGGGAGCAGCAGAACACAACGCTGATCGTTCGAATCGTTACTGATCAGGAAGAGGCGTCAGATGAAAGCGCTGCTAGCGGTGAGCCCGAAGACAGCGAAAGTCGATCTCGCAGCGGCGGCGACCGAACACGATCAACGAACTCCGTGTCGCGCGGCCCCCAGAAGCTCCTGGAACAGCTGGTGCATTGGCCAAGCTTCAAGACAAGCCCGCTAGCGCTTCGCATGCCTGATCCCGATCGCACGGAAGTGGCCGTGCATGATGCTTTCGTGCGCTTTGAAGATGCACAGGTGGAGCGTCATACCCAGCAATGGCATGGGTTCTGGGGAATCGTCCGCCCTTGGAACTTTTGGCCAGCGCATAATTCATACTACTGCAACTTCGGCCTGGCTCATCAGAGCTTTCGCATAGCACTTTTAAGAACCCGGATTCAGCCCATTCTTGATCGCCACGGGCTATCCAGCATCGACGATATGGTCGGACACTATCTGCTGCTTTTCGACTTTGCCAGAGAGTCAGGATCTGGGCGCTTCATGGCCGACATCAATTCGGTGCATCATATTGGCTTCCTGCGGCAGAGCTAGGTCCATCTGCTCAACAAAAATGACGTCTCATGAGAACTTCGCTTTTTTGCGGCGTTTTTGGCCCGTGGATGCGCGTCAGCACTTGGCACACCTCCTCCACCATCTGGACGAAGAGCGACTCCATCTCACGCTGATTGACGCGGTTCAGCATGCCGGTGGCCGCTGCATGCTGCACAGGTGAAAGAGGCATCATGCAGCTGGTACCGCATCACCACGGGGCTCAGTAGCCAAGAAGTTCAAGGAGCCGGCAGGCAGATACACGCAAAGCTTGAAAGCACGAGCCGACACCTGCACCGCACCCGCAATCTGTCGCAGAAGCTAAGTCGGTGGATAACCTCTTGTTCGCCGTTACCGCTATGAATCCACGGCAAGTAACAAGCCGACTATTAACTGGCTCCTGCGCTTGCGGCCAGCGTATCGTTTCCGCCGACTTACCGGTCTTTCTTAGCTAGCAATAGTCGACTTGTGGCGTGCAGCCCCAACCCTTGCTACTCGCCGCTTGACAAATTCTCGGACCTCGTTATTTCTGAGTGCCACCTTGATCTGGCACACCAGCTATGAGTATCGAAGAATTTTGGAACAGAGCTTTCTTGGCTGCACTGAGCAGGCTTCCCCCTGAGCAGGCCAAAGTTGATGCTGACCAGGCAACGGCAGTTTGCATCGAACACTGGCAATCGAATATTTACAACTTTTCCCCAGCAAACTTCCCGCGCGTACAGGATGTAGACATTGCAAATGTTCGATGGCCTACAGAAGGCGGCCAACGCGTTCCCGGAGCATTCGGACTGATTAGTAGCCCGGCAAAGAATGTTCCTAACGAAGATCAAAACTAACCATCAATTAGTGCGGCTATCTGCAACTTAATCAGGGTCGTAACGGCTTGCAATGGATTGGGCCGCTTCGAGCGTTCCAGCTCTACCTAGCATCACCGGCGGCTGTGTGTTGCTGTAGACCACAAAATCACTCTCCTCTTGGAAACCCTCCAAGCCTGGAGGACAAGGCGTTGAGGAACCCTTGGGCGGGACTATCACAGCTGGGGCTGGCTTTCTTTCGCCAGTTGGCGGTAACCCACCTTTTCCTATCGGAGACATGAGTTTTATCTCTTAATGAAGATCATTCCATTCAGAGCTGACTCTATCACACGTCAGCTCCGATACCTGCCGTGAATTTTCGCGTCATCACTCGCGTCTAGATCTTCCGAAAATCACATGGTCAATTAAAAGGGAGGAGTTTCAGGCCATAGCTCAGAGAAGCGATTCCCGGTGAGTGCTTGCCCATGCCGTTCAGCTTTTCTCTTGCGGTAAACGCACGGCTGTATGTCCCATGATGCTCATCGTCCAGCTCATGACCCACGATCTGAGCGCGCAGCTCAGATGCCACGCCGAGTGTTTGAAGTTCTTGGATAAAGGTCTTTCGCAACGAGTGGAAGCCGCGCTTCGCCTTTGGCCAATCCTTACCGATCACCGACAGATGTCTGCTAAAGGCCTTCGTGATCCAGTTGCCTTGACCATTGAGCGCATCGCCCTTCGCTTGGGGAAACAAGCGCTTGTGCCCTGCCGCTTTGCGCGTTGCAACCCAGTCCATGAAGCCCAGCGCCAGGAAATCCGGATGCAGAGGAACGGTCCGAAGACTGACCTCCGTTTTGACTTTTTGGTTCTCGCCCTCGTCAGAAATTCGAATGCAAGGGAGCTTTCCTTCCAACACGATGTCTGCAATCAAGAGCTGCCCCACTTCCGACGCTCGTGCGCCTGTGTAGAGGCCAAGGAGCGACGCCCATCGAGCATTCTCAGAGAGCTTCTCGAAGTTGCTCGGCGAGAAGATCGTTTGGATCTGATGACGGTCGTACGCCTTGAAGCCAAGCTTGCGTCTGGCACGCTTCTCGCGCAGCGAATAGCTCACGTGCCCAGTCGCGGGATTGTCACCCTTGGGGTAGTAACCGGACGCAATCGACCATTCGAAGAAACCCCCTTTCCCACCCACATAACTCTGCTTGTTCGTCAATGTGGGCGTCGAGGCCCCGCCATTACGAAGATGCTGGTACCAGCGCGCCAAGTCAGGACGCGTGACCGTGTGGAGCTTTGACTTAGGCCCGAGGAATGCTACGAGCGACTCCACTGCGGCCGTCTTGATCGTGAAAGTCTTGGGCAAGGTTCGCGGCTTGATGCTCGCCAACCATGCGTCGCGGGCCTTTTCCAGGCTGATCGTCTCGGTCACCTGCGGGCGGGCCTGGCGAGCCGGCCTAGGTTCGGGGTCGAGCATGCCGATCGTCGCCACTTCTCTCGGCGTTACGAAGCTCTGCGCTTGGCGGAAGAGAAGGACATCGTCTTCGCTGTCGATCTGCCAGCGTTCCGTGACGGTGCCATCCGCAGCCTGCGTCCGATGAAGCGTCAGATCGCGCCGATCCCCACCGCTGCTTAGGCGGTCAACGAGGGCGTCCAAGTCTTTTTTACTAAGGCGGTCCACTCGCTGGTCCCTCAGCAGGTCGTAGGCGTGAGCATAGCCTGATGCCAAGACAATCGCGCGAAGCCTGGCAGATGCAATATCTGAGGTTCGAAGCGTTTGCTTGATGAGCTTACGGCCGATGACGACTTGCAAATCGCTGGGCACGCGCTGACGAAAGGCAAAGGCGCCTGAGGCGGTGCGGATCAGGTGATGGGGGATGCGCATTCGGGAGATGTGTCCCGATCTGTGTCCCGCTGGCAGACTCAAGTAACGCAAATAAGTTCAATCAAATCAATAACTTATGCGAATGTTGGCGGAGAGAGTGGGATTCGAACCCACGGAAGGTTTGACCCTTCGCCGGTTTTCAAGACCGGTGCCTTAAACCGCTCGGCCATCTCTCCAATCGGGTCCCGGTCGCCCGGGCAGCGCCGTATTCTCGCACGTGAAGGGCATTTGCCCAAGACCACCCTTGCCCCTGCCCTTCGCATCCGGCACGGTGGAGGCTTCACTGCAATCGGAGCCCCCATGGCCCATCTCGATCTGGCCAACCTGCGCACCACCCTGCTGGACGACACCCAGCTGGCTGCGGTCGCCCTGCATCGCACTTTTGCCGGCCATCTGCCGGTCAGCAGCGGGCAGCTGGTGGTCTGCGACCCGCTTGTCCAGGCCGAGGCGCCGGCGCTGGCCGACTACACCGCGCCGGTGGGCCGACATCCAGTCGAGATCATCGTGCACAGCGGCCACCCAGCACTGGCCGTGGTCTGGTTCAAGCCGCGCACGGTACTGAGCGCTTCCGCCCTGCACTGGCAGATGGCGCGCTGGACCACGCAGGACCTGACCGGCCTGGAAGACGACAGCTTCATCGGCTATCCGGTCGACGCCGGCATCGGCTGCTTCATGGACACCGACACCCAGCAAGCGCTGCTGGCCTTGATCGAGCAGGCCAATGGCGACGAAGACAGCGCGTGGTCCGATGCGCTGATCGACCACGATGGCCTGGATGAAGGCGCCGAGTACCGCCCGTGGGGCGAGGACTCCCCGCATGGACTGGTGGTGTTCACCAGTGGCTGGGGCGATGGCGTCTATCCCAGCTACTGGGCCCTGGATACCTCCGGCATTCCGGTAGCCCTGGTCACCGATTTCCTGTGCATCCAGGGCGGCGACGGGCGCGACGAACGTGAGATCGCCGACCAAGCTTATCGCGACAGCCTGCCACCCGAAGAAGCCGAGGCGTTGGCACGACTGGTGGCGGCCGTGGAGCGAGACGACGCGGATGTGCTGCGAGACCTGCTGAAGGATGCGCCACAGCGCGCCAACCAGATCGAACCCGGATGCGGCGGCACCGCACTGTTCGAAGCGATCCGCCTGGATCGCCCGCAGGCGTTGCGGGTGCTGCTGCAGGGCGGCGCACTGCCTGCGATGCCCGAGCACCTGCACATGAGCAAGGTGACCGGCTATCTGGACTACGCGCGCTTCCTGAAGAAGCCACGCAGCGCGGAACTGATGGCGGTGCTGGAAGCACCGGTCATTGCCGAGCCCGCAGCGTCGGCACAACCGCGCCGCAGCTTCTGGGACCGGTTGTTCGGGCGGAAGTGATCGGCGCCGGAAAACGAAAACGCCGGGCATGGCCCGGCGCTACCGTTTCACGGATCGGCGTTGCCGCCGAGGATGCAAGCCTCAGCCCGCGTCCACCGCCAACGCACCCAGTGCACTGGCCTTGATCCGCTCCTTGGCCTTCTCGCAGGCGCCACCGCAATCCAGGCGCGAGGCCTCCAGCTGCGGCGGCAGGTGCTCGGCCAGGAAGTCGATGAACACCCGCACCGCCGGCAGCAGGCCGCGGCGCGAGGCGAACACGGCATGGCACACGCCCTGCGGCAGCGACCAGTCCGGCAGCACCACTTCCAGCTCGCCATTGCGCACGGCATCGGCGCAGACGGTTTCCGGCAGCATGGTGATACCGAAACCGTCCTTCACCATGCTCTGCAGCAGCGGGAAGTCGAAACCGGCCACGCGCGGCTGCAGGTCTACCCGGCGCACCGCACCTTCCGGTCCGTGCAGTTCCCAGCGCTGGCGCGCCTCGTCCTCACTGATGCTCAGGGTGACGTGGTTGGCCAGCTCTTCCGGGTCCTTCGGGCGACCGGCGCGGTCCAGGTACTTCGGGCTGGCCACCAGCAGCTCCTGCACTTGGCCGAAGCTGCGCATCACCAGGCTGCCATCGTCATCAAGGCGCGAACGCACGCGCAGGGCCACGTCGTAGCCTTCGTTGATGATGTCCACGCGGCGGTTGCTGATGTTCAGCTGCAGCCGCACCTTCGGGTACTGCTCGAGGAACTTGGGCAGCAGCTTGGGCAGCTGCATCTGCGCCAGCGATACCGGCACGCTGGCGCGTACCAGGCCGCGTGGCTCGGCGCTGAGGCGGTCCACCACCTCGCGCGCGGCCTGCGCCTCGGCCAGCATGGTCTGGGCGTGGCGGTGCACGCTGGTACCGACGTCGGTGACGGCAAAGCGGCGCGTGGAGCGCTGCAGCAGGCGCACGCCCAGGTCGGTTTCCAGCTGGCTGATACGGCGGCTCAGGCGCGACTTGGGGATGCCCAGTGCGCGCTCGGCGGCGGCGAAACCGCCGTGGTCAACCACCATCGCGAAGTAGTACAGATCATTCAGGTCATGCATACCCTAGTTCCATTAGTAGAACAATACGTGGCATTCAACCACCTTTATCCCGCCCTTGCAACAACCTATTGTTCTCTCCGTCGGCGGCAAGCCCGCCACCTCTCCCGAACATAGGTACTGCCATGAAGCTTCTGCACATCGACGCCAGCGTGCTTGGCGACAACTCCGTCTCCCGCCACCTGACCGCCGCCGTGGTGGCCCAGTTCAAGCAGCAGATCGACGGTCTGCAGGTTGATTATCGCGATCTTGACGCCAATCCGGTACCGCATCTGCGCAGCGGTTCGCTGGCCAAGACCGACGCGGCTGAAGCGGCCGATGCTGAACAGGTGCTCGAGCAGTTCCTGGCTGCCGACATCGTGGTGATCGGCGCGCCGATGTACAACTTCAGCGTGCCCTCCACCCTGAAGGCATGGATCGACCGCGTGGCGGTGGCCGGGCGCACCTTCAAGTACACCGAGAACGGCCCGGTGGGCCTGGCCGGTGGCAAGCGGGTGATCGTGGTCAGCAGCCGTGGCGGCATCTACACCGATTCGCCGGCGGACTTCCAGGAGCCCTTCCTACGCCAGACGTTTGCCTTCTGGGGCATCAACGACATCGAGTTCGTGCGTGCCGAGGGCATCGCCTATTCGCCGCAGCATCGCGAAGACGCCATTGCCGGTGCACTGGCAGCGCTGCCGACGCATGAGGCGGCGGAAGTGGCAGCGGCGTAACCCGTTCCAGCGTTCGGCGCCTCTCTCCCTCGTCTGGGCGCTGAACGCGGGCCGGGATTCCCTCCCCCATCCCGGCCCACCCTACCCTGGCGGCCCTGCTTTTGCGGGGCCGTTTTTTTTGCCAGCATGAGGCGATGGACTACATCGTGACGGCTGTGCATCGCAGCGAATTTCCGCACCCGATTACCCTGCGCCGTGGGCAGGCGCTGGTGGTGGGCGAGCGTTATGAGGGGCCCGAGGGTTGGGAGGACTGGTTTCTATGCGAGGCCGAGGGGCAACAGCCCGGGTTCGTACCGGCGCCGGTGATCGGTCGCGATGCGCTGGGGGGTGCGTTTGCCACGGAGGACTACTGCGCGCGCGAGCTGGATGTGGACCCGGGGCAGCAGCTGCGGGGTGCGCGCACGCTCAATGGTTGGGCGTGGTGTGTGCCGGAGAGTGGGGAGTCGGGCTGGGTGCCGCTGGAGAAGCTGCGCGTAGCGGGTTGATGGATTGCGCTATCCACGCATGGCGTGGATCTACTGCAAAGCCCCAGCCCCCTCAGCGCATGGATGCAGCACCGCACAATAGATCCACGCCATGCGTGGATGCCGCACCGCGTCAGTAGATCCACGCCATGCGTGGATGCGGTGCCATGCAAGCATGGCACCCACCAAAGTCAGAGCGATGCCATGCAAGCATGGCCTCTACCGGGTTCAGCCGATGGTTTCGATACCGCCCATGTACGGGCGCAGGGCTTCGGGCACGGTGATGCTGCCGTCGGCGTTCTGGTAGTTCTCCATCACCGCGATCATCGCGCGACCGACGGCCACGCCCGAGCCGTTCAGCGTATGCGCCAGCTCCGGCTTGCCGGTGGCCGGGTTGCGCCAGCGGGCCTGCATGCGGCGGGCCTGGAAGTCGCCACAGTTCGAGCACGAGGAAATCTCGCGGTAGGTCTCCTGCGACGGCAGCCAGACTTCCAGGTCGTAGGTCTTGATGGCCGAGAAGCCCATGTCGCCGGTGCACAGCAGCACCTTGCGGTACGGCAGGCCCAGCTTCTCCAGCACCACTTCGGCGCAGCGGGTCATGCGCTGGTGCTCGGCGTCACTGTCTTCCGGGCGGCAGATCGAAACCAGCTCGACCTTCTCGAACTGGTGCTGGCGGATCATGCCGCGCACGTCGCGGCCACCGCTGCCGGCTTCGGAACGGAAGCACAGCGAGTGGGCGGTCATGCGCAGCGGCAGGCGCTCGGCGTCGAGGATCTCGTCGCGGGCGATGTTGGTCAGCGAGATTTCCGAGGTCGAGATCAGGTAACGCTTCTGCTCACCCAACTGGGTGATGAACATGTCTTCTTCGAACTTGGGCAGCTGGCCGGTGCCGTACAGGCTGTCGGCGTTGACGATCACCGGCACGTTGGTTTCCTGGTACTCGTGCTCGCCGCTGTGCAGGTCGAGCATGAACTGGGCCAGGGCACGGTGCAGGCGCGCGATCGGGCCACGCAGCACGGTGAAGCGCGAGCCGGACAGCTTGGCAGCGGTCTCGCCGTCCAGCCACTTGTTGCGCGCGCCCAGTTCGACGTGATCGAGCACCTTGAAATCGAACTGGCGCGGGGTACCCCAGCGCGACTGCTCGACGTTCTCGCTCTCGTCGGCGCCGGCCGGCACGTCATCGGCGGGAATGTTCGGGATGCCCATCGAGATCGTGTCGATCTTCTCGCGCAGCTCGTCCAGGGCCACTTCCGAGGCCTTCAGCTCATCGGCGAAGGCGGCCACCTCGGCCATGATGGCTGAAACGTCCTCGCCCTTGGCCTTGGCCTGGCCGATGGCCTTGGAACGGCTGTTGCGCAGGCTCTGCAGCTCCTGGGTACGCACCTGGATGCGCTTGCGATCCGCCTCCAGTGACTCCAGGGCAGACACGTCGAGCTCGAAGCCGCGGCTGGTGCGCAGGCGTTCGGCGAGGTCGGCGGGCTGGTGGCGGAGCAGGGCTGGATCAAGCATGGCAGGCGTCGTGGTGGGTAACAGGAACGGGATTATCGCCTGTTATACGGAATTCTGCCGCCCGGTTCATTCCGGTCGTGGCAGAATCGAGGCATTCCGTACTGGTCTGGTCCATGTCTGCTCCCCGTCCGTCGCCTGCCAAGTCGTTCACCGTGCATATCCCGCGCAACGCCCTGAAGATCGCCGGCATCGCCTTCGGCGTGGGCATCCTGCTGTTCGTGCTGGTCTGGCTGACCGGTCGCGACAAGGAATTCTTCCGCGCCGACCCGGCCGCACAGACGCCGCAGGAAACCGCCCAGGTGGAACCGCTGCCCGAGCCGCTGGCCGCAGCCGCGGGCTCCAGCGACATGCCCGACGCCAAGCCGGCCCCGGTGCCGGACGAAGAAGATACGCCGAAGCTGGTGGAGACCGCCCCGCCCCCGCCGCCGGCCACGGTTGAGCCAGCCCCGTCCGCGCCGGGCACTGCGGCGCCGGCAACCGCCAATGCGCAGCCGATGCCGATTGCCGGCCAGTCGCCGCCGCCGGCCTATCCGGCCGCCGCCCTGCGACGCGGTGAAGCAGGCAGCGTGGTGGTGCGGGTGGAGGTGGACGCCACCGGCTACCCGAACAACGTGACGGTGATCCAGCGCAGCGGTTCGCGTGAACTGGATCGCGCGGCAACGGACGCGGTGCGTCGCTGGCGCTTCAGCCCCGCGGTCAGCAATGGCCAGCCGGTGCCGGGCAGCATTGAAGTGCCGTTCGATTTCAAGCCGCAGTAACTGAATGCTTCCCCGCAGAAAAGCTGAACCTTGCAAGTCGCGTTGACGCAATGCTGACACGCTGCGACGCCGCCTCGGGCAACACTCTGGGCGTCGTTACTGACGTGAGGAGTTTGCGATGACTGCCACCACCCACGAGAACCTTCATTCGCCGCAACTGCAGCAGAATGGCGCGCTTGAGCCCCGCTCGACCTCTCCTTGGCTGTGGCTGGCCCTGATCGTGGCGATGTTCGCAGCCGCTTTGGTCTGGCTGCGTTTCGCCAGCCATGATGAGGTTGCGCCGGCGCCGGTAAGCGAGCGCATGCTGCCGGCCACGGAAACGCCGGTTGCTATCGCACCGGCCCCGGCTACGCGCCAGGCCGCGCCTGCGCAGAGCCAGCGCAAGGCGGCTCCGGCCGTACGAAGCCGTGAGGCGCGCCCGCTGGCAAGCAACAGCAAGCCCAGCTATCCGGCCGCCGCGCTGCGTAGCGGCGTGCAGGGCAGCGTGGTTGCCAGCTTGAACGTCGATACCCGTGGCAACGTGACCGATGCGGCGATCGTGTCGCGCAGCGGTGAACGCAGCCGTGACCTCGACCGTGCCGTGTTGAACACCGTGCAGGGTTGGAAGTTCGAGCCGGCCGTGCATCAGGGCCGCGCCGTGGCCAGCGTCGTGCGCGTACCGGTGGATTTCCGTACCGAACGTTGATCGCCGGTAACGCCTGAAATGAAAACGGAGGCCTCGGCCTCCGTTTTTTTTGTGCGCAGAAGCGTGCCAACCAAGGTTGGCCCCTACCAGGCCATGTGATCCGCCAGGCCACGCCCGGCGGATGTGGTGCCGATCAGGCCAGGTTGAAGCCGGCGCTGCGGGCCAGGCCGTCGAAGTCCGGGAAGGACGTTGCGACGTTGGCAATGTCGTTGATGCGTACTTCGCCATGGCTGATCTGGCCGGCAATGGCGAAGGCCATCGCGATCCGATGGTCGCCGTGGCTTTCAATGGTGCCACTGCCCAGCGCTACGCCGCCGTGCAGGGTGGCGCCATCTTCGGTTTCGTCCACCTGCATGCCCAGCGTGCGCAGGCCGGTCGCCATCGCCGCCAGACGATCGGATTCCTTCACCCGCAGTTCGGCAGCGCCGGTCACCACGGTCTGCCCTTCAGCGGCGGCAGCGGCCACGAACAGGGCCGGGAATTCGTCGATCATGTCCGGCACCAGTTCCTCCGGAATGCGCGCGCCCTTCAGCGGCGCGTAGCGCACCACCAGATCGGCCACCGGTTCGCCACCCTGCTCTGCCGGGTTCTCTTCGGTGATGTCCGCGCCCATCAGGCGCAGCGCGTGCAGCAGGCCGGTACGGCGCGGATTGAGGCCGACCTGCTTCAGGCGAAGCTCGGAGCCGGGAATGATGCTGCCAGCGACCAGGAAGAACGCGGCCGAAGAGAAGTCGGCCGGCACCACGATGTCGGTCGCGCGCAGGCGCTGGCCGCCACGCAGGCGGGCCTTGCCTGGCGAGAACGCGATATCCACGCCGAATGCGGACAGCATGCGCTCGGTGTAGTCGCGGGTCGGGTGCGGCTCGGTGACGCTGGTTTCGCCATGCGCGTACAGGCCGGCCAGCAGCACGGCGGACTTGATCTGTGCGCTGGCTACCGGCGAGGAAAAGTCGATGCCGTTCAGCGTCTGCCCGCCATGCACGTGCAGCGGTGGCGTGCCATCTGCCTCGGTGTCGATCTTCGCGCCCATCTGCGACAGAGGACCGGTGACGCGGCGCATCGGACGGCCGGACAGCGATTCGTCGCCGACCAGCGTGCTGTCGAATGCCTGACCGGCCAGCAGGCCGGCGAGCAGACGCATGCCGGTGCCGGCGTTGCCGCAATCAAGCGGTGCGCTGGGTGCCTGCAGGCCGTCGATGCCGACGCCGTGCACGATCCGCTGCGATGCGCTGGGAGTTTCGATGCGCACGCCCAACTGACTGAAGATGCGCGCGGTGGCGCGGGTGTCTTCGCCTTCCAGGAAGCCTTCGATATGCGAGGTGCCATCGGCCAGCGCGGCGAACATCACCGAGCGGTGCGAGACCGACTTGTCGCCGGGAATGGTCAGGCTGCCCTGCAGGGGCTGGCCCTTGCGGGCGATCCAGTGCTGCGCGTTGCTCATCGTTGAATTGTTCCGTAAGCGCCGAGTCGCCGGCGGTGCATCAGGGGGCGGCGACCGCAGCCGCCGCAGCAGGGATCAGGGCACGGCCACCGGATAGGAGCCAAGCACCTTGATCTGCGCCGAGTGCGCTTCCAGCTCGGCCAATGCGGCCTGCATCGGCGCGTCGTCGATGTGGCCGGCGAGATCGATGAAGAAGCCGTATTCCCACTTGCCGTGATGCGAGGGCCGCGACTCGATGCGGTTCATGCTGATGCCATGGCGCGCGAACGGGCTGAGCACATCGAACAGCGCACCGGGCTTGTCATGGATGAACACCAGCACCGAGGTCCGGTCGTGGCCGGAGGTCGGGAAGATGTTGCGGCCCACCACCAGGAAACGGGTGGTGTTGTCGGCATCGTTCTGGATCGGCTTGGTGACGACCTTCTTCAGGCCGTACACGTGGCCGGCGCTCTCGCCGCCGATGGCTGCAGCGTCGTCGGCATTGCGCGCACGGCGCGCGCCTTCGGCGTTGCTGGCGACCGGGATCTTCTCGGCCTTGGGCAGGTTGGCGCGCATCCATGCCGAGGTCTGCATGAAGGATTGCGGGTGGCCGTAGACGCGCTCGATGTCTTCGATGCGGCCACTGCGCGACATCAGGTACTGCTGTACGCGCAGCTCCACTTCGCCGCAGATCTTCAGGTTGGAGGTGAGGAACATGTCCAGCGTGATCTGGATGGTGCCCTGCCCCGAGTTTTCCACCGGCACCACGCCGAAATCGGCGTTGCCCGCCTCCACTTCCTGGAACACTTCTTCGATGCTGGCCATCGGCAGGCCCAGCGCCGAGCGGCCGAAGTGCTTTAGCACGGCCTGCTGGCTGAAGGTACCTTCCGGGCCGAGGTAACCGATTTTCAACGGCTCCTGCTGGGCCAGGCAGGCCGACATGATTTCGCGGTAGACGTGCACCAGCAGCTCATCGCTGAGCGGGCCTTCGTTGCGGTCCACCACCATGCGCAGCACCTGCGCTTCGCGTTCGGGGCGGTAGTAATCAACGGCGGCGGCGAGTTTGCCCTTGGCCTTGCCGACCTGGTGGGCGAACTGTGCGCGCTCGGCGATCAGGCTCTGGATGTCACGGTCGATCTGGTCGATCTTCGAACGCACATCGGCCAGCGCCAGTGGCGCCAGGGTGGGCACCGCGGTTGCCTTCGACTTGCCCTTCGGCTTGGAGGTGGCGCTGTCCTTGGCCGGTTCGGCCTTCTTCGACGCCTTCTTGCTGGGTTTGCTTGCCATCGGAATTCCTTGTTGCGGGGCGCGCACCCGACGATGCGCGCCGTTCATTGCTCAGCCGTGACGCTGCTGGAAATCAGCCATGAAGGCGACCAGCGCCTCGGCCCCGGCCAGCGGCATGGCGTTGTAGAGCGACGCACGAATGCCACCGACCACCTTGTGGCCCTTCAACGCCAGCAGGCCGGCGGCCTTGGCTTCGGCGACGAAGCGGACATCCAGGTCGGTGTTGGGCAGGAAGAACGGGATGTTCATCCGCGAGCGCGCCGAATGCGCGACCTCGTTGCGATAGAAGCCGCCGGAGGCATCGATGGCGCCGTACACCAGCGCGGCCTTGGCGGCGTTGCGCTTGGCGAACTCGACCACGCCGCCTTCGGCCAGCATCCACTTGAACACCAGGCCAGCCAGGTACCAGTTCCAGGTGGGCGGCGTGTTGAGCATGGAATCGCGGGCGACGTGCGAGCGGTAATCGAAGATGTCCGCACGCGGCTGGCCACTGCGCTCCAGCAGGTCGCGGCGGATGATCATCACCGCGATGCCGACCGGACCCAGGTTCTTCTGCGCACCGGCGTAAATGATGCCGTAGCGGCGCACGTCCAGCGGCTCGCTGGCGATGGATGAGCTGAAGTCGGCCACCAGCGGCACGTTGCCGGTGTCGGGCACATCACGGAACTCGACGCCGTGAATGGTCTCGTTGGCGGTGATGTGCACGTAGGCGGCATCGGGCGAAAGCTGCCAGGCGGCGCGCTCGGGCAGCTGGCGATAGCCTTCGGCCTCGCTGCTGGCGGCGACGTTGACGTCCACGTAGGGGCTGGCCTGCTTGACTGCGGTCTTGCCCCAGTGGCCGGTGACCACGTAGTCGGCACGCTGGCCGGGGCTGGCGAAGTTGAGCGGAATCAACGCCTGCTGGGTGGTGGCGCCCCCGGGCAGGAACAGCACTGCATAGTCCTCGGGAATGTCGAGCAGGCGACGCAGGTCGGCCTCGGCCTCGGCGGCCACGGACATGAATTCCGGACCGCGATGGCTCATTTCCACGATGGAGGCACCGCTACCGTGCCAGTCCAGCATTTCCGCCTGCGCCTGGCGCAGGACCGATTCCGGCAACGTGGCAGGGCCGGCACTGAAGTTGAACGCGCGCGTCATGGCACACCTGTGGGGCAAGACCGCTAGTATGCCGCACTGCACCAGCCTTGCGGCCTTGTGGCGCAAGGGAAATTTGGTTGCATCCGTATCCATTTGCCGCGCGCGGTGCGGGGCCGTGCATGGTCTTGGTAGCCGCCAACCTTGGTTGGCGTACGCCGGCAGGCGTCATGGGTGCGGAGGGAACGTGCCAACCAAGGTTGGCATCTACCAGAGAGAAGGCCGGTAGCGCCGGGCCATGCCCGGCGGATGCGGTTCAGCGCGCGCCGAACCAGAGCAGCAGGCTGAGCACCGCCGCCAACAGCAACGCACTGCCGAGCAGCCAGGGCCAGCGGCGCACCCGACGCGGTGCGACCGGCACCATGGGCGCCTGTTCGGCTTCGTCGCTGCCTTCGTCATCGGCCAGCGGCGGGCGTCTGCGCGGGTCATGCGGCACTTCCAGCACGAACCGGTGCTGGCCATCGAACACCACCTGGTCGCCGGCCTGCAGCCAGCAGTGGCGGACGGCTACGCCGTTGACCCGGGTGCCATCGGCACTGCCCAGGTCACGCAGCAATACCCGCTCGCCGTGTACTTCCACCCGCGCGTGCTGTTCGGCGAAGGCAGGCTCGTCGATCTCGATGTCGACATCGCTGCCACGGCCGATCACCCGCGTGCGCGACAGGGGGTAGCTGCGGCCGTGATGCAGGCCACCGACACCGCGCAGCAGGCGCTGCTCGTCACCGTTGCCTTCAACGCTGGCGGCCGGCGCCGGTGCCTGCAGCAGGGTGTCGACCTCGCCCTGCAGGACCATTTCCACGCCGTCCACATATACCGCGTCACCGGCCCGCAGCAAGGCCATGCGCCGTACCGGGCGGCCGTTCACATGAATGCCGCGGATACCGTTGCCGACCTGCAGCCAGAGGCCGCGATCGTCCATGCAGAACTGCGCGAGCAGCAGCGCGCCGTTGCCGGCATCGCCCAGGCGCACGCTGCCGTTTGCCTGGCGCACGATGCGCTGCACCCCGGGCCGTAGCGGCTGGTCGGGCTGTTGTTGTTGACTGAAGTGAACTAGCAGGTTCTGCACGCGGCGCAGACTAGCAGGTTGGCCGCCTACGAAGAAGAACCTGCGATGAGCGCTTGGCGTGGGCGCTGTCGATGCGCACAATGCTCGCCCTCTCACTGATCCCCGCCCTGCGCCAGGAGCCTGCATGTCCACCATCGATGTCCGCCACGCCCATACCCTGCCCGACACCCAGGCACGTGAAGCGATCGAGCAGGTTGCCGCCAAGCTGGGCGAACGCTTCGGCCTGAAGTCGTCGTGGGCCGCCGACGTGTTGAACTTCTCCGGCAGTGGCGTGGACGGTGCGATCGAACTGCAGCCGGGCGCGGTGCGGGTGACGGCCAAGCTGGGCTTCCTGCTGTCGGCGATGAAGGGCATGGTGGAAAGCGAGATCCAGCGTGTGTTGAAGGAAAAGCTGGGCTGAACCTGCGCTGCGGCCATCACGGCCCAGCAACGTCGGCGCGCGCTACTCTCGGGGGTAGGCCCAACTCCCACGGGGAATGCAATGAACCGTTACGAGAATGACGATCGCCGCGACGACGATGCCGGCTTCGGCGACCAGGCAGAACGCTTTTCGCGCAAGCTGAGCGATTCGGCCCAGCAGGTCTGGCTGGCCGGACTTGGCGCCCTTGGGCGCGCGCAGGCAGAAGGAGGCCGGTTCTTCGATGGCCTGGTGAAGGAAGGCGAAGCCTGGGAAGCCCGCCGCCGTGAACGCAGCGGCGAGCAGGAACCGGGCTGGCGCGACAACGTCGAGCACTCGCTGGACGAAGCCCGCGAGAAGGCATCCGGAACCTGGGACAAGGTCAACAAGGCCTTCGATGACCAGGTGCAGGGCGTACTCAAGCGACTGCACGTGCCGACCGCCGATCAGGTGACCGCGCTGGAAGCCCGCATCGATGCCCTGACCGCACGCCTGGCCAAGCTGGAACACCGCGCCTCCACCGACGTGGATGCCCCCTCGCCGGGCAGCCACCAGTCACCGGGCAGCACGCCCTGAACCGCCTTTGTTGCAACGCAATAAATTTTCGTTGACAATCGCGTAGAACCCGCCAATCGCTTCGGCTGCCGTTTGTTCCCTCCCCTCACGGCTTCAGGATTGGCGGGTTTTTTCGTGTCTGGCGCGTGCAGATCTGCGGGCTGCATCACGGTTGTTGTCGGGAACACCCTGACGCAATCAACCGGTCGGCCCTTTACACTGTGGGCTTCCGTTTTCGCCCCTTCCGTCGTCGCCCTGCATGCTTCCCTGGATTCTGGCCCTGCTGTCGGCCCTGCTTACCTGCACCCTGGCCACCGTCTATCTCTGGTGGTTCAAGCGCCGACGTACCGAAATGCAACTGGGCCTGCAGGCCCTGGCGGGCATGCACTGGCGCGAGTTTTCCACCCTGATCAAACGCATGCTGCGCGAGCAGCGCGGACTGCGTGAACTGCAGGACCCGAGCGAGGAAAGCCGTGAGCCGAGCAGCGATTTCCTGCTCAGCGACGGCCCGAACAACTGGCGGGTGTCGTGCAAGCACGGGCTGGCCTATCGCATCGGCACCGCTGCGGTGAACGAACTGGGCGCTGCCGCGCGACTGGCGGGCGCCAAGGGCGGCATGCTGATCACCGAAGGCCGGGTTGAGCGCGATGGTCTGGCCGCCGCAGAGAAGCAAGCGGTGGAAGTGATTGATGGTCCGCGTCTGTGGCCGCTGCTGCAGCCCTACCTGCCGACCGATGTTGACACCCGCGTGCGCGCGATTGCCCGCCATGAGGCGCTGCGCCGCATCGCCATTGCCGCACTGGCTTCAATGACGCTGGGGCTGCTGGTCGGGCTTGGCCTGCAAGGCCTGCGCACCGAACAGGCAGACCCGATTCCGGCTCCCGCCGATGCACCTGTCGCGTCGCCGGCTGCACGTCCTTTGCCGACGCCCGCCGCGCCGGACAGCGCCGCGAATGTCCCCGCTCCCGTGGTCGCCACAGCCGCGCCGCAGAACACCGACGACGCGCGCAGCAATCCCAACCCCGACGCTGCCACGCTGGACCGCTACCAGGCCGAACTGGCCCGCGCGCTGGCCGGGCAATCCGGCATCGCCAGCGGCGTCTGGCTGACCCGGCAGACACTGGCGATCAACCGCACCGGCGAACTGGAAACAGTGTGGCCTCGCGTGTGCCAGGAAGTGCTTCGCTACCCTGCCCTGCGCAACGTGCGCGTGCAGCTCAACGCCCGCCCCGGCGTGGATGAGCCGGTGCGGTGGCGGCAGTGCGCGACGTATTGATGGGCTGAGGCGTGATGGTACCGGGCCCAAGCTCGGCCACCGCATCGTCAGCCCTGTGCCGCCAGGTGCGCGATGTAACTGGAGCGCGACTCGCCGGCCGCCTTGGCCTGCGCATCCAGACGCGCGAGGATGCGACGCGGCAGGCTGATATTGACCCGCTCGATGGTGTCATCCAGCAAGGAAGGATCGATGCAGATGTAAGCGAGGATCCACGCTGTTGCTTCATCGGCCTCGGCAACCACCTTCTGCGCCGATGAAGGGCGCGGAATCGGGCGGCCTGCATCCAGCGCAGCATCGATCCATCCCAGTGCCGCCTCCTCAGCAGACGTCAACGCATCGTCGAGCGTGTCTGCAGCCGAGAAGCAGCCGGGCAGATCCGGCACGATCACGCTCCACGCGGTACGTTCATCGCCGGCCTCGATCAAGACTGGATATCGCATGAGGGCTTCCTACGTCAGTCCCGCAAGCTTCCGCAATGCCTGTACCAACCCTTTTCCCAGATCCTTCTTGGGATGCGGAACGGTGATGATGTGAGGCCGGTGCGGATGCACGAATACATGATGGGATCTGCGGATACGGCGACAGGACAAGCCCGCCGCTTCCAGCTCCCGGATAAGCCCCGCTCTTCATGCAGGAACCATACACATCGTACACACGCGACGACAGAGCGCAAGACGACAGCGCCTGTACCACCGCGGAGAACGGTGCGTCCTCCCCTATCGCGCCCCGGGCGAGAAGCGCGCGACCAGATCCCAGGCATCCCCCAGGAACATCTGACGCACGCGGGTGATCGGCTGTTCACCGCGCCAGGTCAAGCGCTCAATCACCAGGCAGGCGGTACCGGGCTTCACGTCCAACAGCTTGGCGGTGGGCGCGTCGGCGCCCCAGGCGCTGATGCGGTGCTGGGCGCGTGTCCACGACACGTTCTGCAGCAGCCAGCTGCCCGGCGCGGTGGTACTGAAGTCCACCTCCAGCACCTCGGGCACGCCGACCGGGCTGATGAGGCGATGCTCCAGCGCCAGCGGCCGGCCATCGGCCAAGTGCAGGCAGCGCATCGCCAGCAGCTGTTCACTGCCCGCCAGCTCGACTTCACCGGCATTTGCCGCCTCGGCCAAGCGCAGTTCGCGCTGTAGCAGGCGGTAGCCGTACTGATGCCCGCGCGAGCCGACCTCCATTGCGATGTCCGGGATCTCCAGCGCCACCTGTTCCAGATGCGGTGGCTGCCGGGCCACGAACGAGCCCGCTCGGCGGCGGCGCTCGATCATGCCGCTCTCGGCCAGCGCCGTCAGCACCTTGTTCACCGTCATCCGCGAGCAGCCGTACTGCTCCATCAACTCGTGCTCGTACGGGATACGGAAGCCCGGCGCCCACTCCCCGCTGAGGATGCGGCTTTCCAGTTCGCTGCGGATGCGCTGGTTGAGCGTGGCGGACTTGCTGGCCTTCACGTAGTGGGGTCTCGATAGTGGGAGGCGATCAGCCCAGCACGCCACGCAGGGCAGCGGCGAAGGCGGTGGTGATGGCCTCGCGCTGCAGGTGGCGGCCCTCGGCCACGCACTGGCGGCCATGGCGCCAGACCGATCGCAGCGCGCCATTACGTGCGGCGAACACCCAGCTGTCAAGCCATGCGTCACCGTGTCGCGCCTGCAACGCGGGGTGCGCGGCATCCAGCTCAACCATGTCTGCGCTGGCACCCACCTGCAGGCCGGCAGCCACGCCCAGCGCCTGTGCACCGCCCTGCAGTGCCCCTTCAAACAGGAAGCGCCCGGTGCTGCGACCGGCATCCGGGGCCAACACGTTGCGCCCCCTCAGGGTCAGGCGCTGGCCGTATTCCAGCAGGCGCAGCTCTTCTGCGGCATCGACCAGCACGTTGGAATCGGAGCCGACACCGAAGCGCCCGCCCTCGCGCGCGAAAGCCTGCATCGGGAACAGGCCGTCACCCAGATTCGCCTCGGTGATCGGACACAGGCCGGCCACGGCGTTACTGGCGACCATCTGCGCACGCTCGTCGTCGGTGATGTGGGTGGCATGCACCAGGCACCAGCGCGCGTCGACCGGGACATGGTTGTACAACCACTGCAGCGGTCGCTGTCCGCTCCATGCCAGGCAGGCCTCGACCTCGCGCACCTGCTCGGCAATGTGGATGTGTACCGGGCCATTGGTCAGCGGCAGTAGTGCGCTCAGCTCCTCGCCGGTCACCGCGCGCAGGCTGTGCGGGGCGATGCCGACCACCGCATCGGGCAGCGTGGCCAGTGCAGTGCGGGCGCCATCAAGCAGCTGCGCGAACCCTTCGACGTCATGGATGAGGCGGCGCTGTGCCGGATTCGGCGGCGCCCCACCGAAATCGGCGTGGGCGTAGAACACCGGCAGCAGGGTCAGGCCGATGCCGGTCTGCTCGGCCGCAGCGGCGATCTGCACGCTCATCTCGGCGCGATTGGCGTAAGCGCGGCCATCGGCATCATGGTGCAGGTAATGGAATTCGCCGACGCGGGTGAAGCCGCTTTCCAGCATCTCCATGTACGCCTGGGCGGCGATGGCCTGCACTGCATCCGGGCGCAGATGGGCCAGGAAGCGGTACATCAGTTCGCGCCAGCTCCAGAAGCTGTCGCCGTCGCCGCCACCGATCTCGGTCAGCCCCGCCATGCCACGCTGGAAGGCGTGGCTGTGCAGGTTCGGCAGGCCCGGCATCAGGATGCCCACGCGGGTATCACCGTGCTGCGCTGCCTGCCCGCGCGTGACCGCCGCGATGCGCCCCTCCTGCACCTGCAGGCGGACATCGGCGGCCCAGCCGTCGGCCAGCAGGGCGTGGGCGGCATGGAAGGAGTACGGGGAACGCGAATCGGACATGGCTGGACAACCCGAATTGGACGCCTATATTGTATAGACATATAAGCACAGCCGCGTTGTGGATGCCATGCACGTCGATACCCTCTGGTCCAACGTCCACCTGATGACCCTCGATGGCGAGGGGCTGGGTGTCCTTCGCGATGCAGTACTGGCCGCCACCGATGGCCGCATCGTGCATGTCGGCCCCGCCGGCAGCGATGCCCATCTGCAGCCGACCACCCGCATCGACGGCGAAGGCCGCTGGGTCTCACCGGGGCTGATCGACTGCCACACCCACCTGGTCTACGCCGGCAACCGCGCCAACGAATTCGAGCAGCGCCTGCAGGGCGTGAGCTATGCCGAGATCGCCCGTGCCGGTGGCGGTATCGTGTCTACCGTGCGCGCTACCCGCGCCGCCTCACCAGAGCAGCTGGCACATGAGAGTCGCCCTCGCCTGCTGGCGATGCGTGCCGAAGGCGTGACCACCATCGAGATCAAATCCGGCTACGGCCTGACCCTGCAGGACGAGCGCAAGCAGCTGCAGGTGGCCCGCGCGCTGGGCGAGGAATGCCGGGTGAACGTGGTGCCGACCTTTCTCGGTGCGCACGCGGTGCCGCCCGGTCGCCAGGCGCAGGAATACACCGATGAGGTGTGCGAGGTGATGATTCCGGCCATCGCTGCAGAAGGCCTGGCCGAGGCCGTGGACATCTTCTGCGAGAACATCGCGTTCTCGCCGGCGCAGGCCCGTCAGGTATTCGACGCTGCGCGTGCGCATGGGCTGGCGATCAAGATCCATGCCGAACAACTGAGCAACCAGCATGGCGCCGAACTGGCGGCCGGTTTCGGTGCGCTGTCGGCCGACCATATCGAACACCTGGACGACGCCGGCATCGCCGCGATGGCCGCCGCCGGTACCGTCGCCGTGCTGCTGCCCGGCGCGTTCTATTTCACCCGCGATACCACCCTGCCGCCGATCGCTGCGCTGCGCGCGGCCGGCGTACCGTTGGCGCTGGCCACCGACAGCAACCCGGGCACCTCGCCGCTGACCAGCCCGCTGCTGGCGATGAACATGGGCGCCACCCTGTTCCGCCTGACCGTGGACGAATGCATCGCTGGCTTCACTCGTGAAGCGGCGCGTGCGCTGGGCCATGGCGAGCGCATCGGCCGCCTGTCCGTCGGCATGGACTGCGACCTGGCGATCTGGGACATCGACGCCCCCGCCGACCTGGTCTATCGCATTGGATTCAACCCGCTGCACGCGCGCGTAGTGCGCGGACAGCCCGACCTGCCTGCCTCCTGGAGCAACACATGAGCAACACCCTGGTTCTTCGCCCCGGCCATGTCACCCTCGCCCAGTGGCGGCAGGCGTATCGCGGTGCGCCGCTGTCGCTTGACCCGGCCGCGTTGCCGGCGGTGCGTGCCAGTGCCGCAACGGTGGCTGCCATCGTCGCCAAGGGCGCACCGGTGTATGGCATCAACACCGGTTTCGGCAAGCTGGCCAGCGTGCGCATCGAACGCGAGGACCTGGCCACCCTGCAGCGGAACATCGTGCTCTCGCATGCCGCGGGCGTGGGCGAGCCGATGCCGGCGAATGTGGTGCGGCTGATGATGGCGTTGAAGCTGGTCAGCCTGGCCCAGGGTGCTTCCGGCGTGCGCGAGGAAACGCTGCTGCTGCTGGAAGCAATGCTGGTGAAGGGCGTGCTGCCGGTGGTGCCGGCGCAGGGCTCGGTCGGTGCCTCGGGCGACCTGGCACCGCTCTCGCATCTGGCCAGCGTGATGATCGGCGTCGGCGAGGCCTTCGTCGGCGATGAGCGCCTGCCCGCCGTGCATGCACTGGCACGCGCCGGCCTGCAGCCGGTGGAACTGGGCGCGAAGGAAGGCCTGGCCCTGCTCAACGGCACCCAGTTCTCCACCGCGTACGCACTGGCCGGCCTGTTCGAGATCGAAACCGTGTTCCAGGCCGCGCTGGTCACCGGAGCACTGTCGGTGGAAGCGGCCAAGGGCTCGGACACGCCGTTCGATCCGCGCATCCATGCCCTTCGCGGCCAGCGCGGGCAGATCGCCACCGCTGCTACCCTGCGTACGCTGATGCAGGACTCGGGAATCCGCGAATCGCACCGCGACAACGACGTGCGCGTGCAGGATCCGTACTGCCTGCGCTGCCAGCCGCAGGTGATGGGCGCGGCGCTGGACATCCTGCGCCAGGCCGCGACCACGCTGGAAATCGAAGCCAACGGCGTGTCCGACAATCCGCTGGTGTTCACCGACACCGGTGAGGCGCTGTCCGGCGGCAACTTCCATGCCGAGCCGGTGGCCTTCGCCGCCGACATGCTGGCGATGGCGGTATGCGAGATCGGTTCGATCAGCGAGCGCCGCCTGGCGATGCTGGTCGACCCTGCGCTGTCCGGCCTGCCGGCGTTCCTGACCCCGCGCCCGGGTTTGAATTCCGGCTTCATGATTCCGCAGGTGACCGCCGCTGCGCTGGTCTCGGAGAACAAACAGCGCGCCTACCCGGCCAGCGTCGATTCGATTCCCACCTCGGCCAACCAGGAAGACCACGTGTCGATGGCCGCGCACGGTGCACGCCGCCTGATGCAGATGGCCGAGAACGCGGCCAACGTGATCGGCATCGAACTGCTGGCCGCCGCGCAGGGCTGTGACTTCCATGCACCGCTTCGCTCCAGCGTCGCGCTGGAGAACGTACGCGCCACGCTTCGTGCACAGGTGCCGATGCTGCAGGACGATCGCTATTTCCACCCGGACATGGTGATCGCGACCGATCTGGTTCGCAGCGGCGCGCTGGCCAAGGGCCTGGCCGAGCTGCTGCCCACGGTGGAACCACAGGCATGAGCGGCCATCCCGATTGGCTGACCGTGCACGAGGGCGATGCGCCGCTGATCGTCAGCTTCCCGCACACCGGCAGCGAACTGCCGCATGACCTGATCGGCGACTTCCACTCGCCCTGGTTGGCGCGTCGCGATGCAGACTGGTGGGTGCATGAACTGTACGACTTCGCACGCGGCATGGGTGCGACCACCGTGCGCTCGGCCATCTCGCGCTCGGTGATCGATCTCAACCGCGATCCCAGCGGCGTGTCGCTGTACCCGGGCCAGAACACCACCGGCCTGTGCCCGTTGACCACCTTCGACAACCAGCCGCTGTACCACGCGGGTCGCGAGCCGGACGACGCCGAGATTGCCCGCCGTCGCGACACCTATTTCGCGCCGTACCACAACGCACTGGCCATGCAGATCGCACGTCTGCGTGCACGCCACGGCGCCGTGGTGGTGTACGACGCGCATTCGATCCGCTCGCACATCCCGCACTTGTTCGATGGCGAGCTGCCGCAGTTCAACCTCGGCACCGCCGGGCCGTCCGGTGCACCGGACACCTCCTGCGACAACGCGCTGAGCGATGTGGTGGAGAACCTGCTGGCGCTCAGCGGCATGAGCCACGTGCGCAACGGCCGCTTCAAGGGCGGCTGGATCACCCGCCACTACAGCAGCATTGCCGGTGGCGTGCACAGCCTGCAGATGGAACTGGCTTGCCGCGGCTACATGCACGAACCGCTACCCGACCAGGTGGACGAGCACAGCTGGCCCACCCCGCTCGACCCCGACCACGCTGCACCGCTGCGCCACACCCTGGCGCAGGTGCTCAACGCCTGCCTTGAATTCGCTACGAACCGGAGCGCCGCATGACCCGCAACGACCCGTCCCGCACCATCGCCGCCCCGACCGGCAGCACGCTCACCGCCAAGAGCTGGCTCACCGAAGCGCCCCTGCGCATGCTGATGAACAACCTGCACCCGGACGTGGCCGAGCGGCCGCAGGAGCTGGTGGTGTACGGCGGCATCGGCCGTGCCGCACGCGATTGGGAGAGCTTCGATGCCATTGTCGAAACCCTCAAACGCCTGGACGACGACCAGACCCTGCTGGTGCAGTCCGGCAAGCCGGTGGGTGTGTTCCGTACCCATGCCGATGCACCGCGCGTGCTGATCGCCAATTCCAACCTGGTGCCGCGCTGGGCCAACTGGGACCACTTCAACGAACTGGATAAGAAGGGCCTGGCGATGTACGGCCAGATGACCGCCGGCAGCTGGATCTACATCGGCGCACAGGGCATCGTGCAGGGCACCTACGAAACCTTCGTGGAAATGGGCCGCCAGCACTACAACGGCAGCTTGGCCGGCAAGTGGCTGTTCACCGGCGGACTGGGTGGCATGGGCGGCGCGCAGCCGCTGGCCGCCGTGATGGCTGGTGCCTCGTGCCTGGCGGTGGAATGCCGCAAGAGCAGCATCGAAATGCGCCTGCGTACCGGCTACCTGGATACCTGGACCGACGATCTGGATGAGGCCCTGCGCCTGATCGAAGAATCGTGCACCGCCAAGAAACCGCTGTCGGTCGGCCTGCTCGGCAATGTCGCCGACGTGCTGGACGAACTGCTGATACGCGGCGTGAAGCCGGACCTGCTGACCGACCAGACCTCCGCGCACGACCCGGTCAACGGCTACCTGCCGCAGGACTGGACGGTGGAAGAATGGGATGCCAAGCGTGCAACCGCACCGAAGGAAGTGGAGAAGGCCGCGCGTGCGTCGATGGCCAACCACATCCGAGCCATGCTCGGCTTCCACTCACTGGGCGTGCCGACCGTGGACTACGGCAACAACCTGCGGCAGATGGCGCTGGAAGAAGGTGTCGAGAACGCGTTCGATTTCCCGGGCTTCGTGCCGGCCTACATCCGCCCGCTGTTCTGCCGTGGCATCGGCCCGTTCCGTTGGGCAGCGCTGAGCGGCGACCCGGAAGACATCGCCAAGACCGATGCGAAGGTGAAGGAGCTGATTCCGGACAACCCGCACCTGCACCGCTGGCTGGACATGGCCGCCGAGAAGATCAAGTTCCAGGGCCTGCCGGCGCGCATCTGCTGGGTCGGCCTGGGCGACCGCGATCGGCTGGGCCTGGCCTTCAACGAGATGGTCGCCAATGGTGAACTGAAAGCACCCGTGGTGATCGGTCGCGACCATCTGGACAGCGGCAGCGTGGCCTCGCCGAACCGCGAAACCGAAGCGATGGCCGACGGCTCCGATGCAGTGTCCGACTGGCCGCTGCTCAATGCACTGCTCAACACCGCCAGTGGCGCGACCTGGGTGTCGCTGCACCATGGCGGCGGCGTCGGCATGGGCTTCTCGCAGCACGCCGGCATGGTGATCGTCTGCGATGGCACCGAAGCGGCAGCCAAGCGGATTGCACGCGTGCTGTGGAACGACCCGGCAACGGGCGTGATGCGCCATGCCGATGCGGGCTATGAGATCGCCATTGAGTGCGCGAAGGAGAAGGGGCTGGATCTGCCGGGGATTCTGGGCTGATCGAGTGTCGCCGGGCGTGGCCCGGTGCTACCTTGAACGTGTGGTAGTGCCGGCCGCTGGCCGGCACCACCTGGTGTTGGGACGCTCTGGTAAATGCCGATCTTGGTCTGCGCTCGCACAGCTACATCAGTGCCGAAGCGACCACGGATGCCCTTACTCGGATACTGTCCGACGCATCATCCTTCAGCGCTTTGATCAAGGAGACGACTTCTGCTGCGCCCTTCGTCGAAACCATCTCCTTCAGGCAGGCAATCAACACATCTCTGTGTAGATCACTATTCAGCAATCTGCAGATGAACGTCTCTAACCATTCTGGTGCCACGGTACGCATGTACGGAGCCGATTGGACAAGCGCAGAAATCAAAATCTCGCTGTCACTTGTCTCGACGAGATGAAGCAGCCCCCACATGACTTCATGATGCGGAGTGTCATCGGCGAATGTCGAAAAGAGGACTCCCAGCTCCCGCCTGGAAAATCCCTGTCCTGAGAGTGCCTGCACTGTGCGGTCGAAGGCGCTGACCTCTTCCGAAGTTCGCATTCGCGAAACGCGTAGAAACTCGTCCAGCAGCTGGTCTTTCATCATGGTATCGGTGGAAGAGCCTGACGGGCCTTTCACTGTTTTCACCAGTGGATCAGAGGAGGCAAAGCAGATTGCACGGGCGCTGTGGAACGATCCCGCGATCGGCGAGAAACACCGCCTGACCATTGCAAAGTGCTACCGAGAAACACCAGCAGATAGCGCCCCCATATCGGGCTACTTCCGTACCAGCGGCTTCACATCAATCGCATAGTGCGGAAACGACGGCTCCGCGAAGTTCCTCAGCATATGCAGATGCGGCAGCAACTTGATCCTACGCAGATTGCTGAGCCCCACCTCTCCACCACGGACCAACGCTGGCTCAAAGCCATACATCTCATCCGCCAATAGGGCCCCATGCATCTTGGCTGCTCGATCAAACAGCAGTTGTTCGTCCCCATCCTGGAAATCAAAATCGTCAAGCTCCGCACAGGCGAAGAAGGCCCTGATTCCGCCATCCTGTCGTTCAAGAGACTTGGATCTCAAACGGTTCTGCAGAGCAAACACCTCACAGCGAATTGGATCAATGCTCAGTCCAGCGCCTGACTCTTCGCCGCACAGGAAGAGCTTTCCAAATCCGGTCCTGGCAAATACATGGTAGGTATCGATCAAGGGAAATGGCGTACCAGCCAACCATGCGCCCATTGCACCTTCGTAGTCGTCTGGATTCACCGTCCACAGCCGTCCATCGCCATAATTGGCCCATCCATCCCGACGCCAATAGCTCAATAGCGATTCAGGCAAGATGCCCGCCCACCTGGTGAAGCTGGTCTCTGGCACCGGAACGCGTTCATTCGCCTCGCCGAAGCTCTCGATGAAGAGCGCGAAATCCTGATCTTCTTCCGTTTTCCTTGCCATGCAGGGATGTCTCGTCAGTGCGAACTGAAGCCCTCTTATATCTGATGCTTCATCAGGTTCTAAGCGGCATTTACGACAGCCCATCGGAACTCCTCGCACTCACGCAGCCGCACGCCCCGCTTGACCCTGTGCGACACCGTGACCAAGATGCGCCATCGCCGCTGACGGATCACCGCGATGTACCGCACCCTTGCCGCCGCATTGCTCTGTGCCCTGTTTGCCGCTCCGCCAGTTTCAGCGCGAGACATCCCCACTGGCCTCTCTTCCCTGCTCGATACCCAGCTGCAGGCCAACCGCGAGCGCTACGGCATTGCCGGCCAGTCGGTGCTGGTCGCCTACAACGGCAAAGTGCTGTACCAAGGCGCCAGCGGCGAGCGCGATCCGGCTACCCACGCGCCCGCCACCGTCGATTCCATCTTCGCCGCGCAGTCGATGGCCAAGCTGCTGACCAGCACGCTGGTGATGCAGCTGGTGGACCAGGGCAAGGTGGATCTGGATGCACCGGCCAGCCGTTATGTGCCGGACCTGCCACCCGCATGGCAGGCCGTCCACGTGCGTGACTTTCTCAACCACAGTTCGGGCATCGGCGAGTACTACGACCGCGTGGACAACCGCTGGATAAGCAAGGGCTACACCGGCGTAGCGCCGGACCTTACCGCCGCACTGAAGGTCGCTGGCTCGGCGCCGATGCAGTTCACCACCGGCAACCGCGTGCAGTACACGCAGGCCAACTACCTGGTGCTCACCGCGTTGCTGGAAACGCATTACCGCAAGCCCTATCCGGCCATCGCGCGCGAACGCATCCTGCAACCACTGAAGATGCGCAGTACCTCATGGGGCGCAGCCAGCGTGCCGGCGCAGCGCGCGGCAGTGTCTTACATCGGCAAGGAGGGGCAACTGCAGCAGGCCAACGAAGATCCCTGGCCGAACTACGGCTGGGGCCATGCCGATCTGCAGACCACCGTGGGCGACATGAACCGTTTCCTGCAGGCGCTGGCAACCGGCAAGCTGGTGCGTACGGCAACACTCGAAACGCTGTGGCAGCCACAAAAATTGACCGATGGCGGCAGCAACTTTTTCTCTACCGGTTGGGATACCACCCGCAGCGACGGCTACACCCAGGTCGGTCACGACGGCGGCACCCGCGTGCGGGCGCGGCTGGCCTACAAGGGCACGCTGGCCAGCGGCTACTGGGTCTTCGTGTACCTGACCAATGGCAGCGCCCGCAATGTCTGGTCGAGCACGCTGGTGGACAGCACGATGGCAGTGGCCGCGCCGGGCGAGTTTCCGCGTGCGGCACTGGCCGAACGCTTGATCGGCTACGCCATGAGCAGCGACAGCGGTAGCGAAAGCGCCCTGCGTGAATGGCTGCGCACAAGCAGTGGCATTGCTTCCAACGAGCTGGAGCTGGCCATCAACGGAACCGGCTACGCGATCCGCAACAATCTGGGTGATCGCCCCGCACTGAAGGTCTTCACCCTCAACACCGCGCTGTATCCGACCTCGGCCAATGCCTGGGACAGCCTAGCCGAATGCCATGCAGCGCTGGGCGAGCAGGAGACCGCTGATCGGCTGTATGCAAAGTCGAAGGGGCTGGCGAAACCCTCGCCGTAGATTCTTCTGTGGATCCAGGCCATGCATCGGGCGAGCCCATACGCACCCGGTGGGTGACGTACCGCACCCGACCTGTTAACTTGCGCGCCTGTTTTTTGGTTTACAGACTGTCCGCATGCCCTTCCTGCCGTATCGCCCCACTCTCTGCCCGCAGTCGCTGGCCGTCATGCTTGGCCTCGCCACCACCGCCCACGCCGCGCCACAGGCCACCACCCTTGATGCGGTGCAGGTCACTGCCGCCGATGCCAGCGCGCAGGCGCGCGAGGCGCTGAAGCGCGTGCCGGGCGCCAGCAACGTGATCGACGTGGCCAAGGCGGGCAGCCGCCTGGCCAGCAGCGCCGACGTATTGGCCTACCAGCCGGGCATCAGTGCGCAATCACCGGGCAACGAAGGCACCAAGGTGTCGATCCGCGGCTCGGGCATCAACCGTGGCCCGGGTGCACATGCTTCAGGCATCGCGGTGTCGATCGACGGCCTGCCACTGACTGGCCCCGGTGGCACACCCTACGAGTTGCTGGAGCCTCTGTGGCTGTCGCGTGTGGAAGTACTGCGCGGGGCCAACGGTTTCGAGCGCGGCGCGCTGGCGCTCGGCGGTGCCATCGACTACGTCAGTCGCAGTGGCCGCGATTCGGCTGGCGTGCAGCTGCACTACGAAGCCGGCAGCCGCGGCTACCAGAAGCGCGGGATCAGCTGGGGCGGCGTCAGCGGCGATGTCGATTACTTCCTGGCCTATTCCGATACCGAATTCGACGGCTATCAGCGGCATGCATCTGGCGATGGCAAGGGCGCGATGGCCAACATCGGCTGGCAGATCACCCCCGATCTGCAGACCCGCTTCTTCGTGCGCTACCGCGAAACCAACCACGAGACACCCGGGCGCCTGACCCGCGAGCAGATCCGCAATGATCCGCGCGCGGCGAACGCGGCCAACCTGGCCATCGATGCGCGCCGTCCGCAACCGGGCAGCACCTGGGTGGGCAATGTCACGACCCTGCAGATCGACGAGGTTTCGTCGCTGCAGGCCGGGGTGGTCTATCACAAGTACCCGATGGACTTGAACGAAAGCCTATACCGCCAGCAGCTGGACTACGCCAATCTCAATGCCACGCTGGACTACCGTCGCCGGCACACGCTGTTCGGTTTGGACAGCGAGACCACCATCGGGCTGCGCGTTACCCACGACCTGGATGCCGATGTGCGCGAGTCGCTGCGCTTTGCCAACAACGGTTATGCCGCCGGTACCCGCACGCGCGACTTCCGCCACCACGGCACCGACAGCACGCTGCATATCGGCAACAATCTGGCCGTGAATGAGCGCCTGCGCGTGCAGACCGGCTTTGCGCTGATCAACACCCGCCGCGATGTGCAGGTCACCTGGCCGAGCAGTGGTGGCCGCCTGCGCGAGCACGATTGGGACTACGCGCCGCGGCTGGGCTTCACTTGGCAGCAGACGCCGCAGACGCAGTGGTTCGGCAACCTCAGCCGTTCGGTGGAAGCGCCTCATCCGTGGTCGATGATCTGGGGCTCGAACCAGTACTTCGGCGCGGGCAATGGTCCGTCGACTGGCCGCCAGCGCGCGCCGGTGCCGATGCAGAACCAGACCGCGACCACGTTGGAACTCGGTGCACGCGGCGACGCCGCGCTCGGCCGCTGGGAACTGACCGGCTACTACGCGCACGTAAACCACGAGCTGCTGAGCGTGGAACTGCAGCCGGTGCCGAACCTGTTCATCGCCGAGAACAACGCCAGCCCCACCGTGCACCGTGGCATCGAGGCCGGACTGGACAGCACCGTGTGGCAGGGCGCACCGGGCCGTTTGTCACTGCGCCAGGCCTATACCTTCAGCGACTTCCGCTATCGCCATGACACGCGCTTCGGCAGCAACCGCCTGCCGGGTCTGCCGCGCCATGCGTACCAGGCCGAACTTCGCTTCGACCACGCCTCGGGTCTGTATGCCGCACTGAACACCGAGTACGCCTCGCGCATCGCGGTGGACTACGCCAACAGCTACTGGGCCGACAGCCACGTCATCTTCGGCAGCCGCATCGGTTACGACGCACCGGGCGGCCGCTGGCAGCTGTGGGCGGAGATGCGCAACATCGGTGACCGCCATTACGCCGCCACCGTCACCCCCGGTTACAACGATGCCGGCAAGGACGTGGCGCGCTCCACGCCGGGCGAAGGCCGCGGCGTGTATGCGGGCGTGCGCTGGCGCTTCGACTGATTTGTGAGGGGAGCGCCGGGCATGACCCGGCGTTCCTGAGATCACGCAATGCGCCAGGACGGCAGGCGCTCACTGCGCCGCCAGACCGTGGGCGCGAAGCCCATCATCAACAGCCCTGCCAGCCACTTCGGCGACGTGCTGAGCAGCGTAGCGGCCAACGCGGCATCCAGCGGCGCGGCGTCCTCCTGCCAGGGGTTGTAACCGAGGTAGATGATGCTGCCTGCCCACCACAGCAGGGCCACGCCGATACCCACCAGCAGCAGGGCCATCGTGCGGCAGGTCCAGCGCTGGGAGGTCGTCCCCCACTCGCGGGAAATGGCCACCAGCAGGCCAACCACCAGCAGCGACACCAGGGCGACCAGGCCGATGTCAACCTTGTGCCCGATGCGTTCATAGGTGCAGGCGCGGCATTGGGCTTCTTCTGTGGCCGCCTCCGTTGTGGGCGGGGCCGCTGTGGGCCCGGACTGGGCCAGCGCCGCGAAGGGCATCAACAGGGCGAGCATCGCCACCATCAACCAACGAACGAACTTCCTGTTACTGCGTGCAGCGACATCCATGCGCTTCTCCTTGCGTGTGATTTGAATTCAACGTCGTGGCAGATCCTGCTACAACGCCTTGAACACCTGCATCAGGCTGACCGCACCCGGTGCCAGCTCCTGCGCAAGCCAGCCCAGACCGGCGAAGAACACCAGCAGGCCCAGCAGCGGCCAGATCGTATGCGACAGGCACAACCGCCACCACCCCTGCTCCTGCATGCCCTGCATACGCTTGTACAGACCACCGGCGATGGCCGCATCCACCAGCAGCTCAGCCATCAGCACCGGCGCCGACCACACCACCCATACACTGGCGAGCAGCACCGTAGCCACCAATGCGATGATGCCGAGAACGGCCAGCAGCGACAGACCCGCCTCACCGTCGGCTACGTCCAGCAACGACGTGCTGTCGGCACTCGTGCTGGAGGACGCTGCGGATTCGCCCCACGAGGCGGACGCGCCACCACCGCCGGAATGCCCACCGCTGCCACTCCACGGCGATCCCTGGCTGCCACCGCCGCCGGGCCCGGAACTCAATCCGTCGGCCACCGCATCCCAGCGCCAACGGATCCAGGTCCACATCAGCAGCAGGAACACGCCATAGGCCATCAGCACGGCCAGGGGATAGCGCAGCAGCATCGCGTCCATGCCCGCCAGGCGCAGCAGGTGCGAGGTGAGGAACCCTGCGGCGCCGGTCAGCACAACGATCAGGGCCATCTGCAGCCGTGGCCAGCCGTGATGCTGCAGTTGCCGACGGGCGCGCATCGCTTCGGTGTCGCGGCTGCCCGGCAGCGAAACGGGCTGGCGTCCGTGCCTCATGTCGCCGCCTTGGTCACCGCCTCGATGCAATGGCCATCAGGATCGATCACGAAGGCCGCGTAGTAGTGGTCGCCGTAATCCGGGCGTAGACCCGCAGGCCCATTGTCCTGGCCTCCGGTTTCCAACGCAGCACGATGGAAGGCATCAACGGCCACGCGCGTGGTTGCCGCCAACGCCAGATGGAAGCCGGGTCCCGGCGCCGCCGCATCGTCGCGCAGCTTCAGGCAGAGCAGGTCTTCATCATCGACCAGGCCATAGCCGATCGCGGTGTCGTCTTCGAAGACGCGGCGATAGCCAAGCGCTGCGAGCACCGCATCATAGAAGCGGCCTGCGGCTTGCAGATCGCGAACCCCGAAAGAAAGATGGTGCAGCATGCGGACATCCTTGCCTGGCACGCGGTTGATGGTTGGCGGATTGTAACCACGAATCGAGGCCGCTGCCTGCCAACTCACATGCGTGCCGGATGCTGCAATGCAGGACGACGATGGAGGCGGCGACATTGCAACCGGCCCATCCTGGCAACCAGCCAGGACTCGCGATGCGTCTCCCGGCGCGGGTGATTCAAGCAGGTGGTGCAGCCGCCTTCAACAACTGCGCCGCCACCTGGTCGAACGGGGCGATGTCCTGCAGCGCGCGGCTCATCGCCACTGCCCCTTCCACGCTGGCAATCACCAGGCTGGCCAAGCCGGCCGCTTGGGCAGGCACATGACCATCGGCGACGAACGCTTCAGCCAGGCGTCCCTGCCAGCGCACGAATACTTCGGCGGCAGCCGCACGCGGCTGGCTGGACGCGACCTCCACTGGCTCCTCGACGGCCGCCGCCAGCACCGGGCAGCCCGCGCGAAAGCCGGTGCGCAGCAGGCGCTCGCGCCACAGCGCCAGGAACTGCTGCAACCCCTGCACCGCGCCACCCTTCAGCAGCTCGATCAGCAGCACCTCCACCTTGTCGCCGGCCATGGTGGTGGCCCGTGCCAGCAGTTCCTGTTTGCCACCCGGGAAGTGGTGATAGGTGGACCCCAACGGCGCTTCTGCCAGCTTGGTCACTTCGCGGATGCTGGTGGCATTGAGGCCTACCCGCGCGAGCATCTGTGCCGCGGCATCGATCACACGCTGGGGGGCATCGGATGATCGCGGGCTCACGGCAGGCTCCTTGCTAAGACAGTCGTCATAGACTAGCGTATCGACCGTTCTATAACAGTCGTCATAGTCATGAATCTCTGGTTCCGCCTGCTCCACCTGCTGCTGTGCAGCCTGTTCCGGCCGAAGCTGGAGGCCCCGTTCGGCGTCTCCCGCCTGCAGTACCGGGTGCTGCCCAACGACCTGGACAGCAACCTGCACATGACCAACGGCCGCTACTGGAACATCTTTGACCTGGGCCGGCTGGACCTGATCCTGCGCATGGGGCTGGGCAAGGTGGCGCTGCGTGAGAAGTGGGCGCCGATCGTTGGCGCCGGCACCATCCAGTTCCGACGCGAGCTGAAGCCGTTCCAGCGCTTCACCCTGGAAACGCGGCTGGTCGGCTGGGTCGGCACACGCGGCATCATGGAGCAGCGCGTACTGATCGGCCCGGAGCAGAAAACCGCCACGCGTGCGCTGCTGATCACCGGCATCTATGACCGCCGCGCGCGGCAGTTCGTCGGCATGCCGCAGATGATGGAATCGATCGGCGTGGTTGCTCCGCCCTCACCGGCCCTGAGTGCGGCAGCCGAGGCACTGCTGGCTGCCGATCTGGCGTTGAAGCAGGACCATGATTGATCCCTGCAGTCCGGTTCTCAGCGCTTCGGCAGGCTTGCTTTTGCGCGCGTGATCGCCGCTTCCGCCATCGGCGCCATCAGCGCATAGCCCTTCGCCGTCGGGTGCACGCCATCGGTTGCCAACTGCGCATCCAATCCGCCGGCACGGTTGGCCATCGCTGCGTAATAGTCCAGATAGACCAGGCCCCGTGCATCGGCATGGTGCTTCAGCGCAGCATTCAATGCACGCACCTTGGGCGCAGGCGCGATGCCCGGCATCCACGGGTACTCGCTGACCGGCAACACCGACGCCAGCACCACCGCGATGCCATGCGCCTTCGCCAGATCCAGCATGGCCTGCAGGTTGTCCTCGATCATCGCCTGCGTGGACGGGCCGGTATTGCCGGCGATGTCATTGGTGCCGGCCAGAATCACCACCACGCTCGGGCGCAGCGCCAGCACATCCTGCGAAAAACGCACCAGCATCTGCGCGGTGGTCTGCCCGCTGATGCCACGATTGAGGTAGCCCTTGCCGGGGAAGAACGTGCTGCTGCCTTCCTTGCCCCAGCCTTCGGTGATCGAATCGCCGAAGAACACCACGCGTGGCTGGCCGGCCCGTGGCGCGGGCAAAGCAGCATTGGCTGCGCGGTACTTCTGCAGCTGCGGCCAATCGGACAGACGCTGCTGCATGAAGCGCACTTCGTCCGGCTGCACCTGCTGCACTGGCTTGGTCAGCAATGGATTGCTGGCCGCCTGCACCAACACTGGCGTGGCCAGCGCTGCCATGAGCACTCCGGCCGCTAGCCAGACCATTGAAGCCCTGATGCGCATGAGCATCCTCCGTTGTCGACCCGCGCAGTCTAGCGCGACCGGCCAATGGTCATTCTGCCGCCGCAGCCGACCTTGCCGCCACACCCGTCACCTTGGCCGGCATCCACATGCCCGGCGTCCAGCCACTGGCCTGCAGGATCGCCTTCGGGTTGTCCTGCTGGATCAGCGCGCGCACAGCATCGCGCTTGTTGTCGGCCTGCAGGTAATACGCTTTGGCGATGCGATAGCCCACCCAGTAACCCAGATCGTAAGGCTCCTGCGAACCCGGCGTGTAGTTGTAAAGCCAGGGCTTCAGATCGGTGCTGTCCATATCCAGCGCGAACGCGCTTTCGATATGCACTTCCCTGCCCCGCGTCCAGCCTGCATGCCGGCCATTGCCGACGTTGCCGGAAATCAGTTCGGCGATGAACTCGGCGATACCCTCACCCAACGACTCGCGCAGTACCGTCGCCCGCGGGTCGCCTGCTTCGTACTCGCTTACTCCGGTCTGCTGGATATGCACGTACTCATGGGCGATCACGTGCACGAAGCGGTCCTGCGCGTTGGCGTTCATGAAGTCGGCCGCGCACAGCGCTTCCAGGCCGATCACCACTCCGTTCGGGTGCGTCATACCTACTGGCTTGCCGCGCCCCACCACGATCGCTACCGGCGGGAACTTCGCCTGCGGGTAGATCGCCTGCAGGTTGGCGAATACCTGCACCAGTCGTTGCCGCACCGCAGGCAACTCCACCAGACAGGCCCGCCCATTCGCATACACCGCAGGCTCGCGCGCCATTGCTTCGGCCATGCGCTCGGCGGTCACCCGGCGCAGCTTGGCGAACTGGGCCAAGCTCGGCGTGCCCTGTGCCAGGTACTGCTCCAGCTGGGCCACGCTCGGCTTGCCTCCGGCGGCCTCGTACAGCGCGTAGAAACGGGTGGCATCGGTGGTCAGGATTTCCGGTCCCGCCGCCTGGGTGGCGCCGATCACCCCGCCGAGGGCCAGGGCAAGCAGGCAACGCAACGACACGAACATGGCTCCGTCCTTGGTGGAGTGCACGCGAAGCGCGCAATCTATCACCGTGTCAGCGCATGCGCTGCCGTATCGTGCAACGCCCTCCCCTGCTGTGCCAGACTCGCGGCGAGCGGCTGCCATGGAAGCAAGGGGAAGACAGGATGATGATCGTTCCAGCCTACTGGGCCGAAGCCCGCCTGCAGGACAGGTACAGGGGCCGGCCGGTGGTGGTCCGCCGGTTCGGCTGGTCCGACGACGACCAAGGTGCCGCACAGGCCCACGCCGATGCGCGTGCACGCGAAGCGCTCGATGCCATCCTCAGCGGCCAGACCGTGCCGCGTCGCGAGCGACGGACCAACTACGGTGTCGAGGGCATCCCGATCCGCGAGCAGATCGTGCAGCGCAGGGATGATGTCATCGTCACCCGCAACAGCTATGGCGCGCTGTGCCTGAACGCCCCCGACGTACTGTTCGCCGACATCGACCATGTGCCCACTCCGTCGGGCTGTGCTTTGCCACTGCTCGGTGCACTCGGGCTGCTGGCAGCCGGTGCACTGATCGGCGGAGCCCTGGGCAACCTCAATATCGGCCTGGGAGCCGGCGGCATCGCGATGGTGGTGATCAACCAGATCATGTCGCAGCGGCGCAAGCAACGATTGGCCCGGTCCGGCGGCGTCGAAGGCATCGCACTGCAGCGTGTGCAGGCGTTCGTCGAACACCGTCCCGACTGGCACCTGCGCGCCTACCGCACTCCGGCCGGGCTGCGCGTGCTGGCGATGCATGCCACGTTCGAACCACAGGATGCGCAGGTGCATGCCTTCTTCAAGGCATTGGGCACCGACACGTTGTATGCACGCATGTGCACACTGCAGCATTGCTTCCGTGCGCGGCTGACACCCAAACCTTGGCGGCTTGGCATCATCGCGCGCATCCGTCCACCGGTGGCGGCCTGGTCGGCCGAGCAGGCCAGCAACCCCGACCGTCTGGCGTGGATCGCCGAATACGAAAGGAAAAGTGCCGGTTTCGCTGCATGCGCCTATGTGCGCAGCTTCGGCGACGAGCAACGCGTGGACGCCAAGGCCGAACGCGTGCGCGACCTGCACGATCGGATGTCGCGTGCGCTGGAGAACCTGCCGCTGGGCTGAGTGCCCGTCGTGCTCAGCGGCCGCCCTGCACGAAGGGTTGGCCCGCCAGCGTGGTTCCCACCTGCACAGCGACCTGCCGCCCATCCTTGGCGAAGGTGCTGCTGCAGTTGTTGCCACCCTTCTGGCAACCCACTTCCGGGAAACCCTCCAGTGCTTCGGGCGCATCGCGTGGCGGGTTCGCCTGCCACCCTGCGGCATCAAGCAGTCGCTTGGCCTTGGTATAGGGCATGCCGGGGGTGATGCCCAGCGCTGCCAGCTCAGCCGGCAGCGGCTGGGCGAGTGCAGTTCCCGGGACAAGGGAAATCGACAGCGATACGGCGAGGATGAAGGCCTTCATGGAGCGAACCCGTAGCAGACATCAGATGCGCAGCGTACCGCAGCTTTGTGGCCGGTCCATGCCTGCATCACAGATGGTTACGCAACACCCACAGGGGGATACCTGGACACGACGCCTGAATCAGAAAGGCCGCCCCGGAGGGCGGCCTTGCCGGATTACTTCGCGTTCTTCACGTAAGTGTCAAACCAGTTGAGCATTTCATGGACCAGCTGTTCGTTCGACTCCAGCGCGGTGTACCAGTGCGGTTCGTTCGGCAGCATCACCAGGCGGGTGGTACCACCATTGCCACGGATCGCCTGGTACAGCTTGCGCGACTGGAACGGCTCGGTGCCCGGGTTGGCATCGTCCTCGCCATGGACCAGCAGCAGCGGCAGCTTGATCTTGTCGGCGTAGAAGAACGGCGAGGCCTTCAGGTACACGTCCTGCGCCTGCCACACCGAGCGGCGCTCGTTCTGGAAGCCGAACGGGGTGAAGGTCTTGTTGTACGAGCCACTGGTCGCCACGCCGGCCCTGAACAGGTTGGTGTGGGCGATCAGGTTGGCGGTCATCAGGCCACCATGGCTGTGGCCGGTCACGCCGATGCGGTTGCGGTCGACCACACCCAGTTCCACGGCCTTGTCCACCGCTGCCTTGGCATCGGCTTCCAACTGTTCCAGATAGGTGTCGTAGGCGTTCTTCGGGTCACCCACGATCGGGAACGAGGCGTTGTCGATGATCGCGTAGCCGGCCAGCAGCATCAGGCGGTACGGCTGCAGACGGGTGAAGGTCTGCTGCGAACCGGACACCTGCCCGGCCTGCGCGGCATTGGCGAAGTCGGCCGGGTACGCATACAGGATCGCCGGTACGCGCTGGCCTTCCTTGTAGCCCGGCGGCGTGTACAGGGTGAACGACAGGTCCACGCCATCGGCGCGCTTGTAGGTCACCAGGCGTTTCTGGATCTGCCGCACTTCCGGCGTCGGGTCGACCAGCTTGGTCAACGCGGTGGGCCTGGACTCGAACTGCGCTTCGCCGGCCTTGGCATTGTCGATGCGCTCACCGAGCAGCCGCACGAATGCGTTCGGCGGATCGATCACCGACTGGTGCCAGGTCAGGAAGCGACCCGGCGTATTGCTGAATCCCAGGAACTGCTCATACGCATCGGCATCGCTGCGGAACAGGCGTTCAGTCTTCAAGGTGCCCAGGTCGAGCGCATCCAGGAACGGACGGTCGCCCTGCGGCGACGCACCCTGCCCGCGCAGGAACACGGTGTTGCCCTCCTGGCGCACCACCGGCGCACCGCTGGGCAGGCGCTTGAACACGAGGTTGCCCGGGTTGCCGTACAGCTCATCACTGGACATGTCCCACAGCAGACGCCCTTCCTTCTTCGGCTGGTCCACATCGACGATGCGGGCCTGCATCCAGTGGCGGTTCTCGTCGTTCTCGAACTGGAACGACACGGCCGGGTCGGCCGACCACGCGAAGCCCTCGAAGCGCTGTGCAGTGCGGGCGATTTCCACCGGCTTGCCGGTGAACGGCGCCTTCAGCATCAGCACGCGATCGCGATGCGGCACGCTCACCTTCCAGTCGCCCTTGTCCAGCGCTTCGGCATAGACCAGGGTGGCCGGGTCGGTGGAGCGCCAGTCGTAACCGCGGGGGCCTTCCGGCACACCGTGTACCGGCACGCGATCGGCCAGCGGCAGGCTGGCCAGCACCGTGTTGCGGCCATTGGCCAGGTCCAGCACCGCCACATCATTGGCGAAGCGCTGGTAGGTCACCGCGTGCGAGAACGGCGCCTTCAGGGTCTCGGTCAGCACATGCACGCCATCGGGCGCCGCGTTGACGTCGTTGTACAGCGCCGGCTGGCCAACCGGGCGCACGCTGCCGGCAGCGGTATCGACCACCGCCAGCTGCGAGGCACCGTAATAGGCGAACAGCTTTTCATCGTGCACGCTGGTCAGCGTGTCGCGCGCTTCATAGGTGCTGCTCTCGCCACTGCTGCCCAGCGATTCCTGCGCGTCCGGACCGGTGGGCGTGCCGCCGTTGGACGGCGCCGGCCCCTGGTTGGCCGGCACCAGCTTCACCAGCAGGCTCTGGCTGCCCCCCAGCCACTGCACGGTGCTGCCGAAAATGGGGTTCAGCTGCACGTTCGGCACCTGCTTCACCTGGCCGGTGGCGGCGTCGCCCACCCACAGCTGCACGCTGGTATCGACCGCATTCTGGAAGGCGAAACGGTTGCCATCGGCCGACCACTGCGCGGCCCCTGCGCAGCCCTGCGGCAGGTTGACCTTGGTGCTCTTGCCGCTGGCGATCTCGACCAGGGTGAAGTCGGCCACGCAGGCCGGAATGCCGTAGCCGCCGGGGGTGTCGTGGCGGCTGCGGTTCTTCGGTTCCAGGCGCACGCCGGCCAGCTTCAGGTATGGCTGGGCCACCCGGGTGATGGACGGATAGGTCTGTGCGGTGGTCAGTAGCAAGCGCTGGCCGCTGGGGTCGATGTTCGGTGCCGGCGGCGGCGGGGCCTTGAGTACCTTGAGCAGGTGTTCCGGCGGCTTGGCGTAGTCGGCGAAGGCCGGGCCGGCGGCCAACAGGCCGAGCGTGGCAACGGCAACGGCCGCCACCAGAGAGGTACGACGGATGAGCATCCTTTTCCCCTGGGGTGTGAGTTGGGTACCCGCACGGCGGGCATGGGCCGAATCTAACACCCCCGGCCCACCGGGAAATGGGCCGGAAGGGCTAGTCGCCCCATCCTGCAAAGCGTGGCCCTGCCTGGCCTGGCCTCCTCCCTGGATGCCCCTCACTTACTGCCGCGCGTGCAGTTCCCAGGTGGACAGATAATCGGGATCGATCACTGTCACGCCACTGGAGCGCAACTGGTACTCACCCGGCGCGGCCGGCAGATACTGGTCCAGCATCGGCGGCAGATAGCGCTCGTGTCCGTCATCGCCATCGGCCAGCACCAGCCCTTCTTCGGCACTGACCCTCAGCACGGTGCCGGCAAACTGCTCCAGCCCCTGCACCTGGCCATCGCCACCAAAACGGGTAACGCCCACCAGTACCAGCTTGCCAATCATCTGCGCGGCCTTGGCATCATCCAGATCCAGGGGCGGCAGGGCTCCTCTCGATTCGTTGCTCATCGTGCACCTCGGAAGCCTGCGTGGACATCGTGGACGAGATGCGCGCCCAGTGCTGCAAAGGAAACAGCATCGTGGGGCGACTCGCATGCATGTAGTGGCTCTGCGCACTGCGGGATGCAGAGCCAACCATCGGCGCTCAACTCACGGAAGAATTCTGTCTGAGGCTGCATGAACCGCAGCAGCGGTTTCAGCATGTTCGCCAACATCAGCACACGCTATCTGGGCGACAGGCCGGTTGCTGATGCGGTAGGTGTACGCGTGAACAGGTCTGTGCATCGCGGGCCTCCTTGCCGGGGGAGTGGCCGTGCAGGCCACGTTCAACGCTGCGCAATGTGCAGGAAACGGGCTGGCGGGTGTCGGTCGCGGGATAGCCGCAGGCCTGCAACTCAAGGCCATGCCTGCGCTTGATCATCTACACGATTGGATGCTGCCACCGCTCACGGAATGGCGAAGTGAAGAAAATTCCGCGGCATCCGGGCCGGGCAACCCCGCTTGCAGCAAATGCCTGAGCCAAACGCGCTCTGCCCCGATTCCAGCAGTCGTCAATTGCATTTAACCTGTGATTCACCTGGCCCACCTTAGGGTCAGCGCTCAACATGCAGGGAACGCTTATGTTTGGGTACGCATTCACACGGCTGTGGGCAATCGCCCTATGTTCGGCCTCGCTCTGCGCCTGCACACACGCGACTGACCATTCGTCGACCTCTCAAGGACCCGTTACCATGGCATCGACTGCCTCCGACGCCGCAACGCCGTCTGCACTCAGCGCAGACCAACTCCTGTTGCGCCTGCTGGATCTGATCAAGAACACCACCTCCACCCGTGAACTGACCCTGGAACGGGTATCGCAGGCTATGCAGGCGCCCGCGCAGCGTTTCGGCCCGGGGCACTTCGGCTACGGTGGCACGCTCACTCCAGAGTGGAGCTACGGCCTCGAAATCAGGAAGGCTGGCGCCGCCGATGCGCGCCTGGATCTCAATTTCATCGATACCACCGCCGAGCGCAAAGCCAACGCAACGGCGATCTGCCAGGTCGACTTCGACCAGTTCGCCTCCGGTCTGCAGGCCGCGGGCTTCAAGCGCGACACCATCCGCGGCGAGCACGGCCGGGTCATCCATGACCGTTTCGATCGCCCGGATCTGACCATCAAGGTCGACACGATGGCTGAGGATTCAACCCCGTCTGGCAAGCCGGCGCATGCCTGCGTCCGCCTTGTGACCGTGCAGTAAGGAGCACCGCACCATGCCTACGCTTTCAGCGGATACGGAACGCCTGCTGACCGAATTTGCAGGAAAACCCGATGTAACGACCGATCAGGTCGACAACCTTCGCAAGGCCATTGCCAATTCTCCGGCGCTGGCAACCCAGGTCGACTCGGCCATCGCCGCCGGTCATCTGCAGCGCTTTGAGCTGCTGCCTGCCGACAGCAGTGTGGGCGGCGAGTACGACGGCGGCGCAAAGACGATCAGCCTGCCGGCATCCAGTCTGTCCAACCCGGCAGCCCCGGACAAACACGACGCTGCAGAGCTGACCTTCGTGCTGGGCCATGAGCTACAGCACGGGTTCAATGATGCAGCGACCGAACGGGCCTATAAGCAGTTTGATTCCGATATTGCAAACATTGCCGCACGCGATTCGACCCACGACTACACGCAGGCCATCGGCACCCTGCTCGCAGCCAACCGGCGCGACGAGGCATCGGCGAACATCGAGGGCTGGAATGCGCTGGTGGGCATGGTCAAGACCGCCAACCCGGACGCCACGCTGCAGAATGTCTACGAAGCAAGTACCCGCGCCAAGGAATTCGTGCGCGTGCAGCCCGGCCCGCCGATGACCTATACCGCGCATCCGGACCTCACACTCAATGCAGACCTGAGCATGACCGCCACTGCCGCCAACATCGAGGGCATGGGCAAGCACTACTACGACGAAGGTGTGTCGTCCGGGCTGGGCCCCAACGGCAATTCTGACTACCAGAATTTCTACGCTGCCTCTGCCATCAGTCGCGCCTGCGAGGAAGAGGCCAAGAACCCATCACCCGATGGCATCAGCAGAATGTCGGTAAACATGGCACAGCTGGGCCTGCAGGAAAGCCTGCTGGAACAGAACGGCCTGTATCTGGGCGAGGGCACGCCGCCACGACAGCCCTACTTCGATACCAGCACCTCGCCGTCCACATTGCATTATTTCGACCACACCGAGGGCACTTACGCCCACGTGCCCATCACGGCACAGGCAACCACACCCGTGCCGACCGAAGCGCAGGCTGCGCCGTTGGCGGGTGGCAACGACCGTGCCCTGCACGATCAGATCCGCGGCAAGGTGGCCGAGCTGGATGCCGCCAACGGCCGCAGCTTCGATGCCTCCAGTGAACGCCTGAGCGCAAGCCTGCTGGTGCTGGCCCGCGAGAACGGCCTGGACCGCGTGGATCATGTGGTGCTCAGCCGACAGTCGGGGGATGTCGCCGCGGCGCAGAATGTGTTCGTGGTGAAGGGCGCACTGGATGATCCTGCGTCGCTGCGCGCATCGGCAGCCACTGCTGAAGCCGCACAGCGGCCGGTGCAGGAAAGCCTGGACAGCCTCGCCATCGTCAACCAGCGTCAAGCCGACCACGCATCGCAGGAGCAGACGCGCCAGCAGGTGCAGGTGCAGGAGCAGCAGCGCAGCGCGCTGTCGCATTGACGACACGGGCGGCACCGGGCATCGCCCGGCGCAACCCAGGCATCGGCCACGCTAGAATGCCCTCATGCGTACCGTCCATGCCCTCCGCTACATCACCCCCTTGCGGGAAGGTGGCTCACTGCCTGCCGTGGTCGAGACCGACGACGACGGTATGGCCGTACTCAAGTTCCGTGGTGCCGGCCAAGGCCCGAAGGCGCTGATTGCCGAACTGATCGCGGGCGAGATGGCGCGCGCGGTGGGTCTGCCGATTCCGGAGATCCTGTTCGTCGAGCTGGACAGCGAGTTCGCCCGCACCGAGCCCGACCCGGAGATCCAGGACCTGATCCGCGCCAGCGAAGGCCTGAACCTGGGCCTGGATTACCTGCCCGGTGCGATCAACTACGACCCGGTGGCAATGCCGGTGGACGCTGACCTGGCCTCGCGCATCGTCTGGTTCGATGCGTTCACCAGCAACGTCGATCGCACCACGCGCAATCCGAACCTGATGGTCTGGCACCGCAAGCTGTACTTGATCGACCACGGTGCGGCCATGTACTTCCATCACGACTGGGCCACTGCCGGCGATGCCTGCGAGAAGCCCTTCGTGCTGATCCGCGACCACGTGCTGCTGTCGTTCGCCAGCCGCATTGCCGAAGTGGATGCCGAACTGGCCGCGCGCCTGCCTGATGCAGAAATCGAGCGCATCGTCGGCCTGGTGCCGGACAGCTGGCTGGTCGATGAGCCGGCCTTCGACAACCCCCAGGCCTACCGGCAGGGCTACATCAACTACCTGAAGCATCGCCTGAAGGTGCGTGCGGTGTTCGTGCAGGAGGCCATCCGTGCCCACGCTGCACACGTATGACTATGCCGTCATCCGCGTGGTACCGCGGGTGGAGCGCGAGGAGTTCATCAACGTCGGGGTGATCGTGTCCTGCCCCGGCGCACGTCACCTGGAGGCGGCGATCGAGCTCGATGCCGAACGCCTGCAGGCCTTCGCGCCGGCGCTGGATGTTGAAGCGCTGCAGCCGTGGCTGGATGCGATCGTGGCGATCTGCCGTGGCGACGCCGACGCCGGCCCGATCGCGCAGCTGCCTGCGCGCGCGCGCTTCCATTTCCTCACCGCCAAGCGCAGCTCGGTGGTGCAGATGTCCAGCACGCATGTGGGGCGCACGGCGGACCCGGCAGGCGTGGTCGAACACCTGATGGCGAAGATGGTGCGGGTGCCGACCTAGTGCCCTACTTGCCGTCACCCCAGCGTGCGGTCATTTCGCTGCGGATCGGGGTGCGCTCGGTGTTGTTGTCCGTTGCAGTGAAGCGCATCGCCTTGACCGCATTCAACGCCCAGCCGCTGAAGGCCGTCGACGGCTTGGCATCGACCACCGTTACGTCATAGATCCGGCCGCGCTTGTTGATCGAATAGGCCACCGTCACCTCCTCTGCGAACTGCACACGCCCGGGATCAGCATTCAGTCGTGGGCGGAACGTGCCTTCCACCGGCTTCCAGTACGTCAGGGCTTCGGCCTGCTGCAGCTGCAGCGGCTCGGGAGATGCGGCGATGGCCATCGGACTCATCGCAAGGGTGAACGTGATGGCAGCAACGCGGAGCAGCATCGGAGGCATTGTTGCCATTCCTTGTACGCCAGTGGTCGGTGTCCAAGCGTACGCCATCACGGGCTCTTCCGGTTCACCGCAATGGTCACCGCGAAGTAGGGAATCGCGCTCCACTGCCCGCGTGGATGATGCAGCGACTCCACACCCATGCCGATCTGATAGTTCACGCTGCCCGGTTGCTCGCGCCAGAAATAAGGCGCGCCGTTGCTCCAGCCACAGCAGACATACGTCAATGGCGGCATGCCGAAGGTCTGCTGCAGATAGGCTTCAATCCTCGCCGCCGCCGCACCGCTGACGCGATACCTCGCTTCCATCGGCTGGATGTAGGAAGCGTCGTCCTGCGTACAGCCGATGTACTCCAGTTCGGCGGGTTTTCGACCCATCGCCTGCAGGAAATCCTGGCAGACGGTGTCGGGCCGGGCCAGGCCTTCGGCGCGTCCGTGCAACTCCCACTCTGCGATCGCAGCGGCGGGCGTCTGTGCGTTGGCAGTGATGGCGCTGCCGATCAGCAGCAACAACCCAGCGCCGCATCCGAGGCGGGCAAAGCAGGACGCAGAATGATGCAACTGGGTGATGGCAGATCCTCTGCGGACGTGGCGAGACGTCATCGTAAACGACCGACGCCCTCACCCGCTGCGCGCGCTTCAATCAACGCTCACGCGCCATGCTCTGTTCGGTGAAGCGCGCCACGCAGAAATCCAGGAAGCTGCGCAGCTTCGGCGTCACCTGGCGATGGCGGGGATACAACAGATTGATCGACGTGGATACGGGCACGAATCGAGGCAGCACCTCCACCAGTCCGCCGCTGGCCAGAACGGCAGACATCATCTCGAACGGCTGCAGGATCAGTCCCAGCCCACCGACCGCAGCGGTCAGCAGCGGCTCGGCCTGGTTGACCATGAAGCGACTGGAGACCGGCACGGTCAAGACGCCGTCCTGTGGGTCATGGAAGCTCCACCGCGTACGGATCACCGAGTGGGCGAAGCCCAGGCATTCGTGCCGGCTCAGGTCCTGCGGGTGGACGATCGGTGGGCGTGCGGCGAGATAGCCGGGTGCAGCGCACAGGGCCAGCGGGTACGGTCCCAGCCGCCGCGCGACCAGGCCACTGTCGGCGAGATCACCGGTGCGGAACACCAGGTCGTAGCCGTCTTCAACCACGTTGACCAGGCTGTTGGACAGGTTCAGATCCACCTGCACGTCGGGATACTGCTGCATATAGGCCACCACCGCCGGCCCCAGCGCATGCACGCCGAAGGTGACCGGCGCACTGATCCGCAGCCGGCCCATCGGTCGCCCGCGCGCGATCTCGGCCAGCTGCTCGGCACTCTCCACTTCCTCCAGGATGACCCGGGCGCGGGCCAGGTACGCCTGCCCGAAGTCGGTCAGGCTCTGCTTGCGCGTGGTGCGGTTGAGCAGTCGCACGCCCAGATGCTGTTCCAGCGTCTGCACATGCTTGCCGACCAGTTGCGGCGACAGATCCAGTGCGTCGGCAGCTGCGGAGAACGAGCCCACCTCGGCCACCTTGGCGAAGCTGCGCAGAGGTGCGATAAGGTCCATTGCAAACTATTGTTTTCCAATGAAACGCCAGATTACCCCTTCTTTCGTTCGCCGGCCACGCGCACAGTAGCGCTTTGTTCCCCCTGGCCGGCCACCAGCCGGCATTCCCCCTTGGAGACCCCCATGACCCAGGTTGTCCGCATCCACGCCTATGGCGACGCCGATGTGCTGCGCGTTGACGATATCGACGTACCCGCTCCTGCCGCCGATGAGATCCAGATCCGGGTCAAGGCCATCGGCCTGAACCGCGCCGAGGTGATGTTCCGCAACGGCGCCTATCTGCAGCAGGCAGAGTTCCCCAGCCGCCTGGGCTATGAAGCGGCGGGCCTGGTTGAAGCCGTAGGCAGCGCAGTGACCGGCTTCGCTGCAGGCGATGCCGTCAGCGTGGTGCCGCCGCTGGATATCGCCCGCTGGGGCACCTACGGCGAGCTGGCCAACGTGCCGGCGCGACTGGTGGTGAAGCACCCGTCGTCGTTGGGCTTCGAGCAGGCTGCTGCGGTGTGGATGCAGTACGTCACCGCCTGGGGCGCGCTGCTGGAGCAGGCCAAGCTGGGTGCCGGCGATTTCGTCATCATCACTGCAGCGTCAAGCAGCGTTGGCCTGGCCGCCATCCAGATCGCCAATGCGGTGGGCGCGACGCCGATCGCGGTAACCCGTGGCCCGGGCAAGCGCCAGGCACTGCTCGATGCCGGCGCTGCCCATGTCATCGCCACCCAGGAGCAGGATCTGGTGGCCGAAGTTGCCCGCATCACCGCAGGTGCTGGCGCGCGCGTGGTATTCGATCCCATCGGCGGCCCGCAGTTCGTGCCGCTCACCGAAGCGATGGCGCGCGGCGGGATCCTGCTGGAGTATGGCGCGCTGAGCAGCGAGCCGACGCCGTTCCCGCTGTTCAACGTACTGGGCAAGTCGCTGACGCTGAAGGGCTACCTGTACTCGGAAATCGTGTCTGACGATGCGGCGCTGGCGCGTGCGAAGGCGTTCATCGTCGATGGCCTGGACAAGGGCGTGCTGGCGCCGCTGATCGCCAAGGTGTTTACGTTCGCGCAGATCCAGGACGCACACCGTTACCTGGAATCGAACGAGCAGATCGGCAAGGTGGTGGTGACGGTTTAACCGGTTGCGCGATACCCCTGTGGCGTTGGGAATTTACCCGCCCACAGGGGCGTCGATGCTGTTGCCAGCGACGTGTGCTACAGGGGCACGCGGCGGGCGATGTAGTTGATCACATTGCCTACGGCATCCGGATCGACGTTGGCCAGGCCGACCAGCACGTACCCCTGCTCAGGCATCACCACAATGGCACTGTTCGAACCGGGGGCCCCGCCCTCGTGGCCGAACTGGCGCTGCCTCCCCTCGCCCTGAACCATGAACCCGTAGCCATACCAGCCCTTGTGGTTCTGTGGACGGGTGGCCTGCTGCAACCATACCGGCGAGACCAGCTTGCCGGTACGCAGGGCCTCTGCAAACTTCAACATGTCACCTGCGGTGCTGTAACCGCCGCCGGCGGCAGTCCCTCGCCATGGCAGGGATTTGGTTTCGCCGATCCACTGCCCTTTCACTTGGGTATAGCCGCTTGCACGATGTGGAACGTCCACCGATTCCGGTTCAAAACCGGTTTCCGCCATGTCCGCCGCGCGCAGAACATGGTCGTTGACATAGTCGTAGTACGTCTGCCCGGACACTGCCTCGATGATCCGGCCGAGCACGATGAAACCATAGTTTGAATACCCATCCTGGCTGCCTGCAGCAAACTGCGGGGCATCCTTGGCGAAGCGCTGCACATAGTCGCTGTGCGTTTTCAGCGACGCCGCGAAGCGCTCGAAATCATCACCGAAGAAATCTCCGAGGCCGCCGGTATGGCTGAGCAGTTGCCGGATCGTGACCGTGCCTGCCACCGTTTTGTTCGGATAGTCCGGCAGGCGCCTGCCGATGGTGTCATCCAGGGCCAGGCGACCTGCTTCGGCCAGTTGCAGGATGGCCACTGCGGTGAACATCTTGTTGGACGAGGCAAGGCGGAACTGCGTCTGCGCATCAACGGGCACGCGCTGCGCGCGGTTGGCCAGCCCTCCCTGCCACTGCAGCAGCACCCTGCCATCGTGCGCGACCAGCACGGCGCCAGACAGCGAATCACTTGCCTGCAGGGCGTTGAGCCGGGCGGTACTCTGGGCCAGGAGTGCCGGCAGCTCCATGCGCACAGGCTGGAACTGCGGCGGTGTCGGCACGCCTTCCAACTGGAACACCTTCACGTGGCGCGGCGCGGCAGGGTCCATTTCCGCAGTCAACAGCATCGCCCGTTCGCTGTCTTCGCCCAGCACCAGCACTTCGGCTTTCTCAGGCGTGTTTGAGCGTACTTCGAGCACCTTCATCGGCCCATTGGACGCACGGAACTCCAGGTAATCCTGCGGACCGCTGCCGGTCCTCTTTGCGTACCTGTCGGCGAACGCCTGCAACGCCTGGAGACTGTTGGCATTGAAGGCGGACAGCCATTCATCGACGGCGTCCTGCGCGCGTGAGCCGGTTGATTCAACTGGTACTGCAGCCGCACCAGCACTGAATGACACCCCCAACAGCAAGGCGAAGGTCAGTGGGAAGACACAGAAGCGTCGACGACGCACGGACATGGCGGATCCTTCGCAGACGGGGCGTAGCGCCATCCTAGACGACAACCGCGCAGGTCGCTGCGCCGCAGCCGGAATCAAATATCGACGCTATTGCGGCAACGCATACGCCATCACGTAATCCCCGGCTGGCGTCTCCATGAAATGGTGCCCGCCGGCCATGATCACCACGTACTGGCGCCCGCCCTGCTCATACACCATCGGGTTGGCCTGGCCGCCCGCCGGCAACCTGGTGTGCCACAGTTCCTTGCCAGTCTTCAGGTCGATGGCACGCAGCAGGTCGTCGGTTGCTGCGGCGATGAAGATCAGGCCGCTGGCGGTCACCACCGAACCGCCATTGTTCGGCGTACCGATTTCAATCGGCAGGCCGGAGCGGATGCCGAAGGGACCGTTGCCGCGCGCGCTGCCGAACGGCCGGTCCCACAGCAGCTTGCCGCTGCGCAGGTCGATCGCACGGATGCCGCCATAGGGCGGCTGCTTGCACAGCAGGCCGGTGAACGGCAGCCGCCAACCGGCGTTGACGTCGATGCCATAGGGCGTTCCCACCTGCGGGTCCCCTGCCCCTTCGGCACCTCCCTTGTCCGCGCGGATCTGCTCGCGCGGCAGCCAGCCTTTGCGGTCGGCCTCGGCGCGCGGCACCCGCCGGTTGTAGTTGGGCATGTCGTTGTAGTTGGCCACGATCACGCCGCGTCGCGTATCGATGGCCACGCTGCCCCAGTCCGAGCCTCCGTTGTAGCCGGGATATTCGATGGAATGATGATCGCTGCTGGGCGGCGTATAGAACCCTTCGTAATGCGCCTTGCGGAACTGGATGCGGCAGACCAGCTGGTCGATGGGGGTGATGCCCCACATGTCACGCTCGGTCAGCGCGTCGTCGCGCCGCAGCGTGTGATACAGCGAGAACAGCTGGGTAGCGGCGCGCTGCTCGGGCTCCACGCCGCCCTGCGGCACCTTGCGCTCTTCGGCCGGGGTCAGCAGTTGGCCATTGCGACGGTCGAGGATGTACATGTCGCCCTGCTTGGTGGGCAGCAGGATTGCCGGCACCTTGCCGGATGCTGTCGGGTAATCGATCAGGCTGGCCTGTGAGCCGAGGTCGTAATCCCAGACGTCCTTGCGCACCGCCTGGAAATGCCAGACCGGCTTGCCGGTGGCTACATCGATGGCAACCAGCGAGGTCGCGTACCTGTTCTGGTTCTCCGTGCGCGAGCCACTCCAGTAATCGCCTGCGGCATTGCCCATCGGCAGGTACACCAGGCCCAGCGCTTCATCGCCGGTAGCAGTGGTCCACATGTTCGGTGTGCCACGCGTATAGGTCTGCTCGCGCGGTGGCAGACCGCTGCGCTCGGGCTGGTCCATGTCCCACGCCCAGCGCAGCTTGCCGCTGACCGCATCGTAGGCCTGGATGACGCCGGAGGGTGCGTCGCGGCGCTGGCCATCCAGCACCTGATGGCCGGTGACGATGACACCGCGGACAATCGCCGGTGGCGAGGTGATCGAGACGTAGCCCGGTGGCACCTCGCCCATGCCCAGGGTGATGTCGACCTGGCCGTTGTTGCCAAAATTCGCACAGGGGCGACCGCTGTCGGCGTCCACCGCGATCAGGCGACCGTCCAGCGTGCCTTCGATGATGCGTGCGCTGCAGGCTGCGCGGCTCCCGGGCACAGCGCTTCGGTTGATGTGGGCCAGCGGCGGCGCGGGCAGCACCAGATCGGCGGCGATGTCAGCCAGCGCCGCATCGGCGAAGGTCGGTGCGCTGGGCTGTTCGTAATAGGACACGCCACGGCAAGCGGCCGTGTACGGGATCGAAGCATCCTTCACCTTCGGATCGAAACGCCAGAGTTCCTTGCCGCTGCCGGCATCGAGGGCAATCAGCTGGTTGCGTGCGGTGCACAGGTACAACCGATCACCGATCTTCAGTGGCGTGGTTTCCGCACCCCAACGCTTCTTCGGCAGGTCGCCGGTGCGGAACTGCCACGCCAGTTGCAGGGTTCCCACGTTTTCAGGGGTGATCTGCTGCAGCGGCGAATAGCGGGTGGCCGCATTGCTGCGCCCCCAGGCCGGCCAGTCGCCCTCCGCCGGCTGGTCGGCCGGCTGCAGACCGGTGGTATCACGGGTCGGATCGAGCCCGGTGCTGACCGCCGGCTCCGGGAACGGCTGGTGCCCGTCGACCAGGCCATGGGGGGCGAACGCGAGCCCGAAGGCGGCCACGAAGACCAGCATCAGCACAGCGGCCACGCTGCGCGACAGGCGCTTGGGTACCGGCGCCTGCAGGGTCGGCGCCAGCAACGCCAGCACAATGCCGAGCCCGGTCACCAGGCCCAGCCGTGGCACCCAGCGCCAGTAATCGCTGCCCGATTCCCACCAGGTCCACAGCAGGCTGCCGAGGAAGACCAGTGCATACAGCAGCGCACCGCTGCGGCGATTGCCCCACAACAGGATGCCGCACGCCAGCAGGCCGAGGCCGCCGATGGCGTAGTACCAGGAGCCCCCGAGGCTGGCCAGCCAGCCACCGAGCCCGCCGATGATCAGGCCGAGCACGATCAGCAACAAGGCCAGGACGGTAATCAGCGGGTGGCGGGAGGTGGGCGTGGCGACGGAAGCGGACTGCGGCGTGGCGGACATCGACGATCTCCGGGGGCAGCATGCGCCCTTATGCCACCGTCACCGTGAAGTGCGTGCGTATTTTCGAACGCAGACATGACGACGCCGGCACAAGGCCGGCGTCGTCGGGTACCTCAGCATCGCGGCAGGATCACTCCTGCGCGGCGTCCTCGCTGCTGGCAGCAGCCGGTGCGCCGTCGGTCGCGGCCGGGGTGGCGGCAGCCACCTCGTCCTCGTCCTCGTCGATCGAGGCATCCATGCGCTCCACCGCCTGCAGCTTCTCGTCCTTGGACAGGCGGATCAGGGTCACGCCCTGGGTGTTGCGGCCGACGCGGCTGATTTCCGAGCCACGCGTACGCACCAGGGTGCCGCCGTCGGAGATCAGCAGGACTTCATCGTCCGTACCCATCAGCACCGCGGCGACCAGCTTGCCATTGCGCTCGGTGGTCTGGATGCCGATGACGCCCTGCGTGCCACGACCCTTGCGCGGGTAGTCCGGCAGCGGGGTGCGCTTGCCGTAGCCGTTTTCGGTGGCAGTGAGGATGTAACGCAGGTTGGCGTCGTCGGCACCTTCGATCACCGCGTCGCCCGTGGCGATGGCCTCCTCGACACCGTTGTCGTCCTCGCTCTCGTCCTCAACGCCGCCAGCACTCTCGGCCACGATCAGGCTGACCACTTCCTCGCCGGCCGGCATCCTGATGCCACGCACGCCGGTAGCGGTACGACCCATCGAGCGGACCTTGTCTTCACCGAAGCGCACGGTCTTGCCGTTGGAGGCGAACAGCAGGATGTCGCGCTCGCCATCGGTCAGGCCGACGCCGACCAGGGCATCGCCCTCGTCGAGGTTGATCGCGATCTTGCCGCGGGCCAGACGGAAGGCGAACTCGCCCAGCGGGGTCTTCTTGACCGTACCGTTCTTCGTGGCGAAGAACACGAACTGGCCATCGGCGTACTCGCGCACCGGCAACACGGCCTGCACGCGTTCGCCCGGCTCCAGCGGGATCCAGTTGATGATCGGACGACCGCGGGCGTTGGAACCGGCTTCGGGCAGCTGGTACACCGGCAGCCAGAACACCTTGCCTGAACTGGTGAACGTCAACAGCGTGTCGTGCGTGTTGACCAGCCACAGCTGTTCAATGAAATCCTCTTCCTTGGTCGACGCCGCGCTGCGGCCACGTCCGCCACGGCGCTGCGCGCGGTACACGCTCACCGGTTGGCGCTTCACGTAGCCGGCGTGGGAGACGGTGACCACCACATCTTCCGGGGCGATCAGGTCGAGGATGTCCAGGTCTTCTTCGCTGTGGCGGATCTCGGTCCGGCGCTCGTCACCGAACTCGGCCCGCACGTTGATCAGCTCTTCGCGGATCACCTGCAGCAGGCGGTCGGGATCTTCCAGGATATGGATCAGCCCGGCGATCACTTCCAGCAGCTGCTTGTATTCCTCGGTCAGGCGGTCCTGCTCCAGCCCGGTCAGGCGGTGCAGGCGCATTTCCAGGATCTGGGTCGCCTGGATCTCGGTCAGCTGGTAGCCGCCTTCGATCAGGCCCACACCCTTGGGCAGGTCATCGGGACGCGAGGCTTCGGCACCGGCGGCGCCGAGCATCGAACCGACCAGGCCCGGCTCCCACAGACGCGCAAGCATGCGTTCGCGTGCTTCGCCCGGGTTCGGCGAGGTCTTGATCAGTTCGATCATCTCGTCGATGTTGGCCAGCGCAACGGTCAGGCCTTCCAGCACGTGGGCACGGGCGCGCGCCTTGCGCAGCTCGAACACGGTGCGGCGGGTCACCACTTCGCGACGGTGGCGGACGAAGGCCTCCAGCATCTGCTTGAGGTTCATCAACTGCGGGCGGCCGTCGACCAGCGCCACCATGTTGATGCCGAACACCGACTCCATCTGGGTCTGCTGGTAGAGGTTGTTCAGCACAACCTCGGCCGACTCGCCGCGCTTGATTTCGATGTAGATGCGCATGCCGTCCTTGTCGGACTCATCGCGCAGCTCGCTGATGCCTTCGATCTTCTTTTCCTTGACCAGCTCGGCGATCTTCTCGATCAGACGCGCCTTGTTCACCTGGTAAGGAATTTCAGTGACGATGATCGATTCGCGGCCGTTGTCGGCCACTTCGACATCCGCCTTGGCACGGATGCGCACGCGGCCACGGCCGGTGCGGTAGCCGGCGATGATGCCGGCGGTACCGTTGATGATGCCGGCGGTCGGGAAATCCGGGCCCGGGATGAACTCCATCAGGCCGTCGATATCGATTTCCGGATTGTCGATCAGCGCGATGCAGGCATTGATCGATTCGGTGAGGTTGTGCGGCGGAATGTTGGTCGCCATGCCCACCGCGATACCGGCCGAACCATTGACCAGCAGGTTCGGGAACCGGGTCGGCATGACCGTCGGCTCCAGTTCCTTTTCGTCGTAGTTGGGCTGGAAATCGACGGTTTCCTTGTCGATGTCCGCCATCAGCTCATGCGCGAGCCGCGACATGCGCGCCTCGGTGTATCGCATCGCCGCGGCGGAGTCACCGTCGACCGAACCGAAGTTACCCTGGCCATCGACCAGCATGTAACGCAGCGAGAACGGCTGTGCCAACCGCACCAGCGTGTCGTACACCGACTGGTCGCCATGCGGGTGGTACTTACCGATGACGTCACCGACGATACGTGCCGACTTGAAGTAGGGCTTGTTGCTGTGCGCGTTGAGTTCATTCATCGCAAACAGCACACGACGATGCACCGGCTTGAGGCCATCGCGCGCATCTGGCAGCGCGCGCCCCACGATCACGCTCATGGCGTAATCGAGATAGCTCTTGCGCATCTCGTCTTCCAGGTTGACCTGGATGATTTCCTTGGCGGTTTCTGCCATTCGGGTTCCGTTGTCTGGTAGCGGTCCAGTCCGGCGCATCCACCCGGGGGCGGTCGTGCCGGAACCTCGATTCAACCGCTGGATTCTACCACACGGGGCCGCTTTCCGCCTGCTTTTACGGTGATTTTACCGGCACAAATCAGGAACTTAGGGGTTTGCCGGCCAGTGGCCGGCACTACCGGACGCCGGGCCGGGGCGCTTTCCCGTAGAAAGGCTCCCGCCCCTGCCCGCGTCAACCGCCGAAGGCGGCGCGCATGTTCTCCGCGGTCGGGTTCAGGATCACCCCCCGCTCGGTCACGATGGCATCGATCAGCTCGCCCGGGGTGACATCGAACACCGGGTTCCAGGCGGCGATGCCCTCGGCCACGGTGCGGGTGCCGCCCACGCCGTACAGTTCGCCCGGGTCGCGCTGCTCGATCTCGATCTGGCTGCCGTCCACGGTATCCATGTCCACCGTCGAGGACGGCGCCACGACCATGAACTTCACCCCGTGGTGGCGGGCCGCGATGGCCAGCTGGTAGGTGCCGATCTTGTTGGCCGTATCGCCGTTGGCGCAGATGCGGTCGGCGCCAACGATCACCCACTGCACGGCACCGGTCTTCATCAGGTGCGAAGCGGCCGAGTCGGCGATCAGCGTCGCGTCGATGCCGTCCTGCTGCAGCTCCCACACGGTCAGGCGCGCGCCTTGCAACCACGGCCGGGTCTCGCCGGCAAACACGCGGGCAATGCGGTCCTGGGCCATGCCGGCACGGATCACGCCCAGCGCCGTACCGAAGCCGGCGGTGGCCAGCGAACCGGTATTGCAATGGGTCAACACGCCACTGCCGGCCTCGATCAGGCCAGCACCAAGGGCACCCATATGGCGGTTGGCGGCCAGGTCTTCTTCAGCGATGGCCTGTGCCTCGGCCTCCAGCAGCGCCTTCCAGTCGGCACCGGCAGCTCCCAGGCAACGTCGCATGCGTGCCAGCGCCCAGGCCAGGTTCACCGCGGTCGGGCGTGAGGCGTTCAGCCGCTGCAGCGCCGGTTCCAGCTGCTGCAGCGCGTGCGCGCCGTCGGCGGCCTGCACATCACGTGCGGCCAGCACCACACCCCAGGCGGCAGCGATGCCGATGGCCGGCGCACCGCGCACGGTCAGGGCATGGATGGCGGCGGCCACCTCATCGCTGTCATGGCAGGCCACATGCTCGACCACGAACGGCAGCTTTCGCTGGTCAAGCAGTTGCAGGGTATCGCCGGTCCACAGGATCGGGCGGATGTGGTCGTAGCGGGCGTAGTCGAGGTCGGTGGCAGTGTTCATGGGCCCATTGTAGGGCCACGCCACGCGCGGATGGATCCTGTCCGGATTCAGTTCACCGAGAATTCGGCCCGGCAGCCGCCGTCGACCCAGATGCCGTTGCGGTTCCAGCCCCAGGTGTTGCCTTCCTCGCACGGGGTACTGGAAAGCTGGTTGGTGACGATGGCGCTGGTGGAGATGCTGGCGCCACAGAAGCGGCGCTTCTTGGACTTGGATTCGCAGGTCAGCCGGCGCGGCATGTCGACGAAACGGCCCTGCTCGTCAGCCACCTCGAAGTCACCTTGGCAACCCCGGGTGGTCCACACCTCATTGCGCTTGTAGCCCCAGCCCTGTCCTTCCCGGCACGGCAGCACCGACAGCTGGCGCAGCAACCGCACCGGCGCACCATCCAGGCGCACCGGGCAACTCTGCGGGCGACCGTTGGACTCACAGCGCACCACCCGTCGCACCAGACGCTTGCGACCCTCGGTCGACGGCGCCGCTGCATCCGTCTCTGCCCGGCGCGCGCGGAACTCGGCACGGCAGCCCAAGGTCACCCACACGCCACTGCGGTCGGTGCCCCACTCGCTGCCACGGATGCAGCTGTTGCTGGACAACTGGCGGATCAGATCGACTCCGTTGCTGACGTCGAGATCGCAGTGCACCCAACCCATGTCGCGGGATTCGCAGGTCACCACTTCGCTGTCATAGCCAAGCGACTGCGCCGATGCGGTCGACGGAAGCAGGCCACCCCATATCGCCACGGAGTAAATCGGTGCCGCTACAACCGCAAACCACTTGACCAAAGCCTTCCCCATGAATGGATGAACCACGACGCAAGTGTGCGGTATCGACTGTGATAAGAGCATCATCGTGCTTGCTGAATCAAGCGCGAAAATGCCTGTTTTCGTTCAGCCTGCCAGGTCCATGGGAAATCGTCGGCTCATGCGTGGGCGAAATCGAATGCGAGCACGTCGGCGATGCGCGGTGTGCGGTGCATCGCCATCAGCAGGCGATCAATGCCAACGGCAACGCCGGCACAGGCCGGCATTGAAGGCAGTGCCCGCAGCAACGCTTCATCCAGCGCGGGCTGCACCTGCCCCCGTGCGTGGCGGCGCTGCAGGTCATGCTGGAAACGCGCGCGTTGTTCAGCCGCATCGTTCAGTTCGTGATAACCGTTGGCCAGCTCCACCGCGCCCAGGTACAGCTCGAAACGCTCGGCCAACGGCGGCGTGCCGGCGCGGATGCGCGCCAGTGCCGCCTGGCTGGCGGGCCAGTCGTGGACGACGGTCATGACCGCGTCATCGAAATGCGGTTGGATACGGTGGGTCATCAACAGATCCAGCCAGTCATCGCGGGTCAGGCCCACCGGATCGATGTGCACCTCGCCCAGCGCGGCGCGCAGCGCTGACTCATCGGCATCAAACGGGTCCACGCCTGCGTGTTGCTGGAACAGTTCGCGATAGCTCAGCACACGCAACGTCGCGCTGCGGCCCACCAGCGCCAGTGCCTGCCCCACCAGTTCCGCGGTTTCCTGCAGCAACCGATGGTGGTCCCAGCCAAGCCGATACCACTCCAGCATGGTGAACTCGGGATTGTGGCGGCCGCCTGCTTCGCCATTGCGGAACACCCTGCCCAGTTCATAGCAGTCGCCCACGCCGGCAGCGAGCAGTCGCTTTAGTGGGAATTCCGGCGAGGTACGCAGCCAGCGGCGTCGACCGCCGGCATCGACGTGGCCACTGAAATCGGTGTGGAAGCTGTCGATGTTCGGCTCGGTGTTGCCCGCCACCGACAGGATCGGCGTTTCCACCTCCAGCACGCCACGCTCGGCGAAGAAGCGCCGCACCAGCGCATTGAGGGTGGCGCGCTGTTGCAGGCTGCGCAGCAGTGCCTCGCTCACAGGATGCCCTCCGGGCGCGGATGGTCCAGCGGCAGGGTCAGCAGATCGCGGGTGTCGTCGATGTAGCCGCTGGCCAGGTACAGGCGGCGCGCCAGTTCGTTGTGATGGTTGACCTCCAGCCGCAGCCGGCTGACCCCGCGCCCACGCGCGCGCTGTTCGCAGATGGCCAGTGCCCGCTTGCCACGGCCACGGCCACGCGCGCGATGGCTGAGGTAGAGCTCGTCCAGCAGCATGAAATGGCCGCCCTGCTCCAGGCTGAAGCCCATCGCGATCACCGCATAGCCAACCACGGCGGCAGCCTCGTCCAGCCACAGCAGCACTTCGCCGTTGCGCGGATCTGCCAACAGCGCATCGACACCACGGCGCACGCGCGAATCGTCGAATTCGATCTTGTCTTCGGCGTAGAAATCGCGCATCAGCGCAATCAGCAGTTCCTCGTCGGCACGGGTGGCCAGGCGGAAATCCAGCGGGGCGGTCTGCATCAGGGTTCCTCTGCGGTTGCGTGCCGGGCGCCTGCGCACCCGGCCGGTTCATCATTCGTGTTCGGCGAGGTAGGCCAGCAGGCGCTCTTCATCCCACACCGGAACGCCCAGCGATTGCGCCTTGTCCAGCTTGGAACCGGCCTCGGTGCCGGCAACCACGAAACTGGTCTTCTTCGACACGCTGCCGGATACCTTGGCGCCCAGCGCCTCGAGGCGCTCCTTGGCGGTATCGCGATTGAGCTGGGCCAGCGTGCCGGTCAGAACCACCGTCTGCCCGTCCAGCGGGCCGGCCACCACTTCGGCCAGGGCCGGCGCGCTGGTCAGGATGTGCTTCATCTCCACTTCGGCGGCCAGCAACATCGCGCCATGGCCCTCGCTGTCCAGCCAGTCAGCGACGCCTCGCGCGGTGTCATCGGGCAGGCCGGCGTTGACGAACTGGCCGTGCTCGGCATCCAGCACCGATTGTGCGCTGGGTAGTGCTGCGACCAGTTTCTCGGCACGCAGGCGGGTGATGCCGGGAATCTCCGCTTCGACCAGCAGCTGGGCAAGGTCCAGCCCCTCGCGCAGCTTCGCACTTGGCGGGTGCACGTCGCTGATGCGCACCTGACCCACCTGCAGCAGCGCGTCGATGGCCTGCTGGTTGCCTTCCTGTTCGAAGAAGTGGCCCAGCGAGCGCGCCACTTCGCCACCGATGTCGGGCACGCGCTTGAACAACGGCCACGGCAGACGGCGGATCAACGCCAGATCACCAAACCACTGTGCCAGTGCCTTGGCGGTGCTCTCGCCGACGTGCTCGATGCCCAGTGCGAACAGCAGTCGCTCCAGTGTCGCATCACGGCTGGCATCGATCGCAGCGATCAGGTTGTCAGCCCACTTGGTGGCGATCTTCTTCGTGTTCCATTCGAAGGCTGCCGGCTGCGCCAATGCCTGCGCGCGCCACCCCGCATCGTTGCCATCCAGCTTCAGCACTGCGTTGAGCACCGCGCCGCTGCCTTCGGCCGGCAGGTGCAGTTTCAGGCTGGCCGCGAGCGCGGAAGGATCTTCCGCATCCAGCACCAGCTTCAGGTGCAGCAGCTGGTCGCGGGTGAGGCGGTACAGATCGGCCACGCTCCTGACGATGCCGGCGTCCACCAGGGTTTCGATGTACTTGTCGCCGAGACCATCGATATCCATCGCCCGTCGCGAGGCGAAGTGGGCGATAGCCTCCTTGCGCTGCGCCGGGCAGGACAGCTCGCCCGAACAACGCCAGGCAGCAGCCCCTTCCTCGCGCACGATTTCCGAGCCGCACACCGGGCAGCTGGTCGGCATCTGCCAAGGTGTGGTGCCCGCAGGGCGGCGATCGAGGATGACGCTGACCACTTCCGGAATCACATCGCCGGCACGGCGCACGATCACGCTGTCACCCACGCGCACGTCCAGGCGCGCGATCTGGTCAGCGTTGTGCAGGGTGGCGTTGGAGACGATCACACCGGCCACCGCGACCGGTGCAAGACGTGCCACCGGCGTGGCAGCACCGGTGCGGCCGATCTGGATTTCGATGGCCTCCAGCGTAGTGCTCTGTTCCTGCGCCGGGAACTTGTGCGCGATGGCCCAGCGCGGTGCGCGCGAAACGAAGCCCATGGAGTGCTGGCCGGCGCGGTCATCTAGCTTGTAGACCACACCATCGATATCGAATGCCAGGCTGTCGCGACGCTCGCCGATGTCACGGTAGTACGCCAGCAGGCCGTCGCTGCCTTCCACCACCTTGCACAGGTCGCTGACCGGGAAACCCCAGTCGCGCAGCTGCGCCAGCGTGCCCGAGTGCGTATCGGGCAGCTCACCACCCTGCACTTCACCGGTACCGTAGGTGAAGAAACTGAGCCTGCGCTGCGCGCTGATCTTGGGGTCAAGCTGGCGCAGCGAACCGGCGGCGGCGTTGCGCGGATTGGCCAGCACCTTGCCACCGTGCAGGCGCGCGCGCTCGTTGTACGCCTCGAAGTCGGCACGGGCCATGTAGACCTCGCCGCGCACCTCCAGCACATCCGGCCAGTCCTTGCCTCTCAGTCGCTTGGGGATGTCGCCGATCTCGCGCAGGTTGGCGGTCACGTCCTCGCCGGTGCTGCCATCGCCACGGGTGGCGCCCAGCACGAAATGGCCGTCCTCGTAGCGCAGGCTGATCGCCAGGCCGTCCATCTTCGGTTCGGCGGAAAACCGCAGCGTGCCGCGGCGCAGGCGCTCATCGATGCGGCGCACGAAATCGGCGACTTCCTCATCGCTGAAGGCATTGGACAGCGACAGCATTGGCACAGCATGGGTGACTTCGGCGAAGCGTCCCGACGGGCGTGCCCCCACCTGCTGGGTCGGGCTGTCGGCACGGGCAAGATCGGGATGCTCGCGCTCCAGCGCCTCCAGCTCACGCACCAGGCGGTCGTAGTCGACGTCGGGGATCTCCGGCGCATCCAGCTCGTGATAGGCGCGATTGGCCTGGGCGATCTGCCGGCGCAGGTCTTCGGCACGTTCGGCGGGGCTGGGGCTCATCGGAATCCGCGGGTTCTGGGATGGCCGGGAATTCTACCGCGCCTGCGCGTCAGGCCCTGTCTGTAGCGTCGAGCCAGGCTCAACGGGCGGCGAACAACAGTCGAGCGTGGCACCGGCTCTACACAACCGCTTGCCGGCACTCGCTGCCAGCGCTAGCGTGCGTCGGTCGCCCTTCCGGAACCGCCCCTGTGACCCTGCCCGCCTCCCGTCGCCACTTCCTGCAACTGGCCGGCGCCGGCCTCGCCCTTGCCGGCAGCGGCCTGCCCCGGTCGGCCCAGGCACAGCCAGCGACTGTGGCCCCGCCAAACGCCAATGAAGGCGCGGTACTGCTGAACTTCAACGAGTGCCCGTATGGCCCCTCGCCCGCCGCCCAGCAGGCGGCACGCGACAGCATCGCCAGTTGCGGGCGTTACCGTTTCGCCTTGGCCGGTGAGGTACGCGATGCCTTCGTTGCCCAGGCCGGCATTCCCGCCGACCACATGCGCCTGTATCCGGGTTCCAGCGAACCGCTGAGCCGTGCGGCGACGCTGTGGACCGGCCCGCAGGCTGGCCTGGTGGTGGCCGACCCGACCTTCGAGACGCTGGGCGAGATGGCAGCCGCGCGCGGCGCCCATGTGCAGAAGGTGCCACTGCGCAATGACGGCGCGCACGACCTGCGCGCGATGGTGGCCGCCGCACACGCGCGACCGACCGGCCTGCTGTACGTGTGCAATCCCAACAATCCCACCGGATCGATCAGTCCCACCGAGGAACTGGCCTGGCTGCTGGCCAACAAGCCTGCCGGCACCCGCGTGCTGCTGGACGAGGCCTATCTGCAGTACAGCGAACAGCCCAGCCTGATTGCACAGGTGGCCAGGCGCGATGACCTGATCGTGCTGCGCACGTTCTCCAAGCTGTACGGCATGGCCGGCCTGCGCCTCGGCGTGGCGGCGGCACATCCCGAGCGCCTGCGCGAGCTGGCCAGCCTGGGCGAGAATCCGCTGCCGGTGCCCGCGCTTGCGGCGGCACTGGCCAGCCTGCGTGACCCGCAGCTGGTTCCGCAGCGACGCCTGCAGAATGCCAAGGCCCGGCAGACCACCATCGCTTGGCTGGGCAAGCGCGGCTTCGACTGCCTGCCGACGGAAGCGAACTGCTTCGTGGTGGATGTGCAACGTGACGGTGCGGCCTTCGCCAAGGCGATGGCGGACAACGGCGTGGTGATTGGCCGCAGTTGGCCGATCTGGCCGCAGCGCGTGCGCGTGACCGTGGGCACCGAGGAAGAGATGGCGCGCTTCCGCAGCGCGTTCGCGAAGGTTGCGGGCGTACCGGCCTGACACAGTTGGCAGAGGCGAACCTTTGTTCGCCCCATCCACGCATGGCGTGGATCTACTACTGGTAGAACGTCGGTTCGCCCTATCCACGCATGGCGTGGATCTACTGGTCTGGTGGGTGCCGACCGTTGGTCGGCACGCCAGGATCTGCTGCGCTTACCAGCGCGGGGTTTTGGTCAGCGGCGGTGCCTGGTGCTGCCGGTCATAGGCACGCAGCTCATCACGGATGTGGGCGATGCGCTGGCGACCGAGCGCGTTGCGGCTGTCATCCAGCACCACGCCATCGAGCAGCTCGGCCATGCGCTGCACGGTCGGCAGCATCTTCTCCCAGGCGTCCAGCGCGGTCAGCGGCGCCGGCAGGGTCAGGAAGAAGGCGATGGCCGGAGTTTCCATGGCGCGGATGTTGCCCATGTCGAAGCTGCCCGGCTTCATGATGCTGGCCATCGAGAAGATCGGGCCTCGCTCGGGATGCCCTTCCACCAGCCGGTGGAAGACATTCATGTGGCCAAACACCAGGCCGGTCTTTTCCGCTGCCACGACGATGTCTTCGCCGCGCAGCTGCTCACCGGCGCGGGCGGCCACGAACAGTGAAACGATCTTGTCGAAATCCTGCGTGGCGCGCTTGCCCAGGTCGCTGGCCGCGCCATCGACATCGGGCAGCCCCAGTTCGGCCTGCTCGACCGTCTCGCCCATGCCGGGCTCGACGCGGTCGCCGGCCACAGGCACGCCATCCTCGCCCAGCACCGGCTCGCGACGCTCGCCGCTGGTCGGTTCGGCGCTATCGAGGCGACGGCCCTGAGGCTTCTTTTTCGGGCGGCCAAACAGGAAGATCGCAGCGACCAACAGCAGGCCGGCGGCCAGGATGCCGATGCGCAACAGTGCCGTGTCGGACATTCGTTAGGTTCTCCGGCTAGTTCATTCAGGTAACTAGGATGGCACGTCAGGCCGCGCCCGCCAATCGCGCGGCTTCTTCCAGGTCCACGCTGACCAGGCGGCTGACACCCGGCTCGCGCATCGTCACGCCCGACAACTGGTGCGCCGCTTCCATCGTGGCCTTGTTGTGGCTGACGAACAGGAACTGCACCTTCTCGCTCATTTCCTTGACCATGTTGGCCAGCCGGCCGACGTTGGCTTCATCCAACGGCGCGTCCACCTCGTCCAGCAGGCAGAACGGTGCCGGGTTGAGCTGGAAGATCGCAAACACCAGCGCCACGGCGGTCATCGCCTTTTCGCCACCGGACAGCAGCGAGATGCTCGACACGCGCTTGCCCGGGGGGCGCGCCATGATGGTCACACCGGTGTCGAGAAGGTCTTCGCCGGTCAGTTCCAGGTAGGCGTGGCCGCCACCGAACAGGCGCGGATACAGCGCCTGCACACCGGCGTTGACCCGGTCGAAGGTGTCCTTGAAGCGGCCCCGGGTTTCGCGATCGATCTTGCGGATCGCATCTTCCAGGGTCTCCAGCGCCGTGGTCAGATCCACGTGCTGGGCATCCAGATATTCGGAGCGCTGCGAGGCTTCGCCATACTCGTGGATCGCGGCCAGGTTGACCGGCTCCAGCCGGCGCATGCGGCCGTCGATCTGGTGCACGGCCTGTTCCCAGTCGCCCAGGCGCGCCTCTTCGGGCAGCGCGTTGATCACATCCTGCAGCACGAAACCGGCCTTCTCCACTGCAGCCTGCAGGGTTTCAGCACTGAGTACCAGCGCCTGCTGGTCCAGCTTGCGCTGCGAGATACGCTCGCGCTGGGACAACGCCTGCTCGTCGCGCTGGTGGCGGGTCTGCTCGTAGTTGCGCAGTTCGGCATCGATGCCATCCAGCAACGTGCGTGCTTCGGTCAGCACGCGATCAGCACGCACACGCTCTTCCAGCGCGTTCTGGTGCTCGGCCTGCAGCGATTCGACCGGGGTATCGCCTTCGTCCAGCTGCGAATGCAGTTCGCCCAGACGTGCATCAAGCTGGCCACGCTGGGTGCTCATGCGTTCCAGCGCCTGGCTCAACGACGCCACCTGGGCGCGCTGTGATTCCAGGGTCAGGGCCAACGCGTGCGAGCGCTCGCGTACCGCGCGGGCGGCGTCGCGGGCCAGATCACGCGCCTCGGTCAACTGACGGCGTTCGCCCTCCAGGCCCTGCCGGTTCGACTCCAGGTCGCCCATGCTGTTGACCGCATTCTCCAGCCGCGAACGCGCTTCACGCGCCTGCTCGCGATTGATGTCCAGTGTCTCCAGCAACTGGCTCAGCTCGCCTTCAATGCGGTCAATGCGCGTACGTGCCGCCTCGACCTTGCCCTGCTGGCCCTGCAGCTGGCCGGCCAGTTCGGACACCGCGCGGTGCGCCAGGTACAGCGCCCGCTGCGCATCCTCACGCTGCTGTTCGGCCGCCAACAGGTGCTCACGGAAATCGGCCAGCTGTTCTTCCAGTTCGGCTTCACGCGATTGCAGCTGCTCGATCTGCTCGCGCAATTCATTGATTTCGCGTTCGCGCAGCAACGCGCCCTGCTTGGCGGCGCCGGAGCGCGATACGCGCACCCAGCCCTCGCCCAGACGCTCACCGCCCTGGGTGATGATGGAATCGCCCTCAGGCAGGCTGGCCTGCAGTGCATTGGCTTCGGCCAGGTCGCGCGCGCCGTGCAGGCGCGCCAGCAGGCGACGGATCGGCGCCGGGCCGCGCACGCGTGCAGCCAGCGAGGTCGGCGCGACTTTCAGGTCCGCGCCATCATTGGCGACCAGCGCGATACGGCCTTCGCCCAGCTCGCCCAACGCATCGACCAGGCTGGCCGGGTCGTCGACCAGCACGCCTTCGATCAACTGGCCGAGGGCGCTTTCCACTGCGTTTTCCCAGCCGGCATCGACATCCAGGCGCTCGCCCACACGCGCGGCCGAATCCAGGCCACGCGACTTCAGCCATGCCACCGCCGCGCCCTGCTCCTGGCCGAGTGCGGCCTGCTGCAGGGTTTCCAGCGAAGACAGGCGCCCGCGCAGGCCATTGACCTGCTTGCGCAGCTCGGCCAGCTCGTTCTGCCCGTTGCGCTGCTGCTCCTGCACGGCGGCGACACCGTGCTTGCGCTCCTCGACCTGTTCGGTCAGTTCATCCAGCGCAGTCTTCTGCGTGTCGTGCTGCAGATGCAGTTGTTCGAAGACTTCATCCAACGCATCCACGTCCAGGCCAGCGCGCTCGGCCGCCAGCGCTTCGCGGCGACGGTCGGCGTCAAGGATCTGTTTGTCCAGGTAATCGACGCGGGTGCGCTCGACCTCGCCGGCACGCGAGGCTTCCGAGCTCTGCGAAGTGTGCTGCTCCCAACGTTGCTGCCAATCGGACAGCCGCGTTTCGGCCTCACGCAGCCCTTCCTGCTTGATCTCGTTCTCTTCCTGCAGCGCTTCCAGCTGCGGGGTGGCCGCATCAACTGCCTCGCGCAGCACCATCAGCTTGGCTTCGTCACCACTGATATGCTGGCCCAGTTCGGCCAGTGCCTGGCGGGTTTCATCGCGCGCCTTGTGCAGTCGCTGCGACAGTTCGCGCTGGTGCTGGATCTGCTGTTCGAGACGGGCCAGCGTGCTGCCCACCTGGTAGACCTCGGCCTGCGCGGCATTGAGCGAATCGGCGGCCTCCTCGCGGCGCACGCGCGAGGTCTCGATCCGCGCCTCTGCGTCACGCTGGTCGGCAATCAGTTGCTGCAGCTTGGTTTCTTCCTGAGACAGGCCCTCGCGCAGCTTGGACAGGCGACCGTCCAGGCCGCGGTACTCCAACGCCTTCCACTCGGCGTCCTTGACCCGGCGCTCTTCCTGCAGCGCCTGGTACTGCTCGGCCTGTTTCGCCTGGCGCTTGAGGTGTTCGAGCTGCTTGGTGATTTCCTCGCGCAGATCGCCAAGGCGGTCCAGGTTCTCGCGGGTGTGGCGGATGCGCGTCTCGGTTTCCTTGCGGCGCTCCTTGTACTTGGAGATGCCGGCGGCCTCTTCCAGGTACACGCGCAGGTCTTCCGGGCGCGCCTCGATGATCTGGCTGATCATGCCCTGCTCGATGATCGAGTAGCTGCGCGGGCCCAGGCCGGTACCGAGGAACAGGTCGGTGATGTCGCGGCGGCGGCACTTGGTGCCGTTGAGATAGTAGTTGCTGCTGCCGTCACGGCTGACGGTGCGCTTGACCGAGATCTCGTTGAACGAGGCGTACTCGCCGGAAATCGTGTGATCCGAGTTGTCGAAGATCAGCTCGACGGTGGCCTGCGAAACCGGCTTGCGGGCATTGGAACCGGAGAAGATCACGTCGGTAAGCGAGTCACCACGCAGGCGGCTGGCCGAACTTTCGCCCATGACCCAGCGCACCGCGTCGATGATGTTCGACTTGCCGCAGCCATTGGGCCCCACCACGCCGGTCATGTTGGTCGGCAGGTGCAGGGTGGTCGGATCGACGAAGGACTTGAAGCCGGACAGCTTGATCGTGGAAAGACGCATGGCGTGATTGGGTTCCGGGCAAGGGCCTTACGGCCACCACCATAGTGGATGTCAGGTCAGCCAGCACCTCAAGCCCTTGATTTCAAAAGAATTCAACAAGGCCAAGGGTGACGCAATGGAATGAGTATAGCGGGGCGAATGTTCCACGGGCGGGATGACGGGCGCGGAGAGCCCGTGGAGTGGACCCCGATGTCGCTTTACGCCCGGCGCGACGGACTACCCAAGCAACGAGCAAAGTGCAAGTTATTGATATTTATTGGTTACTGAACCGAGTCGCAGCCCTGCACAACAGAAGCTGTGCAGGATGGACGGATGTACCGACCGCTTTCATTTACCCCCACCTACGACGCGGCGACTGTTCCCGTGCTCGGAGGAACCGCTTGGCTGGATGCCCGCGCCCCTTGGCCAACCAGCATCCATAGACACCCGTTGCTTCACCTGGCTAGCTTTCCGACCACATTCATTCGAAACCACGTCCCCGGACTCGACCTAGCGCCCGGGCTGATCATTTCGGTCTTCACGCCGTACCTCACCTCGGGCGAGCAGAGATTCGAAGAAGCCATGAACCACGGCGGCCGTGTAATTGCTCACTGGCCCGGGCGTGAACCGACGCCTTCTCCCTGCGCTCCGATTGGACCACTCCACATTTGCGCCGGGACGGCGGTGGCTGAGGGCGAAGCACCTCATGGAGGTTCGAAGATTGGTGGGCGGCCTTACTGGCTGCAGGATGACAAATCGGAGGGCCAAGCGTTCGTCCTTCAATTCGACGAATTCGATCTTGATAAGGCAGCTCCGACGCATCGAGGAATCCTGGTCGGGGGGATGGGCTATCTGTTGCTTGATCGCAACATTCCCTCACCTTCGGCGGACTGCGGGCGATTCATCATTCAAACAACCTAAGGCAAGTGATGAGTCAGCCCAACGTCGCTTGGTTGATTCGTATTGATGGTCGGCGAGGGCAAATCAGTGCCTTCTAGGCCCAAAGTTCATCGGACCAATGCATGTATCGAGAAATGGTATTTGGTGATCGTTGCCAAACTCCGGATCGGGCCTTTCTGGGAGGCGCACCATACCTGCCTGCCGATGCCCAGTGGCCAAGCGACGCCACGGGGAAGCCAATGCTTCATCTGGCAAGCCTCCCTGCGCCGTTCGTTCAAGCGCACGCTCCGAAGATCGCTATCAAAGCGAATCTCTGCGTTTCGATTTTCACACCCTATGACGTTCGTGATGATGCCTATATCGAGACCGCTATACAGGCTGGCGGACGTGTCATCGCCTATGTACCTCACGCACTCGGTGCACGCAGCGCAGCACTCCCATTTGACCCGTGTCTGATCAACACTGACGCAGCTTCCATCCCAGATGACGCCCAAAATGGAATCGCCAAAATCGGCGGAATTCCTACCTGGCTCCAGGATGATTGCAGTGAAGGACGGGAATTCATCCTCCAGATCAACAGTTCCCGCTTGAACCGGGCAGCGCCAACGCATCGAGGAATTCTTGTCGGCGGAATGGGATACCTGCTGCTTGAACGCAACATTCCCGCCCCTTCAATGGACTGCGGTCGATTCGTCATCCAGACCACCTGAACAACCAGTCGAGCATGGCTCGACTCTACATACCCGGCCATCGCCCAAAACAAAACGGGCACCCTTGCGGGCGCCCGTTCTGGTGATACCAGGCCTTGCGGCGTGGGATCAGGCCTTTTCGGCTTCAACCACGACCTTGACGGTGGTCTCGACGTCCGCGTGCAGGTGCACCAGGACTTCGTACTCGCCAATGTTGCGGAAGGCGCCTTCGCCCAGGATGACTTCGCTCTTGCTCAGCGGCAGGCCGGCAGCGGTGAAGGCATCGGCGATTTCGCGGGCGCCGACCGAGCCGTACAGCTTGCCTTCGGTCGAAGCGTTGGCGGCGACGGTCACGCTCGCGCCTTCCAGCTTGGCCTTGCGGGCTTCAGCGTCGGCGTGGATGGACTGGGCCTTGGCTTCGTAATCAGCGCGCTTGGCTTCGAACTCGGCCTTGTTGCTCTCGGTGGCCGGAACGGCCTTGCCCTGCGGCACGAGGAAGTTACGGCCGTAGCCCGGCTTCACGTCGACCAGGTCGCCGAGGTTGCCGAGGTTGGTGACTTTCTGCAGGAGGATCAGCTGCATGGTATTGCTCCAGATAAGTTATTCGTTAGCGAGGCGCGGGCCCCGCAACAAAGGCTGTCCGAATAGCTGGCACAGCGGGGGCAGCGCGAAGCTGCCCCGCCGGCATCAGACGTCGTGGTTGTCGGTGTACGGAATCAGGGCCAGGAAGCGAGCGCGCTTGACGGCGGTCGCCAGCTGACGCTGGTACTTCGACTTGGTACCGGTGACGCGGCTCGGCACGATCTTGCCGTTCTCGGTCAGGTACTGGCGCAGGGTGTTGAGATCCTTGTAGTCGATCTCCTTGACACCTTCGGCCGTGAACTTGCAGAACTTGCGGCGACGGAAGAACTTGGACATGTCAGTGCTCCTTAGGCGGCCGAAGCGGCGTCGTCGCCGGCATCGTTGTCAGCGGCGGGGGTGGTTTCGCCTTCTTCGTCATCACGACGACGACGCTCACCACGCTCGGGCTTGTCGCCCTTCTCGTCCTTGCTCTTCATGATCAGCGACTGCTCGGTGTCAGCCTCGTCACGCTTGATGACCAGGTTGCGCAGGACGGCGTCGTTGAAGCGGAAGCTTTCGGTCAGCTCGGTCAGCACGGCCTGGTCGACTTCGATGTTCAGCAGCACGTAGTGCGCCTTCACCAGGTTCTGGATCGGGTACGCCAGCTGGCGGCGGCCCCAGTCTTCCAGACGGTGGATGGTGCCGTTGCCGTTCTCGACCAGCGACTTGTAGCGCTCGATCATGGCCGGGACCTGCTCGCTCTGGTCCGGGTGGACCATGAACACGATTTCGTAATGACGACTCATGTTTTTCTACCTTTCGGATGTGGCCTTGCGGCCGGACAGCCCCCCGCCGTTGATACCGCGGTGGGGCAAGGGATCCTGCCAGGGAGGCAGGAAGCTGCGCATTATGGCGCAGATGGGGCTGCCGGGCAACCGGCGAGCCGCAGAGCGACCTGAACCTGGTAGCGCCGGGCCATGCCCGGCGAACGCGGAAACCGCCCCGGGCTACCCCAGATCCACATGCAGGCGGTGCTGGCCGCATTGCAGGCACTGGAACAGGCAGCCCACCATCTCCCCGTCCCGGCTCAGGTGTTCCAGCAACCAGTCGGAGTCGCGCGGGTTGACCTCGGCCACGTCCGGCCGGACCTGGTCGAGGATGGGCAGGAGGTCCTCGCTGCCGGCAAAGCCGAGGAAGGCGCAGGGCCGTTCACAATGGCTCAGCCAGACCGATTGTTGCCAGGACGAGTAGCCCGGGGTGCGCTCGCAGATCTCCAGCAACTGCCCGCGGGGAATGGTCGGTGGCGGATCGGCCGGGTCCGGCGACACCCCCTCGATATCGCTCCAGCCGGTGAATTCACCCTCGTAACTGGCCGCTGCCCTGCCATCGGCGATACACCAGGGGCACAGGTAATCGGGACGCAGAGGTGTGTAGAACGGCCCCCGGTAACGAAGCGTCCGCGACTGACCGCAGCAGTCACAGATCCCGTCAACCTCTTCGAAGGAGAGGGCGTAGGCGTTGGGGTGATAAATGAAAAGCGGTCGTTCCATCCGTGGATCCCTTCCCTGCCGACCAAGGTCGGCATCTACCAGAGCAGGTTCCGATAGCGCCGGACCACGTCCGGCGGACGCCAGAACCGGCCGTCAGGCCTTGTCGGCGTCGGTGGTGAAGCTCTCGCCGCAGCCGCACTCGGCGGTGGCATTCGGGTTGCTGAACGTGAAGGTCTCGCTCAGGCCATGCTTGCCGAAGTCGATCACGGTGCCGTCCACCAGGGCCAGGCTCTTGGCGTCTACATAGATCTTCACCCCGTCCTGGTCGAACACGGTGTCGTCCGCGCGCTCGTCGCGGGCCAGGTCGGTGATGTGGCCCCAGCCGGAGCAGCCGGTCTTGGTCACGCCAAAACGCAGGCCCAGCGCGCCGGGGGTCTGGGCGACGAAGCGCTGTACGCGCTCGAAGGCAATAGGGGTCAGGCTGACAGCCATGATGGATCACTCCAGAGGTACCGGGACATTATAGGGAGCCGATGACCGCAGAAATGCCTCGCAAGCAGAACGCTGCAACCGGTAAACTCCCGTGTTCATAGATCGAGTCGATCAGCAGAGGATTCAAGTCATGACGGTGGTCAGCGTTGAACATGCGCTTGCCGGGAAGATCCCGGAAGGTGGCGAAGTCACGGTACGCGGTTGGGTGCGCACGGTGCGCGGTTCAGCAAATCTGGCTTTCGTGAATGTGACCGACGGCTCCTGCTTCGCCCCGATCCAGGTGGTGGCCGGCGACGCGCTGGCCAACTTCGACGAGATCAAGCGCCTGACCACCGGCTGCTCGCTGGTGGCCACCGGCACCCTGGTGAAGTCGCAGGGCAAGGGCCAGTCGTTTGAGATCCAGGCCAGCGCGGTCGAGGTGGTCGGCTGGGTCGAAGACCCGCTCACCTACCCGATCCAGCCCAAGCCGATGACGCCGGAATTCCTGCGTGAAGTGGCGCACCTGCGCCCGCGCACCAACCTGTTCGGCGCAGTCACCCGCATCCGCAACTGCCTGGCCCAGGCTGTGCACCGTTTCTTCCACGAGAACGGCTTCAACTGGATCAGCACCCCGATCATCACCACCTCCGATGCCGAAGGCGCCGGCCAGATGTTCCGCGTGTCCACCCTGGACATGGTGAACCTGCCGCGTGACGCCCAGGGCGGGATCGACTTCAGCCGCGATTTCTTCGGCAAGGAAACCTTCCTGACCGTGTCCGGCCAGCTGAACGTCGAGGCCTACTGCCTGGCACTGAGCAAGGTGTACACCTTCGGCCCGACCTTCCGCGCCGAGAACAGCCACACCACCCGCCACCTGGCGGAGTTCTGGATGATCGAGCCGGAAATCGCCTTCGCCGACCTGGCCGAAGACGCACGCCTGGCAGAAGAGTTCCTGAAGTACCTGTTCCGCGCGGTGCTGAACGAGCGCGGCGACGACCTGGCCTTCATCGCCGAGCGCGTGGACAAGAACGCGATCACCAAGCTGGAAGACTTCATCAACGCGCCGTTCGAACGCATCGATTACACCGATGCGGTCAGCCTGCTGCAGAAGTCCGGAAAGAAGTTCGACTTCCCGGTCGAATGGGGCCTGGACCTGCAGACCGAGCACGAGCGCTGGCTGACCGAGGAGCACGTGGGTCGCCCGGTGGTGGTGACCAACTACCCCGAGCACATCAAGGCCTTCTACATGCGCCTGAACGATGACGGCAGGACCGTCGCGGCGATGGACGTGCTGGCCCCGGGCATCGGCGAGATCATCGGTGGCAGCCAGCGCGAAGAGCGCCTGGACGTGCTGGATGCACGCATGGCGCAGTTCGGCCTGGATCGCGAGCACTACAGCTGGTACCGCGATTTCCGCCGCTACGGCTCGGTCCCGCACGCCGGCTTTGGCCTGGGCTTCGAGCGCCTGGTGGTCTACGTCTGCGGCCTGTCCAACATCCGCGATGCGATCCCCTACCCGCGCGCCCCGGGCAGCGCGGACTTCTAAGCCCTCACCCGCGACCACGGAGGTACTACCCCATGACCCTGTTCTTCGCCCTGTGTTTCGTCGGCGTAGCAGTGGCCGGGTTCAGTGCCTTCGTGATCTTCTGGCCGCTGACCCTGGTGCATGTGCGCGACCGCCATCCGGCGCTGGCACAGCGCTTCGGCAGTGGCGCCTTCCTCAAGCCCGATGCGCTGGGCTGGCTGCTGCGGCGCGAATACCGCACCCAGCCGGACCGCTCGCTGTCCGGGCTGGCGACGCCCGCCTGGGTATCGCTGCTGACCCTGCTGGCCGGACTGGGCATGGCTGCCCTGCTCTGGCTGGCCTCGCTCTGGTAATACACACATGAACGACCTTTCCCACGTCCGCGACAGCTGGTGGCTGGCCAGCCTCGGCAACACCCTGATCTGGGCGCGCCTGCGTATCCGCGAGGCCGGCACTGCCGAAGTGCTGGACAGCGATGGCAATACGCTGAGCTACGACAGCGAAGACACCGCCCGCTCGCAGCTGTTCGATGCCGAGTTCGTCGAGTACGACGGCCTGGATGAAGAAGATGCGCTGGTGCGCGGCTTCTCGCTGCATGAAGTGCAGCCACCGCAGGCAGGCAGTGACGAAGGCCTGCGCGGACGCATGGTGCAGTCGCTGGGCAGCCGCGCCTGAGGCCAACCGATGTTCACCCCGCGCGCTTTCGCCGAGACCGACCTGTTGTGGCTGGATCGCCTGCTGGCGCGTGATCCATTCGTCACCGTGCTCACCACTGGTAACGACGGGCTGCCGGAACTGACCCGGCTGCCGGTGCTGTACCAGCGCAACGGCGACCACATCGAGCTGCGTGGCCACTGGGCCCGGGCCAACCCGCAGGCACGCCACACCGGTGTGTCCAAAGTGCTGGTGGACGGGCCGCATGGCTATGTATCGGCCAGCTGGTACCCGGACAAGGAGCCTGCCGCGCGGGTGCCTACCTGGAACTACGCCGCCGCCGAGCTGCGCGGCCAGCTGCAGCCGTTCGACGACACCGATGCCCTGGCCCAGCTGGTCAGCGATATCGGCGACCACTTCGAAGCCAGCGTCGGCCAGGACTGGCGGTTCGAACCCGAACGAGACGACCACCGGCGCCAGCTGCGCGGCATCGTCGGCTTCCGCTTCACCGTCGAGCAGGTGCAGCTGAAGCTGAAGCTTAGCCAGAACCACCCCGGGGCCAACCAGCAGGTGGTGATCGCCGAACTGGAACGCCTGGAAACTCCCCGTTCCACCGAACTGGCGCAGTGGATGCGCCAGTATCGCGACGAAGCCGCCGCAAGCGGCTGAGCGCCCTGTTTCCCGCGACGACGCGACCAGAACGGCCGCGCCTTGCCCTCACCCGACGTCAGGGACCCCGAACATGAAAGACATCCACAAGCTGCTGCAGAACAACCGCGAATGGGCAGACCGGATCGAGAAGGAAGACCCGGACTTCTTCCATCAGCTGGCCAAGCAGCAGCATCCGGAATACCTGTGGATCGGCTGTTCCGATTCGCGCGTGCCGGCCAACCAGATCATCGGCATGGCCCCGGGTGAGGTGTTCGTGCATCGCAACGTGGCCAACGTGGTGGTGCATACCGACCTGAACTGCCTCAGCGTGATCCAGTACGCCGTGGACCAGTTGAAGGTGAAGCACATCCTGATCGTCGGCCACTACGGCTGCGGCGGCGTGCACGCCAGCTTGAACAACACGCGGGTGGGCCTGGCTGACAACTGGCTGCGCCATGTCGGTGACGTGGCACAGAAGCACGCCGCGATCATGGATGCGATCGAGGAGCCTGAGCTGAAGCATGCACGTCTGTGCGAGTTGAACGTGATCGAGCAGGTGGTCAACGCCTGCCGCTCGACGATCGTGCAGGACGCCTGGGCCCGCGGCCAGAAGCTGATGGTGCACGGCTGGGTGTACAGCCTGAAGGACGGTCGCGTGCGCGAAATGGGCATCGACGTGGGCGCACCGGAAGACCTGCAGCCTGCGTATGAGAAGGCCCTGTCCTACGTCCCGCGCCGCGGCCGGCGCGACTGACCCTCCCTCTCACGGACATCCCCCATGCTTGCCTCCCCCATCAACCTGCTGGGCTGGATCGAGGAAAACCGGCATCTGTTGAAGCCGCCGGTCGGCAACAAGATGATCGACAACGGCGATTTCATCGTGATGGTGGTCGGCGGGCCGAACAGCCGCACCGATTTCCACTACGACGAAGGCCCGGAGTGGTTCTATCAGCTGGAAGGCGAGATGGTGCTGAAGGTGCAGGAGGATGGCGCGGTGCGCGATATCCCGATCCGTGCCGGCGAAATCTTCCTGCTGCCGGGCAAAGTGCCGCACTCACCGCGGCGCCCACCCGGTGGCGTCGGCCTAGTGGTGGAACGCAAGCGCCTGCCGCATGAGCGCGATGGCGTGATCTGGCATTGCGAGCGCTGCAATCACAAGCTGTACGAAGAGTACTTCACGCTGCAGAACATCGAGACCGACCTGCCGAAGGTGTTCGCACGCTACCAGGCCAGCCTGGAACTTCGCACCTGCAGCGAGTGTGGCCACGTGGATCCGTTGCCGGCACCGGCGGCGGCCTGACAACGCCACCGCGCTGGTAGATGCCCACCCTGGTTGGCGCTTGTTCGCACGTGCGCCAACCAAGGTTGGCGGCTACCGCATCATGCGGCGCTGGCGCTGGGTTCGCAGCCACCGGGTGATGCCCCAGGCGCTACACTGGCAGTCCCGTTGCAGCCTGTTGCCCGACCATGTCCGACCTGCTCAGCCGCACCCACGCCATTGCCCTTGATGCCGCCGATCCGTTGCGGCCGCTGCGGCAGGAATTCCTGATTCCGCGCCACGGCGGCGGTGAGCAGACCTACTTCGTCGGCAACTCGCTGGGCCTGCAGCCGCGCGGCGCACAGGCGGCGGTGCAGGAAGTGATGAAGCAGTGGGGCGAACTGGCAGTGGAAGGCCACTTCACCGGGCCGACCCAATGGCTGTCGTACCACCGTCTGGTCAGCGCGCAGCTGGCACGCGTGGTCGGCGCACTGCCCAGCGAAGTGGTGGCGATGAATACGCTGAGCGTGAACCTGCACCTGATGATGGTCAGCTTCTACCGGCCAACGGCCGAACGCCCGGTGATCCTGATGGAAGCCGGCGCGTTTCCGACTGACCGCCATGCAGTGGAAGCGCAGATCCGCTTCCATGGCTTCGACCCGGCCGACTGCCTGGTGGAAGTGCAGCCGGATGAAGCCAACGGCACGATCTCGATGGCCGCGATCGAGCGCGCGATCGCCGCGCACGGTCCGCGCCTGGCGCTGGTGCTATGGCCTGGCGTGCAGTACCGCAGCGGCCAAGCCTTCGACCTCGATGCCATCACCCGTGCCGCACGCCTGCAGGGCGCGCGCATCGGTTTCGACCTGGCGCACTCGGTCGGTAACCTGCCACTGCACCTGCATGACGTCGCCCCGGATTTCGCCGTGTGGTGCCACTACAAGTACCTCAACAGCGGCCCGGGCGCTGTGGCCGGTGCGTTCGTGCACGAGCGCCATCATCGCGACACCACGCTGCCACGCTTTGCCGGCTGGTGGGGCCATGACGAAGCCACCCGCTTCCAGATGGCACCGCAGTTCCAGCCCGCGGTCGGTGCCGAGGGCTGGCAGCTGAGCAATCCGCCGATCCTCGGCCTGGCGCCACTGCGTGCATCGCTGGACCTGTTCGAACGTGCCGGCATGGAATCGCTGCGCAGCAAGTCGCTGGCACTGACCGGCATGCTCGACGCCCTGGTCCGCGCGCGCCTGCCGCAGGTGCTGGAGATCGTCACCCCGGCCGAGCCTGAGCGCCGCGGCTGCCAGCTGTCGCTGCGGGTGATCGGCGGCCGCGAGCGCGGACGCGCCCTGTTCGAACATCTGCGCGCCATCGGCGTGCTGGGTGACTGGCGCGAACCGGACGTCATCCGCATCTCGCCCACCCCGCTCTACAACCGTTACCTGGACGTGCACCACTTCGTCGAGGAAGTGGAAGCCTGGGCCGGCCTTTAAGCCGCCCTCCCCCTACTGCTGGACAGTTCGTTGATCGCACATGCATCCCGCTCGCTGAGCATAGTCGGCGCCGGCCTGGCCGGATCCCTGCTGGCCATCCTGCTATCTCGGCAGGGCTGGCGCATCACCCTGTACGAACGCCGTGGCGATCCGCGCATCGCCGATTATGAAAGCGGCCGTTCGATCAACCTGGCCCTGGCCGAGCGCGGACGCAACGCGTTGCGCCAGGCCGGCGTGGAAGACGAAGTGATGGCGCGCGCGGTGATGATGCGCGGACGCATGGTGCATCCACGCGAGGGGGAGCCGCAGCTGCAGCGCTACGGTCGCGACGACGGCGAAGTGATCTGGTCGATCCATCGCAGCGACCTCAACACCACACTGCTGGAACTGGCCGAGCAGGCCGGTGCCATCGTGCATTTCCACCGCCGCCTGCATACGGTCGATTTCGATGCCGGCTACGCGCGCTTCATCGATGATCGTGACGACAGCCCGCACGATATCCGCTTCGATACGCTGGTGGGTGCCGATGGCGCCGGCTCGGCGCTGCGCGCGGCGATGAACCGGCGCGAACCGCTGGGCGAGGACATTGCCTTCCTCGACCATTCCTACAAGGAACTGGAAATTCCGCCGAGCGACGATGGCGGCTTCCGCATCGAGCGCAATGCCCTGCATATCTGGCCGCGCGGCCACTACATGTGCATCGCCCTGCCCAATCACGAGGGCACGTTCACCGTGACCCTGTTCCTGCCCAACCAGGGCGATCCGAGTTTCGCTACGGTCAACACCGGCGTCCAGGCGGAAGCACTGTTCGCGCGCGAGTTCGCCGATACCCTGCCGCTGATCCCCAACCTGCGTGCGGACTGGGAGCAGCATCCGCCGGGCCTGCTCGGCACGCTCACCCTGGAACGTTGGCACCAGCAGGACCGCGCCGTGCTGATTGGCGATGCCGCGCACGCGATGGTGCCGTTCCATGGCCAGGGCATGAACTGTGCGTTCGAGGACTGCGTGGCACTGGCCCGCCATCTGATGGCGGCGGATGACCTGCAGAGCGCCTTCGCCGCGTTCGAAGCCGAGCGCAAACCGAACGCGCGTGCGATCCAGCAGATGGCGCTGGAGAATTATCTGGAGATGCGCGACCGGGTGGCCGATCCGGCCTTCCTGCTGCAGCGCGAGCTGGAACAGGAACTGCAGCGGCGCTGGCCGACGCGTTTCGTCCCGCACTACACGATGGTGACCTTCCTGCACACGCCCTATGCCGAGGCACTGCGCCGCACCGACATCCAGCGCGAGATGCTGATCACCGCCACCGCTGGCCACGATACGCTGGACAACATCGACTGGAATGCACTGGAGGCGCAGATCCATGCGCGGCTGCCGGTGCTGGAGGGCGCGCACTGATGGCCGACAGCTTCCTGTTCTACGACCTGGAAACCTTCGGCCAGGATCCACGCCGTACCCGCATCGCCCAGTACGCGGCGATCCGTACCGACAGCGATCTCAACGAGATCGACACGCCGGCCAGCTTCTTCGTTCGCCCTGCCGATGATCTGCTGCCCTCGCCGATGGCCACGATGGTCACCGGCATCACCCCGCAGCAGGCGCTGGCCGAAGGCATCAGCGAAGCCGAAGCATTCGATCGCATCAATGAGCAGCTGTCGCGTCCCGGCACCTGCGCGCTGGGCTACAACACCCTGCGCTTCGACGACGAGTTCATCCGCTACGGCCTGTTCCGCAACTTCCACGACCCATACGAGCGCGAGTGGCGCAATGGCAATTCGCGCTGGGACCTGCTGGACATGCTGCGGCTGATGCATGCCATCCGTCCGGACGGCATCCACTGGCCCAAGCGTGAGGATGGCGCCACCTCGTTCAGGCTCGAACACCTCGCCGAGGCCAACGGCGTGCGCGAGGGCGATGCGCACGAAGCACTGTCGGACGTGCGCGCGACGATCGGCATGGCGCGCCTGTTCAAGCAGTCGCAGCCGCGCCTGTGGGACTACGCGTTGAAGCTGCGCGACAAGCGTTTCGTCGGCAGCCTGCTCGACATCACCGCATTGAAGCCGGTGCTGCATATCTCGATGCGGTACCCGGCCAGCCGCCTGTGCGCGGCGCCGGTATTGCCGCTGGCGGTACATCCGACCATCAACAACCGGGTGATCGTGTTCGACCTCGATGGCGACATCGATGACCTGCTGGAGCTGCCCGCCGAGCTGATCGCCCAGCGTCTGTACCTGCGTGCCAGCGAACTGCCCGAAGGCGTCGCCCGGGTGCCGTTGAAGGAAGTGCACCTGAACAAGGTGCCGGCGCTGGTGGCCTGGAACCACCTGCGCGCCGATGACCACGCACGACTCGGGCTGGACGTGGCAGCGATCGAAGCCAAGGTCGAACGATTGCGCGCGTTCGCACCCCAGTTGGCCGAAAAGGCGCGCCAGGTCTACAACCAGCCACGCGCGGCGAGCGTGTCCGACGTGGACGCTTCGCTGTACGACGGCTTCCTCGGTGCCGGCGACAAGCCGCTGCTGGCATTGGCACGGACCACGCCACCGGAACAGTTGGCTGCACTGGAAGGCCGCTTCCGCGACCCGCGGCTGCCCGAGCTGTTGTTCCGCTACCGCGCCCGCAATCATCCCGGCAGCCTCGCACCGGAAGAACGCGAGCGCTGGAATGCCTATCGCCGCCAGCGCCTGTCCGGCGAGGAAGGCATGGGCGAACTCAACCTGGCCCAGTACCAGCAGCAGTTGGATGCGCTGGCGGCCGAAGCACCCGACGACGTTCGCCGCGCCACGCTGCTGCAATCGCTGCGTGACTGGGGCCAGCACCTGCAGGAGGACCTGTGAGCACCTATTTCTCCGATGCCAGTTTCAAGTTCCTGCGCAGCCTGGCGCTGCACAACGACAAGACCTGGTTCAACGACCATCGCCAGCAGTACGAAGACCACGTGCGGCAGCCGTTCCTGCGCCTGCTGGGTGACCTGCAGCCGGCGCTGACCGAGGTGAGCGGACACTTCCGCGCAGACACCCGTGGCGTGGGCGGCTCATTGTTCCGCATCCACCGCGACGCGCGTTTTTCCAACGATAAATCGCCGTACAAAATCTGGCAGGGCGCGCGCCTGTTCCATGAGCGCCGCCGCGAAGTGGCCGCGCCCTCGTTCTACGTGCACCTGCAACCGGGCGAAAGCTTCGTCGGCGCCGGGCTGTGGCATCCCGAGCCGGAAACCCAGCGCCGCGTCCGCCACTTCATCCTCGACAACCCGGGCAGCTGGAAGGCAGCAGCGCATGCACCGGCGCTGCGCAGGCGTTTCGACTTCGAGGAAACCGAGAAACTGGTGCGCCCACCGCGCGGCTTCCCGGCCGACTTCGAGTTCATCGATGACCTCAAGCACCGCAACTGGGTGATGTGGCGTTCGCTGGACGATGCCACGATGACCGGCCCGCGCCTGCTGTCCACGCTCGGCAAGGACCTGGCGGCGCTGGGCCCGTTCGTCGACTACCTGTGCGCTGCACTGGATCTGGAATTCTGATCGCCGCCAGAGCCATCACAGGCATCACCCATCGTTCACCACCGGCACCCCTACTTGCGGCAGGCTGTGCACCATGAAGAAGCTCATTGGCATCCTCGTTCTGCTGATCGCCGTGGTGGCGGGCTGGTGGTTCGGTGGCCCGTACCTGACCGTGCATGGCCTGTCCAAGGCCATCGAACAGCGCGACACCGCGCGCCTGGAACGCTACGTGGATTTCCCTCGCGTACGCACCAGCCTGCGCGCCCAGCTCAATGATTACCTGGTGCGCCAGGCCGGCCCCGAGGTGGCTGCCAGCCCCTTCGGCGCCCTGCTGTATGGGTTGGGCGACCAGTTGGGCGGTGCCGCGGTGGAAACGATGGTCACCCCCACCGGCATCGCCGCGATGCTGCAGGGCCACGTGCTATGGAAGCGCGGTCGCAATGAACTGCAGGGTGGCGATGCCTTCGGCACGACCGAACCGGCACGACCGCTGAAGCATGCCGAACACCACTTCGAAGCGCTGGACCGCTTCGTGGTCGACGTTGATCGCGGCCCAGGCCAGCAACCGTTGAAGGTAGTGCTGGAACCGCAGGGCCTGCGCTGGAAGGTGGTGGACCTGCAGCTGGGGATGTCGGGAAGCCCGTAGCCCCGCTCTGGTAGACGCCCACCTTGGTGGGCGCGGCTGCGCCGCGATGCCAACCAAGGTTGGCAACTACCGGGCATGGCGCTCTGGTAGATGCCCACCTTGGTGGGCGCCGATACATGGCAGTGCCAACCAACGGTTGGCACCCACCGGCCATGGTTTCAGCCCTCGTTGGCGACCCCATGCGGCACATGGCCGGCGGCCACGTGTTCACGCGCACTGTCGATGTTGTGCTGCGAATCGTCAAAGAAGATATCGGCACCGAACGCCTGCAGGAACGGACCCTTGTGTCGCCCACCGAGGAACAGTGCCTCGTCCAGGCGCACGCCCCATTCGCGCAGGGTGCGGATCACCCGCTCATGCGCCGGTGCAGAACGCGCGGTCACCAGCGCCGTGCGGATGGGCGCGCTGTCGCCAGCCGGGAATACTTCCTGCAAGGTGTGCAGCGCAGAGAGGAAACCACGGAACGGACCGCCACTGAGTGGCTCGCGCGCACGCTCGCGTTCGTGCCGGCCGAAGGCTTCCACGCCCTGCTCGCGCGAGATGCGCTCGCTCTCATCGCCGAAGATCACCGCATCACCATCGAAGGCGATGCGCAGCTGCCCGGCCGGGCGGGTGATGTCGATCTGGTCGGCGGCAGCGGCAGCGGTCTCGCCCGGTGGCTTGGGCAGGATGGTTGCCGCGGCGATGCCGTGGCGCAGCGCGCTGCGCACCGATTCCGGATTGGCCGACAGGAACAGGTCGGTGCCGAACGGCTTCACGTACGGCCAGGTCGGCTCACCGGCGGTGAAGGTCGCGCGGATGATGCCCAGCCCGTAGTGCTGGATGGAATTGAAGATGCGCAGGCCGGTATCGGCCGAGTTGCGCGACAGCAGGATCACTTCCACGCGCGGGTTCTCGGGGCTCGCGCCCTGGTTCAGCGCCAGCAGCTTGCGCACCACCGGGAAGGCCACGCCCGGCCCGAGGATGTCGTCCTCGTGCTGGCGCTGGTACTCGGCATAGGCGGCCACGCCATCGCTCTCGAACAGCGCATGGCTTTCTTCCAGGTCGAACAGCGCACGCGAGGTCACCGCGACGGTCAGCAAACGGGGGGAATTGTCGCCCATCGGTGGGGTCCTTCAAGCGGTCGGCAGTGCCGGCCGCCTATTGTCGTCAAAAAACGAACTGTTCGCTCAGGATCCGGTCTTCCAGGTTGTGCTCCGGGTCGAACAGCAGGGTCACCCGGTGCTCGCGCGACTCACGGATCGTCACTTCGACCACATCGCGGGTCTCGTGCGAATCGGCGGTGACGCTGACCGGACGCTTGTAGGGATCGAGCACGCGGAAGCGCACTTCGGTGTCAGCCTTGAGGATGGCGCCGCGCCAGCGGCGCGGGCGATACGGGGCCAGCGGCGTCAGGGCAATGGTGTGCGAGCCCAGCGGCAGCACCGGTCCATGCGCCGAGTAGTTGTAGGCGGTGCTTCCTGCCGGTGTGGCCACCAGCACACCATCACCGATCAGTTCGCCCACCCGCTCCTGGCCATTGAGGTCGATGCCGATATGCGCCGCCTGCCGGGTCTGGCGCAGCAGCGAGACGTCGTTGTAGGCCAGCGACCCGGTGGTAGTGCCCGATTCGGTAAGCGCCACCATCTCCAGCGGTCGCAGGTGGGCCGGCTCGGCACGGGCGATACGCGCGTGCACGTCGTCGTCGCCACGGTACTGGTTCATCAGGAAACCCACCGTGCCCAGCTTCATGCCGAAAACCGGTTTGCCCAGGTGTCCGTGACGATGCAAGGTCTGCAGCATGAAGCCATCGCCACCGAGCGGACACAGCACGTCGGCCTGGTCGGGCGCGTGGTCGCCATAGCGCGAGACCATCGCTGCGCGGGCCATCTGCGCGGGTTCGGTGGTACTGGCCAGGAAAGCGATGCGGGGGGTGTCGCTCATCGGTGGATCCGGGGGAAGGCGTGGTGGAGAGCATAACCGAGCGCCGGGGGATGGACCCCGCGTGGCGGATGACCGGCATATCCGCCGGGACACGCCGTAAACCCATCCATGGGGGCTCGATCGCGCCATCCATGGCGCTCACGGTCCCGGCGGATATGCCGGTCATCCACCTGGCAGATTCACGGCCGGCGTCGGGTCAGGTGGTCGCAAAGGTCAAGGGCAGAAACAGAACGGCCCCGCTTTCGCGGGGCCGTTCTGTTTCACGCACGCCAGGCAGCGCCCGGCGCTACATCACTTACGCGCCGTGGGCAGCCAGCTGACCCAGGCGCTGGACTGCGACCGAGACGGTCGGGTAGTCCAGGGTCTTCTGCTCGGCCAGTTCCGCCAGCATCGCAAGGGTAAAGCGCAGGCTGCTGTCGTCACGACCGATCCACGCGGCCACCTTGGCTTCAGCGGTGCTGCCCTTGGTGGCGAGCACCTGGCCGGCCAGGCTGCGATGGTGTGCGGCCAGTTCGTCACGTAGCACGCCACGTGCCACCGCGTGCCAGCGGCCGTTGACCTCCAGCGCGTCGATCTGCTCGAACAGCCACGGCAGCTGCAGGGCGTCGCCCAGGCGGAAGTGGATCTTGGAGACATCCACCGGCTTCAGCTTGCGGGTACGGGCCAGTTCGATGATGTCGAATGCCGGTTCCAGGAAGTGCAGTTCGGCCAGCTGCTGTGCCAGTGCCGACGGCAGGCCCTTTTCCTTCCACTCGGCCACCAGGGCCTCGTAGGTCGGACGCTGCGAATCGGGCAGCACACCCGAAGCAACACGGATGTCATTGAACGGACCCTGGTAGCGGTTGACCGCCTCGGTGATGCCCGGCATCGGGCCCGGGCGCGACAGCAGCCAGCGTACGAACGAACGCTGCAGCTTCCAGATCACTTCCAGCGCATCGATCTGTACCGACTCCGGCAGAGTGCCGTCGAGGGCGTCGATCTGCGCCCACAGCGCACGTGCATCCAGCGTTTCGCGGCTGATGGTGTAGGCCTTGGCGACCTCGGCAATGGAACGGCCGGTGTCTTCCTGCATGCGCATCAGGAAGGTGGCGCCCATGCGGTTGATGGTCTGGTTGGTCACGGCCGTGGCGATGATTTCGCGCTTCAGGCGGTGACGCTCCATCGCGTCGGCGTACTTCTTCTGCAGCGGGGTCGGGAAGTAGCGCTGCAGTTCCTTGGACAGGTACGGGTCTTCCGGGATGTCCGAATCCAGCAGCTGGGCGAACGCCACCAGCTTGGAGTAGGACAGCAGCACCGACAGTTCCGGACGGGTCAGGCCCTGGCCGCGCGCCTTGCGCTGGGACAGCTCGGCATCGGACGGCAGGAACTCGATCTGGCGATCCAGCAGGCCCTGCTGTTCCAGGGTACGGATGAAGTGCTGCTTGGAACCCAGGCGCTTGACCGCCATCCGCTCCATCAGGCTCAGGGCCTGGTTCTGGCGATAGTTGTCGTTGAGCACCAGCGCAGCGACTTCGTCGGTCATCGACGCCAGCAGCTTGTTGCGCTGCTCGACGGTCAGCTTCTTGGCCCGCACCACATCGTTGAGCAGGATCTTGATGTTGACTTCATGGTCGGAGGTATCCACACCGGCCGAGTTGTCGATGAAGTCAGTGTTGAGCAGCACACCCGCCTGGGCGGCTTCGATGCGGCCCAGCTGGGTCATGCCCAGGTTGCCGCCCTCGCCTACCACCTTGCAGCGCAGCTCGCCACCATTCACGCGCAGGGCGTTGTTGGCGCGGTCGCCGACATCACTGTGCTGCTCGCTGGCGGCCTTGACGTAGGTACCGATGCCGCCGTTCCACAGCAGGTCCACCGGCGCCTTCAGGATCGCGCTCATCAGATCGTTCGGCGACAGCGCCTTGACGCTCTCGTCCAGGCCCAGCACCTCACGCACCTGCGGGGTGATCTCGATCGACTTCAGGCTGCGCGGATACACGCCGCCGCCCTTGCTGATCAACTTGGCGTCGTAGTCCGCCCAGCTCGAACGCGGCACGGTGAACAGACGCTCACGTTCGACGAACGTGGTCGCTGCATCCGGGTTCGGATCCAGGAAGATGTGGCGGTGATCGAACGCGGCCACCAGGCGGATGTGACGCGACAGCAGCATGCCGTTGCCGAACACGTCGCCGGACATGTCGCCGACGCCGACCGCGGTGAAGTCCTGGGTCTGGCTGTCACGGCCCAGTGCACGGAAGTGGCGCTTGACCGACTCCCATGCGCCGCGCGCGGTGATGCCCATGCCCTTGTGGTCGTAACCAACCGAACCGCCGGAGGCGAACGCATCGCCCATCCAGAAGCCGTGCGCGATGGCCAGGCCGTTGGCGATGTCGGAGAAGGTCGCGGTGCCCTTGTCGGCAGCCACCACCAGGTACGGATCGTCCATGTCATGGCGCACGACATCCACCGGCGGCACGATCTTGTTGTTGACGATGTTGTCGGTGATGTCCAGCAGGCCCTGGATGAACAGCTTGTAGCAGGCCACGCCGTTGGCGAAGATCGCATCGCGATCGCCATTCACCGGCGGCATCTTGGCGAAGAAGCCGCCCTTCGCGCCGACTGGCACGATGACGGTGTTCTTGACCATCTGTGCCTTGACCAGGCCCAGCACTTCGGTACGGAAGTCTTCGCGACGATCCGACCAGCGCAGGCCGCCACGGGCGACGGCACCGAAGCGCAGGTGGGTACCTTCCACGCGCGGACCGTACACGAAGATTTCGCGGTACGGACGCGGCTTGGGCAGGTCCGGCACCAGGGCCGAATCGAACTTGAAGCTGATGACATGGCCATGCTGGCCGTTGGCATCGGTCTGGTAGTAGCTGGTGCGCAGGGTCGCATCGATCACGCCCATGAAGGAACGCAGGATGCGGTCCTCGTCCAGGCTCGACACGCGGTCCATCAGCTTCAGCAGCGCTTCGCGCGCGGCCTGCATCTGCGCATCGCGGTCGCCCTTGCGGGCGTCGACCACGGTCTTGAGCACCTTCAGGGTGGCCTCGTCGCCGGCAGCCAGCACCTCGAGGTGGGCCTTCAGCTGCGCCTGGCCGGCGGCGATGTCTTCCTTGCTTTCATGGCCGGTGGCCGGATCGAAGCGGGCTTCGAACAGTTCCACCAGCAGGCGCGCCAGCAGCGGATAGCGGGTGAAGGTACCTTCGACGTACGCCTGCGAGAACGGCACGCCGGTCTGCAGCAGGTACTTGCAGTAGCCGCGCAGCATGGCGACCTGGCGCCAGTGCAGACCGGCAGCCAGCACCAGGCGGTTGAAGGCATCGTTCTCGGCATCGCCGTGCCAGACGCGGGCAAAGGTCTCACCGAAGGCTTCGTCGACACTGGCCGCATCGATCGCACCGGCGGTCGACTCGACCTCGAAGTCCTGCACGTACACCGGTGCGTTGTCCACCGACAGGCGGTACGGACGCTCGGCGATCACGCGCAGGCCCATGTTTTCCATCATCGGCAGCGCGTCCGACAGCGGGATGTCATCCAGCTGGCGATACAGCTTCAGGCGCAAGCCATCACCGGATTCGCGCGGCACGGCCTGCAGGCTCAAACGCAGGTCATCCGGGCCGGTCAGCGCATCGAGCTGGCTGACATCGTTGGCGGCAACGGCGGTGCTGTTGTCTTCGATGTAACCGGCCGGCAGCGCCTTGCCGATACGCGCAGCAATGCGCAGGCCTTCGGCTTCGCCATGGCGGGTGACCAGCGCTTCGCGCAGATCGTCCTGCCAGTTGCGCAGCACCTGGGCCAGCTTCTGCTCCAGTTCGGCGGTATCGACGTCGAGCATTTCGCCCGGCTTCGGACGCACGATCAGGTGCACCTGGGCCAACGGCGATTCACCCAGCACCACCGAGCTGTCCACGTACTCGCCGTGCAGTGCTTCCTTGAGCATCGCTTCGATGCGCAGGCGCACGTCGGTGTTGAAACGCTCGCGCGGCAGGTAGACCAGCGCGGAAATGAAACGGCTGTACTTGTCGCGACGCAGGAACAGGCGGCTGCGCACACGCTCCTGCAGGCCCAGCACGCCCATCGCGGTGCGGAACAGTTCGTCCTCGCTGGACTGGAACAGTTCTTCGCGCGGCAGGGTTTCCAGGATGTGGCGCAGGGCCTTGCCACTATGGCTGGAGCCGGCCAGGCCGGACTGCTTCATCACGTATTCGTAGCGCTGACGCACCAGCGGGATTTCCCACGGGCGGCGGTTGTAGGCGCTGGAGGTGAACAGGCCGAGGAAGCGCTGTTCGCCGATGATCTTGCCCTTGGCGTCGAATTCCAGCACGCCGATGTAGTCCATGTAACCGGCGCGATGCACGCGCGAACGGGCATTGGTCTTGGTCAGGATCAACGCGTCCTTCAGCCCGGACGTGGTGTTCAGGCCCTGGGCGGCCAACGTCTTGACCGGACGGGCGGCCGACTTGTCCTTGCCGCGCATCAGGCCCAGGCCGGTATCATTCAGCGGCGCCAGTACTTCTTCCTTGCCCTGCTTCTCGACGCGGTACTCGCGGTAGCCGAAGAAGGTGAAGTGGTTGTCGGCGGCCCAGCGCAGGAATTCCTGTGCTTCCTTGCGCGAGGCAGCGTCGACCGGCAGCTGGCGGCTGCCGAGGTCATCGGCCAGCGCCAGCGCCTTGTCCTGCATCGGCTGCCAGTCGCGCACGATGGCGCGCACTTCATCCAGCGCCTTGTTGATGGCCTGCTCGATGCCTGCCATGGCTTCGGCCGGCTGGCGGTCGATCTCCAGCAGCATCACCGATTCCAGCTGGCCCTCGCCGACCTTGGTCAGCTTGCCGGCCTTGTCACGGGTGAAATGCAGCACCGGGTGGCCCAGCACATGCACGCCAACACCATGCTCGGCCAGCGACATGGTCACGGTGTCGACCAGGAACGGCATGTCGTCGTTGATGATCTGCAGCACGGTGTGCGGCGATTCCCAACCATTGGCCTTCGCGGTCGGATTGAACACGCGGACATTGGCCTTGCCGGCCTTGCGGGCACGGGCGAATTCCAGTGTTTCGGCTGCGAGCGCGGCCCACTCCTCAGCGCTGTGGTGGGGGAACTCGTCCGCCTCCATGCGCTTGTAGAAATCGGCTGCGAATGCCACTGCCTCGGCCTGAGCGGCCGCGGGGTAACGCTTGCGCAAGGCCGTGTACACCGGCTCCAGGGAGAAACCAGCGGTCACTGCGACCTCCGACTCAACTGGTTTGCTTTTGTTTTTCACGGTCTTGGCTGCGGTTTTTTGCGGTTTCATGGCAGAGCGGCGCGCTTGCTCAGTTGGGAAAATGAAATTGTAGCCCTACCGCAAGAAAAGGCCTTGCTGCAGGACGGAATAACCAGATTCGGGTTTGCTGCGGTTTAGATGCCCTATTCAGTTCGCACCGGTATGGGCATCACCGTCGCGTGGCGTTGCCGACAGGATCGGCAAAATGTGTTACCGGAAGACACATGCGGCAACATCGGCGCGATTCCACAATCCTGAACTGGACGGTATAGTCCACCGCGTGAATCCGGCCTACCTTCCTGTCGCCCTCGACGCGCGTGATGAGCGCGTGTTCGATGCCGTGCGCGAACTGCTGGCCCAACAGGGCATGCAGATGAGCATGGATGCGGTTGCCCAGCATGCAGGTTGCTCGAAGCAGACCCTGTACTCGCGCTACGGCAACAAGCAGGCCCTGCTGCGGCGGGTGATGCAGCGCCACGTCGGTCACGCCACCGGGGCCATGCTGCGTGCACTCCGCGGTGACGACCTGCGTGGCAGCCTGCTGCAGTTCGCCACCGACTTCCTGGAGCACTTCAACCAGCCCCACGTCGGCCAGGCCTGTCGCCTGATCGCCGCCGACGCAGCACAGTTTCCCGAAGAGGCGCGTACGCTGTACCGGCATGGCGCCGGCGCGTTGACACTTCATCTTGCTGAATGGATTGAAACCGTTTGCAGTCGTGGTCTGCTGCGGCATGACGACCCGCACTTCATGGCCGAACTGCTGCTGAGCATGATCGCCGGTCAGGATTTCGACAAACAGCGCTTCCATACCCCCCATCGTGATGACGCAGCGTTGCGTCGACGCTGGGCAGAGTTCTCCGTCGATGGCTTCCTGCGCGCGTTCGCGCCGCAGCCCTCGCCGGCCCCGCCTTCAAACCAACCCCGGAGTTCCTCCTGATGACCGCCCCACTCCGCACCCTTGCCTTGACGTGCGCCGTTGCTGTCGCCGTAGCTGCCTGCAAGAAGCCGGAACAGCCGACGCCTCCACCGCCGGAGGTGGGCGTGATCGACGCCAAGCCGCAGACCCTGCCGCTGCAGCGCGAGCTGGTCGGTCGCCTGTCGCCGTTCCGCAGCGCCGATGTGCGCGCCCGCGTCCCCGGCGTGCTGCTCAAGCGCGTCTATCAGGAAGGCAGCGAGGTCAAGCAGGGCCAGACCCTGTTCCTGATCGATCCGGCACCGTTGCGCGCCTCGCTCAGCGCCTCCGAAGCCCAGCTGGCTTCGGCACGCGCGACCTACGCCAATGCCAAGGTCGCCGCTGACCGCGCCCGTTCGCTGGCACCACAGAAGTTCGTGTCCAAGGCCGACCTGGACAACGCCGAGTCGGCCGAGCGCACCGCGCTGGCCGCGGTCAAGCAGGCCGAAGCCTCGGTGACCAGCAGCCGCATCAGCCTGGGCTATACCGACGTCACCGCCCCGATCAGTGGCGTGGCCAACAAGCAGCAGGTGACCGAGGGCGCGCTGGTCGGCCAGGGCGATGTAACCCTGCTGACCACCGTGGACCAGCTCGATCCGCTGTACGTGAACTTCTCGCTCAGCGTGGATGAATTGACCCAGCTGCGTGCGCAGCAGGCCAAGGGCACGCTGGCCCTGTCCGGCGACGGCAAGGCCACGGTCAACGTCAAGCTGGCCGACGGCAGCACCTACAGCGAGCCAGGCACGCTGGACTTCTCCTCGACCACGGTCGACCCGGCCACTGGCGCAGTGTCGCTGCGTGCGGTGCTGCCGAACCCGCAGAAGATCCTGCTGCCGGGCGCCTTCGTCAGCTTCCAGGCCAACCTGGGCGAGCGCAACAACGCCTACCTGGTGCCACAGCAGGCGCTGCTGCGTGACACCACCGGCGGCTATGTGATGGTGGTCGGCGCCGACGGCAAGGTCGTCCGCAAGAACGTCAAGACCGACGGCGCGCAGAACGGCAACTGGCTGGTCAGCGAGGGCCTGGCCGCTGGTGACAAGGTGGTCGTCGCCGGCGTGCAGAAGGTCAAGGAAGGCACGCCGGCCACGGCCAAGCCGTGGACCCCGGGCCAGGACGCCAACGGCAAGCCTGCCGCTGGCGCTGCTGCTCCGGGCGCGCCTGCCGCAGCTCCGGCCGACGCCAAGGCACCGGCCAAGGCTGACCAGGCCGACAAGGCCGAGCCGGCCGCCACCGATTCGAACAAGCAGTAACGGGACCTTCCGTCATGCCTAAATTTTTCATCGAACATCCAGTCTTCGCCTGGGTGGTGGCGATCCTGATCTCGCTCAGCGGCGTGATCGCGATCCTCAACCTCGGCGTAGAGTCCTACCCCAACATCGCCCCGCCGCAGGTGACCGTCTCGGCCACCTACCCGGGCGCGAGCGCGGATACCACGGAGAAGTCGGTCACCCAGGTGATCGAGCAGCAGCTGACCGGTATCGATCACCTGCTGTACTTCAGCTCCTCGTCCGCGTCCAACGGCCGCGCCTCGATCACCCTGACCTTCGAGACCGGTACCGATCCGGACATCGCCCAGGTGCAGGTGCAGAACAAGGTCTCGCTGGCCACGCCGCGACTGCCTTCGGAAGTCACCCAGCAGGGCGTGGTGGTGGCCAAGGCCAACGCCGGCTTCCTGATGGTGGTGGCGCTGCAATCCGATACGCCGACCATCAACCGTGACGCGCTGAACGACATCGTCGGCTCGCGCGTGCTCGACCAGGTCTCGCGCATCCCCGGCGTCGGCAGCACCCAGCAGTTCGGTTCCGAGTACGCCATGAACATCTGGCTCAACCCGGAAAAGATGCAGGGCTACGGCCTGTCGGCCAGCCAGGTGCTGGCGGCGGTACGCGCGCAGAACGTGCAGTTCGCTGCAGGTGCGCTGGGCTCCGACCCGTCGCCGGAAGGCCAGCACTTCACCGCCACGGTGTCGGCCGAAGGTCGCTTCAGCTCGCCGCAGGAGTTCGAGAACATCATCCTGCGGGCCAATGCTGATGGCTCGCGCGTGCTGTTGAAGGATATTGCCCGCGTCGCCTTCGGTGCCAACAACTACGGCTTCGATACCCAGTACAACGGCAAGCCCACCGGCGCCTTCGCGATCCAGCTGCTGCCAGGCGCCAACGCCCTGAACGTGGCCGAGGCCGTGCGCGGCAAGATGGACGAGCTGCAGCCCAGCTTCCCGTCCGGCGTCACCTGGTTCTCGCCGTACGACAGCACCACCTTCGTCAAGATCTCGATCCAGGAAGTGGTCAAGACCCTGTTCGAAGCCGTGTTGCTGGTGTTCCTGGTGATGCTGATCTTCCTGCAGAACTTCCGCGCTACCCTGATCCCGACCCTGGTCATTCCGGTGGCCCTGCTGGGTACGTTCCTGGGCATGTGGATGATCGGCTTCACGATCAACCAGCTGACCCTGTTTGCGATGGTGCTGGCGATCGGCATCGTGGTCGATGACGCGATCGTGGTGATCGAGAACGTCGAACGCATCATGACCGAGGAAGGCCTTGCGCCGAAGCCGGCCACGCAGAAGGCGATGACCCAGATCACCGGCGCGGTGGTGGCCATCACGGTCGTGCTGGCGGCGGTGTTCATCCCCTCCGCCCTGCAGGGCGGTGCGGCCGGTGAAATCTACAAGCAGTTCGCCCTGACCATCGCCATCTCGATGGCGTTCTCGGCATTCCTGGCACTGGGCTTCACCCCGGCGCTGTGCGCGACGTTCCTCAAGCCGACGCACAACGACAACCCGAACATCGTCTACCGCACCTTCAACAAGTACTACGACAAGATCAGCCACACCTATGTGGGCCACATCACCTCGGCGGTGCGCCATGCACCACGCTGGATGATCCTGTTCGTGGTGCTGACCGCGCTGTGCGGTTTCCTGTTCACCCGCATGCCGGGCAGCTTCCTGCCTGAAGAAGACCAGGGCTATGCACTGGCGATCGTGCAGTTGCCGCCGGGCTCGACCAAGAGCCAGACCAACGAAGCGTTCGCACAGATGCGCGGCATTCTGGAGAAGCAGGATGGCTATGAAGGCATGCTGCAGGTGGCCGGTTTCAGCTTCGTCGGCTCCGGCGAGAACGTGGGCATGGGCTTCATCCGCCTGAAGCCGTGGGAAGAGCGCAAGTTCACTGCTCCGGAATTCATCCAGAACATGAACGGCGCGTTCTACGGCATCAAGGAAGCGCAGATCTTCGTGGTCAATCTTCCGACCGTGCAGGGCCTTGGGCAGTTCGGCGGCTTCGACATGTGGCTGCAGGACCGTAGTGGTGCCGGTTACGAGCAGCTGACCCAGGCCCGCAACATCCTGCTCGGCCAGGCCGCGCAGAAGCCGGACCACCTGGTCGGCGTGCGCCCGAACGGCCTGGAAAACGCCCCGCAGCTGCAGCTGCACGTGGACCGCGTGCAGGCGCAGTCGATGGGCATGTCGGTGTCGGACGTGTACAGCACCATCCAGCTGATGCTGGCCCCGGTGTACGTCAACGACTTCTTCTACGAAGGCCGCATCAAGCGCGTGACCATGCAGGCCGATGGTCCGTACCGCACCGGCCAGGAATCGCTGAAGAGCTTCTACAGCCCGTCCAGCCTGACCACCAATGCCGATGGCACCAACGCGATGATCCCGTTGAGCACGGTGGTCAAGTCCGAATGGGTCTCGGCACCGCCGTCGCTGAGCCGCTACAACGGCTACTCGGCGATCAACATCGTCGGTTCGCAGGCACCGGGCACCAGCTCGGGTGAAGCGATGCAGACGATGGAAGGCATCGTCAACGACGACCTGCCGGCGGGCTTCGGCTACGACTGGTCCGGCCTGTCCTACCAGGAAATCCTGGCCGGCAACGCCGCGACGCTGCTGCTGGTACTGTCCATCGTGGTCGTGTTCCTGTGCCTGGCCGCGCTGTATGAAAGCTGGTCGATCCCGGTGGCGGTGCTGCTGGTGGTACCGCTGGGCGTGCTGGGCGCACTCGCCCTGTCGATGATGCGTGGCCTGCCGAACGATCTGTTCTTCAAGATCGGCCTGATCACGGTGATCGGCCTGGCCGCGAAGAACGCGATCCTGATCGTGGAGTTCGCGGTGGAGCAGCGTGCGGCGGGCAAGACCCTGCGCGATGCCACCATCGAAGCGGCGCGCCTGCGGTTCCGCCCGATCCTGATGACGTCCTTCGCGTTCATCATGGGTGTCATTCCGATGGCGATCTCCACCGGTGCCGGCGCCAACTCGCGTCACGCCATCGGTACCGGCGTGATCGGCGGCATGCTGTTCGCCACCCTGCTCGGCCTGTTGATGATTCCGGTGTTCTTCGTGGTCGTGCGGCGCATGCTGGGCGACAAGCTGGATGAACCGTCGAAGGAATTCCTCGGCCGCCAGCGTGATGCGGAATCCGCCCACCGCCCGGATCGTTGATCCGACGGTGAGTTGAAACGAGAAAGGCCCCGGAGCGATCCGGGGCCTTTTTCTTTGCTGCTTTTGAATCCATGCCAACCAAGGTTGGCATCTACCAAAGCAGCGGCATGCCCGGTAGCCGCCAACCTTGGTTGGCGCTTGCCAAGGCGACGTATCAGCGCAGCAAGGCGGTCACCACGCACACTGCAACGAGAATCAGCGCAGCCCACTGCATCGGCACGAAGAAGAAATGATGGGGTGCGGCCTCACCCTTCTGCCGGGGCACACGGTTCAGCCACAGGCCCAGCAGCACGTTCACCGCCGCGCCGATGCCACCGCCCAGCAGCACTTGCTGCAGCGGAATGTTGCCCTTGGGGCCGTCGTTCGGGAAGAAGTACGCCAGCAAGAGGATGCCTGCGATCGGCGTCACCAGCGTCATGAAGCCCCAGCCGCGGTAGATCATGTGGTATCTCCAGAAAAACGAACCGCATTAGAGCAGCATGGATGTCCGGGGGCCAGGGTCGGGCACGCCATCTGGACGTAACGCCATCCATGCATGGCTTGGATTACTGCCGCGCCGCCATTGCAGCGGCGCGGCACAGGAATATCAACGCAGCCCGGTCTCGTTGCGGGCGATCACCAGGCGCTGGATCTCCGAGGTGCCTTCGTAGATCTCGGTGATCTTGGCATCACGGAAGTAGCGCTCCAGCGGCATTTCCTTGGAATAGCCCATGCCGCCATGGATCTGCACGGCCTGATGGGTGATCCACATCGCCGCTTCCGATGCAGTCAGCTTGGCGATGGCCGCCTCGTTGCTGAAGCGTTTGCCCTCACCCTTCACCCACGCCGCACGCAAGGTCAGCAGCAGCGCCGCATCCAGCTTGCACTTCATGTCGGCGATCTTCGCCTGGGTCATCTGGAAGGTGCCGATGGCCGCACCGAAGGCCTTGCGGTCCTTCACGTACTCCAGGGTCGCCTCATAGGCGGCACGGGCGATGCCGATCGCCTGCGAGGCGATGCCGATACGACCGGCGTCAAGTACGCCCATGGCGATCTTGAAGCCCTCGCCTTCCTGGCCCAGCACGTCTTCGGGCTGCGCCACGTAATCGTTGAACTCGATCTCGCAGGTGGCCGAGGCACGGATGCCCAGCTTCGGTTCGGTCTTGCCGCGGCCGAAACCGGCCTTGTCGGTGTCGACCATGAACGCGGTGATGCCACGCGCGCCCTTGTCCGGCTCGCTCATCGCGAACAGCACGATGTACTTGGCCACCGGTCCGGAGGTGATCCAGCTCTTCTTGCCGTTGATGACATAGCTGCCATCGGCCTGCTTGATCGCACGGCAACGCATCGCTGTGGCGTCCGAGCCCGACTGCGGCTCGGTCAGCGCGAACGCACCGATGGCCTCGCCCTCGGCGATGGCGCGCACGTATTTCTGCTTCTGAGCTTCGCTGCCATGGGTCAGGATGCCGTTGCAGAACAGCGAATTGTTGACCGACATGATGGTCGAGTGCGCAGCATCACCGGCGGCGACCTCCACCATCGCCAGCACGTATGCGATCGGGTCCATGCCCGCGCCACCGTATTCGGTCGGCACTTCGATGCCCATCAGGCCGTTCTCGCCCAGCAGGCGGATGTTGTCCAGCGGGAACTCGCCAGTACGGTCATGGTGCTCCGCACTCGGGGCGATCTTTTCCTGCGCGATCCGGCGCGCAACGTCCTGCAGCATCAACTGCTCTTCGGTAAAGCTGAAATCCACAACACCCTCCCGGGAAAATGGTTCACCGATTGTACCGGGGGCGGGGCATTGGCGGCTGACTCGGCCCTGGCGGCGGCTTGACCGGGCAGCCCCCGTCAGCGAATATATCTCTATATCGCGATAGGTAGATGTTTATGGATCTGGAAGACTGGTCGACCCGCCTGAAGGTGTTCGCCGATGCTACCCGGGTGCGCCTGCTGGCGCTGCTGGAGCAGGAAGAACTGACTGTGGCCGAGCTTTCGGCCATCACCCGGTTGGCGCAGCCGCGGGTATCGACGCATCTGGCACGCCTGAAGGAAGCCGGCCTGGTGCGCGATCGCCGTGCAGGCGTATCGGCGTACTACCGTTTCGACGAAGCCCAGCTGGATCCGGCGCAGCGTGCATTGTGGCATGCCCTGAGCAACGGAAGCGATGACCCGTTGCTGCGCCAGGACGCTGAACGGGTCGCTGCGGTGCTCGCCCACCGCGCTTCCGACCAGAACTGGGCCGACAGCGTGGCCGGTGACATGGAACGCCACTACTCCCCGGGCCGCACCTGGGAAGCACTGGCACGTACCGCGCTACCGTTGCTGGAAACCGGCGACGTGCTGGATATCGCCTCCGGCGACGGTGTGCTGGCCGAACTGGTCGCACCGCACGCCAGGCGTTATGTCTGCATCGACACCAGCGCGCGCGTGGTGGCCGCCGCCAGCGAACGCCTGCGCCGCCTGCCGAACGTGGAAGTCCGCGAGGGCGACATGCATGCCCTGCCCTTCAAGGACCGCAGCTTCGACCTGGTCGTGCTGATGCACGCACTGACCTACGCCAGCAAGCCGGCGCAGGCGGTGACCGAAGCTGCGCGCGTGCTGCGCCCGGGCGGTCGCCTGCTGCTGTGCAGCCTGGCCCGCCACGAGCACAAGGCTGCGGTCGATGCCTATGGCCACGTCAACCTCGGCTTCAGCGACAAGGAGCTGAAGAAGTTCGTCGACAAGGCCGGCCTGCAGGTCTCCAACCTGGAAACGGTCACCCGCGAAAAGCGTCCACCGCATTTCGAAGTGATTTCGCTGATCGCCAACAAGCCCTGAGGTCGACATGCCCGCCCTGCCCTGGCTACACCCGGAACGTGTGGAATTGCTGCTCGCTGCCCTGCGTGATCGCATCCTGATCATCGACGGTGCGATGGGCACGATGATCCAGCGACACGGCCTGCAGGAAGACGATTACCGGGGCGAGCGCTTCGCCGGCGGCTACGACCACGCCCATGGCCCCGGCTGCGACCATGGCGGAACACCGCAAGGCCACGACCTGAAAGGCAACAACGACCTGTTGCTGCTGACCCGGCCGGAGGTCATCGCCGGCATCCATACCGCGTACCTGGAAGCGGGCGCGGACCTGGTGGAAACCAATACCTTCAACGCCACCTCGGTCAGCCAGGCCGACTACCACCTCGAACACCTGGTGTACGAGCTGAACAAGGCGGGCGCTGCCGTTGCCCGTGCCTGTTGTGATGCGGTGGCGGCGACCACGCCGGACAAGCCGCGCTTCGTCATCGGCGTGCTCGGCCCGACCAGCCGCACCGCCTCGATCAGCCCGGATGTCAATGATCCCGGCTTCCGCAACACCAGTTTCGATGAGCTGCGCGGTACCTACCGCGAAGCCATTGACGGCCTGATCGATGGTGGCGCCGACACGATCATGGTCGAGACCATCTTCGATACGCTCAATGCCAAGGCCGCGCTGTACGCCATCGAGGAGGCCTTCGATGCACGTGGCGCACGGCTGCCGATCATGATCTCCGGCACCATCACCGATGCTTCCGGGCGCACCCTGTCCGGACAGACCGCCGAGGCGTTCCAGGCGTCACTCGCGCATGCACGGCCATTGTCGATCGGCCTGAACTGCGCACTCGGCGCCGATGCCATGCGTCCGCACGTGGAAACCCTGTCGCAGGTGTCGGACTGCTACGTCAGTGCCCATCCCAATGCCGGCCTGCCCAATGCCTTCGGCGAGTACGACGAAACGCCCGAGGAAATGGCCGCCACCCTGCGTGGCTTTGCCGAAGATGGCCTGCTCAACCTGGTCGGCGGCTGCTGTGGCTCCACCCCGGACCACATCCGCGCGATCGCGCTGGCGGTGGCCGGGCTGCCGCCGCGCGCCCTGCCTGCCACCCAGGTGCGGGCGGCATGAACACCTCCTCTCCCTCCCGCACGTCCCCCTGTTGCCGCTGAGCCGCCGCCTGCCATGACACCTGTCCGCCCTACCCGCCTGTCCGGCCTGGAACCGCTGGTCATCACGCCGGACCTGCTGTTCGTCAACGTCGGTGAACGCACCAACGTCACCGGCAGTGCGCAGTTCCGCAAGCTGATCAAGGAAGGCCGTTACGAGGAAGCAGTGGACGTGGCCCGGCAGCAGGTGGCCAGCGGCGCGCAGATCCTCGACGTCAACATGGACGAGGGTCTGATCGATTCGGAAGCGGCAATGACCCGCTACCTCAACCTGATCATGTCCGAGCCGGACATCGCCCGAATTCCGGTGATGGTCGATTCCTCCAAATGGAGCGTGATCGAGGCTGGCCTGAAGTGCCTGCAGGGCAAGAGCGTGGTCAATTCTATCTCGCTGAAGGAAGGCGAGGAGCTGTTCTGCGAGCATGCGCGCAAGGTACTGCGCTATGGCGCCGCCGCGGTGGTGATGGCCTTCGATGAGAGCGGGCAGGCCGACACCTGCGCGCGCAAGGTCGAAATCTGCACCCGTGCCTATCGCCTGCTGGTCGATGAAATCGGCTTCCCGCCGCAGGACATCATCTTCGACCCGAACATCTTCGCCGTCGCCACCGGCATTGAAGAGCATGACAACTACGCGGTCGACTTCATCGAAGCCACCCGCATCATCAAGCAGACGCTGCCGCACTGCCATGTGTCTGGCGGCGTGTCGAATGTTTCGTTCTCGTTCCGTGGCAACGAGACCGTGCGCCAGGCGATCCACTCGGTGTTCCTGTACCACGCGATCGCCGCGGGCATGGACATGGGCATCGTCAACGCCGGCGCCATGCCGATCTACGACGAACTGGAACCGGACCTGCGCGAACGGGTGGAGGACGTGATCCTCAACCGCCGCCGTGATGCCACCGAGCGCCTGCTTGAAATCGCCGAGCGCTACAAGGGCAGCAAGGGCGCGGCGAAGACCGAAGACCTGGCCTGGCGCGAGAAGCCGGTGGATGCGCGGTTGGCGCATGCGCTGGTGCATGGCCTGGACGCATGGGTGGAAGCCGATACCGAAGAAGCCCGGCAGCGTTCCAGCCGCCCGCTGGACGTGATCGAAGGCCCGCTGATGGATGGCATGAACGTGGTCGGCGATCTGTTCGGTGCCGGCAAGATGTTCCTGCCGCAGGTGGTGAAGTCCGCACGCGTGATGAAGAAGGCGGTGGCCTACCTGCTGCCCTACATCGAGGCCGAGAAGGCACGCAGTGGCGACACCGCCCGCAGCAATGGCAGGATCATCATGGCCACGGTCAAGGGCGATGTGCACGACATCGGCAAGAACATCGTCGGCGTGGTCCTGGCCTGCAACAACTTCGAGGTGATCGATCTCGGCGTGATGGTACCGGCGCAGAAGATCCTGGATGCCGCACGCGAGCACCACGCCGACATCATCGGCCTGTCCGGCCTGATCACGCCGTCGCTGGAGGAAATGAGCCATGTCGCCCGTGAGATGCAGCGACAAGGCTTCGATCTGCCACTGATGATCGGCGGCGCGACCACCTCACGTGCGCACACCGCGCTGAAGATCGACCCGCATTACAAAGCGCCGACGGTCTGGGTGAAGGATGCCTCGCGCGCCGTGGGCGTGGCGCAGTCGCTGATCTCGCGCGAGCTGCGCGATGCGTTCGTCGCTGCCAACGAGGCGGATTATGCCGAGATCCGTACCCGCCATCGCAACCGCGGCGACGCCAAGCGCCTGGTCTCGCTGGAGCATGCACGCGGCCAGAAATTCAAGTGCGACTGGGAGGCGTACACGCCACCCGCACCGAAGCAGCCGGGCCTGCATGTATTCGATGACTACCCGCTGGCCGAACTGGTGCCCTACATCGACTGGACACCGTTCTTCCAGGCATGGGAACTGGCCGGCAAGTACCCGGCCATCCTCAGCGATGAGATCGTCGGCACCCAGGCCAGCGAGCTTTACCAGGACGCGCGCGCGATGCTCGACCGCATCGTCAACGAGAAGTGGCTGCAGGCCAAGGCCGTGTTCGGCCTGTGGCCCGCCAACAGCATCGGCGACGACGTACGCGTGCAGCATCCCGATGGCGAGGCCACCCTGCACTTCCTGCGGCAGCAGGTGGACAAGCCTGCCGAACGCCCGGATTTCTGCCTTGCCGATTTCATCGCCCCGATCGACAGCGGCAAGCAGGACTGGATCGGCGCCTTCGCGGTCACCGCAGGCATCGGTATCGACGCGCACGTGGCCCGTTTCGAGGCCGACCACGACGACTACAACGCGATCCTGCTGAAGGCGCTCGCCGACCGCTTTGCCGAAGCACTGGCCGAACGCCTGCACCAGCGCGTACGCACCGGATTCTGGGGCTACGACCACGCCGAAACACTCGACAACGAAGCGCTGATCGACGAAAAGTATCGTGGCATCCGCCCCGCGCCCGGTTATCCGGCCTGTCCCGAGCACAGCGAAAAACGCCGGTTGTTCGACCTGCTGGGCGCGGAAACCAACGCCGACATGCAGCTGACCGAAAGCTTCGCGATGCTGCCGACCGCGGCGGTGTCGGGCTACTACTTCAGCCACCCGCAGAGCCAGTATTTCGTGGTCGGGCGGCTGGGGCGCGAGCAGGTGGCTGACTACGCACGCCGCAAGGGTGTGGACCGCGCCCAGGCCGAACGTTGGCTGGCCTCGAACCTGGATTACGACCCGGAATGATCCGCCGACGGGGTTGGCCCGGTGCCAGCCCTGCCCGCGATTGCTCAGGAAGGCCGGATCATGCCCGGTTTCACGGTTGCAGAAGCACCTGCTGCAGCGACGGTAACAACATGCGATTGCCGTATGCGCTGAGGTGGTCGCCATCGAAGTACAGCGGCCTGCCCTCCCGCTGCGCCGGGCATTGGGCGGCATCGCACAGCACCGGCAATGGGTCCCACAGTACCGCACCGGGCAGGCCATCGACCACCTGCCGCAGGCTGCCCAGCATGGGCGCACGCAGGGTATCCATGGCCACGCGGGTGCTGTCCATGCCGTTGCGGCAGACCTCGTTGCGGGCATTGAAGCGGTCCGAACAGCGATAGGGGGGCGCCGGCAGCACTGGCTTGGGTGCTTCCAGCACGATCCGCACACCGCGCTCGGCCAACGGCTTCCACAGCCTGATCGACTCAGCCACTTCCGCCTCGCGTCCGGCGGCGGCTTCCGGCGTCAGTTCACCGGCCAGCTGCGCCTGCGCATCGAACAATACAAACTGGTCGGACAGGCGCGGGATCCGCAATGACACCAGCACCACCACATCACCGGGCTGCGCCCGATGCGTGATGTCGGCCAGCACGGCCGCATCGAACGCAGCACAGCCAGCGCCGGCGCCTCGCCACTTCTGCAGGCTGATCTGCGGGCAACCGCCACGTCCATACAGCGATACCTGCGTCCCGGTATCCAGGGCCAGGCGCTGCAGCAGTTCGATATAGGCCATGGCGTGTGAATCACCGGCAACGAATGCCTGCGCCGGCGCGCCTGCGACCACCGGACGGCTGCATTGGCCGCGGGCGAAGGTGCGTGCACTGCCTCCTTCGAAACGGTGCTTGCCGACGTCCAGCGCGCAGTCCGGGTAGTCGCGGGCCACGCTCTTGCCATTGGGGTACCAATCGGCCGGATGTCGACTCACCGTACTCAACGACAGCAGCGGCGCCTGCGCATACAGCAGCATCTGCATGCCCCCTGCCAGCAGCAGCACTACCCCACCGGTGACTACCCAGCGTGCGGACGTCAGGTGCTGCGCGAGTGGTCCACGGAAGGGTCGTTCCACCCAGCGCCAGGACAGCCAGGACAACACCACCACCAGTCCGACGGCGGCGGCCATCTGCACCGGCGTCTGCAGGCCAACGGTCCAGCGCATCAGCACGAACACCGGCCAATGCCACAGGTACAGCGAATAGGAAAGCAGGCCGATGCGGCGCATCGGCGAACTGGCCAGAAGACGGCCGATCCACGCCTGCGGGTGATGATGGAGGGACCACAGCAGGCCGGCGGTGGCGAAAGCTGGCAGCAGACCGTCAGGCCACGGCGAGTGCCCCGCGCGCGCGGACCACAGGGCCCACCCCAACAGCGCCAGCATCAACATGGCCAGCAGCGAGAACAATGGCGCACTGCGTTTTGCAGGTAGTCCGGTCAACGCAATGTGGGGTTCGCGCACATGAAGCAGTTGGAACAGCAGCACGCCCACGCCCAGCTGCCACAGACGGGTACTGGTGGCATAGAACGCCCACGGCGGCGGCGCCTCGCGCATGCCCAGCACGGCGGCATGCGACAGCGACGCCACGCTGACCAGCGCGAACAGGCCCAGGCTGATCCAGCGCCCGTGCCGGCCGCGCGCCCAAGCCAGGAACAGCAACGGGAACAGCAGGTAGAACTGCTCTTCCACGCCCAGCGACCAGGTATGGGTATACGGATTGAACTCGGCCCTGGGCGCGAAATAGTCGTTGCCGATGGCCGCCAGCACCCAGTTGCTGAAACCGAAGAAGGCCATCAATCCGGTCTTGTCGCTGGCCTCGCTGAGCCAGGATTCGGGGATGAACAGAACGCTTGCCACGGCGGTCGCCAGCAGGCAGGTCAGCAGTGCCGGTGCGATGCGGCGGATGCGGCGCGCATAGAAGCGCAGCATCGACTGCCCCAGCGAAAGCGCCGGCAACCGATGTACGGAGGCACTGACCACGAAACCGGAGATGACGAAGAACACGTCAACGCCGGTGAACCCACCCGGCAACCAGGCCGGGTCCAGGTGGAACACGATGACGGCCAGCACGGCAATCGCACGCAGGCCGTCGATGTGCGGCACGTAGCCGCGGCTTGGATCCACAGTCATCCCTTCCCTCGCGGTCGCGACGACACTGGCTCCGCCGCGGCCATCCTGTGCTTACCAGACCAGGTCGTCGGGCACCTGGTACTGCGGGTCGGCGTAGGGATCTTCCTCGGCCGGCGCATTCGGGTCGACCTTCAACGCCACTGAAGCAGCAAATACCGCTTCAGACTGGGCCAGGACTTCAGCCGTCACCAGCAGGTAGCGACCGTTGAGCTGGACCACGCCCAGTTCGCCGGCGTTGAGTGCCTTGAGCTGGTCTGCGGTGACGTAGATACGCTTGATCTTGCCGCCGTACGGGAAGTGGCGCGCGATATCAGCCGCTTCGGCATTCAGGCTCTTGTCCTTCAGCAACTCTTCCAGCTTCACCTTGGCCTCGCGGCGCTGGCGTGCCTCTTCCTGCTTCAGGCGCTCGGTCTCGATGCGCTCTTCCTTTTCGCGCTGCGCACGGATCGCGTAGGCCTTGGCCAGATCCATTTCCTCAGCGGTACGTGGCTTGCGCGGGCCCTGCCCCTGGCCCTGGCCACGCTGCTGGCCGGGCTTGCCCGGACCACCATTGCCATGCACCCGCCGCTCGCCAGGCTTGTGTTCGCCCTTGCCTGCGTGCTGCGGCTTTCCATTGCCAGCGCCACCCTTGCCCTGCGGGCGGCCATCACGGCGGGGGCCATCATTCTTGCGCTCGGGCTTGGGCGCGGGCTTGAAGCCCAGGCCCATCAGCTGGTCGCGGAGGGTATCGCTCATAGGATATGGATCAGTAGTGCGGCGGCGGCGGTTCGCTCGCCGGATCAGAAGAATTCAATGCATTGCGGACCTTGCCCAGGTCCTCCAGCAGCACGCGCAGGATGCCGGCATTGCGGCTGCCTTCCATACGCGCGTCTGCCAGCGCATCGCTCAGTTCGGCCAGCGCGTGTTCCTGGAAGGACACGCGCATCTCCAGTTCGACCAGGCGCGCTTCCAGCGCCTGCTCGCGTTCGGTCGGTACTTCAGACATGCAGCGAACGCCCCCGGCCTATGCCGTAATACGCGAGGCCGGCGGCCTCGACTTCAGCCGGCTCGTAAAGATTGCGGCCATCGAACACCACCGCATCCTTCAGCCGCTCGCGCAGCATCTGGAAATCGGGGCTGCGAAACTGCTTCCACTCGGTCACCACGACCAACGCATCGGCGCCCTGCAACGCGTCGTCGGCGCTGTCACAGAACACCAGATCGTCGCGCTCGCCGAAGATCCGCTGCGATTCATGCATCGCCTCCGGATCGTAGGCGCGCACCGTCGCACCACCTTCCCACAACTGGGCCAGCAGGCGGCGGCTGGAGGCCTCGCGCATGTCGTCGGTGTTCGGCTTGAACGCCAGGCCCCATACGGCAAACGTCCTGCCGCGCACGCCTTCGTCTTCGCCCTTGTCGTAGTGGCGCTGGATCAGGGCGAACAGGTGCCCCTTCTGCGATTCATTGACCGCCTCCACCGCGTTCAGCAGCTTCGGCTCAAGGCCGGCCTGCTGCGCGGTGCGAGCCAGGGCCTGCACATCCTTGGGGAAACACGAACCGCCGTAACCCGCACCCGGATAGATGAAGTGCCAGCCGATGCGCGGGTCCGAACCGATGCCCTGGCGGACCTGCTCGACGTCGGCGCCCACGCGCTCGGCAATGTTGGCGATTTCATTCATGAACGAAATCTTGGTTGCCAGCATTGCATTGGCGGCGTATTTGGTCAGCTCGGCCGAACGCACGTCCATCTCCACCACGCGATCGTGGTTGCGATTGAACGGCGCGTACAGGCGACGCATCACTGCGACCGACTCGGCGCTGGTCGCACCGATGATGATGCGGTCAGGCCGCATGCAGTCGGCAACGGCATCGCCTTCCTTCAGGAATTCAGGGTTGGACACCACATCAAAGGCGATATCCGCCCCGCGCGCTGCCAATTCCTCGGCAATGGCCGCACGTACCTTGTCGGCAGTGCCCACCGGCACCGTCGACTTGTTGACCACCACGGTCGGCACCGAGATGTACCGACCGATGGTGCGGGCCACAGCCAGCACGTACTGCAGGTCCGCGCTGCCATCCTCGTCCGGCGGCGTACCCACGGCGATGAACACCACCTGGCCGTGGCCGATGGCGGTCGCCGCGTCGGTGGTGAACACCAGCCGCGACGCAGCGTGGTTGGCCTTCACCATCGGCTCCAGGCCGGGCTCGTAGATCGGAATGATGCCTTGGTTGAGGCCATCCACCTTGGCCTGGTCGATATCGACGCAGACCACCTGGTGGCCGACGTCGGCCAGACAGGTGCCGGTCACCAGACCTACGTAGCCGGTACCAAAAATCGCAACGCGCATATCCGTGCTGACTCCGTGTTGACTTACGGCAGAACGCCCAGCAGCTCGACGTCGAAGGTCAGGGTGGAATTCGGACCGATCGGACCACCCGGGGTGCCGTTCTCGCCGTATGCCAGTTCACCCGGGATCCAGAAGCGGTACTTCGAGCCGACCGGCATCAGGGCCACGCCCTCGGTCCAGCCCTTGATGACCTGGTCCAGACCGAATTCGGCCGGGCCACGGCCGGCGGAACTGTCGAACACCGTGCCGTTGAGCAGCTTGCCTTCGTAGTTCACGCGCACCTTGCTGGAGGGCAGCGGACGCTCGCCACTGCCCGGACGGATCACCTGGTACTGCAGGCCCGACGGGGTGGTCACCACGCCCGGCTGGGTCTTGTTCTTGGCCAGGAACGCGTTGCCTTCCTGACGGTTGGTCTGCGCTGCCTGTGCGGCCTTGGCCTGCATCTCGGCCTGTTTGGCACCCATGAACGACTGGATGGTGGCAGTGGCATCGGCTTCGGTCATCTTCGGCTGGCCCTTGCTCAGGCCAGTGTTGATCGCGTCAAACAGCGAGGCGGTATCGATATCGTCCTTCAGCTGTGCCAGCGACGGACCCACCGAATAAGCGCCGATCATCTGCGCGACCTTGACCCGGTCGACCTTCGCCGGCTGCGAGCCCGGCGCGACGCCCGGCACCTGCTGGCCGCTGCGGGCCATCACTACCTGGCGCAGGGCGGCATCGGTCGCCTTGGCCTGCTCCTGGGTGATCTGCGGCTGCAGGCCTTCGAAGGAACGTTCCACGGCAGTGCGCAGCGCGGCCGCATCGATTTCATCGGCGATCGGCGCGAACGACTTGGCCACATCCAGACCAATGGCGTAGCCGAGTTTCTGCTTGGGGGAATTCAAGGGTGCGGTCTCCTTGGCGGCCGAGGGAGCGGCCGGTTGTTGCGACAGGGCGACACCCGTGGTGCCCATCGCCAGAATCAGAACCGACGCCGCGGCGCCGCGCATTCCCATTTTCATTCGCTGCATTCCTGGAAGTGACTGGACGCCGACGTCGGCGCGAAAACACGTATTGTCGCACGCATGCCGTCGATGTCGAGGCATCCGTGCCGGCATTCAATGTGCGGCTGGTGCCGCCAGCGCCTTGTCGATGGCCGCTTTCAGCTGCGGATCATCCGGGGTGACCTTGCTGGCGAACTGGGCGATGACCCTGCCATCGCGTCCGACCAGATACTTGTGGAAGTTCCAGGCCGGCGCCACGCCGGTAGCGGCGGTCAAGCGCTGGTACAGCGGCGTGGCCTGCGCGCCGGTCACGTGCACCTTTTCAAACATCGGAAACTTCACGCCATAAGTAAGCGTGCAGAAATCCTGGATCTGCTTTTCGTCACCGGGCTCCTGCCCCTTGAAATCGTTGGACGGGAAGCCGAGCACGGCAAAACCCTTGCCGGCGTACTGCTTCTGCAGCGCTTCCAGACCCTCGTACTGCGGGGTATAGCCGCACTTGCTTGCCGTATTGACCACCAGCAGCACCTGACCGTGGTAACGCTGCTGCAGGTTTACCTGCTGCTTGCCCGCCAGCGGCCGATACGACAGATCCAGCAGATCGGCGGCCGAAGCGGCGGCCGACGTGGCCAGGCCTGCGGCCAGCAGGGTCAACAGGGACAGGCCGCGAAGGCGGCGCGAGGAGGCAGTCGACAAAGGCATGGGAGACGTTCCGCGGTAGCCATTCCAGGGGTCCGGCCGTGACCGGCCGGCGATCGGCCGAACTATAGCACCGGGGTCTGCACGCCCCTGCAGCGCAGACGCTGCTGGGCTTTGCGTGGCTTGGCGGAAGCCACCTGCGGTCCGTTTCGCCGCACCGGTGATGACATAGCATGAACATGGCTGAATGGCAGGCCAGCCCAAACCGGGCCACTGAAATTTCGTTTTTCCAATTAAAATCAATGCCTTAAATAAATATTTCAGCGCCATCAACACCCCTGCCATCAGTTGGGTGGGGGCAGGACTTGCACACAGGCGTGCCGGTGTTATAGTTTCATACAACACCAGTCACCTGAGACAGGGGGAACCATGAACAGCCGGATGCGTCGCAGCCTTGCCGCCCCCGCGGTCACCGCGGTATCAACCCTGCTCGTGCTGGTCTGGCTGGCCATGCCGGCACCGCCGGCCGCGTCCTCCCCCGCCCTCTCCGAAGACAGTACGCAGGACGCAGCAGCACCCACGGCAGGGAATGCCGCTCCCTCCCCCTCCCCCCCGCGTCGGCTGCACAGCTCCCTGTCCATGCCGTATTTCTCGTTCGCACAGCCGCTGACCCCACGGAGCTGAATATGAGCGACATCCAGTGGAGCGACGGCGCTCCCATCTACCGCCAGCTGAAGGAACGCGTGATCGCCATGATGCTTGACGGAATCCTCAAGCCGGGCGATGCCCTTCCTTCGGTGCGCCAGGTGGCCGCCGATTACCAGCTCAACCCCATCACCGTTTCGCGCGCCTACCAGGAGCTGGCCGATGAAGGCCTGGTCGAGAAGCGCCGCGGGCTGGGCATGTTCATGACCGAACAGGCGGCCACGCAGCTGCGCAGCAGCGAGCGCGAACGCTTCCTCAATGAAGAATGGCCGGCCGTACTGGAACGCATCCAGCGACTGGGCCTGAGTCTCGACGAATTGTTGCCCCAGGGGAAATTCTGATGAATGCCAGTCCCACTACCGCTGTGCCAAGCGACGCTGTCATTACCGCCCGTGGCCTTCGCAAGGCTTACAAGAACACGCTCGCGCTCGACAACGCCAGCTTCTCCATTCCGGCAGGCCGCATCATCGGCCTGATCGGCCCCAATGGTGCCGGCAAGACCACCGCGCTGAAGGCGGTGCTCGGGCTGACCTCGGTGGAAGGCGAGCTGAGCGTGCTTGGCCGTGACCCGCGCGCGCATCGCGACGATCTGATGAACGACATCTGCTTCATCGCCGATGTCGCCGTGCTGCCGCGCTGGCTGAAGGTGCGTGAGGCGATCGACTTCGTCGCCGGCGTGCACCCGCGCTTCGACCGGGCCCGTTGCGAACGCTTCCTGGCCAACACCAAGCTGCAGCCAAAGCAGCGCGTGCGTGAACTGTCCAAGGGCATGATCGTGCAGCTGCACCTGGCCCTGGTGATGGCCATCGACGCCAAGGTGCTGGTGCTGGATGAACCCACGCTCGGCCTGGACATCCTGTACCGCAAGGAGTTCTACCAGCGCCTGCTGGAAGACTACTTCGACGAGCAGAAGACCATCATCGTCACCACCCATCAGGTGGAGGAGATCGAGCACATCCTCACCGACGTGATGTTCATCCGCGATGGCCGCATCGTGCTCAACGCGGAAATGGACGAGGTCGGCGAGCGCTATACCGAGCTGCTGGTCGGCGCCGATCAGCTTGAAACCGCCCGCGCACTGAAGCCCATCGACGAGCGCAGCCAGGCCTTCGGCAAGACGGTCCTGCTGTTCGACGGGGTGCCGCGCAGCCAGCTGGCCAGCCTGGGTGAAACCCGCAACGCCGGCCTTGCCGATCTGTTCGTCGCTGTCATGAAGGGGACCTACGCATGAATGCCGTCAACCATCCCGTCAGTCCGGCCGGCACCCTGCGCTGGCTGCTCAAGCGCGAATACTGGGAAAACCGCGGTGGTTTCCTGTACGCCCCGGTGATTGCCGGCATCGTCTCGTTGCTGATGAGCGGCATCGGCATCGGCCTGGGCCTGTTCGCCCTGCATCGTGCCGCCCGCGATGGCGGCCTGCACATCGACGGCGAGAGCGTGAACATCAACGGCCTGGACCTGGCCGTGCTGACCCGCGACATCAACGCCAAGGACATGGCCGACCTGGGCAACGGTCTGGACCTTGCGATGATACTGACCTCGTCCTGGCCGCTGATCGTGCTCGCATTCGTGGTGTTCTTCTATTGCCTGGGTGCACTGTATGACGACCGCCGCGACCGCAGCATCCTGTTCTGGAAATCGCTGCCGCTGTCGGACACCCAGACCGTGTTGTCCAAGGTGTTCAGTGCGCTGATCGTCGCACCGCTCATCGCCATCATCGCGTCCAGTCTGACCCTGCTGGTGTTCATGCTGGTGCTGTGCCTGGTGGTGGTCTCCCATGGCGGTGACGCGATGCAGCTGATCGTCGGCCCGGCCAACCCGATGAGCCTGGTGCTGGGCATGTTCGTGTCCATCCCGGTATACGCCCTGTGGGCGCTGCCTACTGCCGGCTGGCTGCTGCTGTGCTCGGCCTGGGCCAGGAGCAAGCCGTTCCTTTGGGCGGTGATGCTGCCGCTGTTCGCCGGCATCATCGTCAGCACCACCAAGCTGATGCACCTGTTCGACCTGACCACCGACTGGTTCTGGCAGCACATCGTCGGCCGCCTGCTGCTGGGTGCGATGCCGGGGATGGACCTGCTGTACCGCGCCGGCGGCGGCGAATCCAGGCAGGACCTGGACTCGATCGTTGCCCTGATGTCACCCGCCGCGCAGCTGAAGTCGCTGGCAATGCCCGGTCTGTGGATCGGCGCGGCCTTCGGCGTGGTCTTCATTTTCATCGCCATCCGCCTGCGCAAGCGCGCTGGCGAAATCTGATCGTCAACCTGGAGGCACCACCATGCGTTCCTTGATTGCCTGTACTGCAATGTTGCTGTTGCCGCTGTCGGCGCTGGCCGCCGATGCACCGAACTGCAGATTCTCCGCGCCGCGCGCGTTGAAGATCGACGCGGCCGGTGCCAAAGCGGTGGTGTTCGAGATCAACCAGCATGACCTGAAGGTGGTCGCCAACGCTGGCGGCGGCCAGCTCGAAGGCCGCGCCTGCGCGTCCAACAAGGACTGGCTGGACCAGCTGGTGCTGGACCAGCGCCGCGTGGGAGACAAGCTGGTGGTAAGCCTGCGCCGCGACAGCCGCGACGCGCTGTCGATGGGTAGCAGCTACGCCTGGCTGGACATCCGTGGCAGCGTGCCGGACAACCTGCCGCTGCAGTTCAAGATCGGCTCGGGCGATGGCAGCATCGAGAACGCGCAGTCGCTGAGCATGGACGTGGGCTCCGGTGATGGCATCGCCCGCGGCACCCGTGGCAGCGTGCATGCCGCCGTGGGTTCGGGCGACCTGGATGTCGATGGCGCCGCATCGTTCAACCTGCTCTCGCTGGGTTCTGGCGACGCCAACGCCCGCAACATCGGTGGTGATGCCAGCGTCGGCACCGTCGGCTCCGGTGACCTGAAGGTGACCGACGTGCGTGGCAACGCGCGGCTGGATACCGTCGGTTCGGGCGACATCGGCTTCAAGCAGGTGCAGGGCAACGTCGAGGTCGGCGTGGTCGGCTCCGGCAACGTCGAGATCGAGCAGGTCGGCGGCAATGTCCGCGTGCGCAGCCACGGCTCGGGCGACATCGATGTCGACGGCGTGCGCGGCAACCTCACCGTCGAGCACAGCGGCAGCGGCGATGTCCAGCATCGCAGTGTGGCCGGCACCGTCACCCTGCCGCGCGGCAAGTAACGCCCAACCATCCGATTCGAGGGGAATGCCATGAACCTGCTGCGCCTGTTGCCTGCTGCCCTGCTGTGCCTGCCGCTGATCGCCTGTGGCGACACCTCCAGCCCCGACAAGACCGCCGGCAAGGCGGTGGCCGAGACCGCCGGTGGCGTCGGCCAGACCGTCAAGGAAGCGATGGACGACGCCCGCAAGGAAATCGCCGAAGGCAACATCAAGATCTCGGCCGACAACCAGCCGCGCGCGGAGATCACCCCGCAGGGACAGCTGCTGATCGGCGGCAAGCAGGTAACGCTGGACGATGGCCAGCGTCACCAGCTGCTCGATTACCGCAGCCACGTGGTGGCGGTGGCGATGGACGGCATGGATGTGGGCCTGGCGGGCGCCAAGCTCGGTGCCAACGCTGCCGGTGAAGCACTGAAGGGCATCTTCAGCGGTGACAGCGAAGGCATCGAGAAACGGATCAACGCCGAGGCCGCCAAGATCGAGGCGCAGGCCAAGCGCATCTGCGACCGCATGCCGGCCCTGCTGGCCAGCCAGCAGGCCCTGGCGGCCTCGCTGCCGGCGTTCAAGCCCTACGCCACGATGGACCAGAGCGATGTGGACGACTGCGGCAAGGACACCGTCGTCAACCGCTGACCCCTGTGACAGATCAGCGCACCCGGCCGGCCGCGCACCTGCGTTGCCGGCCGTTGCACCCCGGCGGGCTTACAATGGCGGCCCCGGATGCACTTCATTGAACCGCCATGAAAAAGCTGTTTCTGCTGCTGGCCGCCCTGCTCTGCCTGGGCCTGGTCGGCTGTGACCAGGACTACCGCAACCACCGCGCCGAGCGTGGCAAACCCAAGATTTCCGTCAGCGAGAGCATCGTGACCGTGCGCCGCCAGCCGGCACCGAACATCATCATCCTGCCCGACGGGCAGATGAAGATCGACGAGATCCTGATCCCGCTGAACGCCGAGCAGAAGCACATGCTGCAGACGATGTTCGGCAAGCTGCAGGTGCTGCGCCAGAACACGCTGGTGGCCGCACCGGCCGACCCCAACATGCAGCCGGTGAAGATCGTGCCGCCGGAGGGCATGCAGGTGATTCCGCCGGACCTGGTGCAGACCATTCCCGAGTTCAAGGATTACACCGAGACCTTCGGCAACATCGTCGCCGACCGTCGCTGAAACGAACAACGCCGCCCTCCCGGGCGGCGTTCTTCTTTCTCGCCTGTAGTGGGTGCGGGCCTCGGCCCGCACACCGCTCGATCAGCCGCCAGCACCACCGCCGCCGGCCTGGATGCCACCGGCGGTCAACGCGGCCGGATCCAGCAGCCGGCGCAGCTCCGCTTCGGCCAGACCACTTTCTTCCAGCGCCACGTCCAGCACCGGGCGCTGTTCCTTGTAGGCACGCTTGGCGATGGCTGCGGCTTTCTCGTAGCCGATGATCGGGTTCAGCGCGGTCACCAGGATCGGATTGCGTGCCAGCGCTTCGGCCACACGGTCTTCGCGCACCTTCAGGCCGGCAATGGCGCTGTCGGCCAGCAGGGTCGACACATTGGCCAGCAGGCCGATGCCATCGAGCAGGTTCACCGCGATCAGCGGCAGCGTCACATTGAGCTGGAAGTTGCCGGTCTGGCCGGCCACGGTGATCGCCGTGTGGTGGCCGATCACCTGTGCGCAGGCCATCACCGTCGCCTCCGGAATCACCGGATTGACCTTGCCCGGCATGATCGAGGATCCCGGCTGCAGTGCCGGCAGCTCGATCTCACCCAGGCCCGCCAGCGGACCGGCATTCATCCAGCGCAGGTCGTTGGCGATCTTGATCAGGGCCACCGCCAGCGCATTGAGCTGGCCCGACAGTTCCACCGCATCATCCTGCGCGGCCAGGCCTTCGAACTTGTTCTCGGCGCTGTCGAACTTGAAGCCGGTCTGCTGCTTCAGTGCTTTGGCCACCTGTGCGCCAAAGCGCGGGTCGGCATTGATGCCGGTGCCAATGGCGGTACCGCCCAGCGGCAGGCGGCGCACGCGCTTTAGGCTGTCCTCGATGCGCTCCTGTGCCGAGGCCAGCTGCGCCGACCATGCACCGAATTCCTGTTCGAAGGTCAGCGGCATCGCATCCATCAGGTGGGTGCGGCCGGTCTTGACCACCTTGCGCAGGCTGCGGCCCTTCTTGTCCAGCGTCCTGCGCAGGTGCACCAGCGCCGGCAGCAGCTGCTCATGGGTGGCCAGCACGGCCGACACGCGCAGCGCCGTCGGGATCACGTCGTTGGAGCTCTGCCCCTGGTTGACGTGATCGTTCGGGTGCACGGTGGTCTTGCCTGCCTTGCCGGCACGGTTGGCCAGCGTGGCGATGACCTCGTTGGCATTCATGTTCGAGGAGGTGCCCGATCCGGTCTGGTAGACGTCGATCGGGAACTGCGCGTCCCACGTGCCGTCCGCCACTTCGGCAGCGGCAGACTGGATGGCCTTGGCCACGGTCTTCGGCAGATGCCCCAGCTCGGCGTTGACGCCGGCGGCGGCTCCCTTGACCAGGCCCAGTGCACGGATGAAGCCGCGCGGCATGCGCTGGCCCGACACCGGGAAATTCTGTACAGCGCGCTGGGTCTGCGCGCCCCACAGGGCGTCGGCAGGCACCTGAAGCTCGCCCATGCTGTCGTGCTCGATCCGGAAACCCTTGGGGGCGCTCTTGCTTGCAGCTTTGCTCATTGCATCAACTCCGCACTACTTCGGTTGGGGAAAGGGAAGCGGCGGCTGGCAGGGTGTCGCTTCCCGGGCTGGCGGCTGCGACAACGATACTCCCTTGTCCGATGCGCGGCAGTGCCGGCCGTTGGCCGGCAACCCCGCGGGGCCCGCGATTCCATGGGTTGCCGGCCAGCGGCCGGCACTACCTCACCGGCACGTCGTAGAATATGGCCCCCGCCGCTCGCCCTTCCCTGCCGACATGTCCGAATCCGCCCTGCTCGCCCTGTCCCCGCTCGATGGCCGCTATGCCGGCAAGGTCGACGCCCTGCGCCCGATCTTCTCCGAGTACGGCCTGATCAAGGCCCGTGTCACGGTCGAAGTGGAGTGGCTGCTGGCCCTGGCCGCCGAGCCGGGCATCGTCGAGCTGGCCGCGTTCTCCGACGCCGCCATCGCCCGCCTGCGTGCGCTGGCCAGCGGCTTCAGCCCGGCCCAGGCCGCGCGCGTGAAGGAGATCGAGCGCACCACCAACCATGACGTCAAGGCGGTGGAGTACTTCATCAAGGAACAGCTGAAGGACGATGCCGAGCTGGCACCGGCGCTGGAGTTCGTTCATTTCGCCTGCACCAGCGAAGACATCAACAACCTCAGCTACGGCCTGATGCTGGAACAGGCCCGTCGCGAAGTGGTGCTGCCGACCCTGGACGGCGTCGCCGATGCACTGCGTACCCTGGCCCACGCCCAGGCGGGCCAGCCGATGCTGTCGCGCACCCACGGCCAGACCGCCTCGCCGACCACCCTTGGCAAGGAGCTGGCCAACGTGGTTGCCCGCCTGGAGCGCCAGCGCCGGCAGATCGCCGCGGTCGAGCTGACCGGCAAGATCAACGGCGCGGTCGGCAACTACAACGCACACGTCGCCAGCTACCCGGACGTGAACTGGCCGGCCTTCGCCGAGCGCTTCGTCACCGGCCTGGGCCTGGTGTTCAACCCGTACACCACGCAGATCGAGCCGCACGACAACATCGCCGAGATCGGTGATGCCGCCCGTCGCGCCAACATCATCCTGATCGACCTGGCCCGCGACATCTGGGGCTACGTCTCGCTGGGCTACTTCAAGCAGCGCCTGAAGGAAGGCGAAGTCGGTTCGTCGACGATGCCGCACAAGGTCAACCCGATCGATTTCGAGAACGCCGAAGGCAACTTCGGTATCGCCAACGCGCTGTTCGAGCATTTCAGCGCGAAGCTGCCGATCAGCCGCTGGCAGCGCGACCTGACCGATTCCACGGTGCTGCGCGCGCTGGGCACCGCATTCGGCCACAGCCAGGTGGCGCTGGATTCGCTGGCCAAGGGCCTGGGCAAGCTGGAAGTGAACCCGCAGCGTCTGGACGCCGATCTGGATGCGGCTTGGGAAGTGCTGGCCGAGGCCGTGCAGACGGTGATGCGCCGCCATGGCCTGCCGAACCCGTACGAGCAGCTGAAGGCGCTGACCCGTGGCCAGGGCATCACGGCCGAGTCGATGCGCACGTTCGTGCAGGGACTGGAGCTGCCGGCGGACGCGAAGCAGCGTCTGCTGGACATGACCCCGGGCAGCTATACCGGCCTAGCCGAGTCGCTGGCGAAGAAGATCTAAGGTTTTCCTGCGGCGGCGGCCGCGTGCGCTGCCTGCGGCAGGCAACGGCAACGGCAACGGCAACGGCAACGGCAACAGCAACGGCAACAGCAACATCAACGTCAAGAGCGGCTCTGGATTGCTGCTAGCTGGGCGGGTCGGGATGGGCCAGCGGGACACGCCGTGAACCCGTCCCTGGGGGCTCGATGGCGCCATCCATGGCGCCAACGGTCCCGCTGGCCCATCCCGCCCCACCTCTGACAGATTCCCGGTGACGGATCGAAGAGCATTGGGTTGTCGGGACGGAATTTGAAAGAGGGACGCGGCTTCGCCGCGTCCCTCTTTGGTTTTGGGTTTTGGGGTCTTTGTAGAGCCGAGCCCATGCTCGGCTGCTTGTTCCAACAGCAAGCCGAGCATGGGCTCGGCTCTACAGATGCACGAGCAAGCGCAGCGCGCGACCCGCTCTTGCCTTTGATTTTCTTCTTCCATTCCGTGGCGGACCGCGCAGGAAACTGTCAGGGGCCGGGCGGGTGGGCTGCGCGGGGGCGTGAGCCGCATGGATGCGGCGATCGAGCTTACATGGACGTACTTGCAGCGTCCCCCGCGCAGCCCACCCGCCCGGCCAAACCCGGCTTTTGCTTTCAGCGACCCACCCAGACCCCGCCACGAGGGGCTCAGCCGTTGGCCGGAACCCCGCGACAAACCACCACACGTGCGCAATCCCATCGAACGTCGGACAATGGAGCCCTTGGCGGCCCGCCACGCCGCCCCTCCCGCTTTCCGCTGCAAGGAACTCCCCCATGGCCGCCCGCAAGTCCACCTCCCCCCTGATCGAAGTCCACGCCCGTCGCGGCCAGCCGCTGGGCATGGCCCCGGCCACCTTCCTGCGCGACTTCTGGCAGAAGCGCCCGCTGTTGATCCGTAATGCGTTCGCCGACTTCCAGACCCCCGTACAGCCGGAAGACCTGGCGGGCCTAGCCTGCGAAGAGGGCGTGCTGGCCCGCCTGATCGAGCATGATAAGACCCAGGACAGCTGGCGCGTGCGCAGCGGCCCGTTCCAGGAAGACATCTTCCCCGCCCTGCCCGACCACGACTGGACGCTGCTGGTGCAGGACGTGGACAAATGGGACAAGGACGTGCGCGCCCTGATCGAACACTTCAGCTTCCTGCCGCGCTGGCGCATGGACGATGTGATGATCAGCTTCGCCGCTACCGGTGGCTCGGTCGGTGCCCATGTCGACCAGTACGACGTGTTCCTGCTGCAGGCCCACGGCCACCGCCGCTGGCAGATCGATGCCAGCGAATCGATCAAGGGCAAGCGCCCGCCGCTGGGCTTCCGCCCCGACGTGGAACTGAAGCTGCTGGAAGTGTTCAAGCCGACCCACGACTGGGTGCTGGCGCCGGGTGACATGCTGTACCTGCCGCCGAACGTCCCGCATCACGGCGTCGCCGAAGACCCGTGCCTGACCTTCTCGTTCGGCATGCGCGCGCCGTCCTCGGCCGAGCTGATCAGTGACTATCTGGACACGTTGATCGCCGACGCCGACGAGAACATCCGCTACCAGGATGCCGACCTGAAGGCACCGGCCGACCCGAACGAAATCGACACCGTGGCGATGGCGCGGGTGATCACCGCGCTCAACGCCATCCGTATGAACGACCCGGACAAGCTGGGCGACTGGTTCGGCCGCTTCATCACCACCTACCGCGCCGCCGGCGAGGTGATGGCCCACCAAGCCGCGCCACCGCAGGAAGAAGTACTCGAGGCCCTGCAATCGGGCCTGCTGCTGCAGCGTCACCCGTGGGCGCGCCTGGCCTGGCGCCGGGCCAAGCGCGGCGCCAGCCTGTATGTCAGCGGCCAGGACTTCGCGCTGCCGGTCAAGGACGCGCAGCGCCTGGCCGGTGCCGAGCAGCTCGATGCTGCCGCCTACCGCGGCCTGTCCGACAAGGGACGTGCGGTGGTCCAGCAGCTGCTGGTCGGCGGCGTATTCCAGCTGATCGATCCGAACGAGGTGTATGCCGACGAGGAGGAAGAGGTGCTGGGTGAGGTGATCGAGGGCCGTGAGCAGGTCGAAGTCATCGACGCTGACGCCGTGTCCGATGACGTCCACCTGGTGACCGTGCACGACGACGGCATTGAAGTGATCGTCAACTTCGACGACCACGACGAAGACGACAGCGACCCCAGCCGCGGCTGAACCATGAGCCCGCTCCGGGTCCAGCAGGTACGCCATGCCGAGGCCCACGTGGCCATCCACGACGTGCGCCAGCGGGTGTTCGTACAGGAACAGGGCATCGACGCCGCTCTGGAGCGCGATGCCCTGGACCCGGTCTGCGCCCACGTGCTGGCACTGGATGCCGACGGGCAGCCGGTCGGCACCGGGCGGCTGGCACCGGATGGCCGCATCGGCCGCATGGCGGTGCTGGCGGCGTATCGCGGCCACGGCATTGGCGAGGCCCTGCTTGAAGCACTGGTGCAGGCCGGGCGCCAGCTCGGCCTGGCCGAACTGCACCTGCATGCGCAACTGCCGGCACGCGACTTCTACGCCCGCCAGGGCTTCCTGCCGGAAGGCCCGGACTTCGAAGAAGCCGGCATTGGCCACCAGCAGATGCGGCGCCGGCTGCAAGCCGTTTCCGCCATCAACAGCCGCGCTGAAGCGGTGGCGATCACCACGGCGATCATCCATCGCGCCCGCCGCCGATTGTGGCTGCACAGCCGGCAGCTGGACCCCGGCCTGCTGGATGTGCCACCGGTGCAGACGGCCCTGCGCCGCTTCGTCACCGCCCGCCACGACAAGCAGCTGCGGGTGATCGTGCATGACGCCGCAGCCATCGCCAGTGCCGGCGCGCCGCTGCTGGCGCTGTTCCAGCGCCTTCCCAGTGTGATCCAGTTCCGCGAGGTGGCCGATCCGATCGATCGCGCCCTAGCCTCGGCCTGCCTGCTCAACGATGCAGGCGACTTCTACTTTCGTCTCATCGGTCATCGCCTCGACGGCGAATCCGCAATCGCGCTGCCGGCACGTTCACAGCCGTTCGAGCAGCAATTGCAGCGTGTCTGGGACCGTTCGCGCGAATGCAGCGAATTGCGCGCACTCGGCATCTGACCGCGACCGGTGCGCTCAACCTGTCTGGGACCGACACCGGGGGACGCCCGATGCCCTCCTTGCTGCCCCTTCGTGTCCGGATGGGGGTACAATTTGGCCGTTTGAACGCGCCCGTGCATGGCTATTCATCTTCGTGCCGGGTCCTTCTGAAGCCATACCCCACAAAGCGAATCAGCACCCTCCATCGTGGACAATCAACTGAAGCAGTTTGCGCAATCTTCGCAACTCGCCGGCGGCAACGCCTCCTATGTCGAGGACCTGTACGAGCAGTACCTGGTCTCCCCGGATAGTGTCGATCCCAAATGGAAAACCTACTTCGACGGCTTCAAGGGCCGCGAAGCAGGCGACATTCCGCACTCGGCCGTCATTTCCCATATCGCGGACGCGGCCAAGGATGCGCTGAAAGCAGGCACCGGCACCGGTGCAGGCGATGAGCGCGAGCGCAATGTCGGTCGCCTGATCACCGCCTACCGTTCGCGTGGTCATCTGGACGCCCGCCTGGACCCGCTGGGCCTGGCCGCTCCGGTCAACACCCCGGACCTCGGCCTGCCCTTCCACAACCTGTCCGATGCTGACCTCAACAGCGAGTTCAGCACCGGCGGCGTGGGTGGTCAGCCGCGCATGAAGCTGCGTGACCTGCTGGCGCGCCTGAAGGCGACCTACACCGGCTCGATCGGTGCGGAGTTCATGCACATCTCCGAGGTCGAGCAGCGCCAGTGGATCTACAAGAAGCTGGAACTGGCCGGTGGCAACTACCAGCTGGACGCTGACACCCAGCGCCGTACGCTGGAGCGCCTGACCGCCGCCGAAGGCCTCGAGCGCTACCTGCACACCAAGTACGTCGGCCAGAAGCGCTTCTCGCTGGAAGGCGGCGACTCGCTGATCCCGATGATGGACACCATCATCCGCAGCGCCGGCAAGGATGGCGTCAAGGACGTGGTGGTCGGCATGGCCCATCGTGGCCGCCTGAACGTGCTGGTCAACACCCTCGGCAAGAACCCGCGCAAGCTGTTCGACGAGTTCGAAGGCAAGTTCGAGCACGACGAGCACGCCTCGGCGGGCGACGTGAAGTACCACATGGGCTTCTCCGCCGACGTGGCCACCGAGGGTGGCCCGGTGCACCTGGCACTGGCGTTCAACCCGTCGCACCTGGAAATCGCCGACCCGGTGGTTGCCGGTTCCGTGCGTTCGCGCCAGGAGCGCCGCAAGGACACCGCGCGCAAGCAGGTGATGCCGATCCTGATCCACGGCGACGCGGCCTTCTCCGGCCAGGGCGTGGTCATGGAGCTGTTCCAGATGTCGCAGGCCCGCGGCTTCGCCGTGGGCGGCACCGTGCACATCGTGGTCAACAACCAGGTCGGCTTCACCACCTCCAATCCGCTGGACACGCGCTCCACGCGCTATGCCACCGACGTGGCGAAGATGATCGCCGCACCGGTGCTGCACGTGAACGGCGATGATCCGGAAGCGGTGGTGTTCGCCGCGCAGCTGGCCTTCGAGTTCCGCCAGAAGTTCGCCAAGGACGTGGTCATCGACCTGATGTGCTACCGCCGTTGGGGCCACAACGAGGCCGACGAGCCGGCGATCACCCAGCCGCTGATGTACCAGGTGATCCGCAAGCACGCCACCACCCGCGAGATGTACGCCGAGCAGCTGGAAAAGGCGGGCGTGATCGCCGCCGGTGCCGGCAAGGCGATGGTCGATGCGTACCGCGAGAAGCTCGATGCCGGTGAAGTGACCACCGAGCTGGCCAAGGTCGAGAAGACCCCGCCGACCAGCCCGCTGTTCGTTGATTGGCCCAAGCTGCTGGAAGGCAAGCTGTCCGATCCGGTGTCGACCAAGGTCGACAAGGACAAGCTGCTGGCACTGGCCAAGCTGATCAACACCGTGCCCGAAGAAGTGCAGCTGCACTCGCGCGTGTCCAAGGTGTACGACGACCGTCGCAGGATGGCCGCTGGCGAGATCCCGGGCGACTGGGGCTTTGCCGAGAACCTGGCCTACGCCACCCTGCTGGACGAAGGCAGTGCCCTGCGCCTGGTCGGCCAGGACGTCGGCCGCGGTACGTTCACCCACCGCCACGCGATCCTGCACGACCAGAAGACCGACAACTACTACCTGCCGCTGCGGCAGCTGGTGGATTCGCCGGAGAAGGCCACCATCATCGATTCGCTGCTCAGCGAAGAAGCCGTGATGGCCTATGAGTACGGTTTCTCGACCACCGATCCGAACACCCTGTGCATCTGGGAAGGCCAGTTCGGCGACTTCGCCAACGGCGCCCAGGTGGTGATCGATCAGTTCATCGCTGCCGGCGAAGCAAAGTGGGGCCGCATTTCCGGCCTGACCCTGCTGCTGCCGCACGGTTATGAAGGTCAGGGCCCGGAACACAGCTCGGCGCGCCTGGAGCGCTTCCTGCAGCTGTGCGCGCTGGAGAACATGCTGGTGGTGGTGCCGTCGACCCCGGCGCAAGCCTTCCACATGCTGCGGCGCCAGCAGCACCTGACCACCCGCAAGCCGCTGGTGGTGATGTCGCCCAAGTCGCTGCTGCGCCACAAGCTGGCCGTGTCGACCCTGGACGAGCTGGCCAATGGCGAGTTCCAGCACCTGATCGGCGATGCCAATGCAGATGCCAAGAAGGTCAAGCGCGTGGTGCTGTGCTCGGGCAAGGTCTACTACGACCTGCTGGAAGACCAGACCAAGCGTGGCCAGGACGACGTGGCGATCATCCGCGTGGAGCAGCTGTATCCGTTCCCGCGTGCGCTGCTGGCTGCCGAACTGAAGAAGTACGGCAAGGCCACCGACGTGGTGTGGACGCAGGAAGAACCACAGAACCAGGGCGCGTGGTACCAGATCCGCCACCACCTGCAGTTCTGCCTGGCCGATGGCCAGAGCCTGCACTACGCCGGTCGCGCACGTTCGGCTTCGCCGGCTGCCGGTCACATGGCTGACCACGTCCGCGAACAGCAGCAGCTGGTCGCCGATGCACTGGTCAACCCGTTCAACGACTCGTTCGCTGAATAACTCTCCCCCTATTTAGAAGACAAACCAGGAAGCTCCCGCATGGCCACCGAAGTCAAAGCCCCGGTACTGCCCGAATCCGTCGCCGACGGCACCATCGCCACCTGGCACAAGAAGGTGGGCGACGCCGTCAAGCGCGACGAAAACCTGCTTGACCTGGAAACCGACAAGGTCGTCCTGGAAGTGCCGTCGCCGGTCGATGGCGTGATCAAGGAAATCAAGTTCAAGGAAGGCGACACCGTCACTTCCAGCCAGGTCGTGGCGATCATCGAAGAAGGCGCCGTGGCCGCTGCACCGGCACCGGCTGCCGAAGAGAAGAAGGCTGAGGCCGCTCCGGCCGCTGCTGCTCCCGCCGCTGCCGCTGCTCCGGCCCCGGCTGCCAAGTCGGCTGCCGACGCACTGCCGCCGGGCGCCCGCTTCACCGCCATCACCGAAGGCGTGAACCCGGCCGACGTCGATGGCACCGGCCGTCGTGGCGCCGTCACCAAGGAAGACATCGTCAACTTCGCCCGCAACGGCGGCGCCGGCAAGGCCGGTGGCGCACGTCCGGAAGAACGCGTGCCGATGACCCGCATCCGCAAGCGCATCGCCGAGCGCCTGATGGAGTCGAAGAACTCCACGGCCATGCTGACCACCTTCAACGAAGTCGACCTGTCCAAGGTCTCGGCGGCGCGCAAGGAACTGCAGGACGAGTTCGTCAAGGCACACGGCATCAAGCTCGGCTTCATGAGCTTCTTCGTGAAGGCCGCCGCCAACGCGCTGCAGCGCTTCCCGTTGGTCAATGCCTCGATCGACGGCGAAGACATCATCTACCACGGCTACTCGGACATCTCGATCGCCGTGTCGACCGAGAAGGGCCTGGTCACGCCGGTGCTGCGCAACGTCGAGCGCATGTCGTTCGCCGACATCGAAAAGACCATCGCCGACTACGCCAAGAAGGCCCGTGACGGCAAGCTGAGCCTGGAAGAACTGCAGGGCGGCACCTTCACCGTGACCAACGGCGGCACCTTCGGTTCGCTGCTGTCGACCCCGATCATCAACCCGCCGCAGAGCGCCATCCTCGGCATGCATGCCATCAAGGAGCGCCCGATCGCCCAGAACGGCCAGGTCGTGATCGCGCCGATGATGTACCTGGCGCTGTCCTACGACCATCGCATCATCGACGGCAAGGACTCGGTGCAGTTCCTGGTGGACATCAAGAACCAGCTGGAAAACCCGGGCCGCATGCTGTTCGGCCTGTAAGAGACCTCCCGCCCCTCCGCGCCTGCGCGGAGGGGTTCTGGTAATGCAACAAGGACTATTTCAATGGCTGAACAATTCGACGTCGTCGTCATCGGTGCCGGCCCGGCCGGTTACCACGCTGCCATCCGCGCAGCCCAGCTTGGCCTGAAGACCGCCTGCATCGACGCAGCGCTGGGCAAGGACGGCAAGCCGGCCCTGGGTGGCACCTGCCTGCGCGTAGGCTGCATCCCGTCCAAGGCGCTGCTGGATTCCTCGCGCCAGTTCTGGAACATGGGCCACATCTTTGGCGACCACGGCATCAGCTTCAAGGATGCCAAGATGGACGTCGAAGCGATGGTTGGCCGCAAGGACAAGATCGTCAAGCAGTTCACCGGCGGCATCGCCATGCTGTTCAAGGCCAACAAGGTCGCCGCCTATTACGGCTTCGGCGAACTGCAGCCGGGCAACGTGGTCAAGGTCACCCAGCATGACGGTTCGGTCGTCGAGCTGAAGGGCACCAACGTCATCATCGCCGCCGGTTCGGATTCGATCGAACTGCCGTTCGCCAAGTTCGACGGCGAGACCATCGTCGACAACGTCGGCGGCCTGGACTTCACCGAAGTGCCGGCGCGCCTGGCGGTGATCGGCGCCGGTGTGATCGGCCTGGAACTGGGCAGCGTGTGGAAGCGCCTGGGTTCGGAAGTGACCATCCTGGAAGCGCTGCCGGACTTCCTGGCGGCGGCTGATACCGAAGTGGCCAAGACCGCCGCCAAGGAATTCAAGAAGCAGGGCCTGGACATCCGCCTGGGTGCCAAGGTCTCCAAGGCCGAGGTGACCGGCAAGGGCAAGAAGAAGGAAGTCGCCCTGACCTACACCGACGCCGAAGGCGAGAAGTCGCTGGTGGTGGACAAGCTGCTGGTGGCCGTCGGCCGTCGCGCCGCCACCAAGGGCCTGCTGGCCGAAGGTACCGGCGTCAAGATCAACGAGCGTGGCCAGATCGAAGTCGACGCGCACTGCCACACCGGCGTCAACGGCGTCTGGGCGGTCGGTGACTGCGTGCGCGGCCCGATGCTGGCGCACAAGGGCTTCGAGGAAGGCATCGCGGTTGCCGAACTGATCGCCGGCCTGCCGGGCCACGTCAACTTCGACACCATTCCGTGGGTCATCTACACCGAGCCGGAGCTGGCCTGGGTCGGCAAGACCGAGCAGCAGCTGAAGGCCGAGGGCATCCCGTACAAGGCCGGCAGCTTCCCGTTCGCCGCCAACGGCCGTGCCGTGGCGATGATCGAGCCGGCAGGCTTCGTGAAGGTTCTGGCCCACGCCGAAACCGATCGCATCCTGGGCATGCACCTGGTCGGCGCCAACGTGTCCGAGCTGGTGCACGAAGGCGTGCTGACCATGGAGTTCAGCGGTTCGGCCGACGACCTGGCGCGCATCTGCCACGCCCACCCCTCGCTGTCGGAAGTGGTGCACGACGCGGCAATGGCCGTGAGCAAGCGCGCGATCCACAAGGCGAACTGATCCATCTGATGGTGCCGGCCGCTGGCTGGCATCCCCGGATGCTGAAAACCCCGCCTCGGCGGGGTTTTTTGTTGCACGATGACTGCAGCACAAGGGCGGAGCCCATTGGCACTCGGCGCGTGGCAGGCAAGCGGTGTCACCCTCGCCCTCACACGGGCGTCGACCTCCAGTGCTGTAGGCTCAGCCCTGAGGTCGCGTTGCATCGCCAAGCCACGGATGCGCGACAGGTGGTGCTCCCGCACCTGCTCGTGGGGCTGCTCAGACAGTGGAGATCTCCATGGAAAACGAACGAATCGAGACCCGGGGCGAAGATGGCCGCAGGGTGTTGGTGTTCAAGTTCTGGCCGCACTTTGACGCAACGATTCTTCCCGGCACAAGCCTGGTCGAAGGCCTGCCGAGGTATGCGCTGGCAAACGGCAATTCCGTAACCTTCAATGGCGTGGATTTCGAAATCGCCGCTACCGGCGAAGAGCTGGTCCGGTCGTTGGCCATCGGGCGACCGCCATCGGGCTGATTCATCTGATGCTGCTTGACCGAAGATCGGCATCCTGCTTCAACGCTGCTGCGGGGTCCGTTTCCGGTCCGTGGCGTCCAGCTCTGAAGGATCGTCACAGATGCGGTGCTGGGCGATCACCTCACCCACTTTCCATTCCTTCACCACCCGGCAGCGTTCCTTGCCGGCGTCCTTGTCGGTCGCTTTGATTTCCGCCTTGCCGGCAGGGTGCTGACGCTCAAGGTAGGCCGATAGCGGTTGCTTGGCCCAGACCGGCGCCGCCATCAGCAGCGCCAGCGTCGCGATGGCAAGCGGCCTCATGCCGTCACCACGCCGCGGCCACCGCCCAGCAGGCGTGCCGGCAGCATGAACAGTGCATGCAGGAAGGCGAACAGCGCCGAGAACGTGATGCCGACCAGGCGGAACGGCAGGCTCAGCAGCCATACGAACGGCCAGGCGATCAAGGCGAGGATCGCCAACGGCCAGCACAGCACGAACAGCAGGCACCACACACCGAGCGCGAACAAGGTCTTCATCACAGGCTCCCTTGGCGGCACCCCGCCGCCTGTCGTCACCTTGGCGCCCTGCTCCGACCCGGGCAAACGGTTTGCGACGAAACCCGGCTGGGGGCGATGAAACCGGTGGTGCCGCCGGTTCAATGGTTGCCGGCCAGCGGCCGGCACTACCCCGCCGCAAGCGGGTCTACACCGGCACTGCGCCAGGACGGCCGTGGCTCACCTGGAACCGGGCGGCAGTGCGAACCTCGGCATCACGCCGCAGCACACTGTCGGCGAAGCGCAGTTCCGCGTCCACGGTCTGTCGGTTCAACTGCAGCTTCCACCAGCCACGCCGGTCGCCATCGAAGTACCGGATGTGCGGATTCTGCGGGATCGACGGGCCGTAGTACGGGCCATACGGGGTGTCATCGCCACCGCTGCTGATCGCCGGGGCGATGAACTCGGTGGCGATCACCGGCGCGTCCGCGGCATCGAAATCCAGCTTCAGGTCATTGACGAACGTGGAGTGCCAGTCGCCGCCCAGCACGATGGCGTTGCCCTGCCCCCCGGCCTGCATCGCCTGCAGCAGGCGCTTGCGGGCGGCCGGGTAGCCATCCCAGGCATCGTTCCAGAAGCGTTCGCGCGGCGTGCCCTGCTCCAACCGCAACTGCGCCATCAGCAGCTGCTGCACCACCACGTTCCAGCGTGTTCCCGCCGCGGCCGCCATCGACTGCGCGAACCAGGCCTCCTGCCCCACGCCGAGCATGCTCATGCGCGGATCCAGCGCCGCTTCACAGCGTGGCGATTCGCCGACGCCACAGGGATTGGCCGGACGGAACTGACGGCAATCCAGCAGCGTCAGCTGGGCCAGGTCGCCGTAGCGCAGGCGGCGGTGCACGCGCAGGCCACCGTTGCCGGCCGGCGTGCTACGCATCGGCAGGTGTTCGTAGAACGCGCGATACGCAGCGGCGCGGCGAACGATGAAGTCCTCGGTCGGTACGTCGCTCTTTTCCGGATGGATGCCGGAATAGTCGTTCTGCACTTCGTGGTCGTCCCAGATCACCGCGAAGGCGTGCGCGGCGTGCGCGGCCTGCAGGTCCGGGTCGAGCTTGTACAGCGCGTACTGGTCGCGATAACGCTCCAGGCTGAGCGTTTCACCGCTGAAGCGCTGTGCATCCAGCGTGCTGCCACGCGCGTTCTGCAGCGGGCTGTATTCGTACAGGTAATCACCGGCATGCAGCACCAGATCGACATCGCTGCGGGCGATATCCGCCAGTACCGGGTAGTAGCCGCTGTTCCAGGCCTGGCAGGTGCACAACGCCAGCCGCAGCTGCTGCAGCTGCGCATCCGGCATCGGCGCGGTGCGGAAATGCCCGACCGGACTCTCCTCGCCACCGTCGCAGGCGAATCGATAGTAGTAATCGCGCCCTGGACGCAGGCCGGTCACTTCCACGTGCACCGAATGGGCCAACTCCGGCACGGCCGCCGCCACGCCACGCTGCACCAGCCGTCGCATCGCCGGATCTTCGGCAATGAACCAGCGCACCGGGATCGCGCGCGACGGCATGCCACCGCCGTTGAGGGGGTCCGGTGCAAGACGCGTCCACAGCACCGCACCCTGCGGATCCGGATCACCCGCGGCGATGCCGAGGGTGAACGGATCGCGCCCCAGTCGCGGCCGCGGACCGGTGGCGGCTATGCCGGGCATGGCCGCCAGTGCGATCGCCGCTCCGGTCCCCTGCCAGGCCAGGCGCAGCAGACGACGGCGGGTTTCCGGATCGGCGATGCGCTTCATCAGAAGCGCACGGTTGCGGTGGCCATCACCTGCCGCGGCGCACCGACCTGCATGGTCGCCAGGCTGCGGGTCGGATCAGCGGCGTAGGTGCCGTTGGTGTTGATGGTCGCCAGATACTGCTTGTCGGCCAGGTTGGTCAGGTTCAGCGCCAGGGTCAGGTTCTGCGCCGGGCCGAGCTTGCCCATGTCATAGGCCACCGACGCGTTGATCAGCCAGTAGCTCGGCACGGAGACGTCATTGGTGTAGGTCACGTAGCGCTTGCCGACGTGGTTGGCGGCCAGGCGCAGGTCCCACGGGCCCGGCGTCCACGCCAGGGTGCTGGCGAACATCCATTCCGGGGTGTCGACCGTCTTCTTGCCGCGGGTCGGCACCACACCGTTGTTGACGTAGTCGTTGTCGTAGCTGCTGTCATTCCACGACAGCGCATTGGACCAGACCAGGTCCTGCATCGGCTTCAGCTGCAAGGTCGCCTCGGCACCGCGGCTGGTGACTGAACCCACGTTGGAATACAGCGCCGGGCAACCGAGGATGCCCACGCACTGGGCAATGGCCAGCAGGCGGTTGTCGAACTTGACGTCGTACACCGCGACCGAGGCTTCATACCCCTGGCCGTAGCCGCGCCAGCCCAGTTCGATGGTGCGCGACTGTTCCGGCTTCAGGTCCTTGGCGCTGGCATCGAACGCCACCTGCGGAACATTGAACGGACTGCCCACGCCCAGCGCATAGGCCGCGATGTTCTTCGCATAGGAACCGAAGATTTCATTGCGCTCGTCCAGCTTGAAGTTGAAGCCGGCCTGCGGCAGCAGCCCCTTCTTCGCGGTCAGGCTGCTGTTGCTAGCATAGCTGCCCAGTGGCGTGCGCACACTGGTGCGGGTGTTGGGCGACTTGGCGCCGACGTCGATGGTCAGGCGGTCATCGAACAGGCGGAAGCGGTCCTGCACGTAGAACTGGCGGGTGATGGTGGTGTAGCGCTGGTGCCACACGCGCTGGTCCGGATTGCGCAGGAAGAAGTCGTCGGTGATCGGTCCATCGATGTAGTAGAAGTTGCGCTGCACGCTGTGGCCGTTGTCTTCGTACCACAGGCCGGCTTCCAGCTCGTGGCCACCCACGTTCCAGGTGAACGCCGAGGTCACGCCGGTGCGGTCGATCGCATATTCGGTGGTGCGGATCGAAATCGGAATCTCGCGGCTGGTGCCCGGGTTGGACGGATTGGACGGGCTGAACCAGTGGCCCTGGCCGCGGTTGCTGTGGTTGTAGACGTTGACCTTCAGGCGCATCGTCTCGTTGAGGCCGAAGTCACCGGCGATGCTGGATACATCATCGTTGCGCAGGCCGTGACCCGAGTAATACGCATCCCACGGGCTGTTGACGCCACCGCTGTACTGGCCTCGGGCAGCGGCCAGTGCACGGTTCCAGTCCGGCGCATAGTTGTCCCAGTTCCAGCCCAGGCGATCGATCATCTCCAGCGACAGGTCCTGGTAATCGGCTTCAACCCGGCGCGAGGCGTTGAACAGCGCGGTGATGCGGCTGTCGACGCCGAAGTTGTAGGTCGCCTTGCCGTTGAACTGCTTGAGTTCATGCGAGCCCTTTCCCTTCCACTTGTCGCTCTCCGAATACGCACCGGACAGGTAGGCGGCGAAGCCCTGGTGTTCGCCGGTTTCCAGGCGGGCATAGCTGCGGCGTGCGCTGTCACTGCCCAGGCTCTGCGCCAGCACGACACCGTATTCGGTGGAGGGATCGATCGAATAGAACTGGAACACGCCGCCCAGGTTGCTGGTCGACGGCGTACCCAGCGCGCCGATGCCGGTGGAGACTTCGGCACCGCCCAGGTTCTCGCTGATCACCGCGCGGCTGATGTGCAGGCCGTTGCTGTTGCCATAGCTCATGTTGCCCAGCGGGATGCCATCCAACGTGTAGCCCAGGCGGTTCTGGTTGAAGCCGCGCAGGCTGATGCTGGTGGACCACTCGTAGGCACCGGTGGCATCGGCCGATTCGAAATGCACGCCCGGCTTGCTGGCCAGCAGCTTCAGCGGGTTGGCGCCGGGCGGCAGCACCTTCATGTCCTCGGCGGTCACGCGCTGGACCTGGCGTGCCTCGCCCCGGCCGATTACCGAGACCGAATCCAGGGTGGTGGCCGACTGTGCGTCGACGGCAGGAGCGGTTTCAGCGGCGGCCAGCGAAGGCAGCGAGGCACAGACCAGCAGGGCCAGCAGATTGCGGCGAAGCGGAGCATGGCAAGACATGGGGATTCCTTGGGCGCGCTGGACGCCGAAGGGCGGCGTCAAAAAGGGCAGCAGCGGCGGAATCGTAGAAGCGTTGCGTTACATGTCATTTACACGCCACATACGGATTTTCGGCGATCCGGATGGAGAATATGACGTCGCGCGCCCGAACGGAAAGAGCCGAGCGTGGGCTTGGCTTTACAGGGCACGCCGGAATCATCCGTTATTCGAACGAACCAACCGAGTCGTGGGCCAGGTTGTCGAAACGGGTGTATTCGCCGAAGAACTTCAGCTTGCACGAGCCGGTGGGGCCACCACGGTGCTTGCCGATGATGATCTCGGCCAGGCCCTTGTCCGGCGAATTTTCCTTGTTGTAGTAATCGTCGCGGTAGATGAAGACGATCATGTCCGCATCCTGCTCGATTGCGCCCGATTCGCGAAGGTCGGCCATCACCGGGCGCTTGTCGGTACGCGTTTCCAGCGAGCGGTTGAGCTGGGACAGCGCGATGACCGGCACGTGCAGTTCCTTGGCCAGGCCCTTCAGCGAACGCGAGATCTCGGAGATTTCGGTCGCGCGGTTTTCGCTGTTGCCCGGCACGCTCATCAGCTGCAGGTAGTCGATCACGATCAGGCCCAGGTCGTGCTCGCGCTTGAGGCGGCGGCACTTGGAACGCAGGATCTCCGGCGACACGCCCGGCGTATCGTCGATGAAGATCTTGGTTTCCTTCAGCATCTTGATCGCACCGGTCACCCGGCTCCAGTCCTCGTCCTCCAGCTGGCCGGTGCGCAGGCGCTGCGCGTTGATGCGGCCATTGGAGGAGATCAGGCGCATCGCCAGCTGCGATGCGGACATTTCCATAGAGAACACCGCCACGCCCTTCTTCGACTTGATCGCCGCGTACTCGGCGATGTTCAGGGCGAAGGTGGTCTTGCCCATCGCAGGACGCGCGGCGAGGATGATCAGGTCGGTCGGCTGCAGGCCGGCGGTCATCGCGTCGAAATCGGTGTAGCCGGTCGGCAGGCCAGTGATGTTGCCGCCATTCTCGAAGCGGTTGCGCAGCTCTTCGAATGCGTCCTTCAACGCACCGGGCATGGCCACGAAGTCGGTACGGCCGCGCGCGCCCTGCTCGGCAATGGCGAACACGCTCTTTTCCGCAGCGGACAGCAACTCGCTGCTGTCGCGACCCTCGGGCTGGAAACCATCGTTGACGATGTCGGTGCCGACCTGGATCAGCTGCCGCAGCACCGCCTTGTCGCGCACGATCTCGGCATAGGCCACGATGTTGGCCGCCGACGGCGTGGTGCTGGCCAGTTCGATCAGATAGGCGCCGTCGCCCACCAGCTCCATCTTGCCCTGCGATTCGAACCACTCGCCCAGGGTCACCGCATCGAACGGGCGCTCGCGCTCGGACAGCTCGCGGATCGCCCGGTAGATCATCTGGTGGTCGCGGCGGTAGAAGTCCCCCTCGGTCAACTGATCGTTGACCCGGTCGTAGGCGTCTGGTGCCAGCATCAGGCCGCCCAGCACCGCCTGTTCGGCTTCCACCGAGTGCGGCGGCACGCGCAACTGGTCGATACGCGATTCATCGCGATCGCGATCGAAGCCATCGCCGCGCTCTCTGCGGTTGGAACGGAAGCCGGAACGGGCGGACATGCTGCGGTGTTTCCTGCAAAAGGGGCCAGACGAGTGTAGGCATGCGCCGACCCCGGCGACCATGGACAAACCTGTGGATAAGCCGTGGAAAAACGGGGGATATCCGCCTGAGCCTGTCCAGACTGGCGCGGGGACGTCGCATTGCCTGCGACGGGCGTCGTTGCGACGCCCGCAGCGGAGCATTATCGCAGATGGCGACCGCGGCCGCTGGCGTCAATCGCCCTTGGCATGCACCGCGATCAGGGCCAGGAACCGGTCCACGTAGCCTTGCAGGAACGTCTGCGTGCCTTCATTGTGGATCGTGCCGTCGGCATCGATCAGGCCATCCTTGAAGTGGATGAACGCCTCGGGCTGGCCAAGCACGTGCATGTCCAGGAAGGCCAGGCTGTTGCGCAGGTGCTGCTGGGCCACCGCCGTGCCGATCTGGCCGATGGAGGCGCCGATCACCGCCGCTGGCTTGCCCGCGAAGGCGCTGTCGCCGTAGGGGCGCGAGCCGATGTCGATCGCATTCTTCAACACGCCCGGCACGGAACGGTTGTACTCGGGGGTTACGAACAGCACGGCCTCGGCGGCGCGTACCTGGTCCTTCAGGCGCGTGCCCTGCGCCGGGTAACTGGCGTCGAAATCCTGGTCGTACAGCGGCAGGTCACCGATCTGCACATACTGGAAGCGCGCCTTGTCGCCAGCCAGCTTCTCCAGCGCGTGCGCCAGCTTGCGGTTGCACGATTCCTTGCGCAGGCTGCCGACGAAAACGGCAATGGTGGGGACGGACATCAGGACATTCTCCTCACGGTGCGGGAGAGCCAGCCTAGCGGCCGCGCCCTTCCCCACCGGTGAAGATCAGCCGCGCTGGACGCCTGCGCGCACCTGCCGCCAATGGTCCTGCCATGCCTGGAACATCAGCACATTCCACAGGTGCGTGTGCCACTTGCGCTGGCCGCCCAGGAACTGCTGCCACAGCGGCTGCACGGCCGCCGCCGACAATACCCCTTCACGTTCCAGCCGCGCCGGCTGCAGCAGTTCGTCCGCCCAGGGTTTCAGATCGCCCTTCAGCCAATCACTGACCGGCGCGCCGAATCCACGCTTGGGCCGGTGCACCATCGACTGCGGCACGTACCGCCCCAGCACGCGCTTGAGCAGCACCTTGCTGGTCGATTCACGGCGCTTGAAGCCCAGCGGCAACGTCCACGCGAATTCGGCCACGCGCCAGTCCAGCAAGGGCGCGCGCGCTTCCAGGCTGACCGCCATCGAGGTGCGGTCAACCTTGCACAGCAGATCATCGGGAAGATAGCTGACGAAGTCGGCCAGCATCATCGCGTCGGCCGGCGTACCGGCACCGTGCAGCGGATCGGCCAGATCGTAGAAGCTGCCCGCCTCGCTCGCACCGATCACCGCCGCCGCTGGATCGCGCCAGCGCGAAATACGGTTGCGATACACATCGCCGATGCCGCGCGCGCCGGTTTCGGCCAGCAACGCGGCCAACCCGCCGGTGCGCGACGCTTCACCCTGCTGGTGTGCACGCGCGCCCATCCAGCGCCGCAGCGGCGCTGGCACCCGTCCCAGCATCTGCCAGTTGCGCAGCGCGCGTACATAGCGGGTATAGCCGAAAAACAGTTCATCGCCACCATCGCCGGACAACGCGACGGTCACGCCCTCCCGGGCGAGGCGGGCGACCAGGGCGGTCGGCACCTGCGAGGCATCGGCGAAGGGTTCATCGAACATCGCCGGCAGCTGCGGCACCACCGCCAGCGCATCCGCGCCGCTGACATACAGTTCGGTGTGATCGCAGCCAAGGTGGGTGGCAACTTCCCTGGCCAACGGCGCCTCGTCGTGGTGGGAGCCGCTGAAGCCGATGCTGAAGCTGTGCACCGGCTGCCCGCTCTGCGCCTGCATCAGCGCCGCCACCAGCGATGAATCGGTGCCGCCGGACAGGAACACGCCCACCGGCACATCGGCCACCATGCGCAGCGCCACTGCGTCCCGCAACAGGCCATCCAGCTGCTCCTCGGCCTCCTCGATGCGGCCCTGGAACGGTGCGGCCAGTGCGGCCTGCATGCGCGCACGCGCGTCCCAGTACGGGCGCTGTGCCTGCTCAGGGCGATGTGCGCTGGCCCCTGCCGCCACCGCCGCCGCATCCAGCCGCAGCACGCGGCCAGGCATCAGCTTGTAGCAGCGCTGGTGGATGCTGTGCGGTGCGGGGATGTAATCCAGCCGCAGCAGCAGGGTCAGCGCATCGCGGTCGATATCGTTGTCGAAATCCGGATGCTGCCACAGCGCCTTCAGCTCGGAGCCGAACACCAGCGTATCACCGGCCCAGCCGTAGTACAGCGGCTTCTTGCCGACCCGGTCACGGGCCAGCCACAGGCACTGTTCCTGGCGATCCCACAAGGCAATGGCGAACATGCCGTTGGCGCGCTGCAGGGTGTCCTCGACGCCCCATTGCAGGATCGCGGCCAGCAGCACCTCGGTATCGGAATGGCCACGGAACGCATGGCCCAGCGGCTCCAGTTCGGCGCGCAGCGTGGCGAAGTTGTAGACCTCGCCGTTGTAGGCCATCACATAGCGGCCGTCGGCCGAGGCCATCGGCTGGTGGCCCAGCGGTGAAAGATCGAGGATGCTCAGGCGTCGGTGGGCCAGGGCAACGCCGGCGGCGGCATCAACCCAGGTACCGCCGTCATCCGGCCCGCGATGGTGCAGTGCCTGGCCCATGGCCAGCGCCTGCGCCTGCAGGACCTCGGCCGGCGTCTGTGCCGCCGGCAACAACATTCCCGCCAATCCACACATGCATCAGGGTTCCTGCGCCAGGTCGAGGGCGGCGCCAATCACCGCATTGTCGCTTGGAAGCCCGAACATTGCTGCCCCCGCCAGCGGCGTATAGGTATCGGCACCACAGACCCGGCGCACCGGCAGGTGGCCATGGCCGGCCTCGACCAGTGCGGTGATCACGCCCTCGCCGACGCCCCCGCTCTGCCGCCCCTCGTCCAGCACCAGCACCCGTTGCGCGGTGGCAGCCTGGGTGCCGATGAAGGCGGCATTCAACGGCACCAGCCAGCGCAGGTCGACCACCCGCACCTGCCAGCCCAGCTGCTGCTCGATCGCGATTGCTGCGCGCAGCGCCATCGGCACACCGTTGCCGTAGGTGAAGACCACCAGATCGGTGGCATCCGGCGCGTACACCCTGCCCTCGCCCAGCACCAGCGCCTGCCCGGGTGCGGGGTAGTCGAACAACCACTGGCCGTCGCCGGCCGCGTGCAGATCCTTGGTCATGTACAGGGCGATCGGTTCCAGGAACACCGCTACCCGGCCGTCCACGCGGGCCAATGCCGCCAAAGTGCGCAGCATCATCACCGCATCATCGCCACGCGACGGGCAGCCCACCACCAGCCCCGGGATGTCACGCAGCGCCGTGATCGAGTTGTCGTTGTGGAAATGACCGCCGAACCCCTTCTGGTAGCCCAGCCCGGCCACCCGCACCAGCATCGGGTTGCGGAACTGGTCATTGGAGAAGAACTGCAGCGAGCAGGCCTCGCCACGCAGCTGGTCGATGGCGTTGTGCAGGTAGGCCAGGTACTGGATTTCCGGAATCGGCAACATGCCCATGTTGGCCAGACCCTGGGCCATGCCCAGGATCATGGTCTCGTCCAGCAGCGTGTTGAATACCCGGCGCGGGCCGAAGCGGCGCAGCAGGTCGCGCGTCACCGTGTAGACGCCACCTTTCTGCGCGACGTCCTCGCCAAACAGCAGCGCCTGCGGATACTTGCCCAGCAGTTCCTGCAGCCCGTGGTTGATCTGGATCGCCAGGTGCCGCGGCGGTTGCCGTTCGGGCAGCGCGTCGGCGCCGCCGTACAGCGCCTGCCGGGCCTCGACGGGCGCCACGCGCTCGGCCTCGGCCTGTACCGCTGCCGGCGTATAGGGCGCCAACGGCGTGATCACTTCCTGCAATGTCTGCAGCTTCGGCCGCGTATCGGCATCAACGGCAGCTGCCATGCAGCGCGCGCGCAGGGTCTCATAGGCGGCCTCGACGCCCGCCGCATCCATCCAGCCCGATTCCAGTGCGATCTGCGCCGAGCGCAGCAGCGGGTCCTGCGCCTCGGCTGCGCACAGCTCCACCAACGCACGCCATTCCACTTCGAAATCGGTGCCGGCGTGGCCCATCAACCGTGTGGTCCGCAGGTGCAGGAAGGTCGGCCGGCGCATGCGCCGGCAATGTTCGACCGCCGCCTGCACCTGCGCGTGCCCGGCGGCCAGGTCCAGGCCATCGGCGAAGAAATAGTCCAGGCCCGGTTGCCGGCTGAAGCGCTCTGCGATCCATCCTTCAGGCGTCTTCACCGAAATGCCGAGGCCATTGTCCTCGCACACGAACAGGATCGGCACCGGCAGCTTCTGGTACGCCGACCACATCGCTGTATTGAACGCGGTCTGCGCGGTGGCATGGTTGGCCGAGGCATCGCCGAAGGAGCACATCACGATGCTGTCGGCCGGAATCGGCAACGGCTGGCTCAGGCGCCTGCCACTCTCGATCGCCAGTGCGGTACCGAGCGCCTTGGGCAGGTGCGATGCGATGGTCGAGGTCTGCGGCAGCACCCACAGCGGCTTACTGCCCCACACTTTGTGACGGCCGCCACTGGCCGGATCGTCGGCGCTGGCGGCAAAGGACAGCGCGGCGTCGCGCACCGGATCCATGCCTGGTACCAGCCGGGCACGTTCGGCCATGAACGCGCCGGAGCGGTAGTGCAGGAAGGCGGGATCGGTGTGCCGGCAGGCGCGCGCAAGCAGCGCATTGCCTTCATGACCGGACGAGCCGATGGTGTAGAAGACCTTGTTCTGCACGCGCAGCACGCGCGCCATCAGATCCAGCTGGCGACTGAGCAGCTGCGATTCAAACAGTTCGCCGAAGGCGGCGGCCGTCAGCGTACTGCCCGGCAGGATCGGCGCATCCGGTGCCGGACGGGGTCGCGGCATGCCGCGCCAGGCGCGTACGGCCTCGAGGAAATTGACGTCACAGACTTCGGCGCGGTTGAGGCCGCGCATGCGTGCGGGAACGGGATCTGGAACCACAGCGAACATCGAACACCCTCCGTGCCGTTGTTGCGAACCGTGGCGTCGGTCGTGCTCGACCCTTCTGCCGGTCGAGCACGACCGACGCTGCAGGGGAATCAATCCGGTGCGTTGAACCGCGCGCGCACCTCGGCGGTCACCGCGGGCATGGCCACGAAGCGAGGCTGCGCGCGCACCCGCTGCAACCAGGCCCGCACCTGCGGGAATGCATCCAGCGCGATGCCACCGTCGGCAGCGACATCGGAATAGGCGAACAGGGCGATATCGGCGATACCGTAGTCGTCGCCGGTGAACCACTGCGTCTGCCGCAGATGCTGTTCCATCACCGCCAGCGCGCTGGCAGCGCGCTCATGCAGGCGCGGCAGTTCAGCGCGGCGTGGTGAGTCGGCCGGCGTCCAACCACGGATGAAGCGTGCCACCGCCACGCAGGGCTCATGCGTGTACTGCTCGAAGAACATCCAGCTCAATGCCTGCGCACGCTGCCATCCGTCGGCCGGAAGGTACGGCGTGCCCTCGGCCAGCCAGAACAGGATCGCATTGGATTCGGTCAGCACGCGACCGTCGTCGCGCACGATCAACGGCACCTTGGCATTCGGGTTGAGGGCGAGAAATTCCGCGCTATGGGTCTGGCCGTGGGCGCTGTCCACCTCTACCCAGCGGTAGCGGCTGCCAAGCTGTTCCAACAGCAGGCGCACCTTGTGGCAGTTGCCCGAGACCGACATGCCATGCACCGTCAACGGAATACGCTCTTCCACCATTGCCTGCTCCAGTGAGGTTCCGGCCCGCAGCCGGCTGCCCGCAGTCTGGCAAGCAGCTTCACGATTGCCAAGCGCGGGTGCAGCATGGCGATACGGCAGTGCCGGCCGCTGGCCGGCAACCTCGATGCAGATGGATTGGTGCAATGGCCGGCCAGTGGCCGGCGCTACCCGGCAGCGCTCAGCGTGCGCGCTGTTGCCACTGCTTGCGCGATTGCCCCCAGATTTCCAACGGTTGGCCTTCATAGGGCGGTGGCAACTGCCCCATGCGCAGCAGCGTGCTGCCCAGCTTGCGCGCAACCACTTTCGAGTTCTCGTTGTCTTCGGCGATGGTGTGGATCACCTCGTCCCAGCCCAGCGTATCGAACGCCCAATCGATGGCTGCGATCGCCGCCTCCGGTGCGTAGCCCTTGCCCCAGCTGGCACGGCGGATGCTCCAGCCGACCTCGGTGCCGGGCCAGTCCTGCGGCTGCCAGGGCCCCATGCGACCGATCCATTCACCGCTGGATTTCTCGATCACACTGAACATCGAGAAGCCGAACAGCTGCCATGCGCCGGCCAGGCTGCAGAAGCCGCGCCATGCCACCGAGGGTGCCTGCACGCCACCCAGCGTGCGCATCACCTCCTCATCGGCGCAGAACGCCTGATAGGGGGCGTAGTCCTGCCGCTGCGGCGGACGCAGGATCAGGCGTTCGGTTTCGATGCGCAGGTCGAAGATGCTCATGGTGCCATGGTAGATCCACGCCACGCGTGGATGAACCCCACCCATGCAAAAAAAACAGGCCGGCAAAAGCCGGCCTGTCGATGCTGCATCGTAACGAGGGATTACTGGCGGTTGGCCGTCGAGTCAGCGGCGGCGGCGGTCTGGGTGACCAGCTGCCCATCCACCACCGGCAGGCGATCGCTGGCCGGCTTGTTGTCCAGACGCACGGTCTTCTCTGCACCGTCGTAGCGGTAGGTCACGTTGTAGCCCTTGACCACATCGCTGGTGCCCATGGCAATGCGGTTGCCCGGCTTGCTGCCCATGCGCATGGTGCCGGTGGTGCCGTCTTCATTGCGGTAGGTCACGTTGTAGCCGGTGACACGGCTCGACTCGGAGGTCGCCGTTTCGGTGTGGCACTGGCGCTCGGTGCGGTTGACCACGCGGCCGCCCACATGGCGCTTGTCGACCTGGTTGCCGATCAAGCCACCGGCCACGGCACCGGCGGCCGTCGCAGCCTTCTTGCCATTGCCGCCGCCCACCTGGTTGCCCAGCAAGCCGCCGACCACGGCACCAACCACGGTGCCACCGACGTTGCCGTCACGCTCGGGCAGGCGCTCCTGCACCACCACGTCCTGGCAGACTTCATGCGGGGTCTGGGTGGTGGACGTTTCGCGTACGGGATCGGTGCCGATCACGGTGGCATAGGCCTTCTGCTTCTCGGTGATCGGATCGACCTTCAGCACATCGGCGTATTCCAGGCCACGCGGCGCACTGGCCTCCACCGCGTCGCCACGCGCGCCATCGTCGGTGGCGTTGCCATCGACCAAACGCGATTCACTCGGGTTTCCGGCGCTCAGCTCCGGCGACTTGTCGCCACTCTTCATGAAGGCGGCGGTTGCGATACCACCGACCAGCAGCGCGCCCGCTGCGACCAGGACAGTTGTAGTTGTGCTTTTCATGACCTGCTCCTTGCGGACCGTCCGCAACGTTCTCAGGCCAGATTGCAGCATGCGGTGCCTGAACGGAATCTCCACATTTCCTGCTCGCGGCCGTAACCCATTCAGCATCGGGAAATACTGGGCCCGTGGTAGCGTTTGCACATTCCCCAGGAGGACCCCCGTGATGGCCAACCCGATGCTGCTGCCGGTACTGCAATGGGCGCGCCGGCTGCGCTACCCCACCCTGTTCAAGCTGACCGCCGGCCTGTTCGCGCTGACCCTGTTCATCCCCGACCCGATTCCGTTCGTTGACGAACTGATGCTGGGCCTGGGCACCCTGCTGCTGGCCAACTGGAAGAGCCGCAGCGCGACCACGCCACCGCCTCTGGAGCAGCGTTGAACCTGCTGGTCGACAGCCACTGCCATCTGGATGCCAGCGAGTTCGATGGTGACCGCGAAGCGGTCGTCGACCGCGCACGCGCTGCCGGCGTGCAGATGCAGGTGGTTCCGGCCGTCACTGCGGCCAGCTGGCCAAAGCTGCGCGAGGTCTGCCAGCAGGCGAAAGGTCTGTACCCCGCCTATGGCCTGCACCCGATGTTCCTGGACCAGCACCGGCCCGAACACCTGCCACAGCTGCGTGAATGGATCAAACAGGAGCGGCCCTGCGCGATCGGCGAATGCGGGCTGGATTTCTTCGTCGAGGGCCTGGATGCCGAGGCCCAGCATGAGTATTTCCTCGGCCAGCTGAAGCTGGCGCGCGAGTTTGACCTGCCGGTGATCGTGCATGCCCGCCGTGCGGTGGATGCGGTGATCACCGCGATCCGCCGCATCGGTGGCCTGCGCGGGGTGGTGCACAGTTTTTCCGGCAGCCCGGAACAGGCCGCGCAGCTGCGCAAGCTGGGATTCCTGCTCGGCCTGGGCGGACCACTGACCTACGAGCGAGCGCAGCGCCTGCAGCGGCTGGTCCGCACGATGCCACTGGAGCAGTTGCTGCTGGAGACCGATGCGCCGGACCAGCCCGACGCGGGTATCCGTGGCCAGCGCAACGAGCCGGCGCGGCTGGCGGTCATCGCCCGCCACATCGCCGCGCTGCGCGGAATGGACATTGAAGACGTGGCGCGGGCCACCACGGACAACGCGCGGCGGCTGTTCAGCCTGCCCGCACCGTAACGGTAGTGCCGGCCGCTGGCCGGCAACCCCGGAACGTTTGAATCAGCGCAGATGCCGGCCAGCGGCACTACCCGATCACACCCCGGCCTCTGCCTCAACCACTTCGGCCTTCACCTTCTTCGGCTCCAGCAGCATCTCCAGCGCCTTGCCCACCGCCGCGAACGCGAACGCGCCGGTGATGTGGGTGGCCGCACCCAGACCAGCGCCGCAGTCCAGCTTCAGGGCGGCATCCGCGCCCAGGTTCGGCCGCAGGCCACAGACGCTGCCATCGGCCTGCGGATACTTCACGTTCTCCAGCGAATACACCGCCGGCACGCCGAAATAGCGCTTGGCATTCTTCGGGAAGTTGAATTCGCTGCGCAGCTTCTTGCGGATCAGCGCCAGCATCGCGTCATGCTCGGTGCGCGAGACATCGCGGATGCGCACCAGGGTGGGATCGGTGCGGCCGCCGGCCGCGCCGACGGTCAGCAACGGCAGCTTGCGGCGGCGGCACCAGGCGATGGTTTCCACCTTCACCCGGAAGCTGTCACAGGCGTCGATCACCAGGTCGAAACCGCGGTCCAGCAGTTCGGCCATGTTGGCCGGGGTCAGGAACGCCTGCACGGCGTCGACCTCGATCTGCGGATTGATTGCCCGGCAGCGCTCGGCCATGGCCTCGGCCTTGTTGCGCCCGTAGTTGCCCTCCAGCGCCGGCAGTTGGCGGTTGGTATTGGATACGCAGATGTCATCGGCATCGATCAGGGCCAGATGGCCGACCGCCGAGCGCGCCAGCGCCTCCACCACCCACGAGCCCACGCCGCCCATGCCGACCACGGCGACACGGCTGCCCTGCAGGCGCTCGAGCGCGCCGACGCCATACAGCCGTTCGATGCCGGCGAAGCGTTGTTTGACCTGTTCGTTCATCGGGCTATTTTAGCGTGCAGGTCCCCTGACTACAGCACGCCGACACCGAACCCACCGTTGCACGTCCGGAGCGCCCGCCATGAGTGCCAGCCCACCCCGCCGCCCGTCCACCGCCTACCGCTATCTGTTCGTACTCGGGCTGGGCCTGCTGATCGGCCTGATTGCCACGGTGATGGTCGGCCGTGCCCTGCAGGCGCGCCGCGATCCGTTCCCGGACAGCCTGATGCAGGTGATGCAGCGGCAGGCCGATCTGCTGCTGCAGGCGCAGCAGCAGAACCGCTGCAGCCTGGCCGACAGCGTCCCGCGCCTGCAGGTGCTGCGACTGCTGTCCAACGACCTGGACCTGGCCTTCCCGGGATTGAAGGACAGCAGGCAGTTCCAACAGCACGCCAGCCAGTACCGGGCCGACCTCAATGCGGCCTTGGCCAGCCCTCCCTCCGACTGCACCGCGTTGGCGCAGCAGGTGCAGGCACTGCAGGACGATTGCCGGGCCTGTCATCAGGACTTCCGTTGATTCATCTTCGAGTGGGCGAAGGCCGAGGCGGTTGGCGCCTTGTTCACGTTGAAAAGAGGAGGATTCGCTCACCTTGCTGCATGACGCAGTATCACCCAACGCACCCGCCTTCACGGCCAGGAGACGCCCCATGAAGATCCAGCTCATCGCCGCCAGTGTCATCGCAACCGTCGGCCTGGCCGGCTGTGCCACCTCGCCGGGCTATGGCGGTGGTGGCTACAACAACAACGGCTACAACAACGGCGGCTACGGCAACAATTCCGGTTACAACCAGGGCCGTTGCGCCGACTGCGGCATCGTCACCCGCATCAATGCCGTGCAGTCGGGCCGTACCGCGCCTTCCGCCACGGGCGCGATCCTCGGCGGCATCGTCGGCGCGGTTGCCGGCCATGAAATCTCCGACCACACCGGCGGCAGCCGCGGCAACAAGAACATTGCCGCCGCAGCCGGCGCCGTCGGTGGCGCACTGGCGGGCAACCAGATCCAGAAGAACGTCACCAGCGATACCTACGACATCAGTGTGCGCATGGATGACGGCCGCACCATCGTGGTCAACCAGCGCGACCTCGGCGGCATCCGCGAAAACACCTACGTCCGCGTGGTCAACGGCAAGGTCATCCTGCGCTGAACCGCAGCGGGCCCCAGCCGATCAGAACCGGAGCAACAAAAAAAGGCCCGCTTGCGCGGGCCTTTTTCATGCCGGCGAGCGGCAGGTATTACGCCGGCTGGACCTTGTCGGCCTGCAGGCCCTTCTGGCCCTGCACGACTTCAAAGCTCACAGCCTGGCCTTCCTTGAGGCTCTTGAAGCCCTGGGTCTCAATGGCACGGAAGTGCACGAACACGTCCTCGCCATTCTGCCGGCTGATGAAGCCGAAGCCCTTGGCATCATTGAACCACTTCACGGTACCGTTCTCGCGATCAGCCATCTCACTAACTCCCTTTGACTCTCTCTTGTGTTGGATACGCCTTTTGGGCGGCTGACAAGCAAGGGGGAAGCGAGGTGCATCGATGCAGCGGATCGGAACGATCTTGCTTCATCAGGCCACGATCCACGGTGACCTTGCCAAGCTCAGCGACTGCAACTTAACCCGACCAAAACGAAAAAGCAACTGGCAAAAACCTTCACTGTCAACCCCAAAAAGACAACCATACTGGACAGCATGGACCTCTCATTCATCTTGTATCTGCTAGCGGTCATTTTTGTCCTGATCGGCATCGCAGGCATCGTCCTGCCGGCCCTGCCAGGCATCCCGCTGGTCTTCATCGGGCTGGTACTGGCTGCCTGGGCAGACGGCTTCGTCCATGTCGGCTGGCCGACCCTGCTGATCCTCGGCCTGCTTACCGCGCTGTCGCTGCTGGTCGACGTGCTGGCGACCGTGGTCGGCGCCAAGCGCGTGGGCGCTAGCCGCAAGGCGCTCTGGGGTACCTTCATCGGCAGCATCGTCGGCCTGTTCTTCATGCCGATCGGCTTGTTCGCCGGGCCTTTGCTCGGCGCGCTGTTGGGCGAGTACTGGCATACCCGCGAGCTCGGCCGCTCGACCAAGGTCGGGCTGGCCACGTGGCTTGGCATCCTGCTTGGCCTGGCATTGAAGCTGGCGCTGGTGATCGCGATGCTGGGTCTGTTCGCCTTCGCCTGGTTCCTGTGAGGCAGACGGCCTTCACGCAGCGCGCACGCATACGCCGGGCATAAACCCATGGGGCTGGCCGTTACCGGATGCAGCCGCCACACTGTCCCTCTTTCCGCATTCATTCCGAAGGGCCTGCTGCAATGACCCTCTCTCCGTTGTTCCCCCGCCTTGCACCGCTGGCGCTGGCCCTGGCCAGTGCGCCGCTGGCAGCGCAGGAATTCGCGCCCAGCGCCGAGGCATCGCCGGCCGCCTGCGCAGCCATCACGACCGATGCTGCACGCTTGGCCTGCTACGACCGCCAGTTCGGACGCACGCCGCAGACTACCGCCGAAGCCGATGCGGCCGCCGAAGCCGCCGCCCAGGCGCGCCGCACGCAGCGCGACAGCACGCGAGTAAGCCAAGGCGAGGAAAAACTGCGCGAACGTGTCAGCGATCTGTTCCGTTCCGAAGCGCCGGACAGTGCACTTGCCAACGCCGGCCGGGGTTCGCTGCTGGACAGCCGCTGGGAACTGGCCGAGGACTCCAAGCTGGGCCCGTTCCAGCTGCGTGCGTACAAGCCCGTGTACCTGCTGCCGGCCTTCTGGACCAGCGACCGCAACACCATGCCGCACTCGCCGAACCCGGCCAACAGCGTGACCACCCCGCAGGTGCTGGACAGTGCCGAGCTGAAATTCCAGATCAGCTTCAAGACCAAGATCGCCGAGAACCTGTTCGGCGACAACGGCGACATCTGGGCCGGCTACACCCAGAGTTCGCGCTGGCAGGCCTACAACGGCGAGGACTCGCGCCCGTTCCGCGAGACCAACTACGAGCCGGAAGTGATGATGGTGTTCCGCAACGGCTACTCGATCGGTGGCTGGCGTGGGCGGATGACCGGCATCAGCCTCAACCACCAGTCCAACGGCCGTGCCGATCCGCTGTCGCGCAGCTGGAACCGGGTGATACTCAATGTCGGCCTGGACCGCGAGAACTGGGCACTGGTGCTGCGTCCCTGGTACCGCATTCCCGAGACCCGCAGCGACGACAACAACCCGGACATCGAGGATTACATGGGCCGCGGCGACGCGACCCTGACCTGGAACCGCAAGGGCCACGAGGTCTCGTTGATGGCGCGCCACTCGTTGCGCACCGGTGACCGCTCGCACGGCGCCCTGCAGCTGGACTACGGCTTCCCGATCAGCAACCTGCTGCGCGGCCATGTGCAGATCTTCGACGGCTATGGCGAAAGCCTGATCGACTACAACCACAAGGCAACCTATGTCGGCGTGGGCGTGTCCCTGCTGGAATGGTTCTGATGGAGGTGACCATCTGGCACAACCCCGCGTGCAGCAACTCGCGCGGGGCGCTCAAGCTGATCCGCGACGCGGGTGTCGAACCGGTGGTGATCGAGTATCTGGGCAGCCCGCCCGACGTGGCCACGCTGCGCCAGGTGCTGGCGGAATCCGGCCTGGCAGCGTCCGAACTGGTGCGCAGCAAGGAACCCGAGTTTGCCGCACTGGGCCTGCACGGAACCGACGACGACGCCCTGCTGGCCGCCATGGCCACCCACCCACGGCTGATCAACCGCCCGGTGGTACGCACCGCAAAGGGCACCCGCCTGTGCCGGCCGCCGGAAACAGTGCTGGAGATCCTGTAACCCGCCCCGCGTTGGTAGAGCCGAGCCATGCTCGGCTGCGATCCGCGTGCTAAATGCAGTCGAGCATGGCTCGGCTCTACAGAACGAGTTACCGCCAGTCGGTGATGCCTTCGCGGCGATAGACCTCGGCGAACGCCGGGCGCGCCTTCAGGCGGTCCGCATACGCCTTCAACACCGGCCAGTGGTCGCTGGGCGTGGGCATGTTGCGTGACCAGCGCATCAACATCACCAGCATGAAATCGACCACGCTCGGCGCATCGCCGAGCAGGTAGGGGCCGCCGTCCTGCAGGTGCGTGGCAACGTGCTGCCACGCCGCTTCCAGTTGCTGCCGCGCCATCGCACGCACGGCCTCCATGCACTCGCCACCCGCCGCTTCGTGCGCGTAGAACCAGGCGCGGTACGCCGGCTGCACGGTGTTGGCGCACCAGAACATCCAGCGATAGGCATTGCCGCGCGCGGGTGTGCCGACGGCAGGCAACAACCCCGCCTGCGGATGACGGTCTGCCAGATACAGCGCGATCGCGGCCGCCTCGGTCAGCACCTGGCCGTCGATCAGCAGGGTCGGCACCTTGCCGGCCGGATTCAGGGCCAGGTAGTCGGCCGACTTGTGCTCGTGCGTGTCGAAATCGAGCGGCACCAGTTCGTGCTCGATACCCAGCTCGATCAGCAGCCAGTGCACCACCAGCGAGGCGGTGCTGGTGGAACCATACAAGGTGGTGCGCATATGACCGGTCCTGTGCGGGGAACGGCTGATTATGCGCGCTGTCGCCGGCTCGGTCAGCCGCAGCTGCTCATGCAGGTATAACGACGCTCGCCGCAGCCCATCATCGGTGCCCGCAGCGTGCAGTCGTGCGCTTTCAATTCGCAGGAACGGCGTAGTTCCGGATGCTCGATGTCCTTGCAGCGCTTGTCCGGCGTCGGTGCCACCTGCTGCTCGCAACTGGACTGGCGGCTGCCGATCCCCTGGTCCTCGGCCATGCAGCTGCGGTAGCTGGCCTGGCACTGCATCTGGCACTGGGCACCGGCGCTGAAGCCGCCCCCACCACCATACGAAGAAGACGAAGTACTGCATCCAGCAAGCACCAGCAGGCCGACAAAGCAAAGGCTGCGCAACAGGTTCACAGGACACTCCTTGTTCAATAGACCGGAAGACTGCCGGAAGAACGGATTTCGCTCACTGATCCGCCGCAATCGAGCACACACTGGGCCCGGGTCGCATCACAGGCGCGCGTATCGGCTGCAACGGCGCAGTATGCGCCGGCGCCACGTGCGCCCTCGCAACGATGCCGCATCTTTTCGTCAGCGATATCGCTGCACTTGTCGATGACACGTGCTTTGTCCGCCTGACAGCTCTGCTGCGCCGTTTCGGCCATAGAGCGCGCCTGACCCGCACATTGCAGATGCCGCTGTGCGCACCCTGCCGCACACACGCGGCCGGCCTCGCTGGTGGGTTGCTCCACGTAGTACTGCGGCGCGCAGCCCGCCAGCAACAGGGTGGCAACTACAACAAGAACTGCACTTGTTCCTTGACGCACAAGCAGCTTCCCTTCCATGGCAACGCGCACACCCTAGCAAAGCAGCGCGTGCGCATGCGTTAAACGAAAAACGGCGCCACCAGGGCGCCGTTCTGCAATCGGACAGGCGTGGACGACGCCGCGCCGATCACTCCACCACGACAGGAATCTTGCCGATGCGGGCCTGCCATTCGCGCGGGCCGGTCTTGTGCACCGACTCGCCGGTGGAATCGACGGCCACGGTCACCGGCATGTCTTCCACGGTGAACTCGTAGATCGCTTCCATGCCCAGGTCGGCGAAGCCGACGACCTTGGCCGCCTTGATCGCCTTGGACACGAGGTAGGCCGAACCACCGACGGCCATCAGGTAGGCCGACTTGTGCTTCTTGATCGCTTCGATCGCGGCCGGGCCGCGCTCGGCCTTGCCGACCATGCCCAGCAGGCCGGTTTCGCTCAGCACCTGTTCGGTGAACTTGTCCATGCGGGTGGCGGTGGTCGGACCGGCCGGGCCCACTACTTCGTCGCGCACCGGATCGACCGGACCGACGTAGTAGATGAAGCGCCCCTTGAGATCGACCGGCAGCTGCTCGCCCTTGTTGAGCATGTCGACCATGCGCTTGTGCGCAGCGTCGCGGCCGGTCAGCAGCTTGCCGTTGAGCAGCAGAGTCTGGCCCGGCTTCCAGTTGGCCACGTCTTCCGGAGTGATCGTGTCCAGGTCCACGCGGGTGCCCTTGGACGCGTCGTAGGTCAGCTTCGGCCAGTCTTCCAGCGACGGCGGGTCCAGCATCACCGGGCCGCTGCCATCCAGGGTGAAGTGCGCATGGCGGGTGGCGGCGCAGTTCGGGATCATCGCCACCGGCAGGTTGGCCGCGTGGGTCGGGTAGTCGTTGATCTTGATGTCGAGCACCGTGGTCAGGCCACCCAGGCCCTGCGCGCCGATGCCCAGCGCGTTGACTTTCTCGTACAGCTCCAGGCGCAGCTCTTCGATGCGGTTGGACGCACCGCGGGCCTGCAGCTCGGTGATGTCGATCGGCTCCATCAGCGCTTCCTTGGCCAGCAGCATCGCCTTTTCGGCGGTGCCACCGATGCCGATGCCGAGCATGCCCGGCGGGCACCAGCCGGCGCCCATGGTCGGCACGGTCTTCAGCACCCAGTCGACGATCGAATCGGACGGGTTGAGCATCGCGAATTTGGTCTTGGCTTCCGAACCACCGCCCTTGGCAGCGACGATCACTTCCACGGTGTTGCCCGGCACCACCTTGACGTTGACCACGCCCGGCGTGTTGTCCCTGGTGTTGATGCGCTTGCCGGCCGGATCGGCCAGCACCGAAGCACGCAGCTTGTTGTCCGGGTACAGATAGGCGCGACGGATGCCCTCGTTGGCCATGTCTTCCACACCCATGGTGGCGTCATCCCAGCGCACGTCCATGCCGATTTCCAGGAACACGGTGACGATGCCGGTGTCCTGGCAGATCGGCCGGTGGCCCTCGGCGCACATCCGCGAGTTGATCAGGATCTGCGCGATCGCCTCCTTCGCTGCCGGCGACTCCTCGCGCTCGTAGGCGGCGGCAAGGTTCTTGATGTAGTCGACCGGGTGGTAGTACGAGATGTACTGCAGCGCGTCGGCGACGGACTGGATGAGGTCTTCCTGCTTGATCGATGTCACGGATTGCTCGCTTGCTGAAGGCTGGCGGGGGTAATCCGCCCATTTTACCCCCTCCCTCGACCACGGGGTGGCAGTGCCGGCCGCTGGCCGGCAAGATCCGAGCCCTGCCCTCTGTCACGCCCACGCCCGCTGCGGCGTCCTTGCCCACATGAACGCCGAAACCGCCTTCCATACCCACCGCCCGCGCCTGATGGCACTGGCTTACCGCCTGCTGGGCAGCCGCAGCGACGCCGAAGACGTGGTGCAGGACGCCTGGCTGCGCTGGTCAGGTACCGATACCGCGGCCATCGCCGACCCGGAGGCCTGGCTGGTGACCACCACCACCCGTCTGGGCCTGGACCGGCTGCGCGCGGCCAAGCGCGAACGCGCCCATTATGTCGGCCCGTGGCTGGCTGAACCGCTGGCGATCACCCTCGAACCTGATCCGGCGCCCGGCCCGGCGCAGCTGCACGCGCTGGCCGACGACGTATCGGTCGCCTTCCTGACCCTGCTCGAACAGCTGGGCCCGGAGGAGCGCGCCGCCTTCCTGCTGAAGGAAGCCTTCGACCACGACTACCGCGATATTGCCGAGCTGATCGGCCACAGCGAGGCCAACTGCCGGCAGCTGGTGCATCGCGCCCGACAACGCCTGCAGGCAGGGCGGCCGCGATTCAACGCCGACGCCAGCCAGCACCGGCAACTGCTGGCACGCTTCATGGACGCCTCCCAGCGGGGTGACAGCGAGGCCATCCAGGCGCTGCTGCATGCCAACGCGCTGCTGGTCTCCGACGGCGGTGGCGTGGTTACTGCGGCGGTGCGTCCGCTGCTGGGCGCCGAGCGCATCGGCCGCCTGTACTGGGCGATCGCCCGCCGCGGCGCAGCGCATCCGGCGCAGTTGGGCTACGTCAACGGCGAGCCGGCGATACTGCGCTTCGAAGGCGGCCGCCTGCACTCGATCACCACCATCGAGGTGGTCGATGGCCGCATCGCCAATCTCTACAGCGTGCTGAATCCAGAAAAATTGCCTGCGGTTGTCACGCGCGCCGACACTCCGGCGTCCTTGTAACGAAAGGCGGCCATCGTGGCCGCCGTGGAGCTGAAGATGTCCAACCACGCCTCTCCCCGCGTTCCTTACGCCCGCCTGGCCGCTGATGCCTTCAAGGGCCTGCTGGCCACCAGCAAGGCGGTGCATGACAGTTCGATCGATCCGACCCTGATGGAACTGGTGTTCCTGCGCGTCTCGCAGCTCAACGGCTGCGGCTACTGCATGGACATGCATGCCACCACGCTGCGCAAGGGCGGCATCGAGCCGCGCAAGCTGGATACGTTGCCGGCCTGGCACGAAAGCCGTTTCTTCGACGAACGCGAACGCGCGGCGCTGGGCTGGGCCGAGGCGCTGACCCGGTTGACCGACGGTGCGCCGTCGCAGGCGGCGTTCGATGCGTTGGCGCCGCACTTCGATGAGAAGGGCATCAGTGACCTGAGCATGGGTATCGCCGTGATCAATGCCTGGAACCGGCTGGGCGCGGGACTGCTGCCGCCGCTGCCGTAAAAGGGAGCCAGCCGGGTGGCTCAGGTTCCCGCAGCTGATGGCAGGTGTCGACCTTGGTCGACACATTAGATCCACGCCACGCGTGGATGTGGGCCGATGGGGTCGGAGCCCTTTGCCGCCGCAAAGGGATCCGACCCCGGCGGCCACACGGCTGCCCTGACCCCACCTGCACGTATCAGGCGCGCACAATGGCGGCATGCCTGCTTCCCCCATTGCCGGCGCTGCCGGCGCCAAGAAACCCAGCCTGCGTCAACGCTTCAAGGCGATGCGCAACCTGCCGCCCTTCCTGCGCCAGGTGTGGCAGACCAGCCGCGCCCTGACCCTGGCCAGTCTTGGCCTGCGCCTGATCCGTGCGCTGCTGCCGGTGGCGATGCTGTACGTCGGCAAGCTGATCATCGATACCGCGCTGCACCTCAGCCAGCACGATGCCGGCTTCCCGCCGCTGGGTGAGGCGCTGTCCAGTGGGCTGCTCAATCCGCTGCTCGGCCTGTTGGCGATGGAACTGGGCCTGGCCATCGCCTCGGACCTGCTCGGCCGCCTGGTCAGCTACGCCGATGCCCTGCTGTCGGAACTGTTCGCCAACGTCACCAGCGTGCGCCTGATGGAACACGCAGCCACCCTGGACCTGGAGGACTTCGAGGACCCGGACCTGCAGGACAAACTGGACCGTGCGCGGCGCCAGACCATGGGCCGGATGAACCTGATGAGCCAGCTGTTCGGCCAGGTGCAGGATGCGATCACCGTCGCCAGCCTGGCCGTCGGTCTGCTGGTCTATGCGCCGTGGCTGATCCTGCTGTTGGCGCTGGCGCTGGTGCCGGCCTTCATCGGTGAATCGCACTTCAATGCGGCCGGTTACAGCCTCAACTTCCTGTGGACGCCGGAACGCCGCCAGCTGGACTACCTGCGCCAGCTCGGCGCCAGCGTGGAAACGGCCAAGGAAGTAAAGATCTTCAACCTGCACCGGTTCCTGGTCGACCGCTACCGCAGCTTGTCGGCGGCACTGTTCCTGGCCAACCGCGCGCTCGCCCGGCGGCGTGCGTTCTGGGGCACGCTGCTGGCCGCGCTGGGCACGCTGGGCTACTACACCGCGTATGCCTATATCGCCTGGCGTACGGTGCGCGGCGATTTTTCGATCGGTGACCTGACCTTCCTCGCCGGCAGCTTCCTGCGCCTGCGCCAGTTGCTGGAAGGCCTGCTGATCGGCTTCTCGCAGGTGGCCAGCCAGGCGTTGTATCTGGACGATCTGTATTCGTTCTTCCAGATCGAACCGGAAATCCACTCGCGCAAGGACGCGGTGCGCGTGCCGCAGCCGATCCGCGAAGGCTTCGTGTTCGAAGACGTGGGCTTCCGCTATCCCGATGCCGAGCAATGGGCCGTGCGTCACCTCGATTTCCAGCTGCACGCGGGCGAAGTGCTGGCACTGGTCGGTGAGAACGGTGCGGGCAAGACCACCCTGGTCAAGCTGCTGGCACGCCTGTACGAACCCGACGAAGGCCGCATCCTGCTTGATGGCCGCGACCTGCGCGACTACGACCTGGACGACCTGCGCGCCAACCTCGGCGTGATCTTCCAGGACTTCGTGCGCTACAACCTCAGTGCCGGCGAGAACATAGGTGTCGGCCAGGTTGAAGCGATGGACGACCGCGCACGGATCACCGATGCCGCCCGCCGCGGCATGGCCGAGGAAGTCATCGCTGCCCTGCCCGGCGGCTACGACCAGCAGATCGGCCGCCGCTTCAAGCAGGGCGTGGACCTGTCCGGCGGCCAGTGGCAGAAGATCGCCATCGCCCGCGCGTGGATGCGCGATGCACAGGTGATGATCCTGGATGAGCCCACCGCGGCGCTGGACGCCCGCGCCGAGTTCGAGGTGTTCCAGCGGTTCAGGGAGTTGGCGGATAATCGCACCGCAGTGCTGATTTCCCACCGTTTCTCCTCCGTGCGCATGGCCGACCGCATTCTGGTACTGGCCGATGGCCGGATCGAGGCCAGCGGCACCCACCAGGAGCTGATGGCACAGGGCGGCCGCTATGCCGAACTGTTCGAACTGCAGGCGGCAGGTTACCGCTGAGAACGCCTCTCGTTCCGCCTAATGAGAACCTGTCTCATTTGAGATAGAATTGTCCCGACGACTTCCGATAGATACGCCCATGTCCTCCGCTTTCGGCGCCGAAACGGTGCTTGAGGTCCGCCACTGGACCGACGCCTACTTCAGCTTCACCCTCACCCGTGACAGCGGTTTCCGCTTCGAGAACGGCCAGTTCGTGATGATCGGCCTGGAGACCGACGCGCGGCCGCTGCTGCGCGCGTACTCCATCGCCAGCGCGAACTGGGAAGAACAGCTGGAATTTTTCAGCATCAAGGTGCAGGACGGCCCGCTGACCTCGCGCCTGCAGCACATCAAGCCGGGCGACAAGGTACTGGTCGGCAAGAAGCCCACCGGCACCCTGCTGATCAGCGACCTGCACCCGGGCAAGCACCTGTACCTGCTGGGCACGGGCACCGGCCTGGCGCCGTGGCTGTCGGTGATCAAGGACCCGGAAACCTACGAGCGCTTCGACAAGGTGATCCTGTGCCACGGTGTGCGCTACGAAAAGGACCTGGCCTATCGCGATTATTTCGAGAAGGAACTGCGCGAGCATGAGTTCCTGGGCGAAATGGTCGGTGACAAGCTGCTGTACTACCCCGCAGTGACCCGCGAACCGTTCCCGAACCAGAGCCGCCTGACCTCGCTGATGGAAAGCGGCGAGATGCAGCGCACCCTCGGTCTGCCCGAGCTGAGCCCGGAAAACGACCGCGCCATGATCTGCGGCAGCCCGCAGATGCTGGCCGACCTGCGCACCGTGCTGGACAGTCGCGGCTTCCAGACCTCGCCGCGCATCGGTACGCCCGGCCACTACGTGTTCGAGCGCGCGTTCGTCGAGAAATAAGCAAAAAAGGGGACGGAGGGGATTAAGTCGTTTTTGCCACAAACGACTTAATCCCCTCCGTCCCCTTTTTTTCAGACGGTCAGAGCAGCGCTTCGATGCCGTCGCGCAGCTGCTCCGGCTTGGTGGTCGGCGCATAGCGATCCACCACCTGCCCCTTGCGATCAACCAGGAACTTGCTGAAGTTCCACTTGATGCGGGCGATGCCCAGCAGCCCACGCTTCTCGTGCGACAGCCACGCCCACAGCGAATCAGCCCCCTCGCCGTTGACCTCGATCTTCTGCGACAGCGGGAAGCTGACCGGGTAATCAATCGAACAGAACTGGCGGATCTGCGCAGCATCGCCCGGTTCCTGCGCGCCGAACTGGTTGCAGGGAAAGCCGATCACCACCAGACCGCGATCACGATAGTCCTGCCACAGCTGTTCCAGCCCGGTGTACTGCGGGGTGAAGCCACAGCGGCTGGCCACATTGACCAGCAGCAGCGGACGTCCCTGGTACTGCGCCAGCGCCTGCGGCTGGCCGTCGAGGTCGCGGAAGCTGAAATCGTAGGCGGTGGTCATGGCAACTGGCCTGGGGGGCGGTGTTCTCCATGGTACCCGGGCAGCCAGCCATGGGGTGGCGCTACTGTGCGGCGGCGTTGCCAACATGCCTTTTGACACAAGTGCGGGCGCGCCGGGCCGGGTTACCCTCGGGCCCTTGTTTGCCTTACCGGAGTATCGACCTTGACCACCCGCCTTGCCCTTGCCGTGGCCATGACCCTCGGCCTTGCCCTGCCCGCCTATTCGGCCAGCGCCGCCGCCCCGGCCACCGCTGCCAATGCCCAGCAGGCCAATCCGTTCTTCGCCGACAGCCCGCTGCCGCTGCATTTCCCGCAGTTCGACAAGATCAAGGACAGCGACTTCGCCCCGGCGTTCGATGCCGGCATGGCGCAGCAGCTGAAGGAAGTGGAGGCGATCGCCAACACCAAGGCCAAGCCGACCTTCGACAACACCATCATCGCCCTGGAAAAGAGCGGTGACACCCTGGATCGCGCGACCACCGTGTTCTTCAGCCTGGTCGGCGCCGATACCAACGACACCCGCAAGAAGCTGCAGGCCGACTACTCGGCGAAGTTCGCCGCGCACAGCGACGCAATCGCGCTGAACGGCAAGCTGTTTGCACGCATCCAGGCGCTGTATGACAGCCGCACCACCCTGGGCCTGGACGCTGAAGGCGTGCGCCTGGTCGAGAAGTACTACGACAACTACGTGCGCGCTGGCGCCAAGCTGTCCGAGGCCGACAAGACCAAGCTGAAGGAAATGAACGCCGAGCTGGCCAACCTGGGCACCAAGTTCAGCCAGAACGTGCAGTCGGAAGTGAACGCTTCGGCGATCACCGTCAACGACGTCAAGGAACTGGACGGCCTGTCCAAGGAGCAGATCGCCGCCGCCGCCGAAGCCGCCAAGGCCCGCGGCCTGGACGGCAAGTACGTGATCACCCTGCTCAACACCACCGGCCAGCCGCCGCTGACCAACCTGGCCAACCGCGCCCTGCGCCAGAAGATCTACGAAGCCTCCACCACCCGCGGCAGCCGCGGCGGTGAGTTCGACAACACCGCGCTGGTCGCGCGCATCATGCAGCTGCGCGCCGACAAGGCCAAGCTGATGGGCTTTGCCAACTTCGCCGCCTACAACCTGACCAACCAGACCGCCAAGACCCCCGAAGCGGTCAATGCGATGCTGGGCAAGCTGGCCCCGGCCGCGGTGGCCAACGCCAAGCGCGAAGCCGCCGACCTGCAGGCAATGATCGACCAGGAACAGAAGGCCGCCGGCAAGCCGACCTTCAAGCTGGAGCCGTGGGACTGGGCCTTCTACAGCGAGAAGGTGCGCCAGGCCAAGTACAACTTCGACGAGTCGCAGCTGAAGCCGTACTTCGAGATGAAGAACGTACTGGAAAACGGCGTGTTCTACGCCGCCAACCAGGAATTCGGGCTGAGCTTCAAGCAGCGCACCGACCTGCCGGTCTACCACGATGACGTCACCGTCTATGACGTGTTCGATGCCGACGGCAGCCAGCTGGCGATCTTCATCTTCGACCCGTACGCACGCGCCTCCAAGCGCGGCGGTGCATGGATGAACTCGTACGTCTCGCAGTCCAAGCTGACCGGCTTCAAGCCGGTGGTGGCCAATCACCTGAACATCCCCAAGCCGCCGGCCGGCCAGCCGACCCTGCTGACCTGGGATGAAGTGAGCACCACCTTCCACGAGTTCGGCCACGCCCTGCACGGCATGTTCTCGAACGTGAAGTATCCGTACTTCTCCGGCACCGCGGTGCCGCGCGACTTCGTCGAGTTCCCCTCGCAGGTCAACGAGATGTGGGCCGACAACCCGGCCATCCTGAAGAACTACGCCAAGCACTACCAGAACGGTTCGGCGATGCCGCAGGCGCTGCTGGACAAGGTGCTGGCCGCGGCCAAGTTCAACCAGGGCTTTGCCACCACCGAGTACCTCGGTGCCGCCATGCTCGACCAGCGCTGGCACCAGATCGGCCCGGACCAGGTGCCGGCCGCCAAGGACGTGATGGCCTTCGAGCGCGCCGCGCTGGAGAAAGACGGCATCTACTACGCGCCGGTTCCGCCGCGCTACAAGACCCCGTACTTCAGCCACATCATGGGCGGCTACTCGGCCGGCTATTACGCCTACATCTGGTCGGAAGTGCTGGACGCCAACACCCAGAAGTGGTTCCGCGACAACGGTGGCCTGAGCCGCAAGAACGGCGACCACTTCCGCGCGACCCTGCTGTCCAAGGGTGGCAGCGTGGACGCGATGCAGCTGTTCCGCGATTTCGCCGGCCACGAGCCGCAGATCGAACCGCTGCTTGAGAAGCGCGGCCTGACCGGCACCGGCAACTGATCGCCGGCACCGCATAGCGTGAAACGAAAACCGCCCGGGAGACCGGGCGGTTTTTTTATGGATGGGTCAGAGCCCATTTCTACGAAACGGGATCTGACCCCGGGGTCGGATCCCTTTCCATCGGAAAGGGCTCTGACCCCATCCACGCATGGCGTGGATCTACTGGAATGCGGCCTCACCGCGGCGCCACGTATCCCCCCGGCACGCCTTGCGGCGACAGCACCAGCTGCCACAGCTGCGCATGCCGGCTGCGGAACGTCGCCATCGAACCGGCCAGGTAGAACCGCCACAGGCGACGGAACCCCTCGTCATAGCGCTGCGCATCCAGTGTCGGCCACGCTGCTTCCACATTGCGTCGCCACGCCTGCAGCGTCAGATCGTAGTCGGTACCGAAGTTGTGCCAGTCCTCCAGCACGAAGCGCCCTTCAAATGCGCGACTGATCTGCGCCGCCGACGGCAGCATCGAGTTGGGGAAGATGTAGCGCGCGATCCACGGATCGGTGCGATGGCGCGAGACGTTGCTGCCAATGGTGTGCAACAGCAGCAGGCCACGCGGCGACAGGCAGCGCCGGGTCACGTCGAAAAAGCTGCGGTAGTTCTTGTCGCCCACGTGTTCGAACATGCCGATGGAGAACACCGCATCGAACGGCTCGTCCAGTTCGCGATAGTCCTGCAGCCGGATCTCGATCGGCAGGCCAGCGCACAACTCGCGGGCGAAGTCGGCCTGCTCCTGCGAGATGGTGATGCCCACGCCACTGACACCATAGCGCTCGGCAGCGAACTTCAGCGCTTCGCCCCAACCGCAGCCGATATCCAGCACGCGCTGCCCGGGGCGCAGCCCGAGCTTGCGGCACACCAGATCGAGCTTGGCTTGCTGCGCGCCATCCAGATCGGTGGCGTTGCGCCAATACCCACAGCTGTACACCAGGCGCTGTCCGAGCATCGCCTGGTACAGATCATTGCCGAGGTCGTAGTGGCGACGGCCGACTTCATAGCTGCGCTGCCCGGCCTGCAGGTTGAACAGGCGCGCCTTCAGGGCGTCGGTCACCTCGCGCCAGCCGTGCACCCGCTCGTCCAGGTGCGCCTGCATCAGCTGGAACAGGAATTCATCGAGGACGTTGGCATCCCACCAGCCGTCCATGTAGCTCTCGCCCAGGCCGAGCGAGCCGTGCGCCATCACCCGCGCGAAGAATCGCGGGTCATGCACCTGGATATCCTGCGGCCGGGATCCATCGATCTTGACCCCGGCTTCGTGGAGCAGGCCGGTGACCCGCTCCTGCAACCCTGTATCCACGACACCTCCTCGTCTGCGGTTAGCCGCGCACGAACAGCTCCACGTAGTCCTTGGCCACGTGCGGCAACAACACCGAGGCCGGTACATCGGCGGTCTGGGTGCCATCCGAGTATGGACCCACCTGGTAGGGCGGGAACACGAAGCGCAGCGCGGTGATCTGACCCTTGTCGTCGGTCAGCGGCTGGAACTGGCTGAAATTGTCGGCCTGCGGACCGGTGCCATCGGCGATCATCCGCGAGGCATTACGCAGCGATTCCTGCAGCTGCGACGGGTCCATGTCCTCGCCGCTGAGGCGGGTGGCCACGCGCTCACGCAGCTGGTCGGCGACGAAATCGCTGATCGCTTTCCAGCCCTTGGCATCGGTCACCAGCTTGTCGGCGCTCAGCATCTGCTGCTGCGCCGGCAGCCACACGAAACGTGCCACCAGCGGTTCGCCGTGGGCGCCACCGGTGTAGCGGCTGCCGTCGGCACTGACCACCACCAGCTGCGGCGTCTCCAGCAGCTTCTCGAAGCTCAGCGACAGCTCATAGGGCATGGTCGGCTTGTCGTTGCCCAGCCCGTCCAGCGCCTGCTGCAGATCGCCGCGGGCGGAGGTGGCATAGGCCTGCAGCGCGCGCGCCAGCCCCGGATAGCGATCGATGCCCGCCGGGTAGCTGATGCCGACCACTTCACGCTCGTTGTTCTCGATCACATCGCGCAGATCCAACGGCGCTTCCGCTGCGGGTGTCTCGGCGGTGCCAGTGGCTTCGGCCGCAGGTGCGGCGTCGGTGGCCGGTGCCGCCTCGTTCTCGCGCTGGCAACCGGCCAGCAACAGCACGCCCATGGCGCCGGCCAGCACGCTGGCGTGCAGTGGCCGGTTGTTTCCAATCTTCATCGGGACCCCCTGTTCATTTTCATACATCATCGCCTGCCCTGGCTGAAGCGTGGCCCGCTGGATTCAGCCCACAAGCAGATCGTGATACTCCTCGTGGCGCTGCAGGAAGGCCTCGGCGTAGGCACATGCCGGTACCACCTTGTACTTCTGCTCCCGGGCGAAACGCAGTGCGACCCGGGTCAGCTCACCAGCAATGCCACGGCCAGCGATCGGCTCGGGCACTTCGGTATGGGTGATGACCATCCGCCTGCGCTTGATCTGGTAGTCCAACAGTGCCACCTGCCCGCGCACGCGGGCGGTGAACCGGTGGTTGACCTGATCGTGTTCGACCTCGTAAGCCAGACCGGGGGGCGTGACCGAAGCCATGGGACTGTCTCCTGCGGCGACTGCGTGGATGGTGCGCAGGCGGGCGCCATGATCGCGTGAAGCCTGAACAGGGGCAAGTCTGTGCCTGCAACGTCAGTTGTTGCCCTCAAGCTGCAGCCCGGCCGGCCGCTAACCCCTCTGCAGAGGTGCGCCAAGCTGGCATGCCCCTTGCGACAGTCGACCAAGCGCTCTGCCGTGGAGGCCCGCGATGCACCCCAGCGATTCCCATTCCGATACCGATCACGCCCTGCTGGAGGGCCTGCTGCAACTGGCCGTGGAGGGACAGACCGAAGACCAGGCGTTCCAGAGCATCGGCGAGGAAGTGTTCTCCCGCCTGCTCCATACCTACGGTCAGGAAACCCGGGCCTGAGCCGGGACGGGGCCGCAGCCCCGGGGGTCGGATCCAGTGGATCCGACCCCGGCCCTCAGCCGCCGCCGAGGCGGAAGGTCGGGTTGGACAGCTCGCGCAGGAAGTGACTGAAGATGCTCGGCTGCATGGCCAGCATGAAGATCACGCCGAACGCCGCACCGGCCAGATGCGCGCTGTGGTTGATGCGATCGCCACCACGCCTGTCCATCCAGATGCTGTAGCCGACGTAGAACGCGGCATAGACGATCGCCGGCGCCGGGATGAAGAACACCAGGATGATCGACCACGGCTTGATCAGGATGAAGGCGAACAGCACCGCCGACACCGCCCCGGACGCACCGAGGCTGAGGTAGTTCGGGTTCTTCTGGTTCTTCAGGTAGCTGGGCAGGATCGAGACCAGCAGCGCACCGACGTAGAACGCCGGATAGACCAGGTAGCTGCCGGTCAGCTGCACCATCACGCTCTCGATGAACCCCCCGAAGAAGAACAGGGTGATCATGTTGAAGATCAGGTGCGACCAGTCGGCGTGGATGAAGCCGTAGGTGATCAGGCGGTCGTACTGGCGGTGGCGATCCACTGCCGGCGGCCACAGGATCAGGCGGTCGGCCAGCTTGCGGTTGTTGAACGCCATCCACGACAGGATGGCGGTGATGGCGATCAACAGCAGATTGACGGGGGTCATGTCAGGCTCAGGCGGTGCGGTAGTTGTCGACCATACGATAGCGTTTCGCATACCAACCGAAGGCCAACGCCGCGATGAAGGCGAAGCCGGCGAAGAAGAACATCAGGAATGCCGCCTCGCTCAACCCGGTCCCCGCGATCTGGTGGGTCACCGTCTCGTTGCGTACGGCCGCATTGGACAGCAGCACCCACAGGTTGCCGATGGTGGTGGTCAGGTTCCAGAAGCTCATCACCACGCCCTTCATGGCCTGCGGTGCCTGGCTGTAGGCGAACTCCAGGCCGGTGGCCGAAACCAGCACTTCACCGAAGGTCAGCAGCGCGTACGGCAGCATCTGCCAGAAGATCGACATCGCGTTGCCACCGTCCATCACCACCTGGATGCCACCGACCACGATCCAGGCCAGGCCGCTGAAGGCGATGCCGACGGTCATCCGGCGCAGCGCGGTCGGCTCGAAGCCGAAACGGCGCAGGGCCGGGTACAGCACCAGGTTGTTGAACGGAATCAGGATCATCACCAGCAGCGGGTTCAGCGCCTGCATCTGCGAGGCGGTGAACCAGCTCGGCATCTGCATCTGCTGGCCCTGCAGCACCCAGGTCGAGGCCTTCTGGTCGAACAGCGAGAAGAACGGGGTGGTCAGGGCGAAGATCACCAGCACGCGCAGCACCGAGCGCACGCCTTCCACGGCTTCGGCCGGATGCTGGCCGCGCGCGCGGTCCAGTTGCAGCCAGGTGCCACCACCGATGCCCGCCAGGATCGAGACCAGCGCCAGGCACAGGCAGATCACGATGCCGAGCGAGCCGATCAGGCCGAACGAGGCCACCGCCAGCACCAGGCCGAGCACGGCGATCACCAGGCCCGGACGGCCCTGGCCGGCCACCCGCGTGGTCAGCGCGGTACGCACCACATTGGCGAACGAATGCGGGTCCTTCGGCGGCAGCGGCACCAGCACGTAGCGCTTGCGGCCCAGCCAGAACACGAAGGTGGCGATGAACATCAGGATGCCCGGAATACCGAACGCCCACTGCGGGCCCCAGTTCTTCAGCACCAGCGGGATCAGCAGCGAGGCGAACAACGAGCCGAAGTTGATGATCCAGTAGAAGGCATCGAAGACGATCTTGGCCAGGTGCTTGTTGCTCTGGTCGAACTGGTCGCCCATGAACGAGGCCACCAGCGGCTTGATGCCACCGGCACCCAGCGCGATCAGGCCCAGGCCGAGGAAGAAGCCCTCACGGCTGCCCTCGAACAACGCAAGGCACAGGTGGCCCATGCAGTAGACCAGGCTGAACCACAGGATGGTGTGGTACTTGCCGAAGAACTTGTCGGCCAGCCAGCCACCGAGCAGCGGGAAGAAATACACGCCGATCATGAAGCTGTGCATGATGTCCTTGGCTTCACCGGCACGGCCTTCGGCCGTGATTTCCTGCAGCAGCAGCGAGGTGATCAGGAACTGCACCAGGATGTTGCGCATCCCGTAGAAACTGAACCGCTCGCAGGCCTCGTTGCCGATGATGTACGGGATCTGGCGCGGCATCTTTCCCTGGCCGGCGATGGGGGCGACTGCGTCGTGGCTCATCCTGTAAGGCATTCCTGCAAAACGAAAGGCGCAAGAGTACCGGAACCTGTGCGTGCGAAGCACGCTGCAGGGCTGCATGACAGCCGTGCCAAAGCATGGCAGGCATATGCAGCCCTGCCGGAAGTCACGGAACCTGCACGGCAAAAGCGTAAACTTATCGTTATGCGCCCCCTGCCCTTTGCCCGCATCCTGCCCAGCTGCCTTGCCCTCATGCTGGCCATGCCTGCGCTGGCACGGCCGCAGGCGCCACCCGCCGCAGGCCTTGCCACCGAGGTGCGGCAATTGACCGTTGCCGCGCTGGAACTGCCCAGCCGTGACGAAGGCCAATGGAAGCAGCGCCGCGAACAGGTACTGCAACTGCTGACTGATCTGCAGCCGGATGTGATCTCGGTGCAGCAGGTCTTGCAGCAGCAAGGGCGCAACCCGGCCTGCTGGTTGGCCAGCCGGCTGCGCTACAGCTGCGACTTTGTCACGGCCGACCCACCGAGCCAGTCGGTCCGGCACGGCAACGCGATGCTCAGCCGGCTGCCGGTCAGCGAGGACGGGGTCACCCTGCTGCATCCGCCGGGCACCTTCAGTGCCGCCGGCATGATGCGCCTGCGCCTGGGCGAAAACGACGTCAACGTCTACATCGCGCGCCTGCGCCCGGAACCCGACGAGGCCAATGCCCGGCAACATCAGACCAGCGACCTGATGACCTGGATCGGCGCCACGGCCGAGGGTATGCCGAGCCTGATCGCCGGAGATTTCTCCGCCAGCACCGTCGAGCTGGTGCGCAGCACGCCCGGCTTCCAGCCGGCCCGGCGCAATCCCGGTGCACCGGCGGCCAGCGGCGGGGGGGCCAGTGGCCATGGGCTGGATGTCCTGTTCCAGGTCAAGCACTTCGGCGGCATCCGTCAACAGGCGATCCTGCTGCCCGCCGATGGCGACCTGCCTGGCCTGCGCCTGGGCGTGATGGCGACGCTGCGGCTGCAGGACGTCCCCGCCACCACCGAATGACTCCGTCTGCGGGGTAGTGCCGGCCGCTGGCCGGCAACTGCAATATCCCGCAAGGACCATGAGGTTGCCGGCCAGCGGCCGGCACTACCAGATGCACAAATGACCCGTCCTGCCATAGGTTGACACCTATGGGGTGGATGATCCGGCCGCCGTCAGGCGGCCAAGGACGCCCGGTGCATCGCATCGGGCGTCTGCATTTTAAGGGACAGGTGGGGGCGCTCGGCGTTGTAGATCTCCACTGCCTCAGCCACCATCTGCCGAGCCTGTCCCAGGTCCCGTGGGCGACGGAGCAGAAACTCGCATTTGAGGATCCCGTTGATCCGCTCTGCCAGAGCGTTCTGATAGCAATCGTAGCCGTCGGTCATGGAGCAGGTCAGGCCGTGCTTGGCATGGATCTTCTGATAGTTGTCCGAGCAGTACTGGATGCCCCGATCCGAATGGTGGATCAGCCGTTGCCTCGTTTTCCGGGTTTTCAGGGCCATCTCCAATGCCTGCGCGGTATGTTCGGTCTGCAGCGTCTCATTCACGCTCCAGCCTACGATCTTGCGTGACCACGCATCGGTAACAAGGCTCAGGTAAACGAACTTCCCATCTGTTGGTAGATAGGTGATGTCAGCCACCCACACCTGTTCGCAGCCACTGGGAACGATGCATCCTTCACCGGATTTGAGCAGATTGGGATGCTTGCGGAAGCGATGATGGCTATCGGTCGTCTTGTGATACGCGCGGCGCTGCGGCACCAGCAAGCGCGCTTCTCGGAGCACGTCAAATAAACGATCGCGCCCCAGAGCGATCCCCGCCGCCTGCAGCTTCGGCTCAATCAGATGGTGCAGCTTGCGCGTACCCACCCGAGGCTGGCGCGCGCGGCAGTCGCTCACCAGCGACAGTGCCGTAGCATCAGCAGCGTCTCGCCGCTGATGGCGGTGACCGGCCTGATAGAACGCCTGCCGACTGATGCCGAAATGGCGGCAAGCCCTTGCCACGCTTACGCCTTTGAGGCGCCCTTGCGTGAGGACTTGCCGGAAGGCTTTTTTACGATTTTTACCCCGTAATCCTCTTTGAGGACATCCACGATGGCCTCGAACAACTGCGCCTTCTCGTTTGCCTCCCGCAACTGGACCTGCAGGGCCTTGATCTGTTGTTCCGGCGTCAGCGGCTTGGCCGCCCCGGCTTTGGGGACAGTGCTCATGGGAGGCAATGATGCCCCAGCTGACCAATCCTGCCGACCATGCCGACGAAGCCAGGAAAGCACCGTGCTGCGCCCTTGGATCCCATAACGCTCCTGGGCCTTTTTGTAGGTCAGCTCCCCGCGCTCGACCTGGTCTACCACCGACAACTTGAAGGCCAGCGAGTAATCCCGTTGGCTGCGCCTGATTGTTGATTTCATTGAACATTCCTTTTCCAGAGGGAAAAGGTGTCAACCCAATTCAGGACGGGTCAAAACAAACAAAAAGGCCGGGGTCTCCCCCGGCCTTTCTGCGTTCACACAGGCACTGCGATCAGGCGATCGCTTCCTGGTAACGACGCTCGACTTCGTTCCAGTCGATGACGTTGAAGAACGCGCCGATGTACTCCGGACGGCGGTTCTGATACTTCAGGTAGTACGCGTGTTCCCACACGTCCAGGCCGAGGATCGGCGTGTTGCCTTCCATCAACGGGCTGTCCTGGTTGCCGCTGCTTTCGACCACGACCTTCTTGTCCGGGGTCACGCTCAGCCACGCCCAGCCACTGCCGAAACGGGTCAGCGCGGCCTTGGTGAACGCATCCTTGAACTTGTCGAAACCGCCCAGGTCCTTGTCGATCGCCTTGGCCACATCACCGACCGGGTTGCCGCCAGCGTTCGGGGCCATCACGGTCCAGAACAGTGAGTGGTTGGCGTGACCGCCACCGTTGTTGCGCACCGGGCCCTGCAGGTTCTCCGGCAGCGACTTCAGCTTCTTCACCAGCTCTTCGACCGGCAGGTCGGCGTACTCGGTGCCTTCCAGCGCAGCGTTGACGTTGTTGATGTAGGTCTGGTGATGCTTGGTGTGATGGATTTCCATCGTCGCCGCATCGATATGCGGTTCCAGCGCGTCGTAGGCGTAGGGCAGCTTGGGCAGGGTGTAGGCCATGATGCATCTCCTGATAGCGAGGGCACCCGACGGCATCGTCGGGCGGTGCGCGGTGAATGATGGGGACAGACCGCCAGATTACCAAGGGGGATGTAAAGGAAATTGCGTCCTGCCGGTGAGCACGACGACAATTGTTACGCAGCGGTGACGCGGCGCACGCCCTCATGCAGGGTGCAGCGCGCAAGCGCTACAGTGGGCGCACCACCCTCGCCCGCTCCTGCCCATGCGCAACCCCCGGCTGTTGATCACCGCCATCGCCCTGCTGCTGCTCGGTCTGGTCGTCAATCATTTCCTGCAGCGGCCGCCGCCGCCGCAGTTCGCGCCTGACCTGCAGAGCACGCCGGTCGCCAGTGCACCGACCGTACGCAACAGCGGCAGTGACAGTGGCCTGCCCGCCTTCCTGCCGGCCGAAGCCCGCCAGACGATCGCGCTGATCCAGCGCGGCGGCCCGTTCCCGCATCGCCAGGACGGCAGCACCTTCGGCAACCGCGAACAGCGACTGCCACAGCGTCCCCGCGGCTACTACCGCGAGTACACCGTCGACACGCCCGGCGCAGGAAACCGCGGTGCGCGGCGCATCGTTACTGGCGGCAACCCGCCTGATGCCTGGTACTACACCGATGATCACTACGAATCGTTCCGCAGCTTCACTGTCCCGGCCTCTGGAGAACGTCCATGAGCCACGATGATTTCGGCCTCGGCCTGCATGACATCAACAATGCCGGCGTCTACGCGATCGACACCTCGGATATCAGCGCACTGTCGGCAGCGATGCGCGATGCCGACCTGAAGGTGATCCGGATCGACCTGGATGGCGTGAGCGACAAGCGCACCCTGCTGGCGCGGCTGGCCGCCCAGCTTGATTTTCCTGCCGGCTTCGGCGGCAACTGGGATGCACTGGCCGACAACCTGCGCGACCTGCAATGGTTGCCAGCCAATGGCTATGCGCTGTTCCTGGCCGATGTCGATGCCCTGCGCGCAGCGGCGGGCAAGGAGTTCGACACGCTGCTGGACATTCTTGATGAAGCCAGCCGTGACTGGGTGGGCCGCGACGTCCCGTTCTGGGTATTCCTGTCGCAGAGCGCGTGACCCGGTAGAGGCCGACCTTGGTCGGCATGCACGTGTAAGCGCGTGGATCATCCACGCATGGCGTGGATCTACCCGGCACAGCTGGATGCACAGTAGATCCACGCCATGCGTGGATGCGGCACCCTACCGGCTGCCGTTATCTTCCTGCAGCTCTTTCTTGAACGGGATATCCGGCGGCGGACGCGCCACGGCGGGCTGGTCCTGCATGTTCGGATCGGTGAGGCCACAGCCGCCACCGGCCTGCAGGATCGAGATCACGCATGAAATCTTCGTGCTGGTGCCCGGCAACGGAATCTCCATCGCCTTGACGCCTTTACGCACCCATTCGGCAAGCAGCGATTCCTGCGGCACCCAGTATTTATCGAACGAGGTGGGCGTGTAGTCGTACGGCGGCCGCTTCAGCCATTTGCCGGACTCGGCGATGCGTTCTTTGCTCCAGCCGTCGTTGGCTCCACCAGGTGCGCCACGCTCGGCCTTGCCGGCACCGTCCTGGCCCGTCACGCGCACGCTGCCGTCAGCATTGAACAGACCATCGCCCTTGCCGGCGCTGGCCTGCGCGGCGCCCTGATTGGTGCCATCGCGATTGCGGCTGGAGGCGCCCCAGTCGTCACCGCGCGCAGGTGTCGCCCAGTTGCCCGGGGTCGGCGCCGGGCGTGCACCCGCCTGTGCGGCGGTGGTGGTGCTGGTCGCCGTAGGACGCGCCTCGCTGGCGCTGTTCTGGACCGCGCTGCCTGCGGGCGCTGGCGTAGACGTCGGCGCACTGCCGGCTGAGGTCGACGCTGCCGGTAGCGGAGCGGCTGCAACCTCCCGTTCGCGCACCTGCAGCTCGCGCCCGGCAGGCGCACGCACTGTGGGCTCGTGCCCTGCCACGGCGGCCATGCGCACCTGAGGATCGGTCATGGCCTGCACTTCGCGTTCGCGCACCTGCACCTCACGCTGCGGCACGCGCACCTGGACGTCGGTGGTGCGCATCGGCTGCGGCGCCACAGGCGCTTCAACCGTGCTGATTTCGCGCTCCTGCACCTGTACGTCGCGCACGCGCGGCGCCTGCACGGCGACGTCGGGCGTGCGCACCGGCATTGGTGTCGGCGCAGCCTGCACCGGCTGCACGCTGCGCTCACGCACGGTCGGGACGGTGTCTCGCGGAACGATGCTGACCTCGGTTCGCGGCGGTGCCATCGGCGGTACCACGAAATCGGTGGTGGCCTGCGCCACTTCGGTGGCCTGCACCGGTGAGGGCGGTGGCGCGGCCACCGGCGCCGGCTCGACCTCGGGCGGCGGCGGCACGCTGGCCGTCGGTGCCGTGGCAGCGGCAGCGGAAGACGGCGCAGGCGACGCCTGTTGCGGGCGCGGTGCAGTTGCGCCCCCCGCGTCCTGGCCTGCGGCTACGGCACCGGCCGCTGCAGCGGCAGCCGCCTCGGCTCCGGCCTGGTCGCCGCCGCCTTCCTGTGCAGCACGGCCGACAAATTCAATCTGCACGCGCTCACCCTCGCTGCCCTGCTCGTCCGGCGAAGACGTGCGGATCACCGCTACCCACAGCAGCAACAGGAAGAACAACAGATGCAGCAGCGCGCTGAGCAGCGCCGAGGTCCAGCGCATCCAGCGCTGGTCGCGAGGCGCCGGATCCCAGTCCTGCCAGAACAGGCGGCGCAGGGACGCCCATGGTCCCAGCGCCGGCAATTGCCCCGGGGGGCCTGGCAGCGGTCGCGGCAGCAGCACCGCGATCACTTCGCGCGCGCGCAACGGACGTGGCAGCGGCGTCAGCGTCCGCAGCCAGATCGCCCAGCCGTACGGCAGGCCGGTGTTCTTCTCGAGGATGGGCGGTCGCTGCTGGCGCGCCAGCAGCAGGTCGATGAGTTGCTCGGCTCTGGGCAGAGGCACGCGTTGGCGATCAGGCGGCGTTGCCGCGCGGAATATACGGAGCGTGGCCGCTGTCGTGATCGGTGGCGTCACGCACGGCGGTCACTCCGGGCACACGGCCCATCAAGGTCTTCTCGATGCCCTGCTTGAGGGTGACGTCGGCCATGCCGCAGCCCTGGCAGCCACCACCGAAGCGCAGCAGCACTACGCCGTCGGCCGAGACTTCCTGCACGGCCACCTTGCCGCCATGCGAAGCGAGCTGCGGATTGACTTCGTTTTCCACCACCCAATGCACACGTTCGACCAGCGAGGCGGCATCGCCGGGCGCTTCGCCCTTGATCCGCGGCGCCTTGATCGTCAGCTGCTGGGTACCGGCCGTGCCGGGCACGATGTCGATCTCCGCACCATCGAGCCAGCCAACGCTGGTGGCGTCGACATAGAGCGTGAAACCATCGCAGTCCACCGCCCACTCGTCGCCGAGCAGGTCGGTCGGCTCGGCGAACTCCAGCCGGGCATCGGCACGCGGGGTTCCGGGTTCGACCGCACTCAAGCGCACGCCCATGCCGGGCACGCCCTCGCGTTCGATCAGCTTGCGGAAATGGGTCTGGGCAGTGTCGGAGATCTGGATCATCAGGCTATTCTAGCCAAGTAAGCGTCAGCCGCTCATTCGTTTTATACACCGGCCGGCGCATTGTTCAGTCAACACGAGGTGGAGGAACCCATGGCCGACCTGATTCCGCTGGCGCAGGCCCATTGCGTGCCGCGCAAAGGCAGCGACCACAAGCTGGGCGAGGCCCGCTTGGCCGAACTGCTGCCGCAGGTTCCCGGCTGGGAACTGGCCGAGGCCGGCCAGGCGCTGGTGCGCACGTTCCGCTTCAAGGATTACTACGCCACCATGGCCTTCGTGAACGCGCTGGCCTGGATCGCCCACGGCGAGGACCATCACCCGGACCTTGGCGTCCATTACGACCGTGCCGTCGTCCGCTACTCCACCCACGACGTGGGCGGCCTGAGCGAGAACGATTTCATCTGCGCAGCGAAGACTTCAGCCCTGACGGAGCCAATGAAATGAACGTGCGATTGCTGAGCCTGTCCCTGCTTGCCGTGACCGGCCTGGCCGGCTGCGGCACCTCCGAGCCGCCGGCAGCACCGGCTGCGGCACCCACCGAAGTGGCTGCAGTGAAGACCCCGCCGCCGCAATACCCGCTGGAACTGGCCTGCACGGGCGTGGGCGGCACCAGCACCTTCAAGGTGGTGATCGGCACCGACGGCAAACCCAGCGAGGTCACCCTGCTGACCGGCGCGGGCAACCCGCAGCTGGACGACCTGGCCAAGACCGCCGTGCAGGGTTGGCAGTTCAAGGCCGCCACCCGCAATGGCGAGGCCGTGCCGGCCACGATCCAGGTGCCGGTCAGCTTCAACCCGCCGCAGCCGAAGCCAGACCAGTGCTTCGCCATCGAAGAAAGCCTGCGCCGCGGCGGCTGATCGCCCGCCGGTGACGAGGCCAGCCGACGCCCGCCTCGCCGTTGCCGCCCCGGCACGTGCCGGGGCGATTGCTTGATGACAAGGAACGCGTCGGTACATGCTGCAGATTCCCCCCGAAAACATCTGGATCGCCCTGGCGGTCACCCTCGCTGCGGGCCTTGCCACCGCCATCGGCAGCCTGCTGGTGCTGTTCTCGCGCCGCCCCAACCCGCGCCTGCTGGCCTTCGGCCTGGCCTTTGCCGGCGGCGCGATGGTGTACGTCTCGCTGTCGGAGATCCTCAACAAATCCATCGCCTCGTTCGCGCTGGCCTATGGTGAACGCACCGGCTTCACCTACGGCACCCTCGCCTTCCTGCTGGGTGTAGTGGTGATCGTGCTGATCGACCACTTCATTCCCAACCCGCATGACAGCCTGGACAAGCAGGACCCTGCTTTCCGCGAGAACAGCCGCGAATACCTGAAACGGGTCGCCCTGCTGACCTCGGTGGCGATCACCGCACACAACTTCCCCGAGGGGCTGGCGACGTTCTTCGCAACGCTGGAGAGCCCGTCGGTGGGCATGCCGCTGGCCTTCGCCATCGCCATCCACAACATTCCCGAGGGCATCGCCATTGCAGTGCCGGTGTACTTCGCCACGCAGAACAAGTTCTACGCGTTCGCCGCCAGCCTGCTGTCAGGCCTGGCCGAGCCGGTCGGCGCGGCGATCGGCTATATCCTGCTGTCCGGCTCGCTGTCCCACGCCACGTTCGGCTGGGTATTCGGCCTGATTGCTGGTGTGATGGTGTTCCTGGCACTGGACGAGCTGTTGCCAGCGGCCAAGCGTTACGCCAAAGGGCACGAGACCGTCTACGGGCTGGTGGCGGGCATGGGTACGCTGGCGATCAGTCTGGTGCTGTTCAAGTGGTGAAGGGTTTCCGGCCAACGGGCTGAGCCCCCTCGCGGCTGGCAGAGCGGGATTCTGCGGTTGGGCCGGGCGAGGCGGGTTTGCGGGGGACGCCGCAAGTACGTCCCTGTAGGCTTGGGCGCGCCATCCATGGCGCTTACACCCCCACAAACCCACCTCGCCCGGCCTCTGACGGGCTACGTGCGTGCCAGCCGCGCGATGAAAGAATGAAAAGCGAAGCCCGCGCTGCGCGCGTGAGTCGAGCGTGGCTCGACTCTACCCGGGCCGCCACGCGGCCCGGGTCTGCTTTTCTTTTGATGTTCCGTGGCTGGCGCGCGCGCGATCTGTCTGGCGCTGGGCGGGGTGGGCTTGCGGGGGTATCCGCGCCATGGATGGCGCGGCTAAGCCTACAGGGACGTACTTGCGGCGTCCCCCGCAGGCCCACCCCGCCCAGCGCTCCCCGGCAATCCACCGCAGTGCCAGCCGCGAGGGGCTGCGCCCGTTGGCCGGTCAGCCCCGCAGGGGCTACTTCAGCCTGTCCAGCGCTTCGACCAGCTCATCCGCCAGCGGCGCGCTCAGCACATACGGGCTCTTGCCGTCGTCCAGCGCGAACTCCAGCGACGCGGCATGCAGGAACAGGCGCTTCAGCCCGATCTGCTCACGAAGCCGCTTGTTGACTGCAGGATCGCCGTATTTGTCGTCTCCGGCCACAGGATGCCCCAGATGCTGGGCATGCACGCGGATCTGGTGGGTGCGCCCGGTTTCGATGCGCACTTCGCAGTAGGAGTGGCCGCCCTTGCGCTCCAGCACCCGGAAATGGCTGATGGATTCCTTGCCGATCGCATTGACCTGCACATGACGCTCGCCGCCCTGGCGCAGGCCTACGTGCAACGGCGCATCGACCGTCATCACACCGTCCGGCATGCGCCCGGCAAGCAGAGTCAGGTAGCGCTTGCGGATGCCGGAGCCGTGGTCTTCACGCAGCAGCGCCTGCAGCTCACTCAGCGCCGAACGCTTCTTGGCCACGATCAACAGGCCCGAGGTGTCGCGGTCCAGCCGGTGGACCAGCTCCAGGGTCTGCCCGGGGCGCAGGGCACGCAGGGTCTCGATGGCGCCAAAGCTGATGCCGCTGCCGCCGTGGCTGGCGACGCCGGTCGGCTTGTTCAGCGCCAGCAGGCGGGCGTCTTCGAAAACGATGGCCTGTTCCAGCCGACGCATGAACGCCTCGGGTGGACCCGCCTTGTCTCCTTCTTCAGTGAGACGAACGGGCGGTATCCGCACTTCGTCGCCGGCCTCCAGCTTGCGCTCAGCCTTGGCGCGGCCGCCATTGACGCGCACCTGGCCGCTGCGGACCAGCTTGTAGACCAGGCTGCGCGGGGCACCCTTGAGCTGGCCGAGCAGGAAATTGTCCAGGCGCTGGCCGGCGCGGTCGGCCGGAACGGTGATCATGCGCACGGAAGGCGTGTCGCCGGCCGGCTTGGTAGGGTCTTGTGCAGTCATCAGCCTGTTTATTCTGTTACACTCGGGGGGCGAGATAAGGGATTGATTTCGTTGGAAGTTACTCAGGGCCAGAAGCCCCGCTTCCGACGAATCCGGCACAGTGCGCGACCACCGCCCGCGGGGCGGCCATGTTAGCGGCTCACCGGCGTTCCCGGCCATCGCCGATTGCCTGACACGCAGTCGCGCTGAACATGTCCCGTGCGGCGCTCCAGCCTGGCTGACAGCTGCCGCCGGCCCTGTAACACCCAAAACCAGAAAATTGAAGCGCTCCCGCGGCCTGCCGTGGTGTCGTAGCGCTGGAAACCCAAGCCGCCCTCCCCGCGCTTGCGCGAATGGGCGGCGAGCCGTGTCCAGAGGCGAAACTCCATGGCGTTCCGCGCGGTAGCCGCTTGCGAGGAACGCAACAATGAAGCGAATGCTGATCAACGCCACGCAGGCCGAAGAGCTGCGTGTTGCCATCGTGGATGGCCAGTCGTTGTATGACATCGACATCGAGCAGCCGTCCAAGGAACAGAAGAAGTCCAACATCTACAAGGGCCGGATCTTCCGCATCGAGCCCTCGCTGGAAGCGGCCTTCGTTGAATACGGTGGCGGCCGTCACGGCTTCCTGCCGCTGAAGGAAATCTCCCGCGATTACTTCCAGGCCGGTGTCGACCACAACAAGGCCGGCATCCGCGAGCTGCTGAGGGAAGGCCAGGAAATCGTCGTCCAGGTCGACAAGGAAGAACGTGGCAACAAGGGCGCTGCCCTGACCACGTTCATCTCCCTGGCCGGCCGTTACATGGTGCTGATGCCGAATTCGCCCAGCGCCGGCGGTGTTTCCCGTCGCATCGAGGGTGAAGACCGGGCGGCCCTGAAGGACGCCCTGGACAAGCTGAACATCCCCGACGAAATGGGCGTCATCATCCGTACCGCCGGCGTCGGCCGCGATGCGGAAGAGCTGCAGTGGGATCTGGACTACCTGCTGAACGTCTGGCGCGCCATCGCCGAAGCCGCCCTGAGCAAACCGGCCCCGTTCCTGATCTACCAGGAATCGCGCCTGATCGTGCGCGCCCTGCGTGACTACCTGCGCGCCGACATCGGCGAGATCCTGGTGGACACCGAGGAGATGTACGAGCACGCCAAGGAGTTCATGCAGCAGGTGATGCCGCAGACCCTGCGCAAGCTCAAGCATTACAAGGACGACATCCCGCTGTTCAACCGCTTCCAGATCGAATCGCAGATCGAAGGCGCCTACGAGCGCAACGTGCGCCTGCCCTCGGGCGGTTCGATCGTGGTCGACCAGACCGAAGCGCTGACTGCCGTCGACGTCAATTCCTCGCGCGCCACCAAGGGCAGCGACATCGAGGACACCGCGTTCCAGACCAACCTGGAAGCGGCCGAGGAAGTAGCCCGCCAGCTGCGCCTGCGCGACCTCGGCGGCCTGGTGGTGATCGACTTCATCGACATGGCTTCCAACAAGCACCAGCGCGAAGTCGAGAACCGCCTGGCGAACGCGCTGAAGTACGACCGTGCACGCGTGCAGGTCGGCCGCATCTCGCGCTTCGGCCTGCTGGAAATGAGCCGCCAGCGCCTGCGCCCGAGCCTGGGCGAGTCCAGCCAGATCGTCTGCCCGCGTTGCGACGGCCATGGCCGCATGCGCAGCGTCGAGTCGCTGTCGCTGTCGATCATCCGCGTCGCTGAAGAGCATGCGATGAAGGAGAACACCGGGCAGGTGCTGGTACAGGCCCCGGTGGAGATCGCCAATTACCTGCTCAATGAAAAGCGCAGCGCGTTGCGCGAGATCGAACAGCGCCACGAGACGCCGATCGTGATCGTCGCCGATGAGCAGCTGCACACCCCGCATTACACCGTCACCCGCCTGCGCGACAACGAACTGGGCGAGGAAAGCGGCAAGCCGAGCTACCAGCGCGGCACCCCGCGCAAGCTGCCGGTGCACGCATTGACCAAGGGCCAGCTGAACATCCCGCCGCCGATGGTGACCCAGGTCAAGCACAACTCGCCCGCCCCGGTGCGCGAGGAAGTGGAGCCGGTCGCTGCCCCGGCACCGGTGGCCGCAGCGGCCCCGGCTGCCGCCGCCAGCGGTGGCGTGGTTGGTTGGCTGAAGCGCATCTTTGGTGGCGAGCCCGCTCCTGCACCGGCCCCGGCTCCGGCCGCGCGCCAGCAGCAGGATGGCGGCCGTCGTGACCGCAACAAGGATCGCAACAAGGACCGCAAGGACCGCCGCGAAGACAGCCGCGGCAATGGCGGCAATGGCAATGCGCAGCAGCAGAAGGACGGCGGCAACCGCAAGGACCGCGGTGAGCAGCGCAAGGATGGCCGCAACGGCGGCAACCAGGCCAATGGCAATGCCCAGCAGCAGCCGCAGCAGGGCAAGCCGAAGGATGCCCAGCAGCCGCAGCAGCAGAACAAGCCGCGCAACGAACAGGGTCAGGGTCAGGGTCAGGGCCAGCAGCAGCCGAAGCTGAAGCAGCCGAAGCAGCCGCGCCCGCAGGACGCTGACAAGCCGACCGAGAAGCCGCAGCGTGCCGCTGCCGAAGCCCCGGCTGATGTCGTGACTGCAGCAGCTGCCGTGGCTACCACGACCGCGGTTGCGGCCACGGTCGTCGCGCAGGAAGAGAAGGCACTGGTACCCGCCGTTGCCACTGAAAACGTGGTCGACACTGTCGCGGCCGTGGATACCGTCGCGTCGACCGATGCCGAGGTCGTGGTTGCGACCGGGGCTGTTGAAGATGCAGCGGCCGAAGCAGCAGGCGACCAGACCGGCGAAGGCGCAACCCGCCGTCGTCGCGGCCGTCGCGGTGGTCGTCGTCGTCGTCGTGGTGGTGCCGAGAACGCCGCAGGCGGTGACGTGCTGAGTGATGACCTGGACGACGGCGATGATGCCGAGGGCGACGACAACGACGGCGATTCCGCCGAGCAGACTGCACAGGCTTCGGTGAACACCCCGGTTGCCACCGTGCAGCCGTCGCGTTCGCAGCCGGAATTCGATTTCGATGACGAAGTCGAGCCGGCCGCCGCTGATGCCGGCAAGCCGGCACGTGCACCGGTTGCGGTAGCCGCCGCGGTTGCCCCGATGGCTGCCGTGAGCAGCGCCGTGGTCGAAGCAGCCGCTCCGGTCACCGCCGCGGTGCAGACCCCGGCTCCGCTGGAAGCCGTCGCCAAGGTCGAACCGACCCCGTCGCCGGTGCAGACCAGCATGCTGGATGCCATCGATGCAGCGACGCCGGTACAGCCGGCACCGGAAGCAGCGCCGGTGATCGAGGTGAAGCCACCGGTGGTCGAGGCTGCCGCTGCGATCGAAGCAGCTCCGGTCGCTGAACCGACTGCGGTGATCGAAACCGCACCGGTGGCCGAGCCGAAGCCGGTGGTGGCTGACGTTGCGCCGGTGGTTGAAGCTGCTCCGGTGGTCGAACCGAAGTCCGAGGTTGAAGTCACCCCGGTCGTCGAGCAGCCGGCAACCCCGGTGGCTGTCGAAGCCGCACCGGTGGAAACCGCTGCACCGGTCGCCGATCCGGTCGTGCCGGCGGTGGTCGACCCGATCGCTGATGGCCACGCCGACGCTGCCGCACAGGCCGCCGACGCGCAGGCCTCGGAAGAAGACGAGGACGCCGGCAAGCGCACGCCGCCTGCCGCCTGATCCATCGTTGATCGGCAACAACGAAACGGCGGGGATCGATGATCCCCGCCGTTTTTTTTGTGCGTCTGGGCCCAGCGCCCCCTGCCATCAAGAGGGCACGCTCTGGTAGAGGCGAACCCTGGTTGGCGCCGTTGGTTTCATGCACGCGGCAGCGCCTGTGCCAACCAAGGTTGGTCTCTACCGAGGTGTGCGTCAGTTTGCTGGCGCGAACTGCAGCCGGGTCCACACCCCGTAGTGATCCGACGCCCAACGGCCGCCGTCATCCGGCTGGTCGAACAGGATCTTCGCTTCGCGCGCGACCATCTGGTCCTGCTGGAAGAAGATGTGGTCGATCCGCGATGGTGCTTGGTAGTAGTGCCGGTTGAGCGTACTGACACCGGCCAGGTCGGTGTTGACGTGCACGCTGCCGTAGCTGTCGCCGTAGTGGCTGCGCAGCTCACTCAGATCGCCGGCATCGACCAATGCATTGAAGTCGCCGGCAATCACGACCGGTGCACCTGCAGAACTGCCAGCGATGAAACGCAGCAGATCCTCGACCTGACTGCGGCGGATGCGCTGGCCGGCGTCATCACTGCGCTCGTTGAGATGGGTGGCGTAGACGTTGACCGGCTTGCCGTCCACGTCGATGCGCAGATGGGCCACGGTGCGGTAGTCATCCAGCGGCAGCAGCAGGTGCTCGCCATGCGCCAGGATCGGGCGCCGAGTCAGCAGCGCATTGCCATACCGCTTTGGCGCACCCACTGGATCGGTGGACACAAACACGTACCGGTAACCGAGCTGGCTGGCCAGCCACTGCGCCTGGTTGCGTACGTTGCGCTTCTGGATCACTTCCTGCAGCGCGATCGCATCGGGCTGCAGGCGCTTGAGCTCAGCCACGATCGTGCGACGACGGCTGGGCCAGTCCTCGCGATCATGGTGCAGGTTGAACGTCACCATGCTCATGCCGGGTTCGTTGACCGCTGTGGCCGCATCTGCGGTGCTGGCCGGCAAGGCGGCTGCCGCCAATCCCGGCAAGGCCAGCGCGATCGCCAGCCCCAGCGCGCAGAAACTGCGACCGATTCCGAGCGGACCTCGCATGCTTACTTTTCCTTGCGTTCGGCACGGCGCACCGCGCTCGGCACATCGATCTCGACCCGTGCCGGCAACTGGTGCACATGCAGCTCGTTGTTGATCCATTCCACCGCCTCGCCGTTGACCGTCGCCTGGCCCGGCTCGCCTGCATACGGCCATGGCAGCACCACGCCGCCGGCCGGCGGCACCAGGCCAGGCTGCACGTCCAGCACCAGCTGCTTGTCGCTGCGCTGCAGGCGATAGTTGAGCTGCCCTTGCGGCGTGCGCAGGCCCTGCACGGCGATGCCGTTGCCCTGCAGCCACGCCACCGGGATACCGGCGGCGAGCACCAGTGCTTCATCCGCGTCGCGGTTGTAGGCAAACATGTCCAGCGCCGAACGGACGAAGTCCGATGCGACCCACGCATGCGGCAGGTCACCCACAAAGAACGGCTTGCGCGGCGTACGCGAGACCACCTCTGCCCACTGGTTCCAGGCCTGCGGCGCGCGATCCTTGAAGAAGAACTCGGTGGCCTGCCAGGCGCGATCGCGCCAGCCCAGGCGCACGAACGCGGCGACGTTGCGCCATTCGTACGGCGTGTAGTCCTTCCATTCGCGCTTGCCATCGCGGCGCGCGACGAATTCGTTCCAGTAACGCTGGAAGGTCGCGTCCAGCGCCTCCTGCGGCAACCGCCCCTGCTCGCCTCCCGGTGCCAACGCGATCGTGGTGGAGGTAGCGTCGAAATCACCCAGCTCGGCCGAACCCGGCAGGTAGTCGATGCGATGCTGCTGCATGGCCGCCAGCAGCGAGGACTGCAGGTCATCACGGAACTGATCGCGCGATTCGCTGATCTGCATCGCCTCGACCTTGCCCAGCTGCGCCGCCACCTGCGCGGCATCCTTGTAACCACGCAGCGCCCAGAAGTTGTCCCAGTACGAATGCATCGGCTTGGCCGAATAGCCCTCGTGGCTGATCGAGGCCGGCATCATCCCGTAGAAGGCAGGATTGCGTGCGCGGTTCTCTTCGGTGCGCTCGCTGCCCCGCAGTTGTTCCATGTAGCTGTAGGCGCCCAGCACATGTGGCCACATCTGCTCGAGGAAGGCGGTGTCGCCGGTGTAACGGCCGTATTCGGCGATGTTGTAGATCAACTCGCCGTGGCTGTCGTTCTCCGGTACCGGATCGCTGCCACGCGCATCCACGCAGCACGGCACCTTGCCGTTTTCAAACTGGTAAGGCGCATACCACGTCACGTAGTCCCGCACGGCATCGCTGCGGCCCATCCGCAGCAGGCCTTCGGAGATCATCGCGCCGTCGCGGATCCAACTGCGTGCATAGGAACGCGTGCCCGGCTGCAGGCGCGGGCCAACCCGAGAGATCAGCATGTGCGCCACTGCGGTGCGCAGGGTTTCCACCAGCGGCTGGCCGGCAGCCGGCACCTGCAGAGTCACTGCACCCAACTTGTCGCGCCACATTGCCGCGACCTGCTGCTGCGCCTTGGCCACGTCCAGCGCTTGCGGCGCCCAGCTGCCGGTCTGTGGCAGCACGATCGCCACCTCGCGGCTCTGCCCGGGTTCGAGCTTGATCGTGTACAGCAGCGCGCCGGACGCCATGCCGGTCGGATCCTTTACGGCGGTGGTGCCGGGCAGGTCGCCGCTGGCCAAGTGCATCGCCTCCAGCTTGCCGTCGAAGCTGCTGGCAAAGCGCGCATCCGGTACCTGCAGGGGATACAGCCGCGGCTCGCCATTGATGCGTACCAGCTGCTCGCCAACGTCCAGGCTGTCGATGCGGCTGAAGCCGCCCACCGTGTTGAGGAACTGGGTGGGTGGATTGACCTGCCACGGGCGGATCGCCAATGCCAGGGTGTATTCGTGCGGGACCTTGTCCGGATTGCTCAACCGGTAGCGCCCGATCAGCTGAGCACGTTCGGGTGTGCCCTGCACGAAGCTGGTCACCGACAGACCGGCCTTCTCGTGCACCCAGTCGACCGTGGCGATCGGCAGGTAGCGATCCTGCAGCGACTGGGTGATGGCAACGTCGGCCCAATCCAGCAACTTGCCGTCGAGGCGGATGAACGGCTCGATGCTGAAGCTGCCCTTGGCCGGCTCCAGTGCGCCGTCCTCACTGATCAACGCCTGTTCCTGGCCACCGTCCAGGCCAAGCAGGGTCCAGTACGGCTGCTCGCCAACGTACGCACGCGGCAATGCGCCACGCGGCAGATCGGCCGCCACCGAGGACAGGAAGGCATTGGGAGTCGCGGCGAACGCCAGCGGCTTCAGGGTGATGTCACGGATGCCGTAGCGCCAGTTCGGCCCGCCCTGCAGGTCGAAACGCACGTAGCGCGCATCGGTGTCAGGCAGTGCCAGCCAGTCGCGGCCTCCGGCACCGGCGGTCACTTCGCGCACGGTACGCCAGTCACGGCCATCCTCGGAGGTTCGCACGGTGTAACGGTTGGCCTCCAGGTCGGGCAGCCAGTCGATCACCGCACCGCCGATCTCGCGGCTCTTGTGCAGGTCCAGGCTGATGGTCTGCTGCTTGACCCCGCCACTGATCCAGAAGGTATCGGACTTGCCGTCGATCATCCGGTCCTGCAGCGCGGTTGCGGTATCGGCGATCACCGAGGGCCGCAGCGCCGAATCATCCTGCGCGGGCAGGCCCTGCAGGGTCAGCTTGTCGAAGCACACGGTACCGCGGCCGCCGACCTTGCTGTAGATGGTGAATTCCATCGACGCGCTGCGCGTCATGTCCTTCTCTGGCGATGGCCCCCACGCCTTGTCGATCTGCCGGCGGCGGTACTCCACCGGCGTCCATGCCTTGGGGAAAGCGTAGCCGGGGCGATTGACCCACCACACGTTGTCGCCGCTGGCGTCGATCAGCTTGAACTGCAGGTCATTGGCCGGCGAATCGCCGCGCAGCTGGAAACCGAAACGATAGTTGGCCGGGTACTCGATGTTCAGCGGGCGACGGATGCCGACGTAGCCGGAGACCTCATGGAAGTCGTAATCCAGGCACAGCGCACGGCCACCGCCGGCACCACTGACCGGCCGCAGCGAGCCGCTGACCTGGTCGGACAACACCAGCTTCCATGCGCTGATGTCGTCGAAATCATCCAGCACCTTCGGCGCGGGGAGCGCCGGTGGTGCGGCGGTCGCCAGGGAAGACCACAACAGGCCCAGTCCAACGGCGATCGCACGCTTCATCCCTTCACGCTCCCCAGCAACAATCCTTGGATGTAGTACCGCTGCAGCACCAGGAACAGCGCCAGCACCGGAACCACGGTAACCACTGCGCCGGCCATCATCATTTCCACGTCCATGATGTGTTCGCGCGAGAGGGTGGCCAGCGCCACCGGCAAAGTGTAGTGCTCCTGGTCGGTCAACACGATCAGGGGCCACATGAAATCGTTCCATGCGCCCATGAAGGTGAAGATCGCCAGCGTCACCAGCACCGGCTTCAGCATCGGCAGCACGATCTGGAAGAAGATCCGCAGCTCCCCTGCCCCGTCGATGCGCGCCGCTTCCAGCAGCTCATCGGGAATCGAGCGAGCGTACTGGCGCACCAGGAAGATGCCGAACACGCTGGCCAGCGCCGGCACGATCACGCCGCCGAAACTGTTGACCAGGCCCAGCTGCTTCATCAGCAGGAACAGCGGCAGCATCGCCACCTGTGCCGGGATCACCAGCGCTGCCATCAGCACCTGGAACAGGCGCTCACGACCGACGAAGTTGAGCTTGGCGAAGGCGTAGCCGGCCATCGTGTTGAGCAGCAGCGAACCGAGGGTGATCGCCAACGACACCAGCAGGCTGTTGGCGAAGTTGCCACCCATGCCGGTGCGCGCGAACAGCTCCGTGTAGTTGTGCGTGGTGATGCTGGACGGCAGCAGCGGCGGCGGGAAATGAGTCGCCTCACCCTGCGGCATGAACGATACCGAGAGCATCCACAGCAACGGTGCCAGGCTGACCAGGGCCAGCACCAGCAGCGCGCCGTTGATCATCCACGGGTGCCAGCGTGACTGGCCGATTTCACGACTCATACCAACTGCCTCTTGCGGCCAAAGCGCAGCATCACGGTGGTCACCGCCAGGATGATCAGGAACAGCAGGAACGCCACAGCCGAGGCGCGTCCCAGGTTCCACCACTTGAAGCCTTCCTCGAACATGAAATACAGCACGCTGACGGTGCTCTGCAGTGGGTCGCCGCGGGTCATCACATAGGGTTCGGCGAACAGCTGGAAGTAACCGGATACGGTGATCACCCCGACCACCAGCAGCACCGGGCCGAGCATCGGCAGGGTGATGTGCAGGAACTGCTTCCAGCGCGAGGCGCCATCGATACGCGCGGCCTCGTACAGGTCATGCGGGATCGCCTGCAGGCCAGCCAGGAAGATCACCATGTTGTAGCCGAAGTTCTTCCACACCGCGAACAGCATGATGGTCGGCATCGCCCAGTTGGGGTCGCCCAGCCAGTCGATCGGGCTGATGCCCAGGTGGCCCAGACCGTAGTTCACCAGGCCGTAGCTGGTGTGGAACAGGTAGCGCCAGATCACCGCCACCGCCACCAGCGTGGTCACCACGGGGGCGAACAGCGCCGTGCGGAACAGCGCTTTGAAGCGTGCCGCCGGGGCATTGAGCAGCATCGCCGCGCCCAGCGACACGCCGATCGACAAGGGCACGCCAATCACCACGAAATACGTGGTGTTCCACAGCGACTTCCAGAACATCGGCGTCTGCAGCAGGTCGATGTAGTTGCCGAGACCCACGAAGCGCAGGTTGCTGCTGTCGGCCAGCGCGTACAGGTCGAAGTCGGTCACGCTCAGCGCCAGCGCCGAGGCTACCGGCAGGCCGAAGAACACACCGAGCACGATCAGCGAGGGGCCGGCGAAGATCCAGCCGGCAAGCGAAGTACGTTTCATTGCGGGCTCCCGGCCGCGACTGCACTGGTCGAACCCGAGGGGGGTGCGCTGCGCTGCAGGCGTTGTTGTTCATGCATCCAGCGGCGTTTGGCCAGCACCTTGTCCACGCGCTGGTCCAGCTCGGCCACGGCCTTGTCCTGCGGCAGGCCACCGCGCACCACCTGTTCGGTGACGATGCGCATTTCCTGCACGATGCGCTCCCATTCGAGCACCTTCGGGGTCGGCTTGACCCGCTCCAGCTGGTCGCGGAACGCTGCGGCAAGCGGATCGTTGGCCAGCGACGGCGCGTTCCAGGTGCTGCGGCGTGGCGGCAGATCTCCGATGATCGCGTGGAAGCGCGCCTGGATTTCCGGCCGCGACAGGAACTCGATCAGCTTCCAGGACGCTTCCTTCTGCTGCGACTTGCGGAAGATCACCAGGCTGGTGCCGCCCGCGATGCCCGCGCCCGGACCATCCGGACCCGGCAGCGCGGCGGTGCCCCATTGCCCTTCCAGTTCCTTCGGCTGCAGCTTCTTGAACTCGCGGATGTTCCAGGGGCCAGAGATGTAGAACACGTTGAAGCCGCGGAAGAATTCATCCCAGACGTTGGAGATCTGCGTCTCGGACATCTTCGGTGCCCAGCCCTGCTCGAACATGTTGGCGTAGAAACCGAGCGTGCGGCGGAAACCGGGGCTGGAGAAATTGCCACGGGTGTCGTCGTCACGCAGCAGCGGGTCCGGCTGCTGCAGCGCCAGCGACAGCTGCTGCTCGAATTCGTTGATCGGCATCAGCACCGCGTAGCGGTTCGGGCCCTGCATGCGCTTGATCGCGGCCATCTGCTCGTTCCATTCCGCCCACGTGCGTGGCGGATGGTCGAAGCCGGCCTTCGCCAGCAGGTCCTTGCGGTAATAGATCAGGCGGGTATCGACGTACCACGGCACGCCAACCAGCTCGTCGTGGATCACGTTGGTATCCCAGATGCCCTGGAAATAGTCCTTCGGATCGACCACGGTGGAGCGCTGCACGAACGGCTGCAACGGGGTCAACGCGTTGAGCTCGGCGAACTCGGGCACCCAGGTGTTGCCGAGCTGGCACACGTCGGGCAGGCCATCGGCAGCGAACGCGGTCAGCAGCTTCTCGTGCGCGGCCGTCCACGGGATGTTCTGCACATCAACCTTGATGCCGGGATTTTCCGCTTCAAATTCGTGGATCAGCTCGCTGACCACTTCGGCTTCGCGCCCCATCGCCCAGAAGCGCACGGTGGTGGTGCCCTGCTCGGAGCGCGCGCAGCCGGCCATGATCAGCGCGGCAAGTGCAGGCAATGCCCAGTGTCGCAGGCGGTGTTTCCAGTCGTGCACCTTGTTACTTCCCCTGGCCGGTGTTGCGGTTGGCATTGTTTTTCTGTTCCTGTGCGGCGGCCGCACGCGATTCGGCGATACCGACCGAACGTGCCGCCGCAGCCTTTTCATCCTTCTGCAGCAGCAGCGGCTGGAACTCGCCTTCCGGCGCCAGCCAGCCTCCACTGAAGCCCGCCCGTTCCAGACCCTTGCGGATGTACGGGTTCTTCTTCATCACGTCCCAGACGAAGTCGTTGCGGTAGTTGGCGATCATGGTCAGGATCGGGCCCTGGTCGATGGCGATGTAGTCGCTGGCGACCCAGCCGCGATCAGGCACCACGCGCCCGGTCTTGATCGGGATGTCGTAGCTGAAGCTGGGATTGAACGAATCCAGGAAGCCATAGCTGGAGTAGATGTAGTCGCCGTAGCGCTTGTGCATCTCCAGCGTGGCCGGAATCACTTCCTCGGGCGCGAACACGACCGAGGAGATCGCGGCGGTCGGCGCGATCGTACCGTCATCGAAATTCTCGCGCAGGCCTGCGCCGCGCGATGAGTAATGGCGGAACTGGCGCTGCTCGCCCCGGTATTCCTGGGTGGTGTTCTGCGGACCATCACTGGCGGTGAGGCCCCACACGTTCTCGCCATATTCCTTCCAGTTCATCGGATTGGCGATGGCGTACTCACGCTGGGCCAGCGCCGCCGAACGGCTGTTGAGGAAGTAGGTACTGCCACGCTCGCGCATGTAGGCATCCTGGATGTCGCGGAAATCGATCCAGACGTGGCTGTACTGGTGGCCGAACAGCGGGCCGAAGGACAGGTATTCCTGACCCTGGTAGACGCCCCAGTCGTTGTCATAGGTCCGCGTCCACACCGTCCACGCGTCCGGGCTGACCGGATGGCTGGGCGAACCCAGGGCAAGGATGTAGACCATCATCGCCTCGTTGTAGCCCATCCAGTCATGGTCGATGAAGCCGTTCTCGGGGAACCAGCCCATCGAGATCAGCGGCGCACGCTGCTGCAGCCACGGCCAGTCGACCTGCTTGTACAGGGTGTCGGCGATCTGCCGGATTTCCTTTTCGCGCGGATCGTCGCCGTCGTAGTACGACTGGGCGAACAGCACGCCCATCATCAGCAGCGCGGTGTCCACCGAGGACAGTTCCACCCAGCTGTCGTAGCGGCGCCCTTCCTGCATGTCCAGGAAGTGGTAGTAGAAACCCTTGTAACCGGCCTTGCCGGTGCGCTGCGGGCCCATCGGCACATCACGGAAGAACTTCAGGGTGGTCAGGGTGCGGTCGATCGCCTGGTTGCGGCTGACCCAGCCGTTCTCGATGCCGATCGGATAGGCGGTCAGTGCGAAGCCGACCGAGGCGATGCTGGCGAACGGCCGCGACGGATAACGGTCCGGGGTGAGGCCGTTGATCTCGTTGGTGGTATCCCAGAAGAACTGGAAGGTGCGGCGCTCGATGTCATCGAACAACGGCGGCAGCTCGGGCTTCATCGGCCGTGGCGGCGCGTCCGCCTCGATCAGGATCACCGGCGGGCGCGGCTTGGCAGGCTCCTGCTGGGCCGGTTTGCAGGCCGCGATGGCCAGGGTCATCGCAGCGGCGGTCATCAGGTGGCGTGCCTGCATGGCGCGGTTCCTCCGGTGGGCTGATCGATGAAAGAGCATAACGTCCAATGACCTGAAATCGTTTACAAAGTGCGGTCTAAAAAAACCACGGAAACGTGGCCGGTGACACCGCGATCATTGCCCACGCCATTGCCCCCCTGTCTGGCAATGGCGTGGGCAATGGACCGGCCCGGGGGCCGGCCATTGCCGGTGCCGCTGGCGAACCGGCGGCACCATGTTGCATCAATTGCCTGTGATCAGAAGCGGAAGCCCACTTCGGCCTTGACCTGACGCGGCGTACCAATGATCTCGCCGGTCTCGTTGTAGCTGGCCTGCAGCTTGCCGTTGCTCTTGACGTAGTTGTAGGTGGAGAAGTTGTCGAAGTTGAACACGTTGATGATGTCGATACGCGCGTACAGCTCGGTATCGCCCGCCAGCTTGAACGTCTTCGTCGCCTGCAGATCGACCGAACGGTAGCCGAAGATCTTGCCACCCAGCAGGAACTTGCCATTGGCGTTGGGCACAGCAGCCTGCGGTGTCGGCAGGTTGTAGCCACTGGCCTGCGGCACCGGGTACCAGTCGTTGACAGCGGTCGGGGTGGCCAGGGTGATCTTGCCGCCGAAAGTGATGCCCCAGAAGCCCGCGTACGAACCGGTGACCACCAGGCGGTGGCGCGGCGCGCCGTTGGAACGGATGGTCGGGTAGTCGCCGATCAGGCCGCGGTCAAAGGCGTACTTCTCGTTGATGTCGCGATTGTGGCGCGCGGTCGTCCAGGTGTAGGCGATCGAGGTGCCCCAGCCGCTTTCCTGGGTGAACGGCTTCTGCGCCGACAGCAGGATCTGGGTAGCGCGGGTCTTGATGCCCTGCTGGCCGATGATCAGGCTGCCGAAGCCCGGCACGTTGCAGCTCCAGGCCTGGCTCAGGCCCGGGTCGGTGCCGCCGCACAGGCGCGGGTCATCGAAGAACTGGCCGGTCGGATAGCGGTTGCCCAGGGTGAAGGCGAAGCCGTCGTAGCTCAGCGTGCGGGCGATGGTGGCGTCGGTCAGCCAGTCACCGATCTGGTTGCTCATGCCCAGGCTGAACTGATCCGAGTACGGAGCCTTCAGCTTGTTGTTCAACAGATCGACTTCCAGGCCCGCATTGCTGGTCGAACCGACCAGCGACTGCAGGTTGCCGATGCCGTTGAGCAGGTTCGGGTTCCAGTCATAGCAGGCGGCCTGGCCGTTGATGCAGGTGCCGGTGGCCGGGTTGCGGAAGTACACGGTCGGCTGCGGCAGGGCCAGTTTGGTGGTTTCCAGCTGCAGGTTGTCGAACAGGTCGCGGTCGTAGGAACGGCCGGCACCACCGTGGATCACGTGCTGCTCGTCGGCGTTGATGTCATACGAGAAGCCCAGGCGCGGCTGCCAGGCATCCTTGAATGCCTTGCGGTTGTGGCCGTTGCTGATGTAGTCGCTGATGTCCAGACCGCCCAGCGCCAGCGAATCGGCGTAGGTCTGGCCGGCGGGGCCGCGCGGATCCTGCGAATAGATCGCGTCGACCACGGCCTGCGGGGTGACGAAGTCCAGGTAGGTCGGGGTCTTTTCGTAGTCCCAACGCAGGCCAATGTTCAGCTGCAGATGGTCGTTGACCTGCCAGTCGTCCTGGATGAACACGCCATACTGCTTGGACTTCGAACGCACTTCACCGGACACGCCGTCCACGCCGGTCACCGGCTTGACGAACTGCGCCTTGTACGGAATGGAATCGGGGAAGTCCGGATCGCCCAGGCTGTAGGTGAAGGTCGGGTTGATCTGCGCCGCATCGGAGGCGTACAGGTCGATCGCCTTGTACTTCACGCCCATCTTGATGGTGTGGTCACCGGCCCACTGGATGCCATCCAAGGTCAGGTTGTCTTCGATCGACCAGCCCTTCTGGCCCTTCACCTGCGAATCCAGTGCCGATGCGCCACCGATCTTCACCACGGTGCGGTCTTCGGTGCCGTCCGGTGCGGTGTAGGTGATGCCGTTGGCCAGGGTCAGCGGGGTCGGGTTGTTGAACGAATCTTCATGGGTGACCATCATTTCGTTGTAGTAACGCTCGCCGCTGTGGTTCCAGCGCAGGGCGTAACGACGGTCGGTGTTGACCACTTCACGACCGGCTTCCGGCGAGGTCTGGCCACTGAACTGCGACTGGGTTTCGTCGCGGTCCTGGAAGGTCAGCTCGATGCGATCGTTGTCGGTCGGCTCGAAGTCGATCTTGCCGAAGATCAGGTCCTGCTGGAACGGCTGGCTGGCCGGGCCCAGGCCGGCGGCGCCCGCGGGCGGCAGCAGGCCGGCAGCACCAGTGACCGCGCCGTCCGGCGCGATGGTGACCGGCAGGTCGAAGCGCTTGGCTTCATAGGTCACGAAGAAGTGCGCCTTGTCCTGGATGATCGGGCCACCCAGGGCGAAGCCGTATTCCTTCTCGGCCGAGACCATCTTGTCCTTGCCGCCCTGGCGCTCGGCCGGGGTCTTGGCGCGCATGTCCTCGTCGGTGTAGCGGTAGAACGCCTCACCCTTGAATTCATTGGTACCGGACTTGGTGGCAGCGGTCACTGCAGCGCTCGACACCTGGCCGTACTCGGCCTTGTAGTTGCCGCTGATGACCTTGTATTCGCCGATGGCCAGCTGCGGGAACGGGTTGCCGGCGCTGCCGGACTGGCCGGCCACGCCGCCACCCTTGACGTAGCTTTTCTGGCCCACGCCGTCGATGTAGACGTTGGTACCGTCGGCATTGGTAGCACCGCCGCGCAGCGAGGTGTTGCCCTTGGCATCGCGGGTGAAGATCAAGCCCGGCACCGCGTCGGCGAATTCCAGGAAGTTGCGCGACACCTGCGGGGTGGTCTGGATCTGCTGCAGGCTGACGGTCTTGCCGACTTCGGAAGTGCGCACTTCCTGCAGCAGGGTCGGCGCAACAACGTTGACCGTGTCCAGGTTGGTGGCGGCGGTCGTACCGGTGCCACCGGCGGCAGCGCCAGCGAAGTTGAGCGTCGAGGTCGAGGCAACGGTGACGGTGACCTTCTGGGTCTGGCCGTTGGCAACGACGTTGTAGGTGCCCGGGTCCAGGCCCATCAGCGAGTAGCTGCCGTCGGCGCGCACGGTGCCGCGACGCACGGTGCCGGTGGCGACGTTGGTAGCGGTGACTTCGGCACCAGCCTGCGCGCCGGAGACCTGGCCACGCAGGCTGGCGTTGGCCGACTGCGCCATGACGTTCGGGGCGGCGGCCAGCATCAGGCAGCTGACCAGTGCGGTGCTCAGCAGCCGGCGCGCCGGCGTGCGGATAGTGGAATGCATCATCAACTCAATCTCCGGGTGGCGGTGACCGCTTGCGCGGCACCTGCGATCAATCAAAAAAGAAGGAACGCCTCTGGCTTCAATGGCCGGATGGCGGAGTGGTGGAATCGCGAACAATCAGGCGCGGGACCAGGGTCTGCTTGTCCCCTGCCCCTTCCGTGGAGGTGCCGTCCATCAACTGCAACAAACGCGACATCGCCCGATCGCCCAGTTCGGCAATGCTGACCTGCATGGTGGTCAGTGACGGGTGAACGAAACGCGCAAGCGGAATGTCATCGAAACCGGCCAGGGCGACGTCGGATGGCACATGGACACCTGCCTGCGCGAAGGCATACAGGCACCCCAGGGCCATCATGTCGTTGGCGGCGAATACGGCATCGGGCAGCGTGCCGGCTGCCAGCAACTCCTGACCGGCGCGATGGCCGGAAGCTTCGTCGAAATCACCGGGCAACTCGATACCTTCGGCGCCACTGCCAAAAGCCGCCAGCGCATCACGGAAGCCGCGCAGGCGCTCACGCGCGTCGAAGTTGAGGTCCGGGCCAGAAATGAATGCAATGCGCCGATGGCCGGCGTCGAGCAGATGGCGGGTCATCGCCATCGCCCCGGCGTGGTCATCGATGCTCAACACCGGATGGTCCTGCCCAGGCAGGTAGGTGTTGATGAGTACCGTCGGCAATGCCTGCGGCAGGTTGTCGGTCAGGAAACCCGGGCTCTCCGCATAGGGCGAGAGCACCAGCAGACCGTCGACCCGGCCGCGCATGGCACGCAGGGCTGCGCCCTGCTGCTCCTGGTCGCCGTGATAGCTCGACACCAGCAGGTGCTGGCGCCGGCTGCGGGCGACGATGTCGATGCCACGCATCAGCTCGGAGAAGAATTCGCCGTACAGGTCTGGAAGCACCACGCCCACCGTATTGGTGCGGCGGCTGCTCAGGCTGCGGGCGGCGGCGTGCGGGGTGTAACGCAGCCGTGCGGCCACCTCCAGCACAAGCTGGCGGACCGGTTCGGCGACATTTTCATGCCCGTTGAGCGCGCGCGAAACGGTGGCCACAGAGACCTTGGCTTCACGGGCGACGTCTTTGATTGTTATGGCTGCTTTGTTCACGAAGCCGCCCTCCACGGCTTGGATCTACCAGCATTGGCGCGGAATGTAAGCGTTTCCATCTGCGCTTGTAAACAGTCCGTTAGGCGAATGTCCCTAAACGGACACGGAAATCTGTCCCTGGCAGGCCCCTCGACGGACCTGCCAGGACAGCTCGGGACAGGGTTTCAGCCCTGCTCTGACGGGGTGTGCGCGCGGATGGACAACGCGTGGATGTCGGTTTCCATCAGCGTGCCCAGGGCCGCGTAGACGGCGCGATGACGGGCCAGCGGTGCCATTCCCGCGAAGCGTTCGCTGACCACGTGCACGTTGAAATGGCCGCGACCATCGCGTGCTCCGGCGTGGCCTGCATGGCGATGGCTGTCGTCTTCGATCTCAAGCACGCTGGGGGCCAGCACTTGCTGCAGCGCATCACGAATCTGCTCGATCCGTTTCGCGTTCACGGCAGCACCTTGCGGAACGGACGCACCTGCACCCGCACGTAGACGCCCGCGGCGACGTAGGGGTCGGCATCGGCCCAGGCCTGGGCCTGCGGCAGCGAGTCGAAGCCGGCAATCACCACCGAGCCGCTGAACCCTGCCGGGCCCGGGTCTTCGCTGTCGATGGCCGGGCATGGCCCTGCCAGCAGCAGGCGACCTTCATCGCGCAATGCGGTCAACCGCGCCAGGTGCTCGGGCCGCGCCTGCAGCCGCTGGGCCAGCACATCCTGGCCGTCGTAACCTTCAATCACATACCACACCGGCATTTCCTCGCTCGCGTTGCTGGTGAAGCGATTCTAGCCAATCCCGCCCCCTGCCCGGCCTCGGCTGGACACTGGCGCGGCAAAGGCTTACCCTAGGGACCATTGCACGTGGCTGGATGCAGCAGCCCGTCGGTTTTTGCGGCCAACGCAGCCCCCGACGACCGACCTGCTGCTTCGAACCGGTCCACCGACCGGGCCCCGTAGACGACCTCCCGTAGTCCTGTCGCTGCCGTGTCCTGCGGAGCGTCCTGTTGTTTGATGTGTGGAACCGCGCCGAGACAGGCGCGCCTGGTGTCCTGGCGGTCCGTGGCAGTTGCCCGGTGTGCCAGCTACCGCGACTGGTCCGTTGCAATCCTGATCTCCATTAGATGACTTCCGAACTCGCGCTCGACGCGAACACGCCAACCCGGCCGCCCGCCCCCCAGCAGCAGGAAATGCCGCTGGCCGTGGTGCATGGGCAACCGGTCCTGCAGATTCCGCAGGACCTGTACATACCGCCGGATGCGCTGGAAGTCATCCTGGATGCCTTTGAAGGGCCGCTGGACCTGCTGCTGTACCTGATCCGCCGGCAGAACCTGGACGTGCTGGACATTCCCGTGGCCGAGATCACCCGGCAGTACGTGGAATACATCACCGTGATGCGCGAGCTGCGCTTCGAGCTCGCCGCCGAGTACCTGGTGATGGCGGCGATCCTGGCGGAAGTGAAGTCGCGCATGCTGCTGCCCCGCCCCCCCAGCGTGGAGGGCGAGGAGGCCGATCCGCGTGCGGAGCTGGTACGACGGCTGCAGGAGTACGAACGCTTCAAGCAGGCCGCCGAAGATATCGACGCCCTGCCCCGGCAGGACCGTGACACCACCGTGGCACATGCCTTCATGCCCGAGCGCGCCGCAGTGAAGCTGCCGCCGCCGGTGGACCTGAAGGAAATGCTGATGGCGCTGCACGACGTGCTCAAGCGCGCCGAGCTGTTCACCGGCCACGCGATCAAACGCGAGGCGCTGAGTGTCCGGCAGCGCATGGGCGAAGTGCTGGGGCGGCTTGAAGACGGCAGGTTCTATCGTTTTGAAAACCTGTTCACCGCCGAAGAAGGCAAGCTGGGCGTGCTGGTCACGTTCCTGGCCGTGCTGGAACTGGCCAAGGAACAGCTGCTGGACCTCGTGCAGGAAGAACCGCTGGCGCCGATCTACGTGAAGTCCCTGGCCGCCGGCAATACCAATGCCCCGCTGCAGTTCAGCAGCGAATTCGACGACAACGACGCCGCCAATGAAAACGAGTGAGCGCTGACTGCCGATGGATCAAACGCTGATCAACCGCATTGTCGAAGGTGCGCTGCTGGCCTCCAGCCAGCCGCTCACCCTGGCCCAGTTGAAGGACCTGTTCCCGGAAGATGAGCCGGCGCCGCCGGGCAGCATCGAACGTGCGCTGGAACGGCTGCGCGAGGGCTGCCAGGACCGCGGCGTTGAACTGGTGGAGGTGGCCTCCGGCTTCCGCTACCAGGTGACCGCCGAAGTACATGGCTGGATCAGCCGGCTGTGGACCGAACGCAAGACCCGCTATACCCGCGCCACCCTGGAAACGCTGGCGCTGATCGCCTACCGGCAACCGATCACCCGTGGCGAGATCGAGCAGGTGCGCGGCGTGGCGGTCAGCAGCAACATCATCCAGGCACTGGAAGAGCGCGAGTGGATCCGCGTGGTCGGCCACCGCGACGTACCCGGCAAGCCCGCGCTGTTCGGCACCACCAAGGGCTTCCTGGACTACTTCGGGCTGAAACGTCTGGACGAACTGCCGCCCCTTTCCGAGCTGAAGGACCTGGGCGACCTGGAACCGCAGCTGGCGCTGGATCGCGACGCCCCCCTCGCCGCCAGTGCCGAGGGCCCGGATGTGAGCGCCGACCCGGACGCCGCTGCAAATGACGACACCGGCACCACCGCCAGCGACACCCCCGATTCTGCCGACGCACTCCCTGCGGCGGCCGACGATGAGCAAGCACCTTCGCCCTCCGATGATGGGCACCCCGATTCCGCGCCGGGCGAGCGCGCGGTGACAGTGAACGAACGCGAAGACAACGCCGTCGCGAAGACGACCGTGGCTGTTGACCAAGCCGATTCCGAACCAGAGGCCGACCTCGAAACCGTCGGCCGGAGCAAAACTGATGAGTGACACCCCCCGCAAGCCCTCGTTGAACAAGCTTTCGCTCAAGCGCGAAGCCACGTCCGAACAGTTCAAGCTGGAAGAACGCCTGCACAAGGTCCTGGCCCAGGCCGGCCTCGGCTCGCGTCGTGCGCTGGAACAGCGCATCGCCGAAGGCCTGGTCAAGGTCAACGGTGAAGTCGCGCAGACCGGCATGTCGGTCAAGAGCGGCGACAGGATCGAGCTCGACGGTCGCGGCTTCGTCGCCACCGCGCTGGCCGAGCCGTCGCGCGTGCTGGTCTACAACAAGCCGGAAGGCGAAGTAACCACCCGTGAAGACCCCGAAGGTCGCCCGACCGTGTTCGAATCCCTGCCGGCGCTGAAGGGTGCCCGCTGGATCGCCGTCGGCCGCCTGGACATCAACACCACCGGCCTGCTGCTGGCGACCACCGACGGTGAGCTGGCCAACGCCATGATGCACCCCTCGTTCGAGGTGGAGCGCGAGTACGTGGTGCGCGTGCGTGCCCCGGAAGGCGAGGACAAGGTGCCTGACGCCGTCGTCGACCGCCTCACCCGTGGTGTCGCGCTGGAAGATGGCCCGGCCAAGTTCGATGAGATCGAACGCATCGGCGGCACCGATTCGCACGACTGGTTCCGCGTCGTGGTGAAGGAAGGCCGCAACCGCGAAGTGCGTCGCCTGTGGGAATCGCAGGGCTGCCAGGTCAGCCGCCTCAAGCGCACCCGCTACGGCAAGGTCAGCCTGCCGCGCGAACTGGCCCGCGGCCAGTCCGTCGAACTGCCGGGCAGCCAGGTCGAAGCGCTGCGTGCCGAACTGAAGCTGGAAGAAGGCGCGCCGTCGGCCCTGACCCTGCAGCCGGTGATCGGCCAGCGTCGTGCCGCCAAGACCACCGTGCGCGTGCGCGAAGGTGGCCGCGGCAACGCCTACGTAAACGGTCACAACACCGCCGATGAAGGCCGCGAACTGCGTCGCTTCGACAACGTGCGCGAAGACCGCGGCCGCGGTCGCGGTGGCAAGGGCGGTGGCGGTTTCAAGGGCGGCCTGACCGTCAGCGGTGAAGCTGCTGCCAAGCAGTCGCAGCGCCCGTTCAAGCAGCGCGCGCCGAAGAACGACCGCTCGCTGCCGGAAGGCAATCCGGCCGCATTCCGTACCTGGTATGTGCCTGACGGCGTCAGCACCGGCCCGAGCGGCCACCGCAACGCCGGTCCGGGCGCGCGTGGCCCGGGTGCCCGTGGTCCGGGCGCAGGTGCAGGCGGCCAGGGCCGTCCGTACGGCAAGCCGAAGGGCCCGGGCGCAGGCGCCGGTGGCGGCCAGGGTCGCGGCGGCTACGCCGGTGAAGGTCGTGGTGGCTACGCCGGTGAAGGTCGTGGTGGCTACGGTGGTGAAGGTCGTGGTGGCGCGGGTGGCGCCGGCGGCCAGGGTCGTCCGGCCGGTGCGGGCAACCGCTCGCAGGGCCAGGGCAACAAGCACCCGTACGGCCATCCGGGCAATGCCCCGAGCTTCCCGTCCGACCACGCCAATCCCGGCTTCAGTCCGTACGGCACCTCGCGTCCGGCCGGCAACGGTCGCCCGGGTGGCAATGCCAATGCACGTCCGGGTGGTAACCGTGGTCCGGGTGGTCCGGGCGGCAATCGCGGCCCGGGTGGCCCCGGCGGCAACCGTGGTCCCGGCGGTCCGGGTGGCAACCGCGGCCCGGGTGGCCCCGGCGGCAACCGTGGCCCGGGTGGCCCGCGTCGCAGCGGCCCGCGCGGCGGCTGATCTCCACGTTCAATGAAGGACACAGCGATGACACGGATGTTGTCCCTCGGCGCCCGCATCGGCGCCGTGCTGGTGGCTCTGTTGCTGGTCGGCAGCTGCGAACGCGCTGCCGACCGGCTCAAGCAGGAAATCGCCGCCACGCAGAATCCCTGGCCGAAATCTTCGGCCCTGCACGATCCGGCCGACCGCATGCTGCGTCGGCTGATTGTCGATGAGCGCTATCTCGCCCGCATCAAGCAGGCCGGCAGCAAGGACAAGGCTGCTGTCGCCGGTGCACAGCTTGCACTGGATGGCATCGGCCGCCTGCCCCGCCCCATGCTGGAGCGGCGTGCGCAGCTGCTGGCCGCAATGCTGCGCGGAATGCCGGTAGAGAAATGCGCACTGATCGCCCGCGCCACCACGGCGTCGGACATTGCGCAGGTAGGCAGGACCTTGTTCAACGAACTGGAAAAGCGACCTTCGCAGGACATCGATTTCTGGTTCGAGATGAGCTACCAGGCCAGCCTCGCCGAGCTCGAACAGCGACCCGCAATCCCTGCCAGTGAACAGCAGATTGCCGAGGCGACTGAGGCCCTGCTCGCCTCGATGGCTGACGAAAGCACGCGCGAGCGTGCCATGGCGGTACTGCCGCGGATGGACACCGCACCGGCTGCCGACGTCTGCTGGGCATCGCTGATGCTGCTCGATGCCGCGTCCAGCACCGTGCCCGAACCACATCGCGGCACATTGGCCTGGCTGATGGCCCAGCAGTAGACACGGCGACGGAAGCCGGGCCCGTGCGCCCGCTTCCCCGCGTTCAGCCGCGACCAACCCACTCTCACCCTGCCGCTCGACCGCTTTCCGCGCGCTGGAACGCAGCAGGCGTGGTCGCGACCATGCTGCGGAAGAAGGCGATGAACGGACTCTCTGCCGAGAATCCAAGTTCCAGCGCCACGTGCGCAACACGATGGCCGAGCAGCAGCAGTTCCATCGCCCGCATCAACCGCCATTGCTGGCGCCACGCCTGGTAGCCCATGCCGGTATCGCGTTGCATCAGGCGCCCGATCGTACGCACGCTCAGTCCGCTGCGCTGGGCCAGCTCGCCCAGTTCGGGCGGCAGCTGCTCGGCCACCGGCAGGCAGCGGGCGATGCGCGGGTCACGCGGCAATGGCAGCTCCATCGGCTCCACCGGCGCAGCGGCAATCTCAAGCACGCACAGCGCCAGTTGATGCCCCGCTCGCGGGGCTTGCCAGTCATGTGCGAACGGCGCCTGCGCGATCGGCTCCAGCAGCGCCTGCAGCAGGGGACCGACACCAATGATTGCTGGCTGCTGCGGCAACTGCGCCGACAGCGTGGCATCGAAGTACAGCGACCGATAGTCCACCGCCTGTCGCATCTGCGCGCGGTGCAGCAGACCACCCGGAATCCACGCCGCGCGCGATGGCGGCAGCAGGCTGATGCGATCGCCGAACGTCAGCCGCGTGCAACCGGCGCGCGTGTACAGCAGTTGCGAACGTGCGTGCTGGTGCCAACCGGAGTCATGCTCGGCCAGCGTGGCAGCGATACCGATCACCGGTGCGTTCCAGGCATCGGCATCGAAGCGAGCATCGGGCTGCAGCCACGCCATGTCCGATTTCATCCATTCACTGTCGTAATCACTAGGGTGCGCCATCGGCATAGCCACGACAATGCGCGCCCCTGTTTCCGGAGCGCGCCGATGTCGCCTCGCCTGCTGTCCCTCACCATTGCGCTGCTAATGTTTCCGCAGCTGGCGCAGACCCTGTACAGCCCGGCGCTGGCCGATCTGGCGCAACGCTTCACCCTGCCGGCCAGCGCTGCCAGCCAGGCGATGAGCCTGTACCTGCTGGGGTTCGCGCTGGGCGTCCTGCTGTGGGGAAGGCTGGCCGACCGCGTTGGCCGTCGCCCCGCCCTTCTGGGTGGCCTGTCCGTTTTCGTGCTGGCGGCACTGGCCGGATTGGCGGCCGGCACGTTCGGCCAGGTGCTGGCTGCGCAGATGCTGGCCGCCCTGGGCGCCGCCGCCGCCTCGGTGGTGACCCAGACCGTGCTGCGCGACCACCTTGAAGGGCCCGCGCTGGCGCAGGCGTTCTCCTGGATTGGCATGGCGCTGGCGCTGAGCCCGACGATCGGGCTGGCACTGGGTTCGCTGTTGGTCGCTGCCGATGGCTATGCCGGCGTGCAGGCCGGCCTTCTGCTGATCGCTGCATTGCTGATGCTCGGCTGCGTGACCGGGCTGCGTGAAAGCCGGCTCGCGCAGATCGCGCCCGTACCGCTGCGCCCCCTGCTGCGGCAACTGCTGGGCGACCGTTGGATCTGGTCGCACGCGCTGCTGGTCATGGCCTTCAACGTGGCCATGTACAGCTGGTACGCGCTGGGGCCGTTCGTGTTCGCACGCCTGCACTGGCCGGCCAGCTGGTTCGGCGCCAGCGGTGCGGTGCTGGCGCTGGGTTCGGCGTTGGGCGCCTGGGCCAATGGCCGCCTGTTGCGTGCCGGCGTCCCTGCGTTGACGCGCATCCGCATCGCGGCATCGCTGGTACTGGCCGGTGGTGTCCTTGCAGCGCTGCTGCGCGGGCAACCGGTCATGGTGATGGCGATGCTGCCGGTCGTTGCGGGATTCGGCCTGGCCATCCCCAACGTGCTCGGGCAGGCACTACGCAGCTATGCACACTGCCTGGGCAGTGCCGGCGCCCTGTTCGGCCTGCTCTACTACCTGCTGATCGGCGCGGCGATGGCCGTTGTCGGCGCACTGCAGATGCTGGCGCCATCCATCATCGCCTGTGCACTGCTGGCGCTGTGGTTGCTGCGTCCGCGGAGCGCGCTGGCCTAGGAATTGCTGCAAACGCCCTGCACTGTGCGCCACTGCCGGAAACCGCGCGGCAGCGCTGGCTATGGTGCGTGTACTCCGCAACCACGCAGATGCCGATGATCACCATCACCGCAGAACAGGCCCGCGCAAACGCTGACGCCGCCACTCGACCGATCGAGCAGTACTACAGGGATCTGGACAAATCGATCCAGGTCGGCTCGGAAAACGGCCGCCGTTACATCGTGTTCGGCTTCAACAAGGCGCTGGCCAGCGAGCGCCTCGTCGACGGCGTCGTCGAGCAACTGCTGGAGAACCGCTTCAGTGTCGAACAGCTGCCCAGCGACGCCGAGCAGCACTACATCCGCATCAGCTGGGAAGCCGGGGAGCCCTCCCGCCTCAACGCCGGCTGATGGTGAACGCCGCGCCGTCCACGCCCAGGTCCCAGCCCTTGCCGGTACCGGACAGGGCCAGCGAGATATCGCCCTTGGTCATCACCTGCGCATTGCTGGACTTCACCGCACCGGCATGCGCGCCGACCGAGGCGTAGGTGCCCAGCAGCTCGCCGACGCTGCTGGCGCCGGTGAAGCTGCCACGGCCGTCGGTGATCTTCGACTTGCCGACGGTCAGGCCGCCCCCCTTCAGCTGGATCCGCACCGGCATGCTGGAACCGTTGGTGCAGTGGATGGTGCCGTTGCCCGAGGCGGTCTTGTAGATCAGTGACCAGCCGGACAGGTTGTAGCGCAGCTGGCAGTCGAGGTTGCCACCGGCCTGCGCGGTCGGGGCCAGGGACGCTGCGGCCAGCGCCAGCAGCAGGGCAAACGGCTTGGTATTCATCGGCAGAACATCCACATCGGTCGGAATGTGGGCGAATCTAGCAGCGCGCGCGTGCACGTTGGATGCAGGCGCGCGCGGTGAGGCGGGAAGCGTTCAGCCGCCGTATCAGGCCTGTACGTCCAGATGGAAGGCATCGGCATCGAGCATCGCCGGGAAGCGTGCACGATGCGAGGCCAGCGCTTCGGCGGAGATGGTGGTGGTCACCACCTGCTCGCGCTCGCGGATCTCCACTTGCGGCTGACCGAGGAAGTCGATCACCGCGCTGTCGCCGGCGTAGTGCAGCTGGTTGCCGTCCACGCCGACGCGGTTGACCGCGGCGACGAAGCACAGGTTCTCGATCGCGCGCGCGCGCAGCAGGGTCTTCCACGCATAGGCGCGCGCCGACGGCCAGTTGGCGACGAAGATCTGCAGGTCGAAATCCAGTTGTCCGGCACGCTCGACGTTGTAGCGGTTGCGGCAGAACACCGGGAAACGCAGGTCGTAGCAGACCTGCGGATTGATCCGCCAGCCCTTCCATTCCACGCACAACCGGTCGCGGCCGGCGGCGTAGCGCTCGTGCTCGCCGCCGTAACGGAACAGGTGGCGCTTGTCGTAGTACTGCAGGCCACCGTCGGGGGTGGCGAACAGCAGGCGGTTGTAGACGCCCTCGCCATCACGCAGCTGCACGCTGCCGATCACCGCCGCGTTCAAGGCCTTGGCCTGTTCGCGCACCCACGCTACGGTCGGGCCGTCCATGCCTTCGGCCTGTGCGATGGCCTCGTTGGAAAAGCCACTGGTGAAGGTTTCCGGCAGGATCACCAGATCGGTGGTTCCTGCCAGCGGCGCCAGCAGCGCACCGTAGTAGGCGCGGTTGCCGGCCGGGTCGTGCCAGCGGGTGTCGCCCTGCACGAGGGAAATGCGCAGATCCTGCATGCTGTCTACTCCGCTCACAGCAGGCGCAGGCGTTCGATCGCCGCGTCCAGGGTGGCCTCGTTCTTGGCGAAGCACAGGCGCACCAGGCGCTGGCCGACCGGCGCGGTTTCGTAGAACGGCGACAGCGGGATGGCGGTGACGCCCTTCTCGATGGTCAGCCACTTCACGAACTCGTGGTCTGGCAGGTCGCTGATGGCCGAATAGTCGACCAGCTGGAAGTAGCCGCCCGGTACCGGCAGCGCCTTCAGGCGGGTGCCAGCCAGCTGCTCGCGGAAGCGGTCGCGCTTGGCTTCATAGAACGCGCCCAGTTCCAGGTGATGCTGCGGTTCGTCGCGGATCATCGCAGCAAAGCCGTACTGCGCCGGGCCGAAGCTGGTGAAGGTGTTGTACTGGTGCACCTTGCGGAATTCAGCGGTCATCGCCGGCGGCGCCACCGCATAGCCGATCTTCCAGCCGGTGCAGTGGTAGGTCTTGCCGAAGCTGGAGATGACGAAGGTGCGCTCGCGCAGCTCCGGGTAGCGCAATGCCGATTCATGACGGCAGCCGTCGTAGATGATGTGCTCGTACACCTCATCGGAGATCAGGTAGATCTGCGTGCCGCGCAGCACGTCGGCCAAGGCCTGCATGTCCGCTTCGTCCAGCATCGCGCCGGACGGGTTGTGCGGGGTGTTGACCATCAGCAGGCGGGTGCGCGGGGTGATCGCCGCGCGCACGCGGTCCCAGTCCACCGCGAAGGTCTGCGGGTCCAGCGGCACGTGCACGGCGGTGGCGCCGGCCAGTTCGATGGCCGGTTCGTAGCAGTCGTAGGCCGGGTCGAGCACGATCACTTCCTCGCCGGCACGCACCACGGCGTGGATGGCGTTGAAGATCGCCTCGGTGGCGCCGCTGGTGACGGTGATCTCGGTGTCCGGATCGATCGTCGCGCCGTACAGGTCCAGCGACTTCTGCGCGATGGCCTGGCGCAGCGGTGCCACGCCGGTCATGGGAGGGTACTGGTTCAGGCCCGCGGCCATCGCCTTGCTGGTCTCGTCGATCAGGCGCTGCGGCGCGGAGAAATCCGGGAACCCCTGGCCGAGGTTGACCGCGCCGTGTTCGGCGGCGAGCTGGGACATCACGGTGAAGATCGTGGTACCGACCTTGGGCAGCTTGGTGTTCGGTTGCATCGGCCTGGGGGGATGGGGAGACAGACCCCTGAGTTTACGCAATCGTGCTGCGGTAGTGCCGGCCGCTGGCCGGCAACCTCGACCCGCTACATCGGTCCCTTGCAGAGCTGCCGGCCAGCGGCCGGCACTACCCGATGCGGTTTCACCGCTACAATTGCCGCCGCACTCCCGCATGAAGACCCCTGCGCCTTGAACACCCCTGCATTGCTGGCCGCCAGCGGCCTGAGCTTCTCCCGCAATGACGAGCCGGTGTTCGGCCCGCTGGACTTCCACGTGGATGCCGGCGAGGCGCTGCTGGTGCAGGGCGGCAACGGTGCCGGCAAGACCACCCTGCTGCGCGTGCTGTCCGGCCTGGCGCCCCCGGGCGCTGGCCAGGTGCTGATCGACGGCAAGCCAGCCGGCAACACCGAGCGTGCGCGCTATGTCGCCTACCTCAGCCACCTGCCTGCCCTGAAGGCGGACCTGGATACGCTGGAGAACCTGCATTTCCTCTGCGGCCTGCACGGCCGCCGTGCACGGCAGATGCCGGGCAATGCGCTGGCCATCGTCGGCCTGGCCGGCTACGAGGACACCTTGGTGCGGCACCTGTCGGCCGGGCAGAAGCGGCGGCTGGCGCTGGCCCGGATCTGGCTGTCGCCGGCACCGCTGTGGCTGCTCGACGAACCCTATGCCAACCTCGACCTGGAAGGCATCAACCTGGTCAACCGGATGATATCCGCACACCTGCGCAGCGGCGGCGCCGCCCTGGTCACCACCCATGGCGCCTATGCCGCGCCGCCGGTACGCACCCGCCAGCTCGATCTGGGCGGTGAAGCATGATCGCGCCAGGTACTGAGCCGGGCCTGTGGCAGACCGCCCGCGCCCTGGTTGCCCGCGATCTGCGCCTGCTCTGGCGCCGTCGCGGTGATGCGCTGCAGCCGCTGCTGTTCGCCCTGCTGGTGGTAGTGCTGTTCGCCCTCGCCCAGGGCCGCGACCCACAGCCGTTGGCCGCCACCGCCGGTGCCGTACTGTGGTTGGCGGTGCTGCTGGCTGGGCAGCTGGCGCTGGATTCGCTGTTCCGCTCCGATGCCGAAGACGGTTCGCTCGAACAATGGCTGCTGGCGCCGGTGCCGCTGGCATGGCTGGTGCTGGTACGGGTGCTGCTGCATTGGGCGACCACCGCCCTGCCACTGATCATCCTGAGCCCGCTGCTGGCGGAAATGCTGCATCTGCCGCATGACCAGCTGCCGATGTTGCTGGCATCGTTGCTGCTGGGAACGCCGTTGTTGAGCCTGATCGGCGGCGTGGTCGCGGCACTGACCGTGGGCATCCGGCGCTCTGGTATTCTCGTGGCGTTGCTGTCGTTGCCGTTGTACGTACCGGTGCTTGTCTTCGGTGCTGGCAGCCTGGCGGCAGCCAGCCGCGGACAGGATCCGGTCGGTGCGCTGCTGATGCTGGGCGCTGGACTGGTGATCGCCCTGGTGCTGGCACCGCTGGCGACCGCTGCTGCGATCCGTATTTCTCTGAGTTGACCGAGCTGAGAGCCAATCCACCCCTGCTGGATAGCCGCCACGCATGAATCCGATCGTCCGCTGGTTCCATCAACTCGGTTCGCCCCCGACCTTCGATCGTTTCGCCGCACGCTGGTCCCGCGTGTTCTACGCCGCGGCGGTTCCGGTGCTGCTGATCGGCCTGTGGCAGGGCCTGTTCGTGGCACCGCCGGAACAGAACCAGCACGACGCCTTCCGCATCATCTACATCCATGTCCCCAGCGCCTGGATGAGCCTGTTCGTGTTCGCGCTGATGGCCGCCTACGCCGCCATCGCGCTGATCTGGCGCATCAAGATCTGCGAGATCCTGGCGATGGCCTGTGCGCCGATGGGCGCCGGCTTCACCCTGATCACCCTGCTGACCGGCAGCATCTGGGGCAAGGGCACCTGGGGCACCTGGTGGGACTGGGATCCGCGCATGACCAGCGAGCTGATCCTGCTGTTCCTGTACCTGGGTGTGATCGGCCTGTACCACGCCATCGAAGACCGCCGCAGTGCGGCACGCGCGGCCGGCCTGCTGGCCATCGTGGGCGTGGGCCTGCTGCCGATCATCCGCTATTCGGTGGACTGGTGGGGCGCGCTGCACCAGCGCCAGTCGATCAACGTGTTCGGCGAGAATGCCGTGCGGCCGGAACTGATCGCCCCGCTGTGGTGGATGGTGGTGGCCACCAAGCTGTGGTTCGTCGGCTCGCTGCTGGCCAAGGCGCGTGCCGACAACATCGCGCGCGAAGCCGGCAAGGCCTGGATCGGCGAGCGCTTCGGCACCGCGGATGGGGAGGCACGGCAATGACCCATCTGCCCTATCTCATCGCCGCTTTCGCGGTGTTCCTGTTGGTGCTGGGCTGCGATGCCCTGGGCTCGTGGCTGCGCCTGCGCAGCGCCCGTCAGCTGGCGCAACGCCGCCAGCAGCGGCTGCAGGCACGTGGCAACGCGGCGGCACAGGCGCCGCTGGCCACCGAGCTCAGCCGATGACGCCGGTACAGCGACGCCGCATGATCTGGGTGCTCCTGCTGCTGCTGGCCTCCGCGCTGGCGACCACCCTGGTGGCCTTCGCCCTGCAGCGCAACATCGCCTACCTGTACACCCCGTCGGAAGTGCTGCGCGGGGACGTCGATGCGCAGTCGCGTTTCCGTCTGGGCGGCATGGTGGTGAAGGGATCCTTCGATCGACCCAGCGGCTCGCTGCAGGCCCACTTCGTGGTTACCGACGGCGATGCGACGCTGCCGGTCAGCACCGACCGCATCCTGCCGGACATGTTCCGCGAGGGCACCGCGGTGGTCGCCAGCGGCCGTCTTCAGGACGGCACCTTCGTCGCCGACGAGGTACTGGCCAAGCACGATGAGAACTACGTGCCCAAGGAAGTGGCCGACAAGATGGGCGATGCGCATCGCAAGCACGATGTGCCGGTCACGGCGCCCGAGGTGCGCTGAGTGCTTCCCGAATTCGGTCAGATCCTCCTGCTCTGCGCGTTGCTGGCCTCGCTGCTGCAGGCAGTGCTGCCGCTGGTCGGTGCGCAGCGCGGCAACGACGCATGGATGTCCATTGCCCGCCCGGCAGCCTTTGCCCAGCTGGTGCTGCTGGCCGGCGCCTTCGCCGTACTGACGGCGGCCTTCGTGCAGCAGGACTTCTCGGTACGCTACGTGGCCGAGAACTCCAATTCACTACTGCCACTGATCTACCGCTATTCGGCGGTGTGGGGTGCGCACGAAGGCTCGCTGCTGATGTGGGCGCTGGTGCTGGCGCTGTGGACCGGCGCGGTGGCGCTGTTCTCGCGGCACCTGCCGGCACCGGTACAGGCGCGCGTGCTGGCGGTGATGGGCGTGGTCAGTGTCGGCTTCCTCGCCTTCCTGATCTTCACCTCCAATCCGTTCCTGCGCCTGGACCCGGTGCCACTGGAAGGCCGTGACCTCAACCCGCTGCTGCAGGACCCGGGGCTGATCATCCATCCGCCGATGCTGTACCTGGGCTACGTCGGCTTCGCGGTGCCGTTCGCCTTCGCCGTGGCGGCGCTGCTGGAAGGCCGCGTCGACGCACGCTGGCAGCGCTGGACGCGGCCCTGGACCAACGTCGCCTGGGGCTTCCTGACGCTGGGCATCGCACTGGGCAGCTGGTGGGCGTACTACGAACTGGGCTGGGGCGGCTGGTGGTTCTGGGACCCGGTCGAGAACGCCAGTTTCATGCCGTGGCTGGTTGGCGCGGCGCTGATCCATTCGCAGGCGGTGACCGAAAAACGCGGCACCTTCGGCAGCTGGACGCTGCTGCTGGCCATCGCGGCGTTCGCGCTGTCGTTGCTGGGCACCTTCCTGGTCCGCTCCGGCGTGCTGACCAGCGTGCATTCGTTCGCGGCCGATCCCTCGCGTGGGCTGTTCATCCTGATCTTCCTGTCGGTGCTGGTGGGTGGCAGCCTGCTGCTGTATGCGCTGCGTGCGCCGCGGCTGGCAGTGGACGCCGGCGATCCGCGCCGTGGCTTCACCGCAACCTCGCGCGAAACCCTGCTGCTGGCCAACAACCTGCTGCTGGCCAGCGCCTGCGCGATGGTCCTGCTCGGCACCCTCTACCCGCTGCTGGCCGATGCGCTGTCGCTGGGCAAGATCTCGGTGGGCCCGCCGTACTTCGGCAGCCTGTTCCTGCTGTTGATGGCACCAATGGTGATGCTGCTGCCGTTCGGTCCGCTGGTGAAGTGGCAGCGCGACCAACCCTCGCGCGCACTGGCATTGCTGTTGCCATGGGCGGGCCTGGCCGTGCTGCTCGGCGCCTGGGCCTGGTGGCAGGCGCCGCAGAATGGCTGGAAGGCCGGCATCGGTGTTGCCGCTGCGGCCTGGGTCGGCCTGGGCACCGCCCGCTTCGTCTGGCAGCGCCTGCGTGGCAATGGCCGCTTCACTGCCGAAATGCTTGGCATGATCGTCGCCCATGCCGGTGTCGCGGTATTCCTGGCCGGCGCGCTGCTGGTGGAAGCGTTGAACGTGCAGCGTGAAGTCGCGTTGTCGCCGGGGCAGCAGGTGGTGGTCGCCGGTCACGAAGTGCGCTTCGAGGGCGTGGACCACCGCGAAGGCCCCAATTTCATCGCTGATCGCGGCCATCTGCGGGTGCTGCGCGATGGTCGCGAACTGGCCCTGCTGCATCCGGAGAAGCGCCAGTACGCCAGCGGCGGACAGGTGATGACCGAAGCCGGCATCGATGCACGCCTCAGCGGCGATGTCTACGTGGCATTAGGCGAGTCGCTGGGCAACAATGCATGGGCGGTACGGGTGCACATCAAGCCCTTCGTGCGCTGGATCTGGCTGGGCGCGCTGTTGATGGCCCTGGGCGGATTCATCACCGCCGCCGATCGCCGCTTTCGTCGTCCGTAGGAGTCCCCCATGTCCGAGTCACCTGCCCCACGCCCTTCCCGCCCGCTGCCGCCGGTAGCCATCGTGATTGGCGTCCTGTTCTTCTTCGGCCTGCTTGGCCTGATGATCTACGGGGTGATGAAATCGGGCGATCCGCAGCGCGATGTGCTGCCTTCAGCGCTGATCAACAAGCCGGCGCCGGCGTTCGCGCTGCCGGTGCTGCATGACCCGCAGATGATCGTGCGCAGCGAGGAACTGCGTGGCGCGCCCTACCTGCTCAACGTCTGGGGCAGCTGGTGCGCGGCCTGCCGTGAAGAACATCCGGTGCTGACCCGCTTCGCCGAGAGCAAGCGCGTACGCGTGATCGGCTACAACTGGAAGGATGAACCCACCGACGCGCTGCACTGGCTGGAACAGCTGGGCAACCCGTTCATGGTCGTGCTGAGCGACATCGAGGGCCGCACCGCCATCGACTGGGGCGTGACCGCAGCACCGGAGACCTTCCTGGTTGATGGCAGTGGCATCGTGCGCTGGAAGTACAGCGGTGCGATGACCCAGCAGGTGGTCGACGAGAAATTGATTCCGGCGCTGGAGAAGCTTGAAAAGGCCCAAGGCGATGCCGGCAACACCCTGCACGCCTCGCCGTAAGCACATGCGCTGGCTGCTGCCGCTGCTGCTGGCGATGACCCTGGCGCTGCCGAACGCCGGCCTCGCCCAACAACCGGTGCATGATGCGCGGCCACTGGTGTTCCGCGATGCGGCCGAGGAAGCGCGCTTCCACGACCTGGCCGCGCAGCTGCGCTGCGTGCAGTGCCAGAACCAGTCATTGGCCGATTCCAATGCGCAGATCGCCCAGGACCTGCGCCGTGAAGTGCTGCAGTTGATACAGCAGGGCCTCGACGACGCCGCGATCAAGCAGTTCCTGGTCGCCCGCTATGGCGAGTTCGTGCTCTATCAGCCACCGCTGCAACCGGGTACCTGGCTGCTGTGGGGCGGTCCACTGCTGGTACTGGGTGGCGGCGCGCTGGTAGTGATGGGCATCGTCCGTCGTCGCAGCCGGCAGATGGATGCATCCGCTGCAGTGAACCCAACCGAGGGAGAGGACTGGTGACGCACTGGTTGCCGATGGTCGCCGCAGTGGCCGCTGCGCTGTTGGCGGCAGTGGTGCTGTGGCCGCTGCGCCAGCAAGGCCGTCGCGGCTTCGTGCTGGGGGTGGTGACACTGGGCGTGGCCGGTGCCTGCCTGTACCTGCTGGTTGGCAATCCCCGCGCCGCACAGGTGCAGCCCGCACCGTCGGTCGCCACCCTGCGTGACGGCGTAGAAGCATTGCAGCAGGCGTTGCAACGTGACCCGCAACGCGCCGATGGCTGGGCGCTGCTGGGCCGTTCGCAGGCCGAGCTCGGCAATGCCGCCGCTGCGGCCGATGCCTTCAACCGTGCCGCAGCACTGGCTCCGGACGAACCGGGCGTGCTGGTCGAAGCAGCGCAGGCACGTGCCCAGGCCGATCCAGGCAAACAGTTCGATGACACCGCACTGGCATGGCTGCAGCGTGCACATACCTTGTCGCCCGATGCCGAGCGCGCAAGCTGGCTGCTTGGCATCGCGCTGCGCCAGCGTGGCCGCAACGCCGAGGCTGCTGATCTCTGGAGCACGCTGCTGCCTCGCCTGGAGCCGGGTGCGGCGCAGGCGCTGCAGGCGCAGATCGCCATCGCCCGCGAGGCAGCCGGCCAGCCGTCGGACACACCTGCAGCTGCACCGGCGCTGCTGCAGGTGCGGGTGCAACTGCCCGCATCGTTGAAAGCGGGTGACTGGCCGGCCAGCACCCAGGTGTTCGTGCTGGCGCGCGCGGTGGGCGGCCCGCCGATGCCGGTGGCTGCGCGCAAGCTGCCCTTGGCCGACTTCCCTGCAACGGTCGGCCTGGGCGACGGCGACAGCCCGATGCCGACTGCACCGTTGTCGGCGCATCGCGAAGTGGAAGTACTGGCGCGCATTTCGCGCAGCGGCAGCGCCAACCGCAGCGAAGACGACCTGCAGACCGTCCCGGTCAAGGTCAGCCTGCCGCATGACGGTGTGGTCGAACTGCGGTTCCCGTAACGTACCCGCGCCGCTGCGCTCGCCGGGCATGGCCCGGCGCTACCCACGCGCACCACCGGTAGCGCCGGGCCATGCCCGGCGGATCCACGCTCAGCCCGCCCATGGAAACCAGCGTGTCGCCAGCTGCACATGCCGCCCCGCTAGAATGCCCACATGACCGAATTCATTCCGCCCGGCACACGCTTCCATGCCCTGCCCTCACCCTTTCCGTGCAAACGCGGCGGCGCCCTGCACGGTGCGCGTGTGGCCTACGAGACCTGGGGTGCGCTGGACGCAGACGCCAGCAACGCGATCCTGATCGTCACCGGCCTGTCGCCGGATGCGCATGCCGCGGCCAATGCCGATAACCCTGCAAGCGGCTGGTGGGAAGCCATGCTCGGCCCCGGCAAACCGATCGATACCGACCGCTGGTTCGTGATCTGCGTGAACTCGCTGGGCAGCTGCAAGGGCTCCACCGGCCCTGCATCGATCAATCCGGCCAACGGCGAGCTGTATCGCCTGGATTTTCCGGAACTGTCGATCGAAGACGGCGCACGCGCGGCGGTTGACGTAGTACACGCGCTGGGCATCGAGCAGCTCGCCTGCGTGATCGGCAATTCAATGGGCGGGATGACGGCGCTGGCGGTGTTGCTGCTGCATCCGGGCATCGCCCGCAGCCATATCAACATTTCCGGCAGCGCGCAGGCCCTGCCCTTCTCCATCGCCATCCGTTCGCTGCAGCGCGAAGCGATCCGGCTGGATCCGCGCTGGAATGGTGGCCACTACGACAATGACGCGTACCCGGAATCGGGCATGCGCATGGCACGCAAGCTGGGCGTGATCACCTACCGCTCGGCGCTGGAATGGGATGGTCGCTTCGGTCGCGTGCGGCTGGATTCAGACCAGGCCGACGATGATCCGTTCGGCCTGGAATTCCAGGTCGAAAGCTATCTGGAAGGACATGCACGCCGGTTCGTGCGCTTCTTCGATCCGAACTGCTATCTGTACCTTAGCCGCTCGATGGACTGGTTCGACCTGGCCGAATATGGCGACGGCGATGTGCTGGCCGGGCTGGCCAGCATCCGCGTCGACAAGGCGCTCGCAATTGGCGCGAACACCGACATCCTGTTCCCGGTACAGCAGCAGCAACAGGTCGCCGATGGCCTGCGCGCCGGCGGCGCGGATGCGCGTTTCATCGGTCTGGAATCACCGCAGGGCCATGACGCGTTCCTGGTCGACTTCGAACGTTTCGGCCCGGCCGTACGCGGCTTTCTCGACGAACTGTAATGGTGTGGCGGCGCACTCTCGCACTGGCCGCGTTCGGTGCGTTGATCGGTTTGACCGCAACCGGCGTGTTTCCGCTGTGGCTGGGCGCATGGTGCGCGCTGGCCAGCGCGGTGTCGTTCGGTCTGTATGGATACGACAAGCGTGCCGCACAGCGAAAACAGCAGCGGACGCCGGAACGTACGCTGCAGTTGCTGGCCTTTGCTGGTGGCTGGCCCGGTGCGCTGCTCGGCCAGGCGCTGTTCCGCCACAAACATCGCAAAGTGCAGTTCCAGTGGGTGTTCTGGTTGTGCGTGCTGGCCAACGTGGCCTCGATCGCGGTGACGCTGCGCGAATTTTCCCGATAGCTGCCCTGTAGATCCACGCCACGCGTGGATATGCCGACCAAGGTCGGCCTCTACCGAGGCAGCTCGCGGACCAGCACCCCGTTCACCAACCGGTACTGCACATCCACCACACCCGCGGGCAGGTCATCGTGGGTGATCATCAGCAGGCTGCGCCCTTCCAGCAGTGCTGGCAGGTCCTGCAGCAGCGCGCGCGCGGTATCCACGTCCAGGCCTTCGGTGGGTTCATCCACCAGCAGGATCGGTGCATTGCGCAGCAGCGCGCGGGCCAGCGCCAGGCGCCGCGCCTGGCCAGCCGACATCGTCGCGCCGTTCTCGCCCACCCAGGCCAGCAGGCCGCCGTTGCGATCGGCCCATTCGCCCAGCCGTACCCGCTGCAGCACCGCCCACAACGTTTCGTCGCTGGCCTCGGGATCGCCCAGTCGCAGGTTTTCGGCCACGCTGCCGGCAAATACCGGTGCGTTCTGCGGCAGCCATGCCAGATGCCGGTGCCAGTCGGCCTGGGCGACATCGCGCAGGTCCTGGCCACCGTAGGTCAGCCGCCCCTGCTGCGGATCCCACAGACGCAGCAGCAGGCTCGACAACGTGGTCTTGCCGCTGCCGCTGTCGCCACGGATGGCGATGCGCTCGCCCGGTGCCAGCGTCAGCTGCAGGCCACACAGTACCGGCCGTGCGGCGCCCGGCCACTGGAAGTGGACGTCGTCCCAGTGCACGGTCGCGGCCGGCGCCAGTGGCTGCGGCGATGCAGGCTCCTGCACCGAAGGCGGTTGCTCGACGATGGCCTGCAGGCGCGCGCCCGCAATGCGCCCTGATTGCAGCGACTGCCAGGCCAGGCCCATGCCCGCCCACAGCTCGATCATCGCCACGGTCAGGAACACCAGCCCTGCCGCCATTTCCGGTGCGACCCGCTGTTGTTCGGCCGCATGCAGCGCCAGTGCCAGCATCGCCACCAGGCCGAGCCCGGCCAGCACGCCATGCAGCGTTGATGCAGCAATCAGCCGCAGGCGTCGACGACGATCACGCGAGGCCACCTGTTTGGCCGCCACCCGCACCTTCAACTGCCAGGCGTTGCCGGCATGCAGCGCAGCCAGATCGGCCGCCCCTTCCAGCCCTTCGAATGCCGCCGTGCGCAACGCTGCACGATGTGCGGCACGGTCGGCCTCTTCGCTGTCATGTCCCCGCACGCCCAGCCACGGCACGCCAATGCCGATCAGCAACGCCAGGACCGCCAGCAGCAGCGCTGCCGATGGCAGGATCAACGCCGCCGAGCCCACGCCCACCAGCGTCAACGCCGCCAGCGCCAGCAACGGGCCGATGGCACGCACCAGCAGGCCATCGATTTCGCCGATGTCGCCCAGCAGCCGCGCCAGCAGATCGCCGGTGCGGGTCGCCCCCAGCCGTGCCGGGGCCAGTGGCAGCGCGCGGCGGAAGAACCACACGCGCAGGTCGCGGGCGATGCGCAGGGTAGCGTCATGCCCCACCAGTTTTTCGAAGTAGCGCGATGCGATGCGCGCCATGGTCAGCCCGCGGATGCCGGCCGACGGAGTGAAGAAATTGAAGCCCTGGCCAAGGCCCGCTGCACCGGCCAGCGCTGCAGCAGTGAGGAAACCACCGGACAGGCCCAGCAGTGCGGTACCGGCCAGCATCGTGGTCCATAGCAGCAGCACCGCCAGCAGCAGGCGCGGGCGATGGCGCAGGAATACCGTGCGCAGCGAATCGGCAGAGCGGCTCATGCGCGTACCGCCTGCGCCGGCTCAACCAGGCGCCCTTCGGGCAACAGCAGGCAGCGGTCGGCCCAGGCGATCACCGCCGGGCTGTGGGTGGCCACCACCACGCTGCGTCCGCGCGCATACGCAGCCAGGCTGCGCAGCAGCGCCGCTTCGGTTTCGGCGTCGAGGAAGGCGGTCGGCTCATCCAGCAGCAGCACCTGCGGATCGCGCAGCAGCAGGCGTGCCAGACCGATGCGACGTGCTTCGCCGCCGGACAGGCCAAAGCCACGCTCGCCGATCAGCGTATCCAGCCCCTGCGGCAGGCGCTGCGCGAACTGCAACACCTGTGCGGCTTCGGCAACGGCGCGCAGGCGCGCATCACTGGCACCGGGATCGGCCAAGCGCAGGTTCTCGGCGATGGTGCCGTGGAACAGATAAGGACGCTGGCTGGCATAGGCCACCTGCAGCCCCGGGCGCAGCTGCACCCGGCCCACACGCGGCGGCAGCCAACCGGCCAACGCTTCCAGCAACGTGCTCTTGCCGCTGCCACTGGGGCCGACCAGGGCCAGACGCTGCCCCGGTTCAAGCTGCAGGTCCAGGTTCTGCAGCACATCGTGCGCAGCGCCCAACGGACGCAATACCAGACCGTGCGCCTGCAGTGGCGGCAACGCGGCTTCGGCCGGCTCCGGCGTCAGCGGCACAGTGCCGTCGACTGTGGTCGTCTCCTCTTCCGGCAGCACCTGCAGCAGGCGCTCCACCTCGGCGGCAGCGGCCAGCGCATTGGCACGGTCGTGATAATGCGCGGCCAAGCGCCGCAACGGCGCGTAGAACTCCGGTGCCAGCAGCAGGCAGAACAAGCCCGCCCCCAGCGTCGGCACGGTCGCATGCAGCGACATCAGGCCCAGATAGCTCAGGCCCAGATACAACGCGACCATCGCCACGCTGACCGACGCAAAGAATTCCAGCACGGTGGATGACAGGAAGGCGATGCGCAGGACCTTCATGGTGCGCACGCGAACGCCCTCGGCCGCCGCCTCGATGCCCTCCAGTTCGGCCTCGCCCCGCCCGTACAGGCGCAGCAGACCCAAGCCTTTGATGCGATCGGCAAAATGCCCGCTCATCCGCGCCAGCTCGCCCAGCTGCGCGCGTCCAGCCGCTTCGGCGCCCCAGCCGACCAGCATCATGAAAAACGGCACCAGCGGCGCGGTGAACAGCAGGATCAGTGCGACCACCCAATCGACCCAGGCCACAGCAGCCAGGATCAACAACGGCACCACCACCACTTCGGTGCGTACCGGCAGAAAACCACTGTAGTAATTCTCGATGGCATCGCCGTGATGCAGCATCAGCTCACCCAGTTCACCGGTGCGGCGTTGCCGCAGCCACAACGGTCCGTGCCCGAGCAGGCGCGCGAAGACGCGCTCGCGCAGGGACAGGCGTGCGGCATCGGCAACGTCACCGGCCGCAGCCTGGGTGACACTGCCCAGCAGGGTCCGCGCCACCAGGATCACCGCCAGCGCGGCCAGCACCGGCAGGCCCTGGGCCAACGGCACCCGCTCGACCAGCACCTGCTGCACCAGCCAGGCGATAGCGGCAGCTTGAGCGATCAACAGCGCGCCGGACACGCTGATGCACAGCGACGCCAGCCGCTGACGTCCCTTCGCGGCACGCGCCAGATCGGCCAGCCAGGCGATACGCACACGCCGCAGGCGGGTCGATTCGTCATCCCGATCAGGGGCGTCAGCGGTCGGTTCGGCAGCGCTCAAGGCTCTTCACAGGCAGCAGGGGGATGGACGGCATTGTAGGCGCAGGCAACAGCCTTCCCCTGCGGCCGGCGGTCGCAGTCTTCATCGGGTTGGCATACGATCCTCCTGAATACCTGTTCATACATTGATCTGGATCAAGGCTGTTTGAAGTAGTCGGTCACATCATTCACCCCGTAGACCACCCTTCCCGCCACCTGCAACGGCACTATCCAACGAGGTAGCCAGGCCATGATTGATCAGACAGTCGTAGAACTGTCGCGGCTGCAATTCGCTCTGACCGCGATGTACCACTTCCTATTCGTACCGCTCACGCTTGGCCTGTCCTTCATGGTGGCCATCATGGAAAGCGTGTACGTCATGACCCGCAAGCAGGTCTGGCGGCAGATGACCCTGTTCTGGGGCACCCTGTTCGGCATCAACTTCGCCATCGGCGTGGCCACCGGCCTGGTGATGGAGTTCCAGTTCGGCATGAACTGGTCGTACTACAGCCATTACGTGGGTGACATCTTCGGTGCGCCGCTGGCGATCGAAGGCCTGATGGCGTTCTTCCTGGAAGCGACCTTCATCGGCCTGTTCTTCTTTGGCTGGAAGCGCCTGAGCCCGGTCAAGCACCTCACCGTGACCTGGCTGATGGCGCTGGGCACCAACCTGTCGGCGGTGTGGATCCTGATTGCCAACGGCTGGATGCAGAACCCGACCGGTGCGGTGTTCAACCCCGAAACCATGCGCATGGAAGTGGTCGACTTCGCCGCAGTGCTGCTGAACCCGGTGGCGCAGGCCAAGTTCGTGCACACCGTCAGTGCCGGTTACGTGACCGGTGCGATCTTCGTGATGTCGATCAGCGCCCTGTACCTGCTGCGCAACAAGCACAGGGACATGGCCCGCCGTTCGTTCGCGGTGGCCGCAGCCTTCGGCCTGCTGTCCTCGCTATCGGTCGTGGTGCTGGGTGACGAGAGCGGTTACGCCGCCAGCGAGCACCAGAAGATGAAGCTGGCCGCGATCGAAGCGATGTGGGAGACCGAGCGTGCACCGGCTGACTTCACCGCCTTCGGCATTCCCAACCAGGACACCCACACCAACGACTACGCGATCAAGATCCCGTACCTGATGGGCCTGATCGCCACCCGTTCGCTGGACCAGCCGATTCCGGGCATCCTCGAACTGGTGGACCGTGCAGAGCACCGCATTCGTGGTGGCCAGATCGCCTACGGCGCACTGGAACGGGTGAAGAAGGACAAGAACGACCTCGAAGCCCGGGAAATGTTCGATCGCCATTGGCAGGATCTCGGCCATGGCCTGCTGCTGAAGCGCTACCGCGAAGACATCCTCAACGCGACACCGGAGGAAATCTCCAAGGCCGCGATGGATACCGTGCCGCGCGTGGCGCCGCTGTTCTGGACCTTCCGCATCATGGCCGGGCTGGGCTTCTACCTGATCGCCTTCTTCGCGCTGGCCTTCTACTACTCGTGCCGCAACAACTTCCAGGACAAGCGCTGGTTCCTGAAGCTGGCCGTGTGGAGCCTGCCGGCGCCGTGGATCGCGATCGAATGCGGCTGGTTCGTGGCCGAGTACGGTCGCCAGCCGTGGGCGGTGGATGGCGTGCTGCCCACCTTCTATGCGGCATCGGGCCTGGCACTGCATGAAATCCTGACCACGCTGGCGGTGTTCACCAGCCTGTACACGGTGCTGCTGATCATCGAAATCAAGCTGATGCTGAAGGCGGTCCGCAAGGGTCCGGACGACATCCTGCCGACGCTGCAGGCCGACATCCGCCCTGTTTCCCCCAATGCCGTTGCCCCCGGCCAGGCCTGAGGCAGGAGAATCCAGATGGAATTCATTGCACTTGATTACACCACGCTCCGCGTGATCTGGTGGCTGCTGCTCGGCATCCTGCTGGTCGGCTGGGCCGTCATGGATGGTTTCGATCTTGGCGTCGGCACCCTGCTGCCGTTCGTGGCCAAGACCGATGAAGAACGCCGGCTGGTGATCAACACCGTCGGCCCGGTCTGGGAAGGCAACCAGGTCTGGTTGGTGCTGGGTGGCGGCGCGATCTTCGCCGCATGGCCGCCGCTGTATGCGGTCAGCTTCTCCGGCTTCTACCTGGCGGTGTTTGCGATGCTGTTCGGGCTGATCCTGCGCCCGGTCGGCTTCAAGTACCGCAGCAAGCTGCCGTCCAAGCGCTGGCGCGACAACTGGGACCGCGTGCTGTTCGTCGGTGGCCTGCTGCCGGGCCTGATTGCCGGCGTCGCGGTGGGCAACGTGCTGCTGGGTGTGCCGTTCCACTTCGATGACACGCTGCGCGTGACCTACACCGGTTCGTTCTTCGGCCTGCTCACGCCGTTCGCGCTCATCGCCGGCCTGATCAGCGTGGCCATGCTGGTATCGCACGGTGCGGCCATGCTGGTGCTCAAGACCGACGGCCCGGTGGCCGAACGTGCAGCGCGCTACGGCAGCATCGCCGCCATCATCAGCTTCGTGTTGTTCGCCGCAGCCGGCGCCTGGGTGGCCTTCGGCCTGCCGGGCTATCAGATCACCTCGCAGGTGGTGACCGACGGGCCGACCAATCCGCTGCTGAAGACCGCCGAACTGGGGTCCGCCGCAGGTGGCTGGCTGCGCAACTACAGCAGCATGCCGGCAACGCTGGTGTTCCCGGTGCTGGGCCTGCTGGGTGCGCTTGCCAGCGCGGTGCTGCTGCGCGCACGTCGTGGCGGCCTGGCCTTCATCGCCTCGGGCGCGTCCATTGCCGGCATCATCCTCACCGTCGGCTTTGCGATCTTCCCGTTCCTGCTGCCGTCCTCCAGCCAGCCCACCTCCAGCCTGACCGTCTGGGACAGTTCGTCCAGCCACCTCACGCTGTGGGTCATGCTGCTGGCCACGGCCATCTTCCTGCCGATCATCCTTGCCTACACCACCTGGGTGTACCGCGTGCTGAAGGGCAAGACGACGGTCGAGGACATGGACGACAACCCCAACGCGTACTGATTGCCCGTGTGCCGGCCCAAGGTCGGCACACCCCCTCGCACACAGGAGATTGACCATGTGGTATTTCGCTTGGATTCTCGGCGCCGGCCTGGCTTCGGTCGTGGCCATCCTCAACGGGATGTGGTTCGAAGCGCGCGAAAGCGCCCGCGCCGACAAGGAAGTGCGTTGAAACTGTAAAAAAGGGTTGCCGATACGGCCTTCACACCGTATTCTTGGCGGCTCCTTCGGGGTGTAGCTCAGTCTGGTAGAGCGCTACGTTCGGGACGTAGAGGTCGCAGGTTCGAATCCTGTCTCCCCGACCACTTCGGTGGTCGCATTGAAGCCTGGTGAAGTCTTCCAGGCTTTTTTGTTCCCGCAGGAGTCGTTGCCACGGCAGCGAAGCAGAACGGTCTTCCCCCTTGCCGCCATCGGGGGAAATGGCTAGAATAGGCGGCTCCCTTCGGGGTGTAGCTCAGTCTGGTAGAGCGCTACGTTCGGGACGTAGAGGTCGCAGGTTCGAATCCTGTCTCCCCGACCACTTCGGTGGTCACCAAGAAGCCTGGAAGACATCACTGTCCTCCGGGTTTTTTTGTGCCTGCAATCCGGCACCCCCAGCTACGCCGCCATCAGCCACGTGCCGCCCCGCACCGGGGTCGAGGACCTTACGCAGCCGGCCACGTACAATGACCGCCTCTCCCCCACCTGCCACACCGGCCCCGTCCGGTGCGGGCGCTGCACGTCATCTGCATGACGTGCGCCACCTGCAAGGAGCACCGCATGACGTCCCCCACCTCTGCTTCGCCATCGCTGCTGCACGGCCGCCTGCTGGCGTTCGCCGCGATCCTGCTGGCGGCGATCAACCTGCGTACTGCGGTCACCTCGATCACCCCGCTGCTGGACGTGCTGGGCCAGCAGTTCGGCTTCGGCACCACCATGACCGGCGTGCTGGGCATGCTGCCGACCGCGTCGTTCGCACTGTTCGGCGTCGCCACCCCGGCGCTGGCACGACGCCTGGGCCTTGAGCGCACCACCCTGCTGGCAATGCTGATGGCTGCCGCCGGCCTGCTGCTGCGCTCCAGCGCCGGCAATGTCGGCACCCTGCTGCTGGGCTCGGTGATCGCACTGGCGGGCATGGGCATCGGCAACGTGGTGGTGCCGCCGTTGGTGAAGCGCTACTTCGCCAACAAGGTCGGCACCATGAGCACGCTGTACATCAGCGTGCTGCAGCTGGGCACGATGATGCCGGCGCTGTTGGCGGTGCCAGTGGCCAACGCCGCAGGCTGGCGGGTGTCGCTGGGCATGTGGGCGCTGCTGGCACTGGCTGCGACCCTGCCATGGATGCTGTTGGCGCGCAGTGCGCCCAAGCCCGTGCTGGACAGCAGCGATCCCACCGCGCAGCCGCACGGCAAGGTCTGGCGTACGTCGTTGGGCTGGAGCATGACGCTGATGTTCGGCATGACCTCGTTGATGACCTATTCGATGTTCACCTGGCTGCCGCGCATCGTGGTCGAAGCCGGCGCCACGCCCGCCTTCGGCGGGGTGATGGTCGCGGTGTTTTCGGCACTGGGCCTGCTGCCATCGCTAGTGATCCCATCGCTCGCGGTGCGCCTGCAGAATCCCTTCCCGCTGGTGCTGATCGGCTTCTCCGCCTTCGTCATCGCCTTCGCCGGCCTGCTGTTCGCCCCGATGAAGGCGCCGTTGCTGTGGGCCTGCCTGCTGGGCGTGGGGCCATCCACCTTCCCGCTGGCGCTGACCCTGATCAATCTGCGCACGCGCACCCCCACGGGCTCTGCGGCCTTGTCCGGCTTCATGCAGGGCGTGGGCTACAGCTTCAGCTGCCTGGGCCCGTTCCTGGTCGGCTGGCTGCACACCGTCAGCGAGGGCTGGACCCTGCCCTTCGCCTTCCTGTTCGGCTGTGCAGTGCTGATGCTGTGCGCCTCGTGGGTGGCCTGCAAGCCGCGCAAGCTGGAAGACCTGTGGTGACCGGACCGGCGGGCTGACGCCCGCCGCCGTGAAGCTGGACCCGCACACCCCACTACCACGATCTACACACCGCCACCGCAGCGGGTGACGTAGCGTGTCCAAAGCTGACCCGTTTCGTGTCCAGAACCGACCCTGCAACGCGCCGCACACCGGGGGGACGGCGCCACGTTGCCGCTGGCTGGCATGGTCGCAGGCACCAAAGCACCTAGCCGGGAAGACCAGTTGCAGCAGGACTGGCCGGTCCTGCAAGGACTTTCCGTCAACCAGGTACGGATAGGAAGTTGGCGCATTGGCAACGCACCGGTTATCGTTGGCATGTGATGTGCGTCACACTTTTGACGAATCGTTCAGGTATGGATGCTTAGGGGGTCTCATGGTTGTTCACCGTCCGCTGGCGCTGTGCGTCGGTCTGGCCTGCGCCACTCTGGCGTGCTGGGCCCACGCGGCCTCGCCGCCCACCGCGACCACGCGCGCCGACCGGCTCGCCGAAATCGGCCACTACCGTGACCAGGCGCGCTGGGTCGATGCCCTGGCGGCGATCGAGCGGGCGCAGCTGCGCGAGCCCAACGACGACCTGCTGTACAAGCTGCAGGTACTGACCCTGGGTGACATCGGCAATGCCCATCGCGCTTGGCGGCTCTATCAGGCCCGGCCCAACCTGTTCGACCAGGACCAGAAAGCGCGGCTGGAGGCCAACTATGTGGCCAAGCTGGTCAACTGGAGCTTGGCCTACGGCCAAACCGAAGACACCCGGCTGGACGAGGCCGAGGCTTCGCTGGCGGAAATGGAGCGGTACGTCGAGCGCGATGGCACAACACAGGCGCAGGCGCCGCTGCGGATCCGCATGGACCGGCTGATCCTGCTCAACCGTTTGGCCCGCCATGCGCAGGTGCGCGACGAGGCCCGGGCGCTGCAGCGCGAAGGCCAGGCCTTGCCCGATTACGTACTGCCGGCGGTCGGCGACTCGCTGATGGCCACCCAGAACCCGGAAGAGGCCATCCCATTGCTGGAGGCCGCCGCAAAGAACGATCCCTCGCGCTTCGAGTCACGCTCGGAGCTGGCCTATGCCTATCTGGAAACCGAGCAGGCGGAGAAGGCGGTGGGCTACCTGCAGGCCTGGCAGAAGGACGAACCGGCCTGGCGCTGGGGCGGCGGCAAGACCCCGTTCGAGAACTGGGCGCGTTACGAGGCCGACCTGAACCTGGCGATGGTGCGGGCCTACAGCGGCGACCTACCCACGGCCCAGCGCGAACTGGAAGCGCTGGTCGACGTCGGCCCGGGTAATGGCAGCCTGCAGACTTCGCTGGGCAGTGTCTACCAGATGCGCGGCTGGCCACGGCGCGCCCTGGAACGCCACCAGATGGCCTACACCCTGGACCCGCGTGACATCGCGCCGCGCCTGGGCATGTACGAATCATACGTGCAGCTGCAACGCGACGACCTGGCGCGACCGCTGCATGACGACCTGCTGGCCCGCTATCCAAGCCAGCCGGCAGTGCAGCGCATGGACCGCGACTGGCGCGCCCATCGCGGCTGGCAGCTGTTGGCCAAGGTCGAGGGCGGCCGCAGTTCCGGCGGTGGTGGCACCTCGCCGCTGGGCAACGACGACCTGCACTACGGCATGGAAGTCGCCTCGCCGGTGCTCAACGACCGCTGGCGCCTGTTCGCCTTCGCCGACCGCCGTTCGGTTACTTTCCAGGATCAGGATATCGATCCGCTGTGGATCGGTGCCGGCGTGCGCTACCGCTTCGACCGCCTCGATGCCGAGGCGGCGGTGATGCGCCCCAACGACAGCATCGGCGATACCGGCCTGCGCGGCGGCTTCGGCTGGCAGTTCAACGACCGCTGGCATGCCGGCGTAACGGCCGCCCGCAATGACCCCGAAGCCTCGATGCAGGCACGCGTGGCCGGCATCACCGCCGACAGCATTGCGGTTGCAGTGGACTACACCCGCAACGAACGTACCCACTGGAGTTTCGGCGGCAGCCAGTTCCGTTACGACGATGGCAATCGCCGCGATACGCTGAACAGTGCGATCGAACAGCGGTTGTTGACCCGCCCCCGCCTGTTGATCGATGGCCTGGGCAGTGTCTACACCAGCCGTGGCAGCCGCGACGACGCACCGTACTTCAACCCTTCGCGGGACCGCTCGGTGGAAGTGGGCCTGCGCATCGACCAGCAGCTGTGGCGCCATTACGAGCGCCACTTCCGCCATCGCCTGACGGTGTCCGTCGGCAACTACTGGCAGGAGGGCTTTGGCAGTTCAATCATTCCGACCGTGGCCTACCGCCACGAATGGCAGTTCGATCAAGGGCGGATCCTCGAGTACGGCGTGAGTTGGTCGCGGCCGGTCTACGACGGCCAACGTGAACGACATATCGGCTTCGATGCCGCGCTGCGCTGGGGAGAATGAGATGGAACGGATGCTTCGCAACCTGACGACCGTACTGCTGCTGGCGCTGCTGGCCCTGGCCCTGCCCGCCGCGGCCCAACGCGCCAGTTCGGCTGCGGAACTGGACGCAGCCGACAACGGCCTGCTGGTCCTCAGCTACCACGACGTGCGCGATGATGTGCTCGAGAAATCCGATGCCGACGCCTACGCGGTCAGCACGCAGAACTTTGCCGCGCACCTGGACTGGCTGTCCGCCCATGGCTATCACCCGGTGTCGCTGTCGCAGCTGGTCAAGGCTTCGCGTGGTGAAGCGAAGCTGCCCCCGCGGCCGGTGCTGCTGACCTTCGACGACGGCCTGCGCAGCGTGTACAGCCGTGTGTATCCGTTGCTGCGTGCGTACAACTATCCGGCGCTGGTGGCGGTGATCACCGACTACGTGGACATGGCACCAGGCCGCACCATCGACTACGGCTACCGTCCCTTCGGCCACGATGATTTCCTGACCTGGGACCAGCTGCGCGAGATGCAGGCCAGCGGCCTGATCGAACTGGCCAGCCATACCGACAACCTGCACCACGGCGTGCAGTCCAACCCGCAGGGCAACCAGACTCCGGCTGTGATCACCCGCATCTACGACCCCAAGGCGCGGCGCTATGAAAGCGCGCAGGAGTATGAGAAGCGTCTGCGCGATGATCTCGGCCGCAGCGTGCAGCGCATCGAGAAGGAACTGGGTGTGCGCCCGAAAGCGATCGTCTGGCCCTATGCCGCCTACAACCAGTTGAGCAACGACATCGCCGAGCAACTGGGCATGCCGGTGTCCTTCGACCTGGAAGGACGCAGCACGCCGGTGACCGCCGACCTGCATGGCCTGGCACGCCTGCTGGTGACCAGCAATCCGAACATCACTTCGCTGGCCTTCGAGCTGCGTCGCAACGTCAATCTGGACGGCACCCGTGCACTGCAGATCGATATGGACTCGGTCTACGACAGCGACCCGGCCCAGCAGGCGCGCAACCTGGATGCACTGATCGAGCGGGTGAAGCGGATCGGCCCGACCCATGTCTACCTGCAGGCCTTCGCCGATCCTGACGGCAACAACACCGCCGATGCCCTGTACTTCCCGAACCGCCACCTGCCGATGCGCGCGGACCTGTTCAACCGCGTCGCCTGGCAGCTGAAAACCCGTGCCGGGGTGAAGGTCTACGCGTGGCTGCCGGTGCTGGGCTATGAACTGCCCGATGCTGCGCAGCGTGCGGCGCTGGGCATCCAGAGCCCGGAACGCGATGGCATGTACCGCCTGGATTTCACCAAGCCACAGGCACGGCAGATCATCAAGGACATCTACGAAGACCTGGCAATCAATTCGTACTTCGAAGGCCTGCTGTTCCATGATGACGGCTACGTACGCGATACCGAACTGGCGCAGCTGCCACAGGAAGGCAGCGATGGCGGCCGCACCCAGGCGCTGATCGATTTCACCCTCGAACTGCGTGACAGCGCACAACGCTGGCGTCCCAAGCTGGGCACCGTGCGCAACCTGTACGCGCAGCCGGTACTGGAGCCGCAGAGTGCGGCATGGTTCGCCCAGCGCCTGGACCTGTTCAACCAGGCCTACGACCGTACCGCACTGATGGCGATGCCGTGGATGGAAGGCAGCCGCCGTCCCCAGCGCTGGATGGACCGCCTGGTGGTGGCAGTGCGCGAGCACGACCCGGACCTGAAGCACACGATGTTCGAGCTGCAGACCGTGGACTGGCGCACGCAGACGCCGATCAGTGGCGAACAGCTGCGCGCGCAGATCCGCCGCCTGCAGGCGCAGGGCGTGCGTCATTTCGCGTGGTACCCGGACGATTTCATCGCCGACAAGCCGTCGACCCAGGATGCACGCGCGGCGATGTCCGCGCGCAACTTCCCGTATCCGGAGAAGTGACGTGGACATGAATCCGTGGCTCAACGCCATGTTCCAGTTCGCCTTCTTCTACCCCATGGTGATGGCGTTCTTCTGGATGTCCGGCGGCCTGTACTACTTCTTCCGCCGTGAGCGGAAGTCGCGGCCGCGCAACGACCCACCCCCGATGGCGGAGTATCCGTTCGCCAGCCTGCTGATCCCGTGCCACAACGAATCGGCGAACCTGGACGACACCCTCGGTGCGGCACTGGCCCAGCGCTACCCGGACTTTGAGGTGATCGCCATCAACGATGGCAGCACCGACGACACCGGCACCCGCCTGGACGCGCTTGCAGCGCTTCATCCGCGCCTGCGCGTGGTCCATCTGGACCGCAACCTGGGCAAGGCCAACGCGTTGCGCATGGGCGCGCTGGCCGCGAGATCGGAATACCTGGTGTGTATCGACGGCGATGCCATGCTGGAAGAGTTCGCCATGCACTGGATGGTCTGGCACCTGACCAGCGGCACGCGCGTGGGTGCGGTGACCGGCAACCCGCGCATCCGCAACCGCTCCACCCTGCTTGGCCGCCTGCAGGTGGCAGAGTTCTCCTCGATCATCGGCATGATCAAGCGCGCCCAACGCGTGTATGGCCGCATCTTCACCGTGTCCGGCGTCATCGCCGCGTTCCGTCGCACCGCCCTGCACCGCATCGGCTACTGGGCCGACGACATGGTTACCGAGGACATCGACATCAGCTGGCGGCTGCAGCTGGATCATTGGGACATCCGCTACGAGCCCAACGCGCTGTGCTTCATCCTGATGCCGGAAACCCTGAAAGGGCTGTGGCGGCAGCGCCTGCGCTGGGCACAGGGCGGCGTGGAAGTACTTCTGCGCCACGGTGCTTCGTTGTTCAGCTGGCGCAAGCGGCGGATGTGGGGCGTGCTGCTGGAATACATCCTCAGCGTGCTGTGGGCCTACACCATGCTGGTGATCATCCTGCTGTGGGCAGTGGGCAAGTTCATCCCGATGCCGCCGTCGCTGTACATCGATACGTTGCTGCCGCAATGGCATGGCGTGATCCTGGCCCTGGTCTGCCTGCTGCAGTTCGCCAGCAGCCTGATCATCGACAGGCGTTACGAAACGCATATCGGCCGCAACTATTTCTGGGTCATCTGGTACCCGATGGCGTACTGGTTGATCAGCCTGTTCACCACGCTGGTGGCGCTGCCCAAGACTCTGCTCAGGCGGCGTGGCAAGCGTGCCACCTGGGTTAGCCCAGACAGGGGTATCCGATGAACGCACAACGCCAGACGGCAGCCAGGACACCGTCCAATCGCTTCGACTCGCGCCTGATCCAGAAACCGCGCAAGCAACCCCGCCTGCAACGCACCGCCTGGGGGTTTGTGACCCTGGCGTTCTGGGGGTTCTACTTCTATCTGTGGGCGCCACTGGTCACGCTGGTGTCCTGGTTGCTTGGTGGGCAGCTGGCGTGGTTGCAACTGTACGAGCGCAAGCAGCATCTCGACCCGTTCGTGATCATCGCCCTGCCGGTGATCCTGGCCGGCTGCGCGCTGCTGCTGATCGCCTGGGCCGAGTACAACCGCTACCGCTTCGCCGGCAAGGAACGGCGCGGCCCGCACGAGGACGCAAGTCGTGCGGAGATCGCCCATTCGCTGGGCGCCAGCGATCAGCTTGCCGAACAGATGTTCAATGCAAAGGCCATCACCCTGCACATGGATGAGCATGCGCGGCCGCTGGGCATGACTGCGCAGCTGTTGAGATAACGTGGGTTCGGCCGGGCGGCGCCCGGCACCTGCAGAGGCAACGGCAACGGCCGACGCAACAGCAACGGCAAAAGCTGGGTTCCGTGGGATGGCGGGGCGGTGTCGGATTGCGGGGACGCCGCAAGTACGTCCTTGTAGGCTTGGCCGCGGCATCCATGCCGCGGACACCCCGCAATCCGACACCGCCCCACCTCTGACAGATTTCCGCAATCTGGTAGATCCACGCCATGCGTGGATGAATTTCCATCGGAATCGAATATTTCGATAATTCATCGAAGATCATCCACGCATGGCGTGGATCTACGTGTCGACCAAGGTCGACACCTACCAACAGCAGCACAGAATGCCGTTCCGACAGCTCGCGGAAATCTGTCGAAGGCGGGGTGGGTCCGGTTGCGGGGGTGTAAGCGCCATGGATGGCGCGCCCAAGCCTACAGGGACGTACTTGCGGCGTCCCCCGCAACCGGACCCACCCCGCCATCCCACAGGAACCCGGCTTTTGCCGTTGCTTCGGCCGTTGCCGTTGCCTCTGCGGGTGCCGGGCGCAGCCCGGCCGTGAACCTACCTTCGGACCTGGCCTTCGCCGCGCACCACGAACCGTTCGACTGTGAGCGCTTCCAGCCCCATCGGGCCATAGGCATGCAGGCGCGTGGTGGAGATGCCGATCTCGCTGCCGAGGCCAAGCTGGCCACCATCGGAAAAACGCGAAGACGCGTTGACCATCACCACCGCCGAGCGCAATGCGCTGACGAAACGCTCGGCACTGGCCGCGTCTTCGGTGGCGATCACTTCGGTGTGGTCGGAGGTGTAGGTACGGATGTGCGCGATCGCTGCGTCAAGATCGTCAACCACGCGGACCGCCAGTACCAGGTCAAGGAACTCGGCGGCATAGTCGTCCTCACTGGCCGCAATGCTCCCCGGCAGCAACGGCTGCGCGCGCGCGTCGGCACGCAGCTGCACACCACGTTCGGCCAGCGCCTGCGCAGCGCGCGGCAGGAAGTCTGCGGCACTGTCCCGGTGCACCAGCAGGGTCTCCAGTGAATTGCACGCGGAGGGGCGACTGCACTTGCCGTCCACCAGCAGATCGAGCGCTTTCGCTGCATCGGCACTGGCATCGACGAACAGGTGGCAGACACCCTTGTAGTGTTTGATCACCGGTACCCGCGCGTGTTCTGCAACGAATCGGATCAGGCCTTCGCCGCCGCGCGGGATGGCTAGGTCGATCAGTTCATGCAGCTGCAGCAGTTCCAGCATGGCTTCGCGGCGCAGGTCGGTCAGCACCGTCACAGCGGCAGGGGGAACGCCATTGGCCTTCAATGCTCCGGCCAACGCCTGGGCGATGGCGGTGTTGGAATGGATGGCCTCCGAGCCTCCACGCAGAATCACGCCATTGCCCGCTTTCAGGCACAGCGCGGCGGCTTCGGCGGTCACGTTCGGTCGCGCTTCGTAGATCATCGCGATCACCCCCAGCGGCACGCGCACCTTCTGTACGCGGATGCCGTTCGGACGTACGTCGTCGCGGGTCACCTGCCCGACCGGGTCCGGCAGGCCCGCCACCTCACGGACGGCGTCGGCCATCGCCAACAGGCGCGCCGGATCGAGTGCCAGGCGGTCGAGCATCGCGCTGCCCACGCCCTTGTCGCGGGCGGCGGCCAGGTCGCGCGCATTACCCGCAAGAATCTGCCCGGCATTGACCTCCAGCGCCTGCGCCATCGCCAGCAGCAGCGCCCTGCGGGCATCGCTGTCGAGGCCAGCGACCACCTGGGCTGCGTCACGGCAGGCGCGGGCCTGCGATTCGATCTCACTCATCGGGACATCCTGCAATGGGTTCATGGCAGCACCAGATCGTCGCGATGGACGACGGTTCCGCCGTAGTTGTAGCCGAGCACGGTCTGGATGTCGCGGGTGTGGCGGCCGGCAATGCGGCGCACATCATCGGCGGCGTACTGGCTGACACCACGGGCCACGCAGACCCGGCCAGCTTCGGTGTTCCAGCACACCTGCACCATGTCACCACGGCGGAACGCGCCTTCGGCACCGGTGATGCCACCGGGCAGCAGTGAGGCGCCCTTCTCGCGCATCGCCTGCGCTGCGCCGGCGTCGATCAGGATCGCGCCTTCGGCCAGCGGCGCGTGCCGCAGCCAGTGCTTGCGGGCGGCCTCGCGGCTGCGCGCCGCATGGATGCGGGTGCCGAACAGGCGATCCTGCGCCAGCGCGCGCACCACCTCGCCGCTGCGGCCGTTGAACAGATAGGTTTCGATGCCGACACGACCGGCCTTGGCCGCGGCCTCCAGCTTGGTGCGCATGCCACCGGTACCGGCGACTGAACCGGCACCACCGGCCATCGCCAGCACGGCATCATTCAACTCGGGCACGTCGTGCAGCGGCCGTGCATCGGCATGCGTGCGCGGGTCGGCACTGTACAGACCATCGATGTCGGTGGCGATGAAGAGTGCATCGGCATCGACCAGCGCCGCCACGGTCGCGGCCAGGTTGTCGTTGTCGCCGAGCTTGAGCTCGTCCACCGACACGGTGTCGTTCTCGTTGACCACCGGCAGCGCACCCAGCCGCAACAACTCGTTGAGGGTTGCCCGCGCGTTGAGATAGCGACGGCGGTTGCGCAGATCGTCATGGGTCAGCAGCACCTGCGCCACCGGGCGCTCGAAGAAGCGCTGCCACAGACCGATCAGCCGCGCCTGGCCGAGGGCCGCCAACGCCTGCCGCGCCGCCATCGCCGCACCGGGTTCATCGGCCCTGGGCAGGATCGCGCGGCCGGCAGCGACCGCGCCGGAGGAAACGATGACGACCTCGCGCCCAGCCAGTACGTTGGCCGAAACGAACTGGGCCAGGCCCAGCGCATGACGCGGCGACAGGCCACCACCGTCGGCGGCAAGCAGGCTGCTGCCGACCTTGAGCACGGCACGCCGCCACGACGGCAGCGCTTGTTCGGGGAACGGCGATGCAACGTGGGCGGCGTGGACAGTCATCAGGGGCGCCTCAGCGGGTATTCCATTCATGAACGCTCAGCGCCGATGCCTGCATCGTCACCAGCGGATCGGTGGCGACGATGGCCTGTGCCTGCGCAAGGCCGTCGACGTTGCACAACACATAGGCACCACCACTGCCATCGGCAAAGCCGCCGGTCAGCTGCAGCTTGCCCTCGGCCTGCAGCGCATCAAGGAAGTCGCGGTGCGGTTGCACCACGGCGTCGGTGAAGCCCGGCAGGCGCATTGCCAGCACCAGGTAGACAGTGCCGGCCATCAGGACAGCGCCTGCCAACGCGCGCGCAGTTCATCCAGGCGCAGGTCCGACGCCGAACCCGGTGATACACGCGCCGCCAGGCTGCCTTCCGGCGTACGCCCCTGCCCTGCGCTGTCGGCACCGGCGGCAGCGGCCTTGTAGGCCTCGCGGAACGGCACGCCCGCCACCGCAGCTTCCACCGCGACATCGGTGGCGTACATGCCCGAATCGATCGCTGCACGCAGCTTGTCATCGCGCCATTCCAGGTTGGCCAGCAGCGCCGGCAGCAGCTCCAGCGCGGCCAGGCCACGGCCGAAGCCGTGGAAAATGGCGCCCTTGGACGACTGCAGGTCGCGGTGGTAGCCCGATGGCAGCGACAGCAGCTGCTCGATCTCGGTACGTGCGGCGGCGACGCTGGCATGGGTCGCCCGCATCAGCTCGATCACGTCCGGATTGCGCTTGTTGGGCATGATCGAACTGCCGGTGGTGTACTGCGCCGGCAGCGCGACGAAACCGAATTCGGCGCTGGTGAACAGCGAGAGATCCCAGGCGATGCGGCGCAGGTCCAGGGTCGCGCCGCCAAGCGCTTCCAGTGCAGCCAGTTCGAACTTGCCACGCGACAGCTGTGCGTAGATCGGCGAGATCTGCATGCGCGCAAAGCCGAGCGCGGCGGTGGTGTGCTCGCGATCCAGCGGCAGGTTCACGCCGTAACCGGCGGCGGTGCCAAGCGGATTGGCATCGACCAGTGCGTGGGTATCGCGGGCACGCACGGCGTTGTCGATGAAGGCTTCGGCCCAACCGGCCCACCACATGCCGGCCGAGGACACCACGGCACGCTGGATGTGGGTGTACCCGGGAATCGGCAGATGCTGCTCGGCCTGCGCGCGGTCAAGTGCAACCTTGGCCACTTCGGCGCTGACCTGCGCCACGCGCTGCAGCTTCTCCTTCAACCACAACCGGGTGGCGACCAGGATCTGGTCGTTGCGGCTGCGGCCGGTGTGGATCTTGCGGCCAGCATCACCAAGGCGCTCGGTCAACCGTGCCTCGATCGCCGAATGGCCATCTTCATATTGCGTATCCAGCACGAAGTGGCCTTCACGGAAGTCCTGCGCCAGCACCTCCAGCTCGCGCAGCAACCCGGCCAGTTCGTCGGCGCTGAGGATGCCGATGTGCTGCAGGCCCTGCGCATGCGCGGCGCTGGCAGCAATGTCATGCAGGAAGAACTCGCGATCGAGGATCACGTCGTCGCCGGCGAGGAAGGTCTGGATCTGGGCATCGACAGCGACGCCGGGCTTCTGCCAAAGAAGGTCTGCCATGGGGAGCTCCTGTACGGTTTCAGTGCGGGATCGACGTCAGTTCGTCGATGCCCAGCGCAAGATTGAGGTTCTGCATGGCCTGGGTGGCCGCGCCCTTGAGCAGGTTGTCCAAGGTCGCCACCACCACCACCCGCTTGCCGCCCGGGGCGAGCGTGAAGCCGCCGACCTGGGCACCGTGGCGGCCAGCGATGCGGCTCACCCACGGCGCCTCGTCCACGACCTCGATGAGTGCTTCACCGGCATAGGTCTGCTGGAAGCGCTCGACGATCTGCTCCCGCGTCTGCACGCGGTTCAACCACAGGTTGGCGGTGAGGGTGATGCCACGGAAATGCGGCGCGACGTGCGGCATGAATTCGACCGCCACGCCCAGCTGCACGGATACCTCGCGCTCGTGCACGTGGTTGGTCAGCGAATACGGCATCAGGTTGTCGGCCAGCAGCTCGACGTTGTTCTTGTCCGATGGCGAAGTGCCCGCACCGGAGTAGCCGGACACGCCGAAGCACTGCGGTGGACCGGCCAGCAGATCCAGCAGCGGATGGATCGCCAGCTGCATCGCGGTGGCATAGCAGCCGGGGTTGCTGATGTGCTTCTGCCCGCGGTAGCGGCTGCGGGTTAGCTCGGGCAGGCCGTAGTACCAGCTGTTGTCGAAACGGAAGTCGGCCGACAGGTCAACGATCACCGTGTCCGGCTTCGCCGTCTCCAGCGCCGCTACGAACGGTGCGGCCAGGCCGTTGGGCAGGGCCAGGATCACCGCATCCACGCCCTTGGCGGCAACGGCGTCAGCGTCGAGATTCTCGAACTGCAGTTCACCCTGCCATTGCGGATAGTGGTCGGACACGCGCTGCCCGGCCAGTTCGCGCGAAGACACGAAGCCCAGCTGCAGGTTCGGATGCGCTGCCACCAGACGGATCAGCTCAGCGCCGGTATGGCCGCGGGCGCCGACGATACCGACGGTGAACGAAGAGGAAGTGCTCATGCGTGCGTGCTCATGCGTGCGAGTCGAGGCGGTGCTGCAGGTGGCGTTTCACGCCCTGCCATTCTGCGTCGATGATGGAGAAGATGACGGTGTCGCGCGGTGTGCCGTCGGGATGGCGACGGTGATTGCGCAGCACGCCATCCTGCTTGGCGCCGAGGCGTGCGATCGCGGTGCGCGAGGTGAAGTTGAACCAGCTGGTTTCAAACACCACGCTCAGGCATTCCAGTCGCTCGAAGGCATGGCTGAGCAGCATCAGCTTGGTTTCGGAGTTGACCCCGGTGCGCTGCACCGACTCGCCATACCAGGTGTAGCCGATGCTGAGCCGCGGCACGTCAGGCTGCAGATCGTAGTAGCGGGTGGTGCCGACGATCTGCTCGTTCGCATCGAATACCACGAACGGCAGCACTTTGCCCTCGGCCTGCGCCTGCAGCGCGGCCTGCACATAACCGGTCATGGTCTTCACATCGGGCACCTGGGTGTACCAGAGCCGCGACAGCGCACCGTCGCCCAACGCACCGCGCAGGCCATCGATATGGCTCATCTGCAGCGGCTCCAGCCGCGCATGCGTGCCGGTCAGTGTAGGCACCTTGGTCCAATCTGCGTGGTTCATCGCGCTCAGCCCTCCAGGCTCGGTGCACGCACGGCGCAATGGTCGACATAGGTCCTGATCCGGTCGATGCCATCGGCGCCGTACCAGAACACCTTCCAATGGCCCTGCTTGTAGCAGCCATCGGATTCGGCGTAATAGAAATGATTGATCGGGTTGCCGTTGCGCGAGCGCCAGAACAGCTGTGGGGTTTCTTCGCGCATCACGTTCCAGACCGCGCGGCCAAGGCCTTCGCCCTGCGCGTCGTCGAGCACGGCGAACTTGTCCAGGTACACGCCCTCGGCCTCATCGGTGAGGATCACCGCTGTGCGGTAGTTCTCGCTGACATAGGCGCGCAGCAGCGTGGTCTTCTCGAAATAGTCCGCCACCAGGGTACGGCCGAAACTGGATTCGATCAGGCCCTTCAGGCGCGGCAGGTCCAGCTCGCTCCAGGCGGTTGCACGCAGCACTTTCTCGCCCTTGCGCACCAGCGTGCCCGAGCCCTTGTGGGTGAACAGTTCCTTGGCCAGGTCGGCGGGCCGGGTGATCGATACCGACGATTCCAGCGGCAACCGGTCCAGCAGCGACTTGATCTGTTCGATCTTCACCTTCATGCCACCGTGGATCCACGGCTGTGCGATCAGGTGGTCGTACTCGGTGGACAGGTTGATCGAATCGATCACGCTGCCCTCTTCGTCCAGCAGGCCGCCGGTACCGGTCAGGAAGATGATCTTGTATGGCTGCAGTTCCTGCACCAGTTCGTTGGCGGCGAAATCGGCATTGACGTTGAGGATCTGCCCGCCGGCGGTCTCGCCGAGGCTGGTGATGACCGGTATCGAGCCTGCGCGCAGGCTGGCTTCGATCGGTGCCAGGTTGACCTTCTTCACCTCGCCGACCAGGCCGTAGGTATCCAGGCCCAGGTACTCCGCCTCGAACACGCCACCGGTGATGGAAGTGGCGCGCGCGCCGTTCTGCTGCAGGGCTTCGACCAGGCGCAGGTTGGACTGCTGGAACACCCGGCGCACGATGGCCAGCGCTTCCGGCGAGGTCACCCGCAGGCCGTTGACCGTCTGCTTTTCAATGCCGGCGGCCGACAGTTCCGCATCCAGCTGCGGGCCGGCGCCGTGCAGCACGATCGGGGTCAGGCCGACTTCCTGCAGGAACGACAGCGAGGAGGTCAGCGCGTCGAGATCGTCGCGCAGCACTGCGCCGCCGACCTTGACCACGGCGAAGCGCTTGGCGTCCAGCTGCGAGAAGCGCTTGAGGTACTGGCTGATCTCCTTCGCGCTGGCCATGCTCGAGAGCAGGCGCACGATGGTCTGGCGGGTCTGGCGGTGGGGCTGGAGGGCAGGAGACATTTCGGTTTCGTCACAGGCGGCGGTCGCCGCGTTGCAGTTCCGCCGCGCAGAAGCGCAGCGGCGTTGTAGGTCGATCAGGCGCCAGCGGCGATGATCCGATGTACGGCGTCGGTGTGGCGCTGCAGCTGCTCCAGCGTCACGAACTCGTCGGCGGTATGGGCCTGGGCGATGTCGCCCGGGCCGAACACCAGCGTGGTGTAGCCAGCGGCCGAGAACAGCGACGCCTCGGTCCAGAAGTCCACCGCGTTGCCGATCGGCAGGTCCAGCGCGTCGGCCACGTCGCGCGCCTGCAGGCGGCGGTGTTCGGCTTCGGCGATATCGCCGGCCGGCAGGCTGGGGCCACGGAAGGTTTCGGTGAACACCGCCGCTTCCGGTTCGGCGAAGCCGGCGAAGGTCGCCAGCAGCGCATCGATATCCATCGACGGCAGCGGCCGGAAACCAAAGCGCACTTCCGCCGCCGGCGCGATCATGTTGGCCTTGATGCCACCTTCCACGCGCCCGATGTTGAAGCGCAGGCCGGTCAATCCACCGAAGCGTGCCGAGGCCAGCGATTGGACATGGTCCAGCGCGCGGTTGCCCCAGCGCATCGCCTGGTGCAACGCACTGGCGGCTGCATCCTGCTTGCCCGACGCATGGCCGGCACGGCCGGCGAACTGCATCAGCACCGAGCTGATGCCACGGTGGGCCAGCACCGCTTCGCTCATGGTCGGTTCGGCCACCAGCACGGCTTCGTACTTGATGCCCCGGGCCAGGAACGCGGCGATGCAGCGCGGGTCGTTGGCTTCTTCATCGCTGGAGAACAGGAACGCCGCATCGCCATCACTGGCACTGGCCGCAGCCACCAGCGCTGCAGCCGCGCCCTTGATGTCACACACGCCCAGCCCGATCACGCGGTCCTCGGCGCGCCGCATCACGTGCGGGTCGGCACTCCAGTGCGGCGAGTCCGGCACGGTATCCAGGTGCACGTTGAACAGGTACTTCGGGGTGCCACGCACCGCATACAGGCTGACCGCGCCGGCGCCATGGTCGATCACCTCGACATTGAACCCGGGCAGGTTGTCGCGCAGGTAGTCGAAGATGCCGCCAGTGGTGATCGCACGCGGCGGATTGCGGGTGTCGAAGGACACCAGCGCCTGCAGGTGATCGAGCGTGTGTTCAAGCATGAATCAACAGTTCCTGTGGAATTCCGCCGGACATGGCCCGGCGCTACCGGAACGCGTCTGGTGGAGAGCCCCCTTGGTGTTCAAGGGGGCGCGCCAACGGCGCGGGGTTGAGGAGAAATGCGCGGGCAGGTCGATCGCGGTTTAACCGCGATTGACCTGCGCATACAACGTCGAGCTCATGCCGAACAGCTTGATGAAGCCTTCGGCTTCTTCCACGCCCCAGTCGGCCGACTGTGCATAGGTGGCGCCCTTGGTGTTGAGCAGGTGCGGCGACTTCACCGCAACGGCGTCGACGCGACCGCCACGGGTTTCCAGCACCACTTCACCGTTGACCTTGGCCTGCGAGGACTTCAGGAAGGCTTCGATGTCGGTCTTCAGCGGGTCGTGGTAGAAGCCTTCGTACACCAGCTCCACCCACTTGCGCGCCACGTCCGGCTTGAAGCGGTTCTGCTGCTTGGTCAGCACCGCATCTTCCAGCGCGCGGTGCGCGGCCAGCAGCGAAACCAGGCCCGGCGCTTCGAACACGATGCGGCCCTTCAGGCCGATCACGGTGTCGCCGGTGTACACGCCACGGCCGACGCCGTACGGGGCGAACAGCTTGTTGAGCTGGGCCAGGATCTGCTCGCCCGGCAGTGCCTTGCCGTTGAGCTCCACGGCTTCGCCTTCGACAAACTTCAGGGTGACGGTCAACGGTGCTTCCGGCCATTCGCTGCGCGGTGCGCACCAGCCACGGGCGCCCTCGCCCGGTGCTTCCCAACGATCGATCTCGCCGCCGGACATGGTCAGGCCCAGCAGGTTCTCGTTGATGGTGTAGGCCTGCTGCTTGGCGCGCACGCCGAAGCCACGCTCTTCCAGATACTTCTGTTCGTAGGCGCGGGTCTGGGTGTGCTCCTTCTGGATCTCGCGGATCGGCGCGATGATCTGGTAGTCACCCAAGGCCTTCACGGCCAGGTCGAAGCGCACCTGGTCGTTGCCCATGCCGGTGCAGCCGTGGGCGATGATGTTGGTGCCCAGTTCGGCGGCGCGCTTGAGCGCGGCATCTACGATCAGGTAACGGTCCGACACCAGCAGCGGGTACTGGCCCTGGTAGCCCTCACCGGCCCACACGAACGGCTTGACGAAGCCGGACCAGATGGCCGGACCGCCATCGACGGTCTGGTGGCTGGTGACACCCAGCTCGACGGCACGCTTCTCGATGAAATCGCGCTCTTCGTCATCCACACCGCCGGTATCGGCGAATACGGTATGCACGTTGTAGCCGCGCTCCTGCAGGTACGGCACGCAGAAGCTGGTATCAAGGCCGCCGGAGAAGGCGAGAACGACGTCTTTGTTGCTCATGGGGGTATGTCCTGGTAGCGCCGGGCCATGCCCGGCGGAAATGTTCGAATGGAGAAATCAGCGCCCGGCAACAGCGGCCATGATCGCCTTCTGCACATGCAGGCGATTCTCGGCCTCGTTGATGGCGATGCACTGCGGCGAATCCATCACCCCGTCAGTCGCCTTCACGTTGCGGCGCAGCGGCAGGCAGTGGCTGAACACACCGTTGTTGGTCAGCGCCATCTTCCGCTCGTCGACGATGAAGTGCTTGAACTGGTCGCGGATCGGCTTCTCCGGTTCCCAGTTGCCGAAGAACGGCAGCGCGCCCCAGCTCTTGGCATAGACCACGTCGGCACCGGCATAGGCGCTGTCGATGTCATGGCTGATCTTCAGCGAACCACCGCTCTCGGCCACGTTCTGCTCGGCCCAGCCCATGTAGCGCTCGTCGAGGATGTAGTCGGCAGTCGGGCACAGCAGCGTCACGTCCATGCCCATGCGGGTGGCGATGGTCAGCGCCGAGTTGGCCACCGCGGTGTTCAGCGGCTTGGGGTGGTAGGTCCAGGTCAGCACGTACTTCTTGCCGCGCAGGTCCTGGGTAGCGAAATGCTCCTGCAGCGCCATCACGTGCGCCAGTTCCTGGCACGGGTGGGTGATGGTCTCCATGTTGATCACCGGCACCGGCGAGTATTTGGCGAAGCTCTCGAGCACGACGTCCTGGCGGTCGTAGGCCCAGTCGACGAACTTGGGGAACGCGCGCACGGCGATGATGTCGCAGTAACGGCCGAGCACCTTGGCCACTTCAGCGATGTGCTCTTCGGTATCGCCGTCCATCACCGTGCCGAGGTTGAACTCGATCGGCCATGCATCCTTGCCCGGCTGCAGCACCACCGCGTGGGCACCGAGCTGGAACGCGCCCAGCTCGAAACTGGTGCGGGTGCGCATGGACGGATTGAAGAACACCAGCGCGATCGACTTGCCCTTGAGCTGGTCGCCGAGCTTGTTGCGCTTGAACAGCGCAGCCTGGGTCAGCAGCGCGTCAAGTTCGCTGCGGCTCCAGTCCTGGGTGTTCAGGAAGTGCTTGGGGGACATCATCATTCCTTGCATGAGCGGCGCCGGTGGCCGACGCGGTGGAAGGTGGAAGGTGGAAGGGAAAACCGGGAACGGGAACCAGGGTGGTACGAAAAGGTTGCAGATGAAGCTTTCAGAAGGCGGAAACGAAAAAACCCAGCCGGCGGGCTGGGTTTTTTTCGGACGAACAGCAGAAAGCTCCGGATTACCCAGCGAGAATGTGGGGTTCCGGTCGACGGGCACGCGACGTCATGCCAGTGGCCTGGCGGGCGGCGCTGCTGTCGTGCTGGAAGTCGGTGAGCTTCATTGGTCGGCAATCTTTACATGCGGCCGGGGCCGGCGCAAGAGGCCGGCGTCGCAGAATCAGGGGATGCCGGCGGCTGCCTGCTCCGGGCCCACCCAGGGGGTGATCGAAACCCGGATCTTCAGCCGGTTGCCAGGGTCTTCCGGCAGCCGCGAACGGTACTTGGTGCCCTTGTAGACGTAGTCCACGTCATAGGCGATGGGGCGGCGGAACTCGCGCCCGACAGGCACGATGCGACAGTCCCGGGTCAGCATCGGGCCCGTGTTGGCCGGCGCCGGGGCGGGGGTTTCCGCCGGAAGCTCTTCCAGCACCTCCTCGTCGCTGCGCTTGAACATCGAGCGAACCGAATCCCACAGGCGGCCGATACGGCCCTTGTCCTCGACCGGCTCCTCGCCGGTGACATTGACCGGGGCCAGGGTGCGGGTCGAGACCGGCTCGCAGTGCTCCTCGGTACGGGTCGCGCGCAGGGTCTGGAACACCGGCTCCACGTTGAGCACCTGGGCGTAGTCGAACTTCACGTTCTCCACGATCACCACCCGGTTGCGGGGCTCGGCCTCCTGGGCCAGGACCACGGCGGGCAGCGCCGACAGGCAGGCCAGGGTCAGCAACGCGGTGGTTTTCATTGGCGAAGGGAGCAGGGACACGGCAATAGTGTAGGCAGTGGTGACCGCAAGGGGCTGAACATTACCCGTCCGCGCCGTTCCTGCCCACCCCACCCCGGCCGCCGCTGACGTCCACCGGTGGCAACGGTCCCCCCAAAGGGGCCCGACACGTTCTAAAATCACAGGCTTGTCCCCCAGTCACAGACCCATGACCCTGCGCCTGCACAACAACCTGACTCGCCAGTTCGAACCGTTCACCCCGCTCGACCCGGCCTGTCCGACCCTGTATGTGTGCGGCCCGACGGTCTACAACTACGTGCACATCGGCAACGCCCGTGGGCCGGTGGTGTTCGGGGTGCTGGCCGACCTGCTGCGGCGGCGCTTCGGTGCCCTGCGCTACGCCCGCAACATCACCGACGTGGACGACAAGATCAACACCGCCGCGCGCGAGCAGGGGGTGCCGATCAGCACCATCACCAACCGTTTCGCCGCGGCCTACCGTGAAGACATGGCCGCGCTGGGCGTGGTGCCGCCGGACATCGAACCGGAAGTGACCGCGCACATGGCGCAGATCATCACCATGATCGAGCAGCTCGTCAGCAGCGGGCATGCCTACGCCGCCGAGGGCCACGTGCTGTTCGCCGTCGGCAGTTTCGAGGGCTACGGCAAGCTGTCGCGCCGCGATCCGGACGAGATGCTGGCCGGTGCCCGGGTCGAGGTCGCTCCCTACAAACGTGCGCCGGGTGACTTCGTGCTGTGGAAGCCGTCCGGCGACGACCTGCCGGGCTGGGAATCGCCCTGGGGCCGCGGCCGTCCGGGCTGGCATATCGAATGCTCGGCAATGGCCGCCGCGCACCTGGGCGAGACCATCGATATCCATGCCGGTGGCGTCGACCTGCAGTTCCCGCACCACGAGAACGAGATCGCACAGAGCGAATGCGCACACGGCGGCAAGGTGTTCGCGCGCTTCTGGCTGCACAACGGCATGCTCAACTTCGGCGGCGCCAAGATGAGCAAGTCGATCGGCAACATCGAGCGTGTCCACGACCTGGTGCGCAAGCATGCTCCCGAGGCACTGCGCCTGGCGCTGCTGTCGGCTCACTACCGGCAGCCGCTGGACTGGTCCGATGCGCTGATCGAACAGTCCGGCCGCACCCTCGACCGCCTGTACGGCACCCTTCGCGAACTGGCCGACGTGGCCGCCACGGCAGTGATCCCGGCAGACATCGAAGCGGCATTGGATGACGATCTCAATACGCCGCAGGCGCTGGCCGAAGTGGCCCGTATCGCGGGTGAAGCGCGCCGCGCCACCGATCCTGCCGAACGCGCACGCCTGAAGAGCGAACTGCTCGGCGCGGGTCTCGCCCTGGGCCTGCTGCAGGCCGATCCGGCGCAGTGGTTCGGCAACGCCGCCGGCGACAGCGACGACGACGCGCGCATCCAGGGCTTGATCGACGAACGCGCGGCGGCCAAGCAGGCGCGCGACTTCGCCCGTTCCGACGCCATCCGCGACCAGCTGGCCGCCGAAGGCATCGTGCTGGAAGACACCCCGCAGGGCGTGCGCTGGTCGCGCAAGCGCGGCTGACTGCCCTGCCCCGTGGCCGGTCCGCCGGCCACGCCCCCACTGTAGAGACTGTTGTGATCGACTCCCCGTTCCCGCTTGAACCCACCGCCGCCGAGGCACAGACGGCCATCGCCGAGGAATTCGGTTTCTTCGGCGACTGGTCCGAGCGCTACCAGTATCTGATCGACCTCGGCCGCAAGCTGCCCGCCTTCCCCGAAGAATGGAAGACCGAAGAGCACCGCCTGCTTGGTTGCCAGTCGATGGTCTGGATCGTGCCGGAAGGCAATACGCAGTCGCTGCGTTTCCACGCCATCAGTGATTCGGCCATCGTCTCCGGCCTGATCTTCCTGGCGCTGCGCGTGTACTCCGGGCGCACCGCGCAGGAGATCCTGGCCACCGAACCCAGCTATATCCAGGATATCGGCCTGTCCCGTCACCTGTCGCCGACCCGCAGCAACGGCGTAGCGGCGATGCTGGCCTTCATCCGTGAAACCGCGCAGGCCCAGCTGCAGCGCGATCCGTCGTGAGCGAACCTGCCACGGCCGAAGACACCGCGCTGGGCCTGCTGTCCCGGCCCGGTTTCGCCCGGCTGCTGGCGTACCGCATCTTCGCGATGCTGTCCTACCAAGTGGTCGCGGTCACCGTCGGCTGGCACATCTACGAAGTCACCCGCAATCCGTTCTCGCTGGGCCTGATCGGCCTGGCCGAGGTGCTGCCGTTCTTCTGCGTGGCGCCGTTCGCCGGCTATCTGGTGGATCATCTGCCGCGCCGCAAGCTGGGCATGGTCGCCTGTTCCGGACTGATCGCCACCGCGCTGGTGCTGACCAGCGTAGCCAAGGGCTGGCTGCCGGTTGAAGGCGTGTGGCCGATCTATGCAGCCATCGCCCTGACCGGCATGGTCCGCGCCTTCCTGTCGCCGATCTACAACGCCCTGTTCGCCCGCGTGTTGCCACGTGAACATTTCGCCCGTGGCGCCGGCCTCGGCGCCGTGGTGTTCCAGACCGGCATGATCGCCGGCCCGGCACTGGGTGGCGTGCTGGTCGGCTTCGGTGGCAAGGGCCTGTCCTATGCGGTGGCCACGGCCTTCGCGCTGGTGGCGATGGGCTGCCTGGCCACGCTGAAGGTGGAAGAACCGGTGCATGCCGGACCCGCCGCGCCGATCTTCAAGAGCATCGCCGAAGGTGCACGCTTCGTGGTCGGCAACCGGATCATGGTCGGTGCCATGGCACTGGACATGTTCTCGGTGCTGCTGGGCGGCGTGGTGGCGATGCTGCCGGCGTTCCTGCACGAGATCCTGCACCACGGCCCGGAGGGCCTGGGCATCCTGCGCGCGGCCCCGGCACTGGGTTCGGTGTGCGTCGGCTTGTGGCTGGCGCGCCACCCGCTGCACCGCAATGCTGGTCGCGTGCTGCTGTTTGCGGTGGCCGGCTTCGGCCTGTGCGTGATCGGCTTCGGCCTGTCCCAGCACTTCTGGCTGTCGGCATTGATCCTGCTGTTCTACGGCGCCTTCGACGGCGTGTCGGTGGTGATCCGCTCCACCATCCTGCAGCTGGCCACGCCGGAAGAGATGCGCGGCCGGGTATCGTCGATCAACGGCATCTTCATCAGCTCGTCCAACGAACTGGGCGCCTTCTATGCCGGCACGATGGCCAAGGTACTGGGGCTGGTACCGGCGGTGGTGCTGGGCGGGTTCGCGGTGCTGAGCGTGGCCGGGATCACCGCGTGGAAGAACCCGACGCTGCGGAAATTGAATCTGCGCGATCTGCAGTAGCGTCGGCTCGTCGTTTCCGCGACAGCGGGTTTACGTGCGCCGACGCACTGGTAGCGCCGGGCCATGCCCGGCGGCCCTTTTCCGCGACCGCGGCGGGGTGTCACTTTCTTTGCGCGCGCACCGTGCTGCAGGAGCAGCGCGGAACGGCGTAGCCGGCCCGCAGGGTGGGGCACATGGATGTGCGCCATCAAGAAAGTAACCAAAGAAACGCGCCGCCATCCGCGAGCCGGCGCTGCGCACCGGTGCCCTGCGCTCCTCGGTGAATCAGGGGACGGCGCCGAACTCGCTGCGCTCAAACAGCGGCGCCTCTTCGCCCCTGATTCCCCTGCGGTGCTCGGCTCGCTACAAGGCGGACCCAACAGCCGCGAGCGCACGCATGACCGCTCCTGGTAGAGCCAAGCCATGCTTGGCTGCTCTTGCTCTTGCTCTTGCTCTTCCCTGCCTCTTGCTCTTCCCTGCCCGCCGGCTTCGGCCTGAGCCGAGCATGGGCTGGGCTCTACAGCGGCCGCACTCGGGAACCGTCTGGAGCGGGCGGGTCACCCGGGCCAGGACCGTTCGCGCCATGGATGGCGCGACCGAGGCCCCAGGGATGGGTTTACGGCGTGTCCTGGCCCGGGTGACCCGCCCGCTCGCTCATGGAACAACCAAGGCGCCGCTCTACACAGCCAATCGCACAGCAACAAAAAACCCGACCGAAGCCGGGCTTTTCGCATGACATCACAACGAACCGGAATCAGTCGCCCTGCTGCTTCTGCAGGTGCTCCCAACGCTCCTGGGCGTCGATGGTGCGCTCGGCGGTCAGGCGCGCTTCGAGGCGCTCCAGGCCGATCTCTTCACCGGTGTCCACGCAATACCCGTAATCGCCCGCTTCCAGGCGCTTGAGGGTGCTGTCGATCTTGCCGATCAGCTTGCGGTAACGATCACGGGTGCGCAGTTCCAGCGAGTTCTCGGTCTCGCGGGTCGCGCGCTCGGCTTCATCGCCGATGTCACGCACTTCCTCACGCAGGTTCTCGATGGTCTGCTTGGACTCTTCCACCAGATCGGCGCGCCAGTTCTGCAGGCGCTGGCGGAAGTATTCCTGCTGCAGCGGGCTCATGTACTCCTCGTCCGAGGCCGGCTTGTAGCCTGCCGGCAGGATCGGGCGGCCAGTGGCCTCGTCGGTCTTGTATTCGACGACCTTGTACTTGCTGCGCGGCGCGGGTGCCGACGAACGGGCGGCGACGGCCACAGCGACCTTGCCCACGGGGCGGGTCACGGTCTTCGGAGCGGAATCGGATTTCACGGCGGTTTTAGCAGGCGATTTCGAAACGGGCACGGGATTCTTGGATTGCGGGGCGGTCGATGCTGCAGAAGCGGCGGCCGGGGCCGGCTTGGGGGCCGGTTTGGCTGCTGCCACTGCCGCGGTCTTGGCCGGGACAGACTTGGCCGGGGCCGGCTTCGCAGCTGGCTTCGGTGCGGACTTCACTACAGGGGCCGGCGTCGGTTTGGCAGCCGGCGCGGCGACATTCTTGGCAGCCTTGGTGGCAGGTGCCGGCTTGGCAGGAGCCACCTTCTTCGCTGCCGGCTTCGCAGCAGGCGCGGCGGCAACCTTCTTCACCACCGCCTTCGGCGCCGGCTTGGCTGCTGCCTTCTTCGGTGCCGGCTTGGCAGCGGCCTTCTTCACCGGCGCAGCCTTGCTGGCAACCTTCTTCACCGCCGGCGCCTTCTTGCTGGCAGCGGCAGGTTTGGCCTTGACCGGCGCAGCGGATTTCTTCGCCACTGCCGGCTTGCCGGACTTGGCAGGCGCTTTCTTTGCGGTGGCCTTCCTGGCCGCCGGTTGTGAGGATGCCGCCTTGGTCACCGGCTTGCTGGCCGGCTTCTTGGCAACGGGCTTGGCCGCCAACTTCTTCACAACAGGCTTGGCGGTTTTCTTGGCGGCCTTGACGGCCTTCTTTGCAGTTTTTTTAGCAGCCACGAAACGCTCTTCCTTGGATTCCCCGGGGCCCGGGAAAGCGGGCCTTTATAGCCTACCCGACCCGCAGCAGCAACCTCGGGGGCCCGCTCCATTCAGTCCAGGAGTCAATGGGTCCAAGGCGCGGTCCGACGAACACGGACCGCCTTGCGCGGTACGGAACCTTTCCGGCACCCGGAGGGGCGCCGATAGCGGCCGCAGGCCATCTGCGACATGCGACCAAGGGCCCATCCTGCACAAATGCGGCCTTCATGCCAACTGGCTTAAGATGACTGAGTGATCTCGCGCCTGCTCATCGCCCTGCTGCGCTTCTACAAGCGCTTCATCAGCCCGCTGCTGGGGCCTCGCTGCCGTTTCGTGCCGAGCTGCTCTGAATACGCCATGGACGCCATCTCCCGGCACGGCCCGCTACGCGGCAGCTGGCTGGCGGCGCGACGGCTGGGCCGTTGCCATCCGTTCCATCCCGGCGGCTTCGATCCCGTGCCCGAATCTCCCAACGCCCCTTCTTGCCGTTGCACAGGAAAACACTGACATGTCCTCCACGCTCATCACCAACGCCCGCCTGGTCAACGAAGGACGCACCTTCGAAGGCGACCTGCGCATCGAGAACGACCGCATCGCGCAGATCGGCAAAGGGTTGACCCCGCGTGATGGCGAACAGGTGGTGGATGCGGCCGGGCGCTGGCTGCTGCCCGGGATGATCGACGACCAGGTGCACTTCCGCGAACCGGGCCTGACCCACAAGGGCGACATCGCCAGCGAATCGGCCGCGGCCGTGGCCGGCGGCCTGACCAGCTTCATGGACATGCCCAACACCAACCCGCCGACGCTCGACTCGACCATTCTTGAAGCCAAGTACGAGCTGGCGCGCGGCCGCGCCTGGGCCAACTACGGCTTCTACCACGGCGCCAGCAACGACAACCTGGACGCCATCCGTGCGCTCGACCCGAAGAAGGCGCCGGGTGTGAAGGTATTCATGGGGGCTTCCACCGGCAACATGCTGGTCGACAACCCGGAAACCCTGGACGCGATCTTCCGCGAGTGCCCGACCCCGATCATCACGCACTGCGAAGACACGCCGATGATCGATGCCAACCTGAAGGCCTTCCAGGAAAAGTACGGCGACGCGCTGACCCCGGAGATGCACCCGGACATCCGTTCGCGCGAAGCCTGCATCAAGTCGACGCGGCTGGCCATGTCGCTGGCGCGCAAGCACGGCACCCGCCTGCACGTGCTGCACATCTCCACCGCCGACGAACTGGCGCTGTTCGAGAAGGGTCCGCTGATCCGCGCCGACGGCAGCCGCAAGCAGATTACCGCCGAGACCTGCGTGCACTTCCTGCACTTCGCCCGCCCGGACTACGCCACCAAGGGCAACCTGATCAAGTGCAATCCGGCGATCAAGGATGTGGCCGATCGCGAGGCGATCACGGCCGCGTTGGCTGACGACGTGCTGGATGTCCTGGCCACCGACCACGCCCCGCATACCTGGGAAGAGAAGCAGAAGCCCTATGCGCAGGCGCCGTCCGGCCTGCCGCTGGTGCAGTACGCGCTGGTCGCCGCACTGGAACGCGTGCACGAAGGCAAGCTGACCCGCGAGCAGGTGGTGCAGAAATTCGCTCATGCTCCCGCCCAGCTGTTCGACGTGGAAGAGCGTGGCTTCCTGCGCGAAGGCTACTTCGCCGATCTGGTAATGGTGGAAGACGTGCCGTTCACCGTGAAGCGCGAGGACGTGCTGTCCAAGTGCGGCTGGTCGCCGTTCGAAGGCACCACGTTCCGTTCGCGCGTGGCCTCGACCTGGGTCAACGGCCAGCGGGTGTGGGACGGCAGTTCGCTGGTGGGCGAGCCCGCCGGCCAGCGCATGACCTACGACCGCTGATGCGTTCGGCACTCGTGTTCGGGGCGCTGCTGCTGGCGGCGCCCCTGTTCCCCGCACCGGCGGCAGAAGCTCAGGACGGCATCGGCGACCTGATCGACAGCCGCGTGGTGTTTCCGGCCAGCGCGTCGCAGGGCGCGCTGGTGATCGGCAAGGTTCCCGCCGGCAGCAGCGTGCGCTACGCAGGCCGCGAGCTGCGCGTGAGCGGCTACGGCAGCGTGGTGTTCGGCATCGGTCGCGATGAGAAGGGCCCCCTGCTGGTACAGATCCGCCGGCCGGATGGCGGCAGCGAGACTGCCGCCATCTCGGTGACCCCGCGTGATTGGCCAACCGAGCGGGTCAACGGCGTGCCGCCGAAGACGGTCAATCCACCGCCGGCCATCGCCGAACGGATCAAGCGCGAACAGGCGCAGGTTACCGCTGCGCGCGTGCGCGACGACAACCGCACCGATTTCACCCAGACCTTCATCTGGCCGGTGCAGGGGCGCATCAGCGGCCGCTTCGGCAATGCGCGCGTGTACAACGGCCAGCCGGGTGCCGGTCACTCCGGCATGGACATCGCGGTGCCGACCGGCACCCCGGTGAAAGCACCGGCCGCTGGTGTAGTGACGTTCGCCGGTCCGGATCTGTACCTGACCGGCGGCACCTTGCTGCTCGACCACGGCTTCGGGGTCAGTTCGAACTTCCTGCACCTGTCGCGCATCGACGTGAAGGTCGGTGATCGTGTCGAACAGGGCCAGGTGATTGCTGCCGTCGGCGCGACCGGTCGAGCCACCGGCCCGCATCTGCACTGGGGCATGAACTGGTTCGACACCCGCATCGACCCGCTGCTGGTGCTGGAACGCAAGTAACGGTAGTGCCGGCCGCTGGCCGGCAACCTCATGGTGTTCAGCAACCTACCCGGATTGCCGGCCAGCGGCCGGCACTACCAGGTGATGGTTCAGCCGCGCGCGACCCACCACACACGCAGCAACGTGCGTACGGGCGTCGCCTCGACCGGCTTGCCGGCGGCCTGCGCCGCCAGACGTGCACGCGCCAGGCTCGACCACACCCGGCGTGCACGTGGACCGGGCACGCGGGTGCCCCACCCTTTCAGCAACTGCTGCGCCCAACGCTGTGCAGCGTTGCCGGCATCTTCGTCCAGCAGGCTGCGCGGAACCCCGGCCACACCAGCGTCCTGCAGGCGCTGCGCCAATGTCTGCAGCAGCACGGCATGGCCAGCACCCTTGCGCGGCGTGTCGGCAAACACCACGGCCTCGACTGCAGCCACCGCGTCGGCATAGTTGCCCAGTGCGCGTTCGGCACCGGCAGCGTCCAGCGCGACGGTGCGCGCCTCGACCAGATCCGGCAGCGCCTCGGCCAGCTGCACCCACGGTGCCCGCACCGGCTCCAGCACGCGTCCCAGCGGATGCCGCGAACGCTGCGCGGCCCAGCTGCGCAGTTCCTCGCCCCACCACGCCAGCTTGGCGTCCGCCGGCAGCGGGTCGCCAGCGGTGTTGAGCATGTCGTCGAATTCCTGCAGCAGCGCGAACCACGCCAGCGCGACATTTCGCTGCGGTTCGGCCACGAACGGCTCAGCCACCGACCATTCCGGCCAACGGCTGCGCCACTTGTCGAGGAAACTATCCAGCGCGGTACTGCTCACTACGTTGTTCCTTACGGCTGGGCCGGGGTCGCCGGCCGGGTCGGCCAGAGGCTGGCCAGTTGCAGGAGTTCGGCGTTCTCGACCAGCACATCGGCCTGCCAGGCCAGCGGATCGTCGCTGTGCAGGCGGTAGCCCCACAGCGCCGCCACCGACAGCATGCCAGCGGCACGCGCGGCGATGATGTCGCGCTCATCGTCGCCGACATACACGCAATCTTCCGCTGCAATGCCGATGGCCTGCGCGGCGTGCAGCAGCGGCAGTGGATGCGGCTTGCGTTCGGCCAGGGTGTCCCCGCCGACCAGCACCGCGCAGCGTTGCTGCCACTGCTGTTGCGGCAGGATCAGCCGGGCGAGGTACTCAGGCTTGTTGGTGACGATGCCCCACACGGTACCGGCCGCGTCCAGCGCCTCGAGCATGCCGACAACCCCGTCGAACAACACGGCGTGCTGGCCGATCAAGGCTTCGTAGCGCTGCAGGAACTCGGGAATCAGCGCATCGCGCTCGGCCGCATCCAGCTCTGGAAACGCGGCCGACACCATCGCCCGCGAGCCCTTTGATACCACCGGACGCAGTCGCGCCGGATCGATCGGCGCACGACCGCGCTCGGCCAGCATCGCATCGAGGGTGGCGACGAAATCCGGTGCGCTGTCCAGCAGCGTGCCATCCAGGTCGAACAGCACCGCACGCGGGAACACGGCAGCGGTCACGGCGCCTTGACCGCGTGGGCCAGGTAGTTGATGTCGGTGCGGCTGCTCAGGCGGGCGCGGTTGCGCCACGGCTCGTAGGCCATGCCGCTGACATCGGCCAGCTGCAGGTCGGCCTCGCGCAGCCAGCGCGCCAGCTCGGCCGGCTTGATGAATTCCTGGTAGTGGTGGGTGCCCTTGGGCAGCAGCCGCGCCACGTACTCGGCACCGACGATGGCCACTGCAAAGGCTGCAGCCGTGCGGTTGATGGTGGACAGGAACAGGTGGCCGCCCGGCTTCAGCAGCCGCTTGCAGGCCTCGATGATCGCGCCCGGATCGGGCACGTGCTCGAGCATTTCCATGCAGGTCACCACGTCGAAGCTGCCCGGCTGTTCGGCGGCGAGGTCTTCGGCGGCCTGTACCCGGTAGTCGACGCTGACGCCGCTCTCCAGTGCATGCAGGCGCGCAACCTTGACCAGCTCCGGCGCCAGGTCGATGGCGGTCACTTCGGCACCGGCCTGGGCCAGCGCTTCGCTCAGCAGTCCGCCACCGCAACCGATGTCGAGCACGCGCGCACCACGCAGCGGCGCGCGATCGGCAACGTACTGCAGGCGCACCGGATTCAGTGCGTGCAGCGGCTTCTGCGGGCCATCAGCGTCCCACCAGCGGTTGGCCAGCGCGGCGAACTTGTCCAGCTCGGCCTGATCGAAATTGGAAGAAGCGTGGGGGGCTGTCATGACGGTTGTCCTTGCGGCGCCTGTGCTCAGGCGCGGATATGACGGATACGCTCGCGCCACTGGCGCGCGTTGGCGATGATGCCCGGCAGGTCCATGCCGACCAGCTCACGCTGCACCAGCTTGGGCTTGCCGGCGATCCAGACATCGCTGACCTGCTGGCGACCGGTGGCGTACACCAGCTGCGACAGCACGTTGTGCAGCGGCTGGGTTTCCAGCGCCGACAGGTCGACGCAGATAAGGTCGGCCTGCTTGCCCGCCTCGATCGAGCCGATGCGCTCACCGAAGCCCAGTGCGCGGGCGCCACCCAGCGTGGACGCGCGCAACGTGGTCGCCGCGTCCAGCGCGGTGGCATCGTCGGCCACGGCCTTGGCCAGGATCGCCGCGGTGCGGTTTTCGCTGAACATGTCCAGGTCGTTGTTGCTGGCGCAACCATCGGTACCGATGGCAAGGTTCACGCCGGCGCGCTGCAGGGCGCAGGCCGGGCAGAAACCGGAGGCCAGTTTCAGGTTCGATTCCGGGCAATGCACCACGCTGACGCCACGCTCGGCGCACAGGTGGATCTCCGCCTCGGTCAGCTGGGTCATGTGCACCGCGATCAGGCGGTCGTTGACCAGGCCGAGGCGATCCAACCGCGCCAGCGGACGCTGGCCATGCAGCTTGATCGAATCGGTGATTTCCTGCGCGGTTTCATGGGTATGCAGGTGCACCTGCATGTCCAGCTGGTCGGACAGCATCCGCACCCGCTCGAAATTGGCATCGTTGACCGTGTACGGCGCATGCGGGGCGAACGCGGTGCCGATCAGCGGATCGGTGCGCCACTGGTCATGCAGTTCACCGGCCTTGGCGAAGTACTCGTCGTCGGTCTTGGCCCAGGCGGTGGGGAAATCGATGATCACCGCGCCGACCAGCGCGCGGAAACCGTGCTTCTTGTAGACGGCGGCCTGCACGTCACCGAAGAAATAATTCTCGTTGGCGCAGGTGGTGCCGCCACGCAGCATCTCGGCGATGGCAAGGGTGGTGCCGTCGGCCACGAACTCGGGACCGATCACCGCCGCTTCCACCGGCCAGATGTGCTGCTGCAGCCAGGTCATCAGCGGCAGGTCGTCGGCAACGCCGCGCAGCAGGGTCATCGGGTTGTGCGTATGTGCGTTGACCAGGCCTGGCATCAGCGCGGCCTCGGGGCGGCTGACCACCTGGGTGGCACGGAAACGCACGCGCGCTTCGGCACGCGGCAGGATGGCCACGATCTCGCTGCCACGCACGGCGACGGCATGGTCTTCCAGCACCACCGCATGCGGCTCGATCGGAACGACAAAACCGGCTTCGATGAGCAGGTCGCAGGCTTCGGGGAGGTGCGGGCTATCGCTCATGCGGGCTCACTGGCTATGGGGGAAGGACCGTACGTAGCCTTGGCTCCGACCTGGCGACTGATCACCGGTCAAACGGCTACCGCTGGGCTTCTGGAAGGCAAGCCCCTGAGTCAGGGGCGGCCGCGAAGCGGCGGGGTGTGGGTGCTGGTGAGCGGGGCCCACGATCCGCATGGCGGAGCGTGGGAGCGCCAGCGCGAATGCGCCGGCGCGTACCCGGATTACTTGACGCGCGAGGAGTACTCGCCTGAGCGGGTGTCGACCTTGATGATTTCATCCTGGTTGACGAACAACGGCACGCGCACCACAGCACCGGTTTCCAGGGTGGCCGGCTTGCCGCCACCGCCCGAGGTGTCGCCACGGACGCCCGGGTCGGTCTCGGTGATCTTCAGTTCGACGAAGTTCGGCGGCTGCACGAAGATCGGCGAGCCATTGAACAGGGTCACGATGCAGGACTCCTCGCCCTTCAACCACTTCTCGGCACCGCCCATGCCGGCCTTGTCGGCCTGCACCTGCTCGAAGGTCTCCGGGTCCATGAAATGCCAGTACTCGCCGTCGCTGTACATGTAGTCCATGTTGGTATCGACCACATCGGCCACTTCCACGTCGTCGGTCGCCTTCATGGTCATTTCGACCGTGCGGCCCGACTTGATGAAGCGGTAGCGCACGCGGGTGAAGGCCTGGCCCTTGCCCGGCTTGATGAACTCGGTCTCGGAGATGACGGCCGGTTCATTGTTGACCAGGATCTTCATCCCGTTCTTGACATCGTTCATGCCCGCAGTGGCCATGCTCAAGCTCCTCAAATGGCGAAACCGCCGCGCGTGCGGCGAGCCGGATAGAATGGAAAGCCCACCGGAACCCCGGCGGGCAACTGTTTATGTGTCCATGATAACCGCAGGCCCCCTCTCCATGCAGCTTTCCGCCGTTCCCCGGACCCAGTCGCCAGGCGCGCCCGCGCGCTGGCAGCAGCTCTGGCGTCAGGCCCTGCGCGACCCGCAGACGCTGCTGGCCCGGCTGGATCTGGATGCCGCAGCGCTGGGTGTATCGGAGGCTGCCATCGCCCAATTCGCACTGCGCGTGCCGGAGGGTTTCGTCGCGCGCATGCGCCGTGGCGATGCCCACGATCCGTTGCTGCGGCAGGTATTGCCGATCGACGCGGAGATGCGCCCAGCCCCCGGGTTCAGTTTCGACGCGGTGGGCGACGGCGCGGCCAAGAAGGCCACCGGGGTCATCCAGAAATACCGTGGCCGTGCCCTGCTCGTGGCCACCGGAAGCTGCGCGATCAACTGTCGCTACTGTTTCCGCCGGCATTTCGACTATGGCGCCGAAAACGCCGCCAAGGGGGGCTGGCAGGAGGCGGTGGACGCCATCGCAGCAGATCCCGACATCGATGAGGTGATCCTGTCCGGCGGCGACCCGCTGTCGCTGGCTACCCACAAGCTGGCCGAGCTGACCGATGCACTGCGCGGCATCACGCATATCCGCCGGCTGCGCATCCACACCCGCCTGCCGATCGTACTGCCCGAGCGGGTCGATAACGAACTGCAGGCCTGGCTGGGCAGCCTGCCCTGGCCACTGGCGATCGTGGTCCACGCCAACCACGCCAATGAATTCGACGCCAGCGTCGATACCGCGATGGCCCGCCTGCGCGCCATCGGCGCCCAGTTGCTGAACCAGGCGGTGCTGCTGCGCGGAGTCAACGACAGCGTGCAGGCGCTGCAGGACCTGAGCGAGCGCAGCTTCGCAGCGGGCGTGCTGCCCTATTACCTGCACCAGTTGGATCGGGTCGAGGGCGTGGCCCACTTCGAAGTGGACGACGTCCAGGCCAAGGCCCTGATTGCCGGCCTCACTGCTCGCCTGTCCGGCTATCTGGTACCCAAGCTGGTCCGCGAACTGCCCGGCGACCCGAGCAAGCGCCCGGTTTGACAGTAGATCCGCGCCATGCGTGGATGGGCGTTCCTGGCAGAAGCATCCACGCATGGCGTGGATCTACTGTCACACCCCCGCCTCGATCATCCGCACCACCTCGGTGGCAGTGACCGGGTGACTCAACCGGTAACCCTGGCCCAGATCGCAGCCACGCTGGGCCAGCAGCTCGAACTGCGCCTCCTGCTCGATACCCTCGGCCACCACCGTGATGCCCAGGGCGTGGGCCATGGCGATGATCGCCGTGGTCAGAGCCAGATCGTCCGGGTCGCGCTGCATGTCGGCGACGAAGCTCTTGTCGATCTTGACCCCGTCCACCGGCACCTGCCGCAGGTGGCTGAGACCGGAGAAGCCGGTACCGAAGTCGTCCAGCCACACCTTCACCCCTGCACGATGCAGGCGGTCCAGCAGCTGCGCGGCCAGCATCTCATCGCCGATCACCGCCGTCTCGGTCAGCTCCAGGTGCAGGCGCGAGGCCGGCAGGCCCGATTCCTGCAGGCACTGCGCAACCAACGCCGGCAGCTCACCGCCGCGCAACTGCCGTGGCGACACATTGACCGAGACGAACAACTCGTCGCCGGCCACGCCGCTGGGCCACTGCACGGCTTCCATGCAGGCGGCACGCAGCACCTTCGGGCCGATGATCTCGATCAGGCCACTCTGCTCGGCCACCTCGATGAACACTGATGGTGGGATCGTGCCCAGCGTCGGGTGCTGCCAGCGCAGCAGCACTTCCACACCGACCATGCGGCGGTCGCGCATGCGGAAGATCGGCTGGTAGGCCAGCCGCAGCTCGCCGCGCTCCCAGGCGCCGCGCAGCTCCTGCTCCATGTGCACGCGGCGTTCGACAGCGTGATCCATGGCCCGGCTGTAGTAGCGATAGCAGTTCTTGCCGGCCATCTTCGCCTGGTACATCGCGATGTCGCCGTTCTTCAGCAGCGTCGTCGCATCCGCAGCGTCGTCAGGGAACAGGGTCACGCCGATCGAGGTGCCCAGGAACAGTTCCCTGCCCTGCACCACCAGCGGCTTGCCCAGCTCGCGTACCAGCACTTCGGCCAGCAACCGCGCATTGGCCGCGACATCGCCATCACCGACCAGGATCACGAATTCGTCGCCGCCGAACCGAGCCAGCAACGCGTCATCGCCGCCGGCCTCGGTCACGGCACGGCCGATGCGCTGGGCGAACTGCAGCAGCGCTTCGTCGCCGGCCTCATGACCCAGCGTATCGTTGACCCGCTTGAAATCATCGATATCGGCGAACAGCACGCCCAACCGGTGATTGGACGCACGTGCGGCCATCAACCGGTGGTCCAGCGCCTCACGGAACGCCAGCCGGTTGGTGAGGCCGGTCAACGCGTCGGTGTAGGCCATGCGCCGCACTTCGCGGTCGTGGCGGGCTATCGCATCACGCATACGGGCAAAGCCGCGCACCAGTTCACCCACCTCGTCGTCGCGGGTGTTTTCCCGCAGCGGCGCCTGGTAGTCGCCGGCTTCGATGCGCCGGGCAGCCGCGGCCAGATCGCGGATCGGCGCCACCAGCGTGCGCTGCACGTACAGGATCACCACCACGCCGATCACCACCAGCAGGCCCAGCATCAACAGCAACCAGCCCAGATGCCGGCTGCCCATCTGCTGCAGCCGCTCACCGAGGGTCGCGTTGGCCGCCTGCTCACGCTGCAGCACTTCATCCAGCGCCATGCCGACGCGGACACCACCGATGCGCTGATTGCCCATCCTGATCGGCATTGCGTTGTCGAGCACCGTGGGCGACTGCTGCACCACCAGCGACTGCGCGGCAACCGCCCCGGCCGCCAGCGGATCGGTCATCGGCCGTCCGGATCCGGGCACCCCGGCCGAGCCGTCGTGGACCAGCCGCCCGCGGTTGTCGAACACCAGTACATAGCGCACCACCGGCTGTCGCGAAATGCTGCGCACCAGCGCCCCGACCTGGTCCAGGTCGTTGTTGTGGAGCGGACCGGCAAGCGCTTCGGACAGCTCGCGCACCATGGCCTCGCCACGGCTGCGCACGCTGCGGTCGAACAGTTCGTGGATGACGCCGTTGCTGAGCGACCTCACCTCGCCCTGCATCGCCGCCTGCCGCCCCAACAGCACGGCCAGGATCGCCACCACCACCAGCATCGCCCCGCCCATCGCAAGCAGGAACCGGGCCTGCATCCCCGAGCCGAGCAACCTCATTCCACTTCCATCCGCACGCGCGTCAACCCTTGTTTCAATCCATCCAGCCACGGCTGCGCATGCGCATCGACGCGGCGGAAACCGGAAGCCCCCAACACCTTCTCAAACGCACTCTGCACCCGCCGATAACAGACGACACGCGGCAGCACGCCGGACGCGCGGCCGAACGCCGGCAGCGCCGGTCCGGCAACCGCTCGGTCCACACTGCCGAACGCATGATCCTGTGTCATCGCGAGTCGCCCCTCTCCGCTGCCCAACGCCCCCATCGCCGACCCGGCGCAGCACGCGCCGTCCCGGCCAGCAGGGCCAAGGCCAGGCTCAGCAGTTCCCCCTGCATTGCCCTACGCAGACCCGACACAAGCATCATCCCCCAAGGGTATCCGGACAGACTACCCGAAAAAATGGGGCCGTCGTCAGCTGTCCTTGCCGTTCTTCTGGGCCAGGCGCGCCATGCGCTGGGTATCGGCCAGGATCCCGCGCAGCAGGCGCACTTCCTGCTCGCTTGGCTCGCTGCGCAGGAACAGACGGCGCAGTTTGCGCATCGCCGACTCGGGCGCGCGCCCCTTGTGGAAATCGATCTCGTCCAGCGTCTCGCCGAGCTGGGCGAAGAAGCTCTCCATCTGATCGTGGCTGGCAGCCTGCTCGCGGCTCTCCGGCTCGGTCGCGGCCACAGGTTGTGCGCCCAGCAGCTGCATCCGCACTTCATAGGCCAGCACCTGCACTGCGGCAGCCAGGTTGAGCGAGCTGAACTCAGGATCGGACGGAATGTGCACTGCGGCATGGCACAGCTGCAGTTCCTCGTTGGTCAGACCGGTACGCTCACGGCCGAACACCAGCGCCACCTCGGCGCCTTCGCCGGCCTTGGCCACTGCGCGGGCGGCTGCATCGGCCGGCAGGAACTCCTCCAGCTGGACCCGGCGCGCACGTGCGGTGCAGCCCAGCACGAACCGGCAATCGGCCACGGCTTCGGCAAGGGTCGCCACAACGGGTGCGTCGCCGAGCACGTCCTCGGCACCGGCCGAGCGCCGGAAGGCCTCTTCATCAAGCGGCTTCTCCGGTGCTACCAGCACCAGGCGGGCCAGGCCCATGGTCTTCAGGGCACGGGCGGCGGCGCCCATGTTGCCGGGGTGTTGGGTCCCGACCAGGACGAATCGGAGGCGGGTGGCGGCAGGAAACTGGGACATGAACAGGGAAAATGTCGAGCTGGACGAAGACCAATGGTAAACTGTGCGGCCGGCCACTGCGCCGGACCCGCTCTTTTCCCCCGCCAGCCCTTCTCTTCTGCCCTTCCGGGAGCCCATGCCATGCAGAAACCCGCCGTAACCGTCATGGTCAAGGCCGCCCGCCTCGCCGGCAACGTCCTCTTGCGCAACATCAACAAGCTCGAGGCACTGAATGTAGTCCAGAAGGGCCGCATGGACTACGCCAGCGAAGTCGATGCGGACGCGGAAAAGGTGATCGTCAAGGAACTCAAGCGCGCCTACCCCGAGTACGGCATCTTCGGCGAAGAAGGTGGCGTGCAGAGCGAGCGTCGCCACATGTGGGTCATCGACCCGCTGGACGGCACCAGCAACTACCTGCGCGGCGTGCCGCATTACTGCGTGTCGATCGCCCTGGTCGAGAACGGCGAGCCGACCGACGCGGTGATCTTCGACCCGCTGCGCAACGAGCTGTTCACTGCCAGCCGCGGCGCCGGCGCCGTGCTCAACGACCGTCGCATCCGCGTGGCCGACCGCAAGGATCTGGAAGGCACCATGATCCACACCGGTTTTGCCCCGCGCGAGCGTGCCCGCGCCAGTGCGCAGCTGAAGTCGCTGGACGCCCTGCTGGTGCACGCCGAGGACATCCGCCGCTCGGGTTCGGCCGCGCTGGACCTGGCCTACGTGGCCTGTGGCCGCGCCGATGCCTACTTCGAAGCCGGCGTGAAGGCCTGGGACATCGCCGCCGGCGTGCTGCTGGTGCGCGAAGCCGGTGGCAAGGTCTGCGACTTCAAGGGCGCGACCCCGGCACGCATGGACAACCGCGGCCCGGACACCCAGCAGATCGTGGCCGGCAACCTGAAGGTGGCCGAGTCGCTGCAGAAGGTGCTGGTCAACACCGGTTACGCTGCCGAGTTCGACGCGAAGTTCTGAGTTCGCGCGTAAGGCGGTTCATGGAGACGGCACCTGCGAAGGTGCCGTTTTCGTATCCGCAGTGATCGTGCTTGTCACTTTCTTTGCTCGTGCAAAGAAAGTAACCAAAGAAACACGCCGCCAGTACGCAAGCCGGTGCTACGCACCGGTCCCCTGCGCTTCTCGGGGAATCAGGGGACGGCGCCGAACTCGCTGCGCTCAGACATCGGCGCCTCTGCGCCCCTGATTCCCCTGCGATGCTCGGCTCGCTACAAGGCGGACCCAACGTCAAAGGCTACAGCTGCACCCAGTAGATCCACGCCATGCGTGGATGCTCTTGCCGTTGATCTTGATCTTCCAGTCCGCCTTATAGCGAGCCGAGCACCGCAGGTCCGGCGAGGGCGAAGAGGCGCGGGTGTCTGAGCGTAGCGAGTTCCCGCGCCGTCCCTCGGCGGACCGAGAAGCGCAGGGTACCGGCGCGTAGCGACGGCTCGCGGCCGGCGGAGCGTTTCTTTGGTTACTTTCTTTGCGCGCAAAGAAAGTGACACCTCTCCGCAGGCGCGGAAACGAGCCGCCGGGCGAGCCCGGCGCCAGCAATGCCTCCCCGCAAACAAAAACGCCCGGCGCGAGGCCAGGCGTTCCTGCATCTCCATCGGAAGCCGGAGCTTACGCCGCGGTCGACGCCCGCAGTGCGGCGATGCGCTCTTCCAGCGGCGGGTGGCTCATGAACAGCTTCTTCGCCGTCGAACCGGCAATACCGAACGCGGCGATCTGCGTCGGCAGGGTGCTCTGGCCGTGATTGAGCTGCAGCCGCTCCAGCGCCGAGATCATCTTCTGACGGCCGGCCAGCGATGCACCGCCGGCATCTGCGCGGAATTCGCGGTGGCGCGAGAACCACATCGAGATCATCGTGGCGAACAGGCCGAACACCATCTCCAGCACGAACACGATGATGTAGTAGGCAAAGCCACGGCCGCCGCCTTCGCGGTTGCCCGACAACGCGCTGTCGATCACGCCGCCAACCACGCGGGCCAGCACGATCACGAAGGTGTTCAGCACGCCCTGCAGCAGTGCCATGGTGATCATGTCACCGTTGGCGACGTGGGCGATCTCGTGGCCGAGCACGGCTTCGGCTTCATCCTCGCTCATGTTGTGCAGCAGGCCGGTGGATACCGCCACCAGCGCGTTGTTGCGGTTGGCACCGGTGGCGAACGCGTTGATCTCCGGGCCGTCATACACCGCCACTTCCGGCATGCCGATACCGGCCGCCTTGGCCTGTCGTTCGACAGTGGCCAGCAGCCAGCGCTCGGTCTGGTTGCGCGGCTCGGTGATCACCACCGCACCGGTGGAGCGCTTGGCCATCCACTTGGACAGCAGCAGCGAGATGAGGGAGCCACCGAAACCGAAGATCGCGGCCATGACCAGCAGGCCGCTCATCTGGTTCGAATTGACCCCCAGCAGCGACATCACGATGCTGGCGAGGATCAGGACCGCGAGATTGGTCGCCAGGAACAGGGCAATGCGGGTAAACATGGGAAATTCCGGCTTGGAAGGGGTCGATATCCGTCAATTTGCGGTGCGGTCAGCTTGAATTCAAGCGCCAACCTGACCGACGATTCAGCCTGCATGACTTTCTCCCTTCCCTGCGGCCGTTTTGCGCCCTCGCCCACCGGCCTGCTGCATCCCGGCTCTCTGCTTGCCGCCTTCGGCAGCTGGCTGCTCGCGCGCCACCATGGGGGCCTGTGGCGGTTGCGCATCGAGGATGTCGATCCACCCCGCACGGTTGCCGGTGCGGCACAGGCGCAACTGCAGACCCTGGCCGCGTTCGGTCTGGTCCATGACGGGCCGGTGATCTGGCAAAGCGCGCGCGGCGACGCTTATCAGACTGCACTGGACCGCCTGCTGGCCAATGGCAACGCGTTTGTCTGCCACTGCAGCCGCAGCGATCTGGCCGCCAACGGTGGCCTGCACCACCACTGCGTCGCGCGGCGGACAAGACCGGACCCCGCCGTCCGCTTCCGGGTACCTGCGGGCAGCGTGGTGCATTTCGAGGATGGCCTGCGCGGCCGGCAACAACAGGATGTCCATGCCGAGGTCGGCGACTTCGTACTGCGCCGCGCCGATGGCTGCTGGGCCTACCAGTTGGCGGTGGTCGTCGACGATGCCGCGCAGGGCGTGAACGAGGTCGTGCGCGGCGCCGACCTGCTCGATTCCACCGCCCGGCAGATCCTGCTGCAGCAGGCGCTGGACCTGCCGACGCCGCGCTACTGGCACCTGCCGCTGCTGCTGGATGCACCGGGCCACAAACTGTCCAAGTCACTGGCCGCGCTGCCGGTGGAAGCCCGCGAGCCGGTACCGGTGCTGCGCCGGTTGTGGGAACTGCTGGGCCAGCCGAGCACCGCACTGGAAGGCATCGACGACCGCGATGCGCTGTTGGCCGCCGCGCAGCACAGCTTCGACCCCGGCCTGCTGCCGCGCGCGGACATCCTGCTGCCGGCGGGCGCACTTTCCGCGCCGATGTTGCAGAATCCCCCTTCCCCCACCTGATATCCGGACAGCTTTCCATGACATCTCGCGTCGCACTGGTCACCGGCGGAACCGGCGGCATCGGTACCGCCATCTGCCAACGCCTGGCCGACCAGGGCCACCGCGTCGCCACCAACTACCGCGACGAGGCAAAGGCCCGCGCCTGGCAGCAGTCGATGACCGAACGTGGCTACCAGGTGTCGATCTTCCCGGGCGATGTCTCCGACTCCGCCAGCGCCGAAGCCCTGATCCGTGCGGTCGAAGCCGAACTGGGCCCGGTCGAGATCCTGGTCAACAACGCCGGCATCACCCGCGATACCACCTTCCACCGCATGCGCGCGGAGCAGTGGCACGATGTGATCAACACCAACCTAAATTCGGTATTCAACGTCACCCGCCCGGTCATCGAAGGCATGCGTCGACGCGGCTGGGGCAGAGTCATCCAGATCAGCTCGATCAACGGCCTGAAGGGCCAGTACGGCCAGGCCAACTACGCCGCCGCCAAGGCCGGCATGCACGGCTTCACCATCTCGCTGGCGCGCGAGAATGCAGGCTTCGGCATCACCGTGAACACCATCTCGCCCGGCTATGTGGCCACCGATATGGTGATGGCGGTGCCCGAGGAAGTGCGCGCCAAGATCATCGCCGACATCCCGACCGGGCGCCTGGGCAAGCCGGAGGAAATCGCCTATGGCGTGTCCTTCCTGGTAGCCCAAGAGGCCTCGTGGATCACCGGCAGCAACCTGGACATCAACGGTGGCCACCACATGGGCTGGTAAACGGCGCCAAGATCGAAGGGCCCTTTGCTGCACCCTGCCGTTGGTCATGCTGCGCAGCACGCAAAGCCTTGTTGCGCAACATTCCGGCGATGGAAAACCAAGCCTGGCGGGGGCTGGGGCGGTTGCAACCGCTGCTGCACTGCGCCATGCTGCGCGTCTACTGTGACGAGTACCGCTTCATGGCTGCGACCCGCATCATCAAGAAGTATCCGAACCGCCGTCTGTACGACACCGAGATCTCCAGTTACATCACCATCGAGGACGTGCGCCAGCTGATCCTCGACGGCGAAGACTTCGAAGTCCGCGACGCCAAGAGCGGCGACGACCTGACCCGATCGGTCCTGCTGCAGATCATCGCCGACCAGGAGCAGGACGGCGAACCGATGCTCTCCACCCAGCTGCTGAGCCAGCTGATCCGCTTCTACGGCGATTCCCTGCAGGGCTTCATGGGCAACTACCTGGAGCGCAGCATGCAGGTCTTCCTCGACCAGCAGCAGCAGTTCCGCCAGCAGATGGGCAACCTGCTGGGGCAGACACCGTGGGCGATGATGAACCAGCTGACCGAGCGCAACCTGGAGCTGTGGCAGGAATTCCAGCGCAACATGGGCAGCGGTTTCGGTGGCCCGCGTCCCGGTGGCACCGGAACGGGCACCGGCACCGGCACGGCCGGCAAGCCGAGCGAACCGACCGGCGGCACGGGTACCGGCGGCAAGACCCGCCGCTGAGGCAACCGCCCCGGCTGATATGAAAACGGCGCGCCATGGGCGCGCCGTTTTGTTTTCAACGCCACCATGCGTGGGGTGGAATCTACGGACGTTTCGCCTTGCATGCCGAGCACACCCGCTCGACCTTGTAGCCCTTCGCCCGCAGCTTCTCGACCACGCCGTCGTTGCCCAGCAGGTGCAGGCCGCCCACCACCACCAGCGTGCCACCCTGCCCCGACTGCAGGTACGGCAGCAGTTTGGGCACCCACGCATCGTTGCGGTCGGTATTGATGTGCTGGTAAAGCTGCGGATACTTCTGGCGCATCTCCACGCCCATCCGGTTCCACAACAGCCGATCGTCGCCGCGGCGCCAGGCCTCATGCAGCATCTGCGCCTGGGCGTCACCCTTGCCCGCTTCGTCCAGCGCCTCGGACAGCATCTGCCGCTGCTCCTGCACGCTCATGCCATCGAGCAGGTTGATCTGGCTGGACATGTCTTCCAGGCCTGCGGTCTTCTTGCCCGCCTTCTGTGCCCGCTGCATGAAATGACGGTCCAGGCCCAGCTCCGGGTCCAGGCCCAGCTTCTGCATCTGCGCCACGGTGATGGTCAGGCCGACGAACCACGCTTTCATGCCCTGCAACTGCGCCAATGGCAATTTGTTCTGCGTCGCATAGGCCTGCAGCTTCTGCCAGGTCGGCGCATCCAGGTCACGCTTGAGCTCGCTGCCATCCTTGCGGGTAGCGACCTGCACCATCTGGCTGGCCATCTGCGGCGACTGCAGTTCCTCCGGCGTCACTTCAAACAGCACGCGCTGCGAGGCTTCGAACGCCTGCTCGACATCAGGCGACAGCGGATAGTCCTGCGGCTTCAGCAGATGGAAGGAACCCAGCAGGTACAGGCGTGCATCACCTTGTCCGGTGACCTTCCACAGCAGCGGCACCGGCGGCTTGCCCGCCGTGGCTTCGACCGGCGTATCGCGCGCGATGGCCAGCGGGCCGGCGGCACAGGCAACGAGAAACACGGCACTGCGCAACAACAGTTTCATCAACATGTTCAGCCCTCTCCTTCAGGCAGGTGGTACGCCTTCTCACCCGCTTCCACACGCAGGTCCAGGCGGTTTTCCGGCGGCGCCAACGGACAGGTCGCATAGGCGGTAAACGCGCACGGTGGGTTGTGGGCGTGGTTGAAGTCGATCGTCACGTGGCCGTCGGCGGTGGGCGCATCGGTATCCAGATAGCGGCCAGCAGGATAGCTGCCGTGGCCACTGGTACGGTCGGCGAAAATCAGGAACAGCGGCTGCCCCGGCTCGCCGATCGCTTCCAACCGCCAGCTGCGGCCGTCGCGATCGAATTCCACCGCACCGGCGTTGGGCATCTCGGTGGTCAGGCCGGTGATGTCCACGATCGGCAGGGTCTTGCCCGGAGGATGCGCGATGAAACGCGCCTGCACCTGCCATTGCGGACCACCGGGCCAGTACTGCAGGCCGGTGAAATCGCGGCGCGCGGGTGCATCGGCGTGCTTGACCCGCAGCGCATCGCGCGCGCCACGACGGATCAGGCTGAGCTGACCCTTGCCGCCATCGAAGGCCAGCAGGGTCGGCTGCGGATCCTTATCGGTATCCATACGGACACGCCCGCGCACAGGCTGTCCGTCGAGGATGACATCCGTGCCGGACTCCGGCGTGAACCACCATTGGTCGCCTTCACGGCGTAACAGGCCCAGCTTGGCCGGCCCCACCGCCAGGCGGATGCCACTGGTGGCGCCACTGCCGACAAAGTGCGACCGGTTCTGCAACCAGTGCAGGCCGACCAGCGCGGTCCAGCCGTCGGGCCGGGTCAGGTCCTGGTAGCGCAGCACCCGCCATTGCTGTTGCTGCGCAGCGAAGGCCGGATCCTCAACAGCGGCGGGGGCCGGCGTAGGTGCCGGGCTGCAGGCCACCAACAACAGGGCCGCCAGCAGGCTGCCCATTCCGCAAAATCGCATCGGTGCTCCCCTCAACGTCCGCGCAGGAACCAGCGGTCGATTTCCGCCAGCGAAAAACGGGCCCAGGTCGGTCGGCCGTGATTGCACTGGCCGGACCGCTCGGTGATTTCCATGTCGCGCAGCAGCGCGTTCATTTCCGGCACGGTCAGGCGCCGGTTGGCACGCACGGCGCCATGGCAGGCCATGGTCGACAGCAGCTCGTCGCGCGCAGTGGCGATGCGTCGGCTCTGGCCGTGTTCGCGCAGGTCGGTCAGCACATCGCGCAGCAGGCCTTCGGGTTCGGCATGGGCCAGCAGCGCCGGGATGCTGCGCACGTGCAGCGCGCCCGGTCCGGCACGGGTGATCTCGAACCCGAGCGCAGCCAGCGTATCGGCCTCCGCCTCGGCGGTATCGGCCTCGCGCTCGCCCACCGCCAGGGTGATCGGCACCAGCAACGGCTGCGACTGCAGGCCGATGCCATCGTGCGCATTCTTCAACCGCTCGTAGCCGATGCGTTCGTGCGCCGCATGCATGTCGACCACGATCAGGCCTTCGGCGTTCTCGGCCAGGATGTAGATGCCATGCAACTGGGCAACGGCGTAACCCAGCGGAGGTACTCCGGCGTCGGCACTGGTGACCGGCAATCCGTTCTCCATCGGCATCGGCGGCAGTACCGCACCCCGCTCGGCACCGGCGGGCGATGCATACAGCGCAGCATAGGCAGCGGGTGCGTCGGCCACCTGCAGGCCCAGCGGCTGCTGCGGGCGCCAACCGGAGAAGCCAGCGCCGCCGCCCTGCCCGGCACCGGGCGCCGGGCCGCGCACGTAGCCGAAGCTGGCGGCCGTGGCCCCCGGCATCGCAGACGCGCTGCCGCCCTCGGCCGGATGCACGGCTCCTGCACCGATCTCCTGCGCGCTCATGCCGGCGCGGGTGTCGGCCAGCGCGTCCTTCAAGGTGCGGTAGACGAAGTCATGCACCAGCCGCGAGTCACGGAAACGCACCTCGTGCTTGGCCGGGTGCACGTTCACATCGACGCGGGTCGGGTCCAGTTCCAGGAACAGCACATAGGCTGGCTGCCGACCGTGATACAGCACGTCGCCGTAGGCCATCTTCACCGCGTGGGCAACACTGCGGTCACGCACCGAACGGCCGTTGACGTACAGGTACTGCTGATCGGTGCTGGCACGCGAATAATGCGGTTGCGCGATCCAGCCATGCAGGCGCAGGCCGGCACTGCTGTGGTCCACGCGCACGGCCTGGCTGGCGAAGTCTTCGCCCAGGGTCTCGGCCAGGCGCACGTCCGAATACAGATCCCCCGGCTTGTAGCGACGCGAGGCCTTGCCATTGTGCGAGACACGCAGCTCGACATCGGGCCGGGCCAGTGCCAGCGAGCGCAGCCACTCTTCGATATGTCCCAGTTCGGTGCGCTCGGCGCGCAGGAACTTGCGCCGCGCCGGCACGTTGTAGAACAACTCGCGCACTTCCACCGTAGTGCCGGGCGCATGCGCGCGCGGGGTCACCTCGCCGATCTTGCCGCCTTCGATCTGCAGTGCCGAACCGTGCTCATCATGGGCACGGCGCGAGGACAGGGTGAAACGACTGACCGAGGCGATCGAGGGCAGCGCTTCGCCACGGAAACCCAGCGTGGCCACTGCTTCCAGCTCGTCCAGGTTGGCGATCTTGCTGGTGGCGTGACGCGAGACGGCCAGCGGCAACTGTTCCGCGGCAATGCCGCTGCCGTTGTCGCGGATGCGGATCAGGCGCACACCGCCTTCTTCCAGTTCGATATCGACGCGGCTGGCGCCGGCATCGATCGCGTTTTCAACCAGCTCCTTGACCACCGATGCGGGCCGTTCGACCACCTCACCGGCGGCAATCTGGTTGATCAGGATTTCCGGCAACGGCCGGATCGGACGCGGATCGGGCGCGTTCATGGGCAGGTCGGGCAGGCAGACGTCATGCCACGATGATAGCGGAGCGGCGCCAGGTAGAGTCGAGATCCACCTTACGCAGCGCCAGCCAGGCGTGGCCTGGCTCTAGCGGAAGCGGGCGATCCAGCGGGTTACTTGCTGCCGCCAGCCACGGTGCTTGCGGCGTCGATCTCGGCCTGCGCGCGTGCGGCGTACAACGTCCCCGGCGGCGGTTGGCGGCTGAAGAACGTATGCACGCCGTCCAGCACTGCACCGGCGACCTTGCGCTGGTAGGCGGGGTCGATCAGCCGGCGCTCTTCATCCGGGTTCGAGATGAACGCGGTTTCCACCAGCATCGCCGGCATGTCCGAGGTGCGCAGCACGGCGAAGTTGGCGCGTTCGATATTCGGCTTGTGATTGTTGCCGATCCGCTTCAGCCCGCCCAGCACGTGCCCGGCAGCATCCTCGGAGGATTTCATGTAACCACTCTGGGCCAAGTCCAGCAGGACGTTGGCCAACGTGCCTTCGGTCTGCTGCAGGCGCACGCCACCGACCAGATCGGCCGCGTTTTCCTTGTCCGCCAACCAACGCGCACGCTGCGAAGATGCGCCCTTGGTCGACAGCACGTACACCGACGAACCGGTGGCTGAGCGGTTCTCGGCGGCATCGGCGTGGATCGAAATGAAGATGTCGGCCTTGTTCGCCCGCGCCTTCTGCGCACGCATCGGCAGCGGGATGAACACATCGCTGTCGCGGGTCAGGAAGGCTTTCAGGCCGGGCGTGGCATTGACCTGGCGGGCCAGTTCACGCGCCACCGCGAGGGTGACGTCCTTCTCGCGCTTACCGGTCGGACCGATGGCACCGGGGTCCTGGCCGCCATGGCCCGGATCGATCGCCACCACCAGGTGACGCATGCCCCGCTGCATGCGGATGCGCGAGGCATCGCTGGGCATGGTCGGACGCGGCGACTCGGCCGGCGCAACAGGTGTCGGCGCCGGCTTCGGCTGGGCGGCCACAACCGCAGTGGTGGCCTGACCGGCCAGGATCGCTGCCGGCGATGACGTGGGCGTGCTGCTGGCGGTGGTACCCGCTGCCGCCATCTGCACCGGGGTGGTACTCGGCGCCGGCATCGGCGCGGCGGGTGTTGCAGCGCTGGCACTGGCCTGCTGTTGGACCTGCGCGGTCAACAGCGCAGTGGCTCGCGCGGCATCGCCGCGGGACTGTGCAGTTTGTGCCGGGGTCGGGTTCGGGTTCGGGGTAGAAGCCGGACTCACCGTAGATGCCGCTGGCGGTTGCGTCGCCGCAGGTCGGCTGGCAGCAACGGCCGGACCATCGCCCGGCCACTCGATCACCAGCTTGGATTCACTGCCTTCGCGCTGCATCTGCGGGCGGAAGGGGGCGACCGTCTCGGCCAGGTCGAATACGACACGGAAGGTTCCCGGCACCGGCTGCCCGGTACGCACCGCCGTGACCACGCCCTGCGGCGAGGGCATTTTCAGGTTGCGCACCGCGCTGGAATCGGGGAAATCGACCACCAGCCGGTTCGGGCCGGCCAAGGACAAGGTCTTGTAGCCGCCACTGCCGACCAGCGCGATTTCCGCACGGGTTCCGGTCGCACCGGTATTCAGCAGCACCTGACGGACCTCACCGGCCCACGCACTGACGCTCGCCAGACCAAGTCCGACGGCGGCACAGATGGCAATGAGTCGATTCCCCGGGCGCATGACTCAGGATTCAATCACCGCACTGAACGGAATGCAACACCTTTTTCCTTAATAATCCGTAACCTGCCGGTGTTTGTTCTCGTCAGCCGACAGAAAGGGCCTGCAAGTCGCCACCGTCGGGAAGCCGCAACAGCCATTCACGACCCGCGTCGCTGATGCCAGTGAGACGCACGCGACGCCCCTGCCCTTCAATCTCCAGTGCCACGACCAGATCGGTGGGGGGCAATGCACCGGCACCGCGCTCGGGCCATTCGACCAGCCACAGCACGGCACTGCCCTCGTCCAGGCCGAGGAAATCCAGCTCGCCGGCCTGGCCGATGCGATACAGGTCCAGGTGCCAGGCTTCGCCGCCACTGGACAACGGATAGCGCTCGACCAGGGTATAGGTTGGGCTGCGGATCGCGCCCTGCACGCCCAGCGCCCGCAGCAGCGCGCGCGCCGTGGTCGATTTGCCAGCGCCAAGATCGCCGCGCAGCTCGACCAGCGCCTGCGGTGGACGGGTGGCTGCCAGCCATTGCCCCAGCAGTTCGGTGGCGTCGCTGTCAGCAAGGAAGAATTCGGTCATCGGGAACATTCCGGGTTGGCCAGCCGCCGCAGGGGCGCCAGCAGATCAGTGGGAAGCAGGCCACGGGCACCGTCGGCGGCGGCGACATCACCGGCCAGGGCATGCAGCAACGCACCGCCTGCCGCCGCATCGAACGCGGGCAGGCCCTGCGCGCGCAGGCTGGCGATGATGCCGGTCAACAGGTCACCCATGCCACCTACCGCCATTCCAGGGTTGCCCGCCGCAATCAGTCGAGGTGTCCGGCCGGGCGCGGCGACGACGCTGCCCGCCCCCTTCAGCACCACCACTGCGTGATAGCGCTCAGCCAGCGCCTGCGCGCTGCCGTAGCGATCAGCCTGGATTGCCCCCGTGGTGGTTTCCAGCAAACGCGCCGCTTCGCCGGGGTGCGGGGTGAGGATCGCATCGGTCATCGCATGCGCATCCTGCGCCAGCAGGTTCAGCGCATCGGCGTCGATCACCAGCGGCAGGCCCGACTGCAGCACACGCGCATACAACGCGCGTGCCCATTCGTCCTGGCCCAGGCCCGGGCCGATCGCCACGACCTTGGCTTTTGCCAGCAACGCGGGCAGCGCATCGCCATCTTCCAGCGCATGCGTCATCGCCTCAGGCAACCTGGCCAGCAGCGGGCCAACATGGTCCTGGCGCGTGCCGATGCTCAGCAGACCTGCACCAGTGCGCAACGCGGCTTCGGCGGCCATCGCGATGGCACCACCGCTGCCATGGTTGCCGCCCACGCACAGCACATGGCCGGACTCACCCTTGTGGCTGTTGGCACGGCGCGGCGGCAGCAGATCCGGCAGGCGCGACTGCGTCCAGCACTCTGCAGCGGCAACGACACCCTGCCAGGCCTCGTCGGGCAGCGTCAGCGGCGCCAGCTGTCTGCGCCCGGTGTATTCCAGCGCGTCGCCGGTGTACAGGCCACGATGGGCGACGATGAACTGCAACGTCAGGGCGGCCCGTACCGCTACGCCCGGTACGCAGCCATGGTCGGCGTCGACACCGCTGGGTACGTCCAACGCCAACACCGGCGCCTGCTGCGCGTTCAGCGCCTCGATCAAGGCCAGGGTCGCACCCGCTGGGGCCCTGGAGAAGCCAAGGCCGAACAGGGCATCGACCCATATATCGGCCTGGGCCAGTTCGCCATTGAAATCAGTGACGGTTCCGCCGGCGGACTTAAAATCCGCTGCGGCGCGCTGCGCCAGCGCCGTGGAAGGCGGGCTGCCCGGCAGCGCGACCACCTGGACCAGCAGCCCCGCCTGCAGCGCATGGCGGGCCAGCACGTAACCATCTCCACCATTGTTGCCGCTGCCAACGACCACGCCGATCCGTCGCGCCTGCGGCCAGTGCTGCAGCAGGCATTGCCAGGCCGCCTGCCCCGCCTGGGCCATCAAGCCCCAGCCACCATCACCCGCCAGCGCGGAGGCCTGGGCATCGAGCATGCGCGCGGCACGGGAATCGAACAGATCGGCAAGGTTGGCCATGCGGGGATTTTATACTGGTGCACATGTCCCCCGTCCCTGCCCCCCTCGATCCGGCCCTGGCCGTACAGCGCATCCGCGACCTCGCGCGCGTGCATGGCTTCCAGCGCTGCGGTATCGCCGGTATTGAACTGGGCGAGGATGAGGCGCACCTGGCCGACTGGCTCGGCCAGGGCCTGTACGGCACGATGGACTGGATGGCCCGCCACGGCACCCTGCGCGCGCGACCTGCCGAGCTGCTGCCCGGCACGGTGCGGGTGATCTCGGTGGGCATGGACTACAGCCACAGGGATGACACCGAAGCGTGGGCGACCCTGGCCGATCCGGGACGCGCCTACGTCGCCCGCTACGCGCTCGGCCGCGATTACCACAAGCTGATGCGCAACCGCCTGCAGAAGCTGGCCACGCAGATCAACGATGAGGTAGCGCCGCTGGGCTACCGCGTCTTCGTCGACTCGGCGCCGGTGTTGGAGCGCGCACTGGCCCGCAACGCCGGGCTGGGCTGGATCGGCAAGCACACCTGCCTGATCGACCGCCACGGCGGCTCGTGGTTCTTCATCGGCGAGATCTACATCGATATCCCGCTGCCGATCGACACGCCGGCCACCGCGCACTGCGGCACCTGCACGCGTTGCATCGATGTCTGCCCGACCAAGGCCATCACCGGCCCGCAGCGCCTGGATGCGCGCCGTTGCATCTCCTACCTGACCATCGAGCATGACGGCGCGATCCCCGTGGAGATGCGACCACTGATCGGCAACCGCATCTATGGCTGCGACGACTGCCAGCTGGTCTGCCCTTGGAACAAGTTCGCCAAGCGCACCGACGAGGCCGACTTCCGCGCACGCAACAACCTGGACACCGCACGTCTGGACCAATTGTTCGCGTGGGACGAGGATGAATTCCTGCGCCGCACCGAAGGCAGCCCGATCCGCCGTAGCGGCCACGAGCGCTGGCTGCGCAACATCGCCGTGGCACTGGGCAATGCGCCAACCACGGCAGAGACGCTGTCGGCGCTGCAGACGCGCGCCGAGGATGCTTCGCCCGTGGTCCGCGAACACGTGCACTGGGCACTGGCCCAGCACGGCCAGCGCTGACGTGCGATCCTGAGCCCCCTGCTCCATCTGCCCCACGCCGTAACCATGCAACCACGCAACAACGACGTCTTCACCCCCAGCCAGCTCAACACCCTGGCACGCGACCTGCTGGAAGGCAGCTTCCCGGCGATCTGGGTGGAAGCCGAACTGGGCAGCGTGGCGCGCCCGGCGTCCGGCCATCTGTACTTCACCCTGAAGGACGCGCGTGCGCAGTTGCGCGCTGCGATGTTCAGGATGAAGGCGCAGTACCTGAAGTTCGTGCCGCGCGAGGGCATGCGCGTGCTGGTGCGCGGCAAGGTGACCCTGTATGACGCCCGTGGCGAGTACCAGATGGTACTGGACCACATGGAGGAGGCCGGCGAAGGCGCACTGCGTCGCGCGTTCGAGGAGCTGAAGACGCGGCTGGAGGCAGAGGGTCTGTTCGACCCCGCGCGCAAGCGGCCGATGCCAGCCCATGTGCAGCGCCTGGCGGTGATCACCTCGCCCACCGGTGCCGCCGTGCGCGACGTACTGAGCGTGCTCGGCCGCCGCTTCCCGTTGCTGGAGGTGGATCTGCTGCCGACGCTGGTACAGGGCGCGACCGCTGCCGCGCAGATCACCCGTCTGCTGCAGGCCGCCGATGCCAGTGGCCGCTACGACGTGATTCTGCTGACCCGCGGCGGTGGCTCGCTGGAAGACCTGTGGGCGTTCAACGATGAAGCCCTTGCCCGTGCAATCGCCGCCAGCGGCACGCCGGTGGTATCGGCGGTGGGCCACGAAACCGACTTCAGTCTCAGCGATTTTGCCGCTGACCTGCGCGCACCGACGCCATCGGTAGCCGCAGAACTGCTGGTACCCGATCAGCGCGACCTGGCTCTGCGCCTGCGTCGCAATGCGGCCCGCATGGTGCAGCTGCAACGCCACGCCCTGCAGCAGGCCATGCAGCGCGCTGATCGTGCCTTGCTGCGCTTGAACGCACAGAGTCCGCAGGCACGACTGGATCTGCTTCGCCGTCGCCAGCTGGACCTTGGGCGACGACTGCATGCGGCGCACAACCAGCAGCAGGAGCGTCGCGCGGCCCGCCTGCGCCACGCCGCTGCAGTGTTGCGAGGTCACCATCCGCAACGGCAGATGGAAGCGCTGCGACGTCGCCTTGCCGCGCTGGGCGGACGCCCGCAAGCGGCACTGCAGCGCCTGCTGCAGCGTGATGCGCTTCGCCTGCGTGGCCTGGCGCGGTCGCTGGAAGCGGTCAGTCCACTGGCGACCGTCGCGCGTGGCTACAGCATCGTGACCCGTGCAGACGATGGCGCTCTGGTACGTCGGATCGAGCAGGTGCAACCGGGTGACGCACTACAGGCCCGGGTCGGTGACGGCGTGATCGACGTCCAGGTGACTGCGGTCAAGTAAGGGTTGTTCGGCAGGGCTGCGCCCTGCACCTGCAGACGCGGTAGTGCTGACCGCTGGCCGGCAACCTCAGCAGCAACAGCAACAGCTGGCATTCCGTGGAATGGCGGGGCGGTGTCGGATTGCGGGGACGCAGCAAGTACGTCCTTGCAGGCTTGTCCGCCGCTTGCCTCGGGCCCATGCCGCGGACACCCCGCAATCCGACACCGCCCCACCTTCGACAGTCTGCCGATGTCTGGTAGATCCACGCCATGCGTGGATGCTCCTCGTTCAATTGTCGAAATATTCGATCTCGATGGAGATCCATCCACGCATGGCGTGGATCTACGTGTCGACCAAGGTCGACACCCACCAAGAGCAGGCAACGCCATTCCAACCGATCGCGGAAATCTGTCGAAGGCGGGGTGGGTCCGGTTGCGGGGGCGTAAGCGCCATGGATGGCGCGACCGAGCTTACAGGGACGTATTTGCAGCGTCCCCCGCAACCGGACCCACCCCGCCATCCCACGGATAGCCCGCTGTTGCTGTTGCCGTTGAGGTTGCCGGCCAGCGGCCGGCACTACCGCGGGTGCAGGGCGCAGCCCTGCCGAACCACCCTTTACCTGGCCTGCTCGCAGAACTTCTGCCGGTACTCCAGTGCCTTCGGCATCAACGCCTGCAGGTTCTGGATACGGGTACCCGGATTGGGGTGGGTCGAAGAGAATTCCGGCGGCGACTGGCCACCACCGGCCTGGCCCATGCGCTGCCATAGCGGTATCGCCTCGCGTGGGTCGAAACACGCCGCGGCCGCCAGCATCAGGCCTACCTCATCAGCCTGCGTCTCGTGGCTGCGCGCATACGGCAACAGATAGCCGTAGCCCATCGCCGACATCATCATCTGTTGCTGCTGCGCATCCATGCCACTGGCGGCGCCGGCCACCTGGCCGATCTGGGTCAACTTCTGCTGGGCCATGCGCTGTGCACCGTGCCGCAGCAACGCGTGGGCGATTTCATGGCCCATCACCACCGCCATCGCATCGCGGGTGCGCGCGACCGGAATCAGCCCCGTGTACACGGCCATCTTGCCGCCGGGCAGGCAGAACGCATTGGCCTGTTCGGACGGAATCACATTCACTTCCCACTCGAAGTCGCGTGCGAAGTGTGCCGGCTGCAGCCCGTGCTCCTGCGCCAGCGCGGTCTCGACCACGTCCACCTTGGCGATCAGTCGCTCAGCAATCGCCCGGACATCCCGTGAGACCGATTCGTTCGGGCCCAGCGGGCGTTCCTGGGACAGGATCTGCTGGTAGGCCTGCAGGCCCAATGCCTTCTCCTGGCTGGCATCAAGGCTGCTGTCGATCAGCACCTTCTCGCCGGTATAGGGGTCGACCGCACGGTTGGAGAACCAGTAGAACGCCGCATAACCGGCGGCCAGCAGCAGCACCCACCAGCGGATGTTGCCGAACAGGCCACGCCGCTGCTGCGGCGAGCGGGAAAAAGGATCGTTGCGCATCGGCAGGTCTTCCGGCTGACCCCGCCGGCCGGCGGGCACGGCGCAATCTTAGTGCGACACTGCCTGCGGCGGGTGAAGCCGGCGCCGATCCAGGCGTGCCCGTCAGATCCCGCGGACCAGCCGGAAGCCGATGCGCGCGTTGGTGGTATCCGAATCCTGCGATTGCCGCCAGGCTGCCCGGGTCTGCTCCGGGGCATTGGCCCAGTTGCCACCCCGGATCACCCGTGAACGGCAGCCCGGGTTGAACCAGGCCACGCCATCGGCCGGTGCGCGCCGATAGCTGGCATGCCAGCAATCGGCCACCCACTCGCTCAGGTTGCCGCCCATGTCGTGCAGCCCGAAGCCGTTCGCCTGGAAACTGGCGACCGGTGCCGGCCCCCACCACCCATCGCCATAGCCGACGAAGGCGTTGTGCCAATGCCTGCCGGACGGTGAAACGTCCTTGCTGCCGGTGTAATTGCCACTGCCTTCCGGTGGCAGCCCGGCATCGCCCCACGGGTAACGGCCACTGCTGCCGGCACGCATCGCGTACTCGAACTCGGCCTCGCTGGGCAGGCGGTAACTGCGACCGGTCTGCTCGGAAAGCCAGGTCGCGTAGTTCTCTGCGTCACGCACGCTGACGTGCATCACCGGCGAATTGCCCAGTGCCCGCCCGCCGTCATAGTCGGACCGCCAGTCCACGCCGCTGCGACGGATGAAATTGCCGCTGCGCTCGTCATAGACCACCGAATGTCCACGCCGGGTCGCGCGTGGGCGGGCATTGGTCGCCTTCACATAGCGCTCGAAATCACCCACGGTGATCTCGGTGATCGCCATCGCGTACCCCCGCTCGAAGCGCACATAGTGCGATGGTCGCTCTGCGTCGGTTGCGCCCGGCTCAGAATCACTGGCGCCCATCTGGAATCCGCCATGCGGCACCACGATCATCTGCGGTCCACGGCCGCCATCACGCAGCGCATCGCTGAACACCTGTCCCGGCCGGAAGCTGCCGTAATGGGTGGCCAGTTCGATGCGTTCGCGCAGCTGCGCCACCACCGCGTCGCCCGGCAAGGCGATGCGCAACGCTTCGGCCAGCTTCTCGCGCGCGGGCTTCAGCCCCTGCGGGGTGGTCAGATCATGCAGGCCGCCATCGCGCAGCCGGACCAGTGCCGCTGCACGGATCTGCTCGATGCGCTCGAACGCATCGGCGATGGTCGGTGACGAATCCCGCACCTTGCTGGCTTCTGCCAACCACGCGCCGGCACTGGCGAAATCGCGGATGCGCGCGGCATCCTCGGCACGCCGGATCAGCCCGCTTTCCGCAGCTGCCAGCCCCTGCCGCGCGCGACGATTCGCCGGATCCAGCGCAAGTGCTTCACGGAAGTTGCCAATCGCACCATCACCGGCTTCACCTATCCGATCGGCACGCAGATCGTCTTCGCCCGCGCGGTTGTAGGCGACCACGCGCTGCGCCGTCTCCACCCGCCCCTGCAGCGCGCGCACCTTCTCATCCTTCGGCGCCAGGGTCAGCAGTACCAGCGCCTGGCGCCCGGCTTCGGCCAGCGCTTCACGCTGCTGCAATGGCCGTTGCAGCAACGCATCGGCCTGCTGCAGCAGGCGCTGCTTCGCACGTTGCAGGCCCAGACGCGCCTGGCGGTCGTCAGGTTCCTCTTCCTGCACCGCCAGCCACAGCGGCACGGCCGCATCGCCATCTTCGTACAGATGCCCCTGCGCGAAAGCCTGCTCGGCAGCCCGGCGCAGCTGTGCCAGCGTACGCCCCTGGCGATCGACCCGCGGCGGCGTCCACTGCTGGATGTCCTCGGCCGCATCGTCACCGGCAATGGTCACCGTGCCCTGCCCGCTACCAGGTGCCGGACCGGCCTGCGGTGCAGGATCGGCCGGCTGGCCTGCAGTGCCACCGGAGGTCTGCGCAGGGGGCGATGGCGTGCAACCGGCCAGGCCCACGGCCAAGGCGGTACACAGCACGGGCGACAGCAGAAAACGCAAGCAGGGCCTCCTTCGGCACGGATGCGGACCGACGTTAGGCTATTCTCCCCTGCCTGAGCAAACACGAGTAGTAGGCCCTGACCTGTGGCAATCTGGATCACCACCCCCGCCGAGCTGGACACATACCGCCAGCAACGGCCGACCCGCATCGGCCTGGATACCGAATTCATCCGTGAACGCACCTTCTGGCCGCAGCTGGCGCTGGTGCAGATGGCCGTCGGCGAGGACATCCTGCTGATCGACCCGTTGATTCCCGGCATGCCCGAGGCGTTGGCGCCGTGGCTGGCCGATGAATCCATCACCAAGGTGATGCACAGCGCCAGCGAAGACCTGGTGGCGTTCAAGTGGACCTGCGGCGTGCTGCCGCGCCCGTTGTTCGACACCCAGATCGGCGCCGCTTTGGCCGGCATTGGTGCTGGCATGGGCTACCAGAAACTGGTGCAGGAGATCACCGGCGTGGCACTGGAGAAGGGCGAAACCCGCTCGGACTGGATGCGCAGGCCGCTGTCGGACTCACAGCTGAAGTACGCTGCTGACGACGTCGAGCATCTGTTCGCGATGCATGACGCGATTTCCACCAAGCTGGAATCGCTGGGGCGCCAGCAGTGGCTGCACGACGACGGCGAGCGGCTCCTGGCCAGCGTCGCCAATGACGAAGACCGCTGGCCACACCTGGGCATGCGCTCGGCGCAGTTCCTGGACGCGCCAGCGCAGCGCCGCCTGCTGCGCCTGCTGCGCTGGCGCGATGTGCAGGCGCGCGCCAGCGACCGTCCGCGCAGCTGGATCCTGGACAATGAACTGGCCGCGACCCTGGCACGCACCCCGCCAGCCGATGCCGCCGCATTGAGCAAGCTGTTCGAACAGTTCCCGAAGGCGCCGCGCAAGCTCGCCGCTGCGGTATGGGAGGCGCTGGATACGCCGTTGGCCGACGAAGCCGATGCGCCATTGGCGATGCAGGCCAGCGAGGCCAGCAAACAGCTGCTGAAGAAGCTGCAGGATGCAGTGGCCGAACGCAGCCGCGAGCTCGGCCTGGCCGACGGCGTACTGGCCTCACGCAAGCATCTGGAAAGCTATCTGGAGCATCGGCAGTGGCCTGCCGCATTGGCCGGATGGCGCCAGCAGGAACTGGAGCCGGTGCTCGCACCGCTGTTGCCCAGCGCTTGAGCCCCCTGCCGTCGTCGCGCATGCAGCGCGGCGACGGCTGACACGGGCATCGCGTTGAGATTCGGCGCGTGCCTGCAGCGCGCCACTTCGCGCCACTGTCCCCCGAAGCCAGCCCACCGCTGATTGCTGCACGCAGCGATGCCTGCCGCGATCCTGTACGTCCGCCAACAGGATCGCGCCGCTCGGTTCATGTACATGACTGCAGACACATACGCCTGCGTCGGCGGCGTGCAAGAGTGAATCGCACGTCACCTTGTACGCCTGTTCAAGGCACGAGTGGACGACGCACCCCGCAGGACCGATGCCGTCGGCGCAGGTCCTGCCCACGCTGCTGCGCAAAGGACTCCCATGCACACGATCATCTCCGAACGGACCGCAGCTTCCCCCTCCCGCCCGATGCGCCACCTGCGCCGATGGCTGGGCGTTTCACTCCTGTGCGTCGCTGCCAGTGCAAGCGCCGCCGATAACCTGCAGGCACGCATCGCTCAGGCATTACAGGGCACGACGACGCCGGCCATGGGTGTGCTGGTGATCCGCGACGGCAAGATCGCCGAGCAGGCCGTCAGCGGCGTGCGCCGCAATGATGAAAAGATGGCCGCCAGCACCAGCGATGCCTGGATGATCGGCTCGACCGGTAAACCGATCACCGTGGCGATGATCGCGCGCCTGGTCGAACAGGGCGTGCTGAAGTGGGATGCGCCGCTGTCGACGATGCTGCCCGACCTGGCCGCACAGATGCAGCCGGCCTACCGCAACGTCACGCTGGTGCAGCTGCTGTCGCACCGCGCGGGCCTGCCGGAAAACCTCACCGATGGCACCGCTCTGGATGCGTTCTTCACCGACACGCGTGCCCTGCCGGTGCAGCGCGAGGCCTACATCAAGGCCGCGCTGTCAGAGGCGCCGGTCCACCCGCCGGGAACGGAATTCGCCTACAGCAACAGCGGCTTCCTGATCGCAGCCGTGATCGCCGAGCGCGCCACAGGCAAGGACGTGGAGACGCTGATCCAACGCGAGGTGTTCCAGCCACTGAAGATGACCGGTGCCGGCTTCGGGCCGACCACGGCAGGGCAGCCGTTGGGCCACCGCAGCGGCAAGCCGGTCACCCGCGCGCCGCAGAAAGCCGACGATGGCGTACCGCCGATCTACACCGCCGCCGGCAACCTGCACATGCGCCTGCAGGACCTGGCACTGTTCGCCATCGACCAGCTCGCCGGCAGCCACGGCAAGGGCACGCTGTTGACGCCGGCGTCCTACACGCTGATGCAGAGCGCGCAACCGGGCAGCCCCTCAGGTCTGGACTGGGGCGTGCAGCCGTCCATCGCCGGTCGCCAGGGCCCGGTGCTGGTGCACGGTGGCTCCGATGGCAACTGGCTGGCCTGGGTGGTGCTGTTCCCCGCACAGAACAGTGGCGTGATCGCCATTGCCAACGCCGCCGAAGACATGGGCGCCGACACGGCAACCATGGGTGTGCTCGGCGGCCTGTTCGCCGAGCTGGCCCCTGCTGTCACGCCCGCCGCCAAGTAGACCCGTTACGACGCCCTGCACCTGCGGGGCGTCGATTCCGCGTGTCAGTTCCCACAACGGCAAACGCCCTGCACAGGCAGGGCGTCTGGAAGGTAGTGCAAAGGTGTCGGTACCGCGTGCGGTACCGACCGATGCGTCTTACCAGTTCATGTTCAGCGACACACCCACGGTGCGCGGTTCGTTGTAGACCGCCGCCATGTAGTTCTCGATCACACCCTTGAGGTTCTTCTCGTTGGTGATGTTGCGCGCGAACAGCGCCACTTCGTAGGCACCGTAGTTGCCCGAGTAGCCGATCTTCAGGCCGCCCTCGAAATCACCCTTGGAGTTGAACTCCTGGCTGTCGTACAGCACGAAGCTGGTGTAGCCCTGCTTGTTCCAGTCGGTGGACACGAACATCGTGCCTGCATCGCTGACCGGGAAGTCGTAGCGCGCGGCCAGGTTGATGTTGTACTTCGGCGCGTTCGGCAGCGGGTTGCCATCGATCTGGGCGAAGGTGTTGGCACCGACCTTGATGGTCGGGTCATCGACGGTGCACACCACCTTGCCGTTCAGGGCGCAGACCTGCGCATACACGCGCTTGTCCTTGATCTCGCTGTGCAGCAGGCTCAGACCGGCGCTCAGGGTCAGGTTCGGGATCGGGCGCAGTTCCATGTCCGCTTCGAACCCGTAGGCCTTGGCCTTGTCGGCGTTGAACAGCACGCCGTTGCCGTCCGAATCGTTGCCGTTGAGCTGGATGTCGTTGACGGTGTAGGTGAACGCGGTGGCATTCAAACGCAGGCGATTGTCCCACAGGCTGCTCTTCACGCCGGCTTCCCAGGACAGGATCGTCTCCGAATCGGCGGTGGTGAAGTCCGCATTGAACACTGCCGAACGGCCCTGGATGGTCGGGCCACGGAAGCCACGCGCGACCTTCGCATAGACGCTCACGTCCGGGGTGATCTGATACATCGCGCTCAGATCCCAGCTCGGGGTCGTGTCGGTCATCTTGACGTCGGTGCGCCCCTTGTAGGTGACTGCACCCGCGGCGGTGTCGGCGGTCTTCAACAGACGGGTATGCTTCTCATCACGGGTCTGGCGCAGGCCGGCGGTGACGGTGAACTTGTCGGTGAAGGCGTAGCTGAGCTGGCCGAAACCAGCCCACGAGGTGTTCTTGTTGCGCAGGCGCACCCAGTTGTTCGGGTTGCGCGCCGCGCCCTTCAGGAACCAGGCGCGCTGGTAGAAGTCGGTGGTATCGCTGCCGTTGAAATAGAACGCGCCGGCCTGCCACTGCAGAGCGCTGTCATCATGGCTGGCCAGGCGGAATTCCTGGGTCCACTGGTCCAGGTCACGGATCTGGCCCATCGACTGGCCGTAGCCGTTCGGCACGCCATTGACCGGGAAGTTGACCGCGGCGCCGCCGTCGGTGTCACCGCGGCTGTAACCTGACGTGGTCTCGTAAGCGGTGATCGAGGTGAAGTCGATCGCGCCGAAGTCATAACGCGCCTTCACCGAACCGCCGTAGGTCTTGTACGCCTGCGGGTTGTTGTCGGCCTCGTCGTAGGCGACCTGGTCACGCGGCACGTCGGTCTTGTTCGAACCCTTGGTCAGCGCGTTGCGCAGGAACAGGGTTGAGGTGCCTTCGTAGTCGCGGGCGTGGGCCGAAGCGAGGATCGAGAACTGGTCGCTCGGGGTCAGCAGCAGCTGCGCACGCACGTTGCGGTCGTCGAAGCCGCCCATGGCGTTCTTCTTCGGGCTGACCGTGCCGTCGGCGCTGGTGCCGGTGTAGGTGTTGTCGACGTAGTCGTCGCGGTGCTGGTAGAGGGCCGACACGCGGAACGAAGCGATGTCGTTGATCGGGCCGCCGAAGCCACCGTCGATCGACACGCTGTTGTAGGAGGCATAGCTGGCGCTGACGCGGCCACTGTAGTCCTGGGTCGGCTTGAGGGTGTCGAACTTGACGATGCCGGCGGTGGTGTTGCGACCGAACAGCGAGCCCTGCGGACCGCGAAGCACTTCCACCTGGTCCACGTCATAGACCGGGTTGGACTTCAGTACCACGTGCTCCAGCACGACGTCGTCCTGGATGATCGACACCGGCTGCGAGGCACCCAGGTAGAAATCGATGTTGCCCAGGCCGCGGATGTAGAAGCGCGGGAAGATGCGGCCGGTGGTGGTTTCCGCATACAGGCTCGGCACGCGGCCGGACAGCGCCAGCAGGGTGTCGTCGCCGCCGGCAGTGAAGTCGCGCATGCGCTCGCCCTGCACCACGCCCACCGACACCGGCACTTCCTGCAGGTTCTGCTCGCGGTGCTCGGCGGTCACGGTGATGGTGTCCAGCCCGGTCGGGGTCGGCGCACTGTCCTGCGCGGCAGCACCGAAGCTGGCAGCCAGGGCCAGGCCTGCACAGGCCAGGGCCAGCGGATGGCGACGGAAGGAAACGAGGGAGGACGACATGCCCGACGAACGGCGGGAATCGGAATGGGAAGGCATCGAAAGCTCTGAGGAGGCGTCCGTGCGGCCTGCGCTGACCGGGCGGCAAATAGGAGAAAAACTGCGCAAGCGGCCATTATCCTCCAAATTGTTACAATTTCGTTGCGCGGCACCCGAACCCGGTGAAACAAGCGGTTTCGGCACAGTCAGCCAGCACCGCCCGGGGTCAGATCCGTTTCCCAAGGGGAAACGGATCTGACCCCGGATCTCACGGCAACGGCGCCAGCGCAACCTCGACCATCGCCAGCAGGCGTTCGCGGCTGATGCCGTCTCGCGCCTGCACCGAGATGCCATGCAGCACCGTGGCGAAATGATCACCCAGGGCCTGCACGGACAGATCGGCCGCCAGCTCGCCTGCCGCCTGCGCCTGCTGCAGCCGCGCGATGATCGCCGCCGTGCGCTGGCGGCGGTGGCTGGCCAGCCAGTCGCGTACGCCCTCGCCATCCGGTGACACGCTGCTGGCCGAGGACACCACCAGGCAGCCATGCGGACGACCGCGACGGGTATAGGTCAGCACGGCATCACGCAGCATGCTGCCGATCGCATCGCGCAGTGACGCCTGTTCCAGCGCGCGCGGCGCGAAGCCGCCCTCGCCGTCCTCGTACAGCGCCACCGCTTCGCGGAACAGTTGCTCCTTGCTGCCGAACGCGGCGTAGATGCGCGCCGAGGCAATGCCAAGCGCTTCGACCAGGGCCGACATCGAGGTGCCCTCATAGCCGTGCTGCCAGAACAGCAGCATCGCCTTGCGCAATGCCTGGTCCCTGTCGAATTCGCGCGGTCGCCCTGCCATCTGCCTGCCTGCCGTTCTGAGGCGCGCAGTGTAACGCGGGTGTTGACCATCCCGATGCACGCGCCTATTCTTTGTCGATCAACAAATAATTGGAGCAACACATGCAAACCCTCAAAGGCCCCAGCCTGCATCTGGCGCAGTTCGCTGGCGACCAAGCGCCGTTCGACAGCCTGTCCGGCATCGCCGCTTGGGCCGCCGGCCATGGCTTCAAGGCCCTGCAGATTCCGGCATGGGACGCGCGCCTGTTCGACCTGGCCACCGCCGCCGACAGCCAGGACTACTGCGATGACCTGCGTGGCACCCTGGCCGAGCACGGCCTGCAGGTCAGCGAGCTGACCACCCACATCCTGGGCCAGCTGGTGGCCGTGCACCCGGCCTACGATGAACTGTGCGATGGATTCGCACCGGAAGCACTGCGCGGCAACCCGAAGGCACGCAGCGAATGGGCGCAGCAGCAGCTGCACCTGGCCGCCCGCGCCTCGCGCCGGCTCGGCCTGCAGGACATGGGCACCTTCTCCGGCTCGTTCGCCTGGCCCTACCTGTTCCCGTTCCCGCAGCGTCCGCCGGGCCTGATCGATGCCGCGTTCGATGAGCTGGCACGCCGCTGGCGGCCCATCCTCGATACCTGCGAGGACAACGGCATCAACCTCTGCTACGAAATCCATCCCAGCGAAGACCTGCACGATGGCACCAGCTTCGAACGCTTCTTCGAGCGCGTGGGCCAGCACGAGCGCTGCCGCATCCTGTTCGATCCCAGCCACTTCGTGCTGCAGCAGCTGGACTATCTGCAGTTCCTGGACATCTACCATCCGCTGATCCGCATGTTCCACGTCAAGGACGCGGAATTCCGTCCCACTGGCCGCCAGGGCATCTACGGTGGCTATGCCGACTGGACCGAACGCGCCGGCCGCTTCCGCTCGCTGGGCGATGGCCAGGTCGATTTCAAGTCGATCTTCTCCAAGCTGGCGCAGTACGACTACGCCGGCTGGGCAACATTGGAGTGGGAGTGCTGCCTGAAGGACCAGGAAGCCGGCGCGCGCGAAGGTGCCGCCTTCATCCGCGACCACATCATCCCGGTCACCGACAAGATCTTCGACGACTTCGCCGGCGCGCCGATCAGCAGCGCCCAGATGCAGCACATGCTCGGCATCGCCTGAGCCATCACAGGAACATCCCCATGACGAACATCCCCACCGCTGGTACCCCCGGCGACGACACCCTGCGCCACCACTATCTGCGCATCGACGGCCAGCGCGTGCATTGCGTATCCGCTGGCAGCGGGCAACCGGTGCTGTTGATCCCAGGCTGGCCGCAGACCTGGTACGCCTGGCGCCACGTGCTGCACGCGCTGGCCGAGGCCGGATTCGAAGCGATCGCGGTCGACCCGCCCGGCATCGGCGAATCCGATCGTCCCGCGCACGGTTACGACACCGGCAGTGCCGCCGCGGTACTGCATCAAACCATGCAGGCTCTCGGCCACGAGCGCTACCAGGTGGTCGGCCATGACATCGGCATGTGGATCGGCTATGCGCTGGCCAGCGACCAGCCGCAGGCGGTACAGCGCCTGGCCGTGACCGAAGCGGTGATTCCCGGGCTGGCGCCTGAGCCGGGCATCTTCGCCGCGCCAGCCGACAACATCTTCCTGTGGCACTTCATGTTCAACCAGGTGGCCGATCTGCCCGAGGCACTCATCAGCGGTCGCGAACGCGCCTACCTGGACTTCATGTTCGACCGCTGGTCGTACCGGCGCGACGCGGTAGCCAGCGAAACCTATATCGCTGCCTACAGCCGACCCGGCGCGTTGCGTGCAGGGTTTGCCTGGTACCGCGCGATCCCGGAAACCATCCGCCAGAACCAGATCCGCGCACAACGCCGGTTGACGATGCCGGTGCTGGCCATCGGCGCCGAGCACGCCACCGGCAACGCCCCGATGCTGACCCTGCAACCGCATGCCGATGACCTGCGCGGCAGCGTCGTTCCGGGCTGTGGCCACTTCATCATGGAAGAAGCACCGCAGGCCTTCCTGGCGCAACTGCTGCCGTTCCTGCAGGAGGCTGACCATGCCGCTTGAACCTGCGTTGCGGTCGTTCGTGGATGCGGTGGCGGCGCAACCGCTGCCAGGCGATCTACTGGAACTGCGCGCACTGAGCGAGCAGGCGCTGCCCACGCTGCAGGGTGCCGCCGAGGCGGTATCGCATGTCGTGGAGCACGTCATCAGCGCGCGCGACGACCATGCGCTGGTCGTGCGCCTGTACACGCCCGCAGGCAGCGGCACGGATCCGCGCCCTGCCCTGTTGTTCGCCCACGGCGGTGGCTGGTTCCAGTGCTCGTTGGCGGTCTATGACGGCCCCTGCCGGGCCCTGGCCAATGCCAGCGGCCATGTCATCGCTGCCGTCGGCTATCGCCTGGCGCCCGAGCACCCGTTCCCGACGCCGCTGCACGACGTCGCCGATGCCTGGCTGTGGCTGCAGGCCAATGCCGCCGCGCTGGGTCTTGATCCGGCACGGCTGGTCATCGGTGGTGACAGCGCCGGCGGCAATCTCGCCGCCGCGTGCTGCCTGCTGCTGCGCGATCAGGGGCTGCCGTTGCCATCGCATCAACTGCTGCTGTACCCGGCACTGGATGCCACCATGGCCAGTAGCTCCTATCGCGAGTTCGCCGTCGGCTACTACCTCAGCGCCGAACTGATGCAGCGCTGTTGGCAGGCCTACCTGGGCGACGGTGACCGCCGGCAGCCGCTGGCTTCGCCCCTGCATGCCCGCGATCTGCGCGGGCTGCCAGCGGCCACGGTACTGAGCTGTGAGTTCGACCCGCTGCGCGACGAAGCTGAACAGTACGCCGCGCACCTGCAGGAGGCGGGCGTGGACTGCACGCTGGAGCGCCTGCCGGGGATGATCCACGCCTGCATCCACCTGCAGGGCGTGTCGGCTGCGACCGATATCGCGGTCCAGCGCGCGGCGGCCCTGCTGCCTTGAGCCGGGCCTGCAGTGGCGCAGGTCACCTGCGCCGCTATGTCCGGCCCGCCCCTTTGCAGCCGGCACCGGCCAGCGCTATGCTAGGGCCATCACGTGGTGTCAGCTCCGCTGCCCACGGGATGAAGCACCCCCCCCATGGGGCCATAGCTCAGCTGGGAGAGCGCGTCGTTCGCAATGACGAGGTCAGGAGTTCGATCCTCCTTGGCTCCACCATATGAAGTACAGAAAGCCCCGGCACTGCCGGGGCTTTCTGTTTTGGCCAGCCGCTCAGGCCGGGTCCTGCCCGCCGTCCTTGCGCGCGGGTGCACGTGAATGTGCATCGCGCACCTTCTGGTCCTGCTGGCCGGGACGCTGCTTGGCCACGTCATCCTGCCGCTTGTCCTGCCGACTCTCCTGCACACCTTCGCGTGCGTTGGAGGGCTTCTTGTCGTGTTCGGTCATGAATCGCTCCCACGTCGCCGGCAACAGGCCAGCGTGACGCAGACAACGCTAGCCGCGCCTGCGTGATGCAGTGGTCGGCTGCCTGCGAACGGCGCGTGCAGCCATCACGCTCCTGCAGTGCTTGTGATCGTCATCGTCGCGTGATCACAATCGGCTGATCACCTCGCACAAGGATGCGCCATGTATCGCCCTGCCCTGATGTCTGCCCTGTTGATCCCACTGCTGCTCGCCACTGGCTGCGCGCATCGCCTTGACCGACAACCGATGCCGCCACCGGGCTATATCGGCAACTACGAAGCGGTGCGTGCGGCGCAGGATGATCCCACTCGCGGCATCTCCGGCGTTTTCGTGCTGACCGTGCAGGCCATCGGTACCGAAGGCGGGCGCATCTACCTCAACAGCGAGCGCGATTACCGACATCCACTCAACATCACGCTCAACATCGATGCCGCGCTGCGCCCGGAACTGGAAAAAGCATTCGGCATGAAGCTCGAACAGCTGCAGAACCGGCGCCTGCTGGTGCGTGGTACCGCGGGTCGGGTACGCATCGCCTTCATCGATTCGAACGGCCAGCAAAGCGACAAGTACTACTACCAGACCCAGATCCAGATCCGCGACGCCAATCAGATCCGTTTCGCCCCCTGAGCAGGCGCCTGCCGCGCCCGTTTGCAGCGGGCGCGGCTCGACCGCAAGGAAAGGCATCGCAATCGCCAGTCGGCAGCGCTATGGACGCGGCTGGGCGATGCCCGCAGCACCATTCACCGGGTTCGCCCGCAGCCCCTGGGCAAAGGGTTTCACCACATAGTCGTTGCCGAAGATGTTCGGCGTGAACGGGTAGTCGGTGGAAATGATCTGCGCACCACTGGCCAATGCCGCTTCCCGCCGCGACGTATCATTCGCACGCGCTTCGCCGGTATCGATATCGGCGCGACTACGCACCAGGTACCCCTCGCCCACCAGCGTGCGGATCTCATCACCGCGGGTCAGTGCGTTGTCGATCATCACAAAGGCCGTGTGGTCCATGCCCGGCCGCCCCTGCACGAAGGCCATGCGTCCTTCCAGGTTCGGGTGCCCCTGCAGATACGGTTCGAACGTTTTCAGGTTCAGGCCCGGCACGATCATCAGGAACACGAACTTGCCGCGTGCGGCCGAAAGTTTCGGCCACTGGCCCGCGCGCGCAGCCGCTTCCAGGGTAGGCTGCTGGCCGCGGACATCGTCTGGTGTGATGACCCGTTCCCGGCCGAGGATGCTGGCAATGGACGCGTCCATTTCAGAGAATGCGCGTGCATCGAAAGGCTGCACCGGCGTGGCACCGGTCACTGCGGTGGTGAAACTGGAGAACTTCGGTTCCAGCAGCACGAACACCGGCGTGTGGCCAGGGTTTGCGTCGGACCAGCCGCGCAGTTGCTGCAGGCACAGGCGGAAGGTCGGGCAGCTGCTGCGGAAATCGACATCAACCATGTGCAGCGTCTTCAATCCCGGCTCGCGCAACGCGGCATCGTGCAGGGGCTCCAGGTCATCTACGCCCTGCGCACGCAGCAGGCGATACGGAAGCGGATCACTGAAACGTCCACCCTCGTGGTCGACATTCAAGTCCAACTCCACACTGCGCAGACCGGATCGAAGCTGTGTATCCAGGGTCGGGAAGCGATAGTCCAGCGCTGGCTGCAGGCCTCCATCGAAGGCATGCGGGTGCTCATCGGCAAAGGCCTGCCGCATCTGCTCGGGCATCTGCTTCATCATGCCGTCGATGACCGGCTTCAACAGCGGGTCCATCACCGTGAACACACGCGCATCGGCTGGCTGGCTGTAACTGTTGTGGGTGCCGATGACCTGGATCTGGTTCAAGCGCGGCTCCGACGCCAGTGCATTGAAGCCCAGCGTGTACAGCAGCGCCGCCGGCAACAGGAAACGGATCATCGCGCTTCTCCCCAGCCCTGCAGGCGGACACGGATGCCGAACATCCGCGGATTGGCGCGGATGGCGGTTGGCACGCCGAAGAACTTGCCACCGTTGCCGACATCGCGCACCCATTCGCGGTCCTGCGCATTTTCCACGTAGGCTTCGACCATCAGCGCACCATCGTTGCGTTCGAATCCAGCCCGCAGGTCGAGCAGGCCGAACGCCTTCTGGCTCTCGCTGTCCAGATTGTCGTTGTTTAGGTAGTAGCGAGACCGCCACGCATAGTTGCCGTTGGCGAACACTTCCCAACGACCGAACGCCGGCGCGCGCCAGTCCAGGCTGAGGCTGGCGGTATGCTTGGGCGCCATCCGGAACACGTTGCCGGAACGGTCCACCAGCACGCCGTTGACCACCTCGTTGAAGGTGTCATAGCGCGTATGCAGATAGGCATAGGCGGCCGAGAGGGTCAGCTCCGGCGTCAGCTGCAGCGCGCCACTGAGTTCCAGGCCCTGCGCGGAGGCTTTGCCGGCATTGACCATGCCAACGGTGATGTCGCTGGCGCGGGTCTGGAAGTCCTTGTAGTCGTAGGTGAACGCTGCTGCGTCGAAGTACAGGCGCTTGCCCAGCGTGCCCTTGGCACCGATTTCATAGTTGAGCACTTCCTCGGTACCCAGCTTGCCGAACACCGGGCGCGGTTGTCCGTTCACCGGTGCGGCGAAGCTGATCTGCGGGTAGCCCGAGCGCAGGCCTCGTGACACGCCAGCATACAAATTGATCTGCTCGCTGAGCTTCCACGTCAACGCTGCGCGCGGCTGCAGCAGATTGAAGTCGCCGTCGGTGCTGAACTCCTGTCCCAGCGAATTGCCCAGGCCGTTGGGCATGGCGATCGGCGCCACGCCGTCGATGGTGGACACTCTCGCCCAGTTGCGCACGCGGGCCTGGTCGCGGGTATAGCGCACGCCGGCGTCCAAGGTAACTACCGGCAGCAGGTCCCACGATACATTGGCGTAGGCCGAAGCACTGCCGCGCCGGTTGCGGGTGGAGGTGCGGGTCGCCACGCCCTCGGTCACCGCACGTCCCAGGTAGCGTGTGACCGGTGTGGTCACGCGTGGAAAGCCGGCCAGCAGGTACTGCTCGTTGATCACCGTTTCGGCAAGGTTGTAGGTGCTGTCCTGGTAGTAGCCCGCACCGACGTTGGCACGGAACACGCCGCCATCATCGAAGCCCAGGCGGAACTCCTGGCTGAGGATGCGCTGGTTGTCGGCCAGGTTGCGGCCGATCAGGAAGGGATAGGCGGTGCCGTCGATATCCCATGATTCGGAGAATTCCACCTTGCGCCAAGCGCTGATGGAACGCAGCTGCCAGGCATCTGACAGATTCCAGTCGGTCAGCAGGGTCACCCCGGTCTGGCGACGACGCTGCGGTGGATCGTAGCTGTTCTGCGCAGCGTCACTGAAGGGGCTGGTGTCGCCGCCCGGTGAGGCAACGTTGATCGCTTTGGTCATCACGAAGCCATCGTCGTCGGCCTGGTGGTCCACGATCAGATCCATCGAAAGGGCGTCGGAAGGCTGCCAGCGCAGCGACATGCGCGCCGCGCCCATGTCGTCGTCGTTCAACTTCGGGCCACCGGCCAGGTTGCTTGCGTAGCCATCGCGCTCCCGCTTGCGTACGGCCAGGCGCAGACCCAGCTCGTCCTTCACCAGCGGCGTGTTGTAGATGGCCGTAGCGCTGTACAGACCATGGTTGCCGAGCTGTCCTTCCAGCTGCCATTCCACGTTTGAGGGATCGGCCTTGCGCGTGTACACAGCGATGGCGCCGATCTGCGCGCCGCGGCCGTACAGCGTGCCCTGCGGCCCCTTCGCCACTTCCACCCGCTCGATATCGAACAGTTCCTTCAGCATGCCGCGCGAGCGGCTGGTGTCCACATCATTGAGGAAGAAGGAAATGCTCGGCTCGGACACCGCACCGGAGTTGCCGGCCTCGATGCCACGCATCACGAAGCTGGCCGAACTGTCGGTCTGCTGCTGCACGAAGAAGCCGGGAATGCGGGTCGACAACCGCTCGAAGTCGGTGAAGTTCTGCTTCTCGATGTCCTGGCCGGTCACTGCCGCGATCGAGATCGGCACATCCTTGATCGACTGCTCGCGCTTCTGCGCGGTCACGGTCACTGCATCGAGCTGGGTCGGCGTGGCCGCGGTATCGGTTGCCTGTGCAGACGCTTGTTCAGTACTCGACAGTCCAAGCGCGACTGCCAGGGCCAGGCTGAGGCCGCTGGGCTGGAACGGATGAAACGGCATGGGTGGATCCCCTGGGTGGTAGGTTCAGGGCGCGATCCTAGGTGGGCGCAATGACAGCCGCATTACGCCTGTACGGAAAATACATCCACTTGTAATGCAGGAACAAAGGCCGCGCAGAACACTTGTTCAGCCAACAAGGTTCCGCAGCAGCCAATCCAGAAGTGCGGCTGGCGCCGCCTGATCCGCACCCTCGGCATCCGTCAGCGCGGTTGCCCCGAGCCCGACGATCGCCGCCGCCTGCGCATCCAGGCGATCGGCCAGGGCATGCCCTCCATCGCGCAACAGCCGGGCCAGGTTCTCACCGCGCAATCTGCGCAGGTCCACCGCCTGCGGACGCAACGCGGGATCACGTGCAGCGGCCAGGCTGATCGACAGCGTGCCGCGCATGGTCACCCGCTGCCGCTGTGCCGGCGAATCATCGCGTGGCGCCGGCATACGCCCCTGCGCCACCAGGTAGACCATTTCCTGCCCGGCAAACAACAGGTCGGCGCCGCTTCTGCAGTGATAGGCGACGCTGGACGCCGGAATGCCCAGGCGCTCACCAACCGCACGATGGGTCAGCGCCTGCGCGCCCTCCTCCAGGATCACTTCGCAGGCAGCCACGGCGATATCGCGGCGCCGGCCCGGCTCAAGCAGCGGCGTGACTCCCTCCGGCGTCGCCAGGCCCAGCACCGGATCCAGCCGTTGCACAAGCGCTTCGAACACCGCCGTGGTCTGCGTCAATCCATGCCGATGCTGCGGATGCAGACCATGCACCAGGCGCTCGATCGCCAGCCGACGCAGCAAGCGATAGTCCTGCAGCGTACCGACGGCCAACGTGTGCACGCCTTCATCGCTGGCATAGGCGAACAGCACTTCGGCCCAACGGTCTGCATCCTCGATCCGGCCGGACAACAGCTGCTGCCAGAAAACACGACGTTCCTGCAGCCACGGCCGCAACAATCCGGCCGTAGCCCTATCGACGCCGGCATGCAGCGCCAGCTCCGCCCACACCAGCGCCGTCAGCCGCACGTCGTCGTCAACATCGTCGGTCCGTGCAGCATCCAGATACTGTTCCAACATCGCAGCCAGTGCGGATGCGTCCCAGCGCGGCACCGCGGCCATGCGCTCCAGCCAACCGGCGTGCCAGCGGCGATCCCGCTCGCGCTCGGCATCCACCAGCGTCTGCATCAGCTGTGGCTTGCTGCCCAGGTGGTAGCTGAGGGTGGCCAGGGTGACCCCGGCGGCTGCCGCAAGACGGCGCAATCCCAGCGCGCGGGCACCGCCGGTTGCCAGCTCGCGCCGGGCGACCTGCAGCAGTCGCGCGGCTATCGGCAGCGTCTCTGCGTCGATGGCAGCTGCAACTCCACTTCGTTCACTCATGCCTTCATTCCTTGCGTTCTGCGCAGCACCTGCCAACCCACGGTTACCAGCAGCAGGCAGGCCGCTGCCGCCGCTGCCGGCCCCATCGCCATCAGTTTCGGCAAGTGCACGCTGTCTTCGCCACGATAATCCAAACCCGCCAGCCATTGCCCCAGCAGCCATGCACCGCAGGCCAGCGCTGACTTGCTGGTGGCGGTAAGCAGGCCAAAGGCCAGTCCAACCCGTGCCGGTGGCATACACGCGGCAGCATCAGCGAATGCTGCCCAGAGCGTCATGCCAAGCACGCCCCCCACCAATCCCATCATGGCAGCGCAGGCTACTGCGGCCCACGCGGCCGGCGCCAGCCACCACCACGCAAGCGCGGCCAGCATCAGCAACAGACTGCCCGCGAAGATCACCGGCGACCGTGGCTGCCGTGCAAGCACGATATGTACCAGTGGCTGCGCGGACAGCGTACCGAGCGCACCGGCCACCAGCAGCGCCCCGCCCCAAGCAGGCGAGCGCAGCACATGTGCCACGAAATACGGCTCCAGCTTGGCGAACAGGGGTGCGCCGGCCAGCAGCACGAAGAACATCGCCAGCAACAGCGGGATCGGCAATGGCGGCAGATGCCCTGACCGGTCCTGCGTCGCTGCGGTCATCAACGGCATCCGCGCATCAATCAGCACATGCCGCAGGTGCGTCGCACTTGCGACCGCCACCACCGCCAGCAGCAGGGTCAGCAGCATGAAACGCATCGCCCGCTCATCGTGCCCCTGCGCCTTCAGCAGCGGAACGATAGCCAATGCCAGGCACAATCCTGCCAGGCTGCTCACCGCCACCCGCATGGCCGCAATACGGCTGCGCGCTGCAGCATCGACGGTGGCAAGGCCAAGCAGCACGTTCTGCGGCGTGTCGTAGACGCTGTAACTGACACGGAACAGGAGCGCCATCGCCAACGCGAACGGCAACCTCGCGTCGAGCGGTAAATGCGCCGTGGAGAACAGACCGACCAGGGCCAATGCGGCCACCCATGCCCCCTGCCACTGCAATCGCGCGGCACCGCTGACTGAAGCCAGGGTATGTCGCCACAGCTGGCCCACCAGCAGATCACTGCCGGCGCTGGCCAGCAGGCTGATGGCGATCACCGCGCCCATCGCGATGGGCGGCAGCCCCGCAGCCTCGGTAAGGAAGAAGGCGAGCAGCAGTTCGCCGGCCTGCCAGAACAGGCTCTTGCCGAAGTGCGCGGCCGCGTAGGCACGATCCACGCCGGGCTGTCCGCCGGCAAGGAGGGGCGGCGCCATTTCCATCCGCCTTCTCTCCATGGCTCACTGCCGGGTACGGCAGTGTCGACGGCGCAGATGGCGCGCCGATGACACTCCATCGAGGTGCCTCAGTGGCCGGCAGCATCTACGCGCCAGCCGGCCAGGTGCGCGCGCTGGCTCAATCCAGCTTCACCACCAGCTTGCCGAAGTTGCGCCCCTGCAGCAGGCCAAAGAAGGCTTCGGGTGCATTCTCAAGCCCCTGCACGACGTCTTCGCGGTACTGGATACGCCCATCGCGCAGCCACTGCGGCATGTCGCGCTCGAAATCCGGCCACAGATGCTTGAAGTCATGGACGATGAAACCACGCACGGTCAGCCGCTGGCGCAGGATCTGGCTGAACAGCGCCGGCAGCCGATCCGGTCCGGGCTGCGCGACGCCGCGGGCGTTGTAGGTGGCGATGGTGCCGCACACCGGAATGCGCGCGAAATCATTGAGCAGCGGTAGCACGGCGTCGAGCACATGCCCACCCACGTTCTCGAAATACACGTCGATGCCATCCGCTACGGCGGCGCGCAGCTGTTCGGCAAAACCAGAGGCGCGATGGTCCAGCGCCACGTCCACGCCCAGTGTTTCCAGATAGGCACGCTTGGCCTCACCGCCGGCGATGGCAACCACGCGCGCGCCCTGCAGCTTGGCCAGCTGCGCCACGGTGGCACCGACCGGCCCACTGGCAGCAGCCACCACCAGGGTCTCACCGGGTTGCAGCTTGCCGATTTCGATCAGGCTGGAGTACGCGGTGAACCCCGGCATGCCGTACACGCCCAGCGCCGTGCTCAGCGGCAGCCCGGCCGGATCCAGGCGCCGACTGATCGCATCACCCGCCACCACGGCGTGGGTCTGCCAGCCGCCAGGGGCCAGCACCAGTTCGCCCACCGCCAGGCCAGGCGCCTGTGACTGCAGCACTTCGGCCACGGTCTGGCCCTCCATCACCGCATCCACTGCCACCGGCGGTGCGTATGACGGGCCATCATCCATGCGTCCGCGCATGTACGGATCCAGCGACAGGTAGCGGTTGCGCAGCAGCACCTGGCCGGGGCCCAGCGCCGGAAGGGGCGCCTGTTCGTGGCGGAAATTGGCGGCGACCGGCGCACCTTGCGGACGCGAGGCAAGCACGATGCGGGTAGTTGAATCGGACATGTCCAATGGCTCTGCTGCGGGCAGCGTCGGGAAGAGAACCGCGACAGTACGCCGCGCCCCGCCCTCGTGGGCGCCATGAAAACAGCGTTCCATCGGTGCCTTCCCCACTCCGCCGCTGCATCGCTTGCGCCGTCAGCTTTGGCGCCAGCGACGGGCCGCTGTTTTCCGCGTCCGGCATTCCCGTCAAGCCGGCTCAACGCAGGATCAACCACTTGCAGGTACTTCCGCTGGCCGCAGACACCAATGTGAAGGTTTTTTTCCAAAACGCTTGCCGAACCTGTCCTACGTCCGTAATATGCGCGTCCTCGGCAGCGACATCGCTGCAACGAAACAAGTGGCCGAGTAGCTCAGTTGGTAGAGCAGGGGATTGAAAATCCCCGTGTCGGCGGTTCGATTCCGTCCTCGGCCACCACTTTCGAAGACCTGCAGAAATGCAGGTCTTTTTTTTCTACATGGCCGAGTAGCTCAGTTGGTAGAGCAGGGGATTGAAAATCCCCGTGTCGGCGGTTCGATTCCGTCCTCGGCCACCATGTTCGAAGACCTGCAGAAATGCAGGTCTTTTTTTTGGGCGTTCGTTGCCGCCTGCACTGTAGTACCGTCCCATGTTCACTGCATGGAGCACCAATGGCATGGACGACACCCTGGCCCTGCCCCGCCTGCAGCAGTCACTGCGCCGCCTGCAATACCTTGTTGCCGCATTGGCCACCCTGCTTCTGGCACTCGTCGGCGTGACTGGCGGGCTGCTGCTGCAGCGGAACGCCCCGCTGCACGCCGACAGCATCAGCACGCAAAGGCTGCAGGTGCTCGATGATCGCGGCGTGGTCCGTGTGCAGATCGGCCAGGATGCGGGCGACGACGATCGACTCAGCCGCGCCGCAGGCCTGCTCATCTTCGACCGCAGTGGTGTCGAGCGCGGCGGCCTGAGTACCTTTGAAGACGGCAGCGCTGCTCTCGCCCTGGACGCCCCGCTGGGCATGGGGGACGCCCGTTGGCGCGACCGCGCCGGGCTGCGCGTGGACGCCGATGGCTCGGCCCAGCTGCTGCTGACCGACAACCTCACCCGTGGCGTGGTGCGCCTGCATTCGAAGGGCACCGGCGGCGGCGGCATGGACACTTTCAGATGGGACATGTCCAACAGTACGTTGCACACACGCACCCTTACCTACGATGGCGACGAGCGCAGCCAACGCGCCTTCGACCCGTAGCTGACCGCCAGCGGCAGGCACGATCCGGCGCCGCATGGAACTTTTACACCGGCATGCCGCCGCTGGCCTAAGCTCCAATCCTCCTGCCCGGAGCCGACCCATGCATCTGCGCCCTGCCCTGCTCGCCTGCCTGCTGCTTTTCGCCGCACCGGCACTCGCTGCCGAGCCCGTGCGCGCCGTCAGCGAACTGGACATCGATCGCTACGCCGGTCAGTGGCACGAGATCGCCCATCTGCCGGTGTCGTTCCAGAAGCAGTGCGTGGGCGAGATCACCGCCAACTACGGGCTGCGCCGCGATGGCCGCATCAGCGTCACCAATGCCTGCCGCAAGGCCGATGGCGAGCGGATTGTCGCCGAGGGCGTGGCGCGGCCCGTTGCGGGACAGCCCGGCCAGCTGCAGGTGCGCTTCGTTCCCGACTGGCTGAGCTGGGTGCCGCTGGTCTGGGCCGACTACTGGGTGATCGCGCTGGATCCGGACTACCAGTGGGCGATGGTCGGTGAGCCCGGGCACAAGTACCTGTGGATCCTCGCGCGGCTGCCGGAGATGGACCGCGCCCTGTTCAACCGGCTCAAGGCCAAGGCCGAAGCGATGGGCTACGACCTCGCACCGCTGCGCATGATGGCGCCCCTGCGCGACACCCCCGCCGACTGAGGCGCCGCCCAACCGGCGCACGCAACGTCCGCAATCCAGCATCGCGCACGCCTCGCGTGCATCTTCACGCGCTACCCTCTGTGGCCGGTCGCCGCAGGCGCCCCATTCCACCATACGCCGTAGTATGCTTATTCCACGCACCGCCTTCAAAGGACCTGCGCCCATGCTCCACCGCTTCCGTACCGCCTTGATCGTCCTGTGCACCCTGGCCCTGGTCGCTTGCGGCGATGGCATCGTCAAGCGTGTCTCGGAACCGGCCGCGAGCCTGCAGCAGCTGACCGTGCAGGCCAATGGCGACTGGACTGTCGCCCTGCGCCTGCAGAACTACAGTTCGATGCCGATGAGTTTCGACGACGTCGCACTGGCCCTGACCATCGGCGACACCGAGGCCGGCCCCCTGTCAGCCAAGCCTGGCATCTCCATTGGCGGCGTCTCCGCCGATGTCATCAACGTGAACTTCAAGCCCAGCCCGGCCGCACGCCTGGTGATCGCCGATGCACTGGCCAGCAACCGTACCCTCGCCTACAGCCTGAAGGGCACGGTGTCGGCCACGCCGCAGGAAAAGAAGCAGCGCACCTTCGATATCAACAGCCGCAGCACGCTGAACCAGGCCCCCGGCCTGCCCGGCGTGCTGCGCTGATCTCCGCTTTCCGCCGCGACGCATGGCGCCGCTCCCCCTGTTACTGATCAAATCGAGACGCACCGATGAGCAGCTACACCGCCCCGCTTTCCGACCTTCGTTTCGGCCTGCACGATGTGCTGAAGGTCGAGCCGCTGTTCGCCCGCCTGGGCTTCACCGACGCCACCGCCGATGTAGTCGATGCCGTGCTGGAAGAAGCCGGCCGCTTCAGCGCCAGCGTGCTGGCCCCGCTCAACAGCGTGGGCGACGAGATCGGCTGCGTGCTCGACCAGGCCAGCGGCGAAGTGACCACGCCACCCGGCTTCAAGCAGGCCTACGATCAATTCGTCGACGGCGGCTGGACCGGCCTGACCGCGTCACCGGAACTGGGCGGCCAGGGCCTGCCGCATACCCTGGGCGTGCCGCTCAATGAAATGATCAACGCCGCCAACCTCGCCTGGGGCAACTTCCCGTTGCTGTCGCACGGCGCCATCGAAGCGCTGAAGCAGCACGGCGAAGCCTGGCAGCACGAGGCGTTCCTGAAGCCGCTGATCGAAGGCCGCTGGACCGGCACCATGTGCCTGACCGAGCCGCATTGCGGCACCGACCTGGGCCTGCTCAAGACCAAGGCCGAGCCGAACGCCGATGGCAGCTATTCGATCACCGGTACCAAGATCTTCATCACCGCCGGCGAGCACGACCTGACCGGCAACATCGTGCACCTGGTGCTGGCCAAGCTGCCCGACGCTCCGCCAGGCGCCAAGGGCATCTCGCTGTTCGTCACCCCGAAGTTCAAGGTCGACCGCGACGGCAACGTCGGTGACCGCAACGCGCTGCGCTGCGGCTCCATCGAGCACAAGATGGGCATCAAGGGCTCGGTCACCTGCGTGATGAATTTCGATGGCGCACAGGGCTACCTGGTCGGCCAGCCACACAAGGGCCTGCAGGCGATGTTCACCATGATGAACACCGCTCGGCTGGGCGTGGGCCTGCAGGGCATCGGCCTGTCCGAACGCGCATACCAGAATGCGCTGAAGTACAGCCGTGAGCGCCTGCAGTCGCGTTCGCTCAGCGGCGCCAAGTTCCCGGACAAGCCGGCCGACCCGATCCTGGTGCATCCGGACGTGCGCCGCATGCTGCTGACGATCAAGTCGCTGGTGGAAGGCAGCCGTCTGCTGGCCCTGCATGCCGCCACCCTGATCGACGTCGCCCACCATGCAGAAGATGCCGGCGAACGCGAGCGCGCCGACACCCTGGTGAGCTTCCTGACCCCGATCTCGAAGGCCTGCCAGACCGAATGGGGCATCGAGAACACCTACAACGCGCTGCAGTGCTTCGGTGGCCATGGCTACATCCGCGAGCACGGCATGGAACAGCTGGCCCGCGATGCCCGCATCACCACGCTGTATGAAGGCACCACCGGCATCCAGGCGCTGGACCTGATCGGCCGCAAGACCGCGTCCAGCCAGGGCGCCGGCCTGAAGCTGATGCTGGCCGAGATCGAAGCGTTCGCCAAGGCCAATGAAGGCAACGAAAGCCTGGCCGAGTTCATCGGCCCGCTGCGCGCCAAGGCCGCCGAGTGGGGCAAGCTGACGATGGACGTGCTGCAGCGTTCGGCCGCCAACCCGGACGAACTGGGCGCAGCCAGCTACGACTACCTGTTCTATTCGGGTTATGTGGTGCTGGCCTACTGGTGGGCGCGCAGCGTTGCCGCCGCCGATGCCAGCGCGCACGGCGCAGCATTCGCCCAGGGCAAGCGCGAGACTGCGCGCTTCTACTTCGCCCGCGTGCTGCCGCGCACCCTCAGCCACGCCGCCGCCATCCAGGCAGGCGCCGCACCGCTGATGGCAATGGACGACGAACGCTTCGGGGCCTGAGCCGGGCGGCGCCCGGCACCCGCGGTAGTGCCGGCCGCTGGCCGGCCATCGCGACAGCTGGAGCAACAGCAACAGCTGGTTTACTGCGGGATGGCAGGGTGAGTCCAATTGCGGGGGACGGCGCAAGTACGTCCCTGTAGCCTCAGTCGCGCCATCCATGGCGCTCACGCCCCCGCAACCGGACCCACCCCGCCTTCGACAATTCCCCGAGGCTGTTGGTAGGTGTCGACCTTGGCCGACACGTAGATCCACGCCACGCGCTGATGCAATCCCCCGAAATCCATCTGGAGAAAAGCCCCCTTTTGTTAAAGGGGGCGCGCCAACGGCGCGGGGAATAGGAGGAATGCGTGGGCATCCCAACCCGCCATCGGCGGGCTGGGATGCGGAATGCGCGGACCTGAATGTTGACGATTTGTGTATCGCCCGCTGGGCGATACACAAATCGTCAACATTCAGGTATAAGCTGTTTTCCCGATGGAGACAGACACTACACGCTTGGGTCTGATCGAAGCCGGAGCTCCGTTTTCTGCTCCGGGCGCCGAAGCATCGCCCAACGCCACGACGCTGCATCGCCCCGGCACGGTCCGGTTGCTCTCACTTGATGGTCACGGGCGGGTCCTGGACTGGATCACCTGGCAGGACGCCGCCTGCCTCTACGCCCGCGATGCCGTCGCCTGGACACTCGGCGACCCCTGTCTGCACATCCACGGTGGGACAAATCGTCGCAGTGGCATGCAGAGCGGGATGGACCTGCACCCGATCATCGCCGCGCGCGGCCATGCCCGATCACGCGCACTGGACCCGACGCCGAACCTGACCAACCCGGCCCTGTTCGCCCGCGATGCCCATCTCTGCCTTTACTGCGGGCAGCAGTTCGGACGCCCCACCCTGACCCGCGACCATGTCATGCCCTTGTCCAAAGGCGGCCTGGATACCTGGGAAAACGTAGTCACCGCCTGCTTCCACTGCAATTCGCGCAAGAGCGACCGCACCCCGCAACAGGCCGGCATGCCACTGTTGGCGGTGCCCTACCGGCCGAGCTGGATCGAGCACCTGATCCTGTCCAACCGCAACATCCTGGCCGACCAGATGGCGTTCCTGAGGGCCCAGCTGCCCAAGCGTTCCAAGCTCTGCACCTGAACATCCGGGAATGCAACCCTCACCGTCCTGTCACGGACGGCGGCGTTTGCTTGCCCCACCCCCGTTTGAGGGCGAAAATGGTCGTTCAGAACAAGTGCGAACATGATGATCGACTCTGCCCGCTATCCCCGCCTCGCGCGCATCCAGACACCGGATGACCTGCGCACGTTCGACGAATCCGAACTGACAGCGGTTGCCGATGAACTGCGTGCCTACCTGATCGAATCGGTTGGCAAAAGCGGCGGCCATTTCGCCGCCGGCCTGGGCGTGATCGAGCTCACCGTGGCCCTGCACTACCTGTACCAGACCCCGGTCGACCAGCTGGTCTGGGACGTCGGCCACCAGACGTATCCGCACAAGATCCTCACCGGTCGCCGCGACGAGATCCATACCGTCAAGCAGAAGGATGGCGTCGCGCCGTTCCCCAAGCGCGAAGAAAGCGAATACGACACCTTCGGTGTCGGCCACTCCTCGACCTCGATCTCGGCAGCGCTGGGCATGGCCATCGCGCGCCAGACCGAAGGTGACGATCGCAAGGTCGTGGCTGTGATCGGCGACGGCGCGATGACCGCAGGCATGGCGTTCGAAGCGCTGATGCACGCCGGTGGCATGGAACCGGAACCAAACCTGCTGGTGATCCTCAACGACAACAACATGTCGATCTCCGAGGCAGTGGGCGGGCTGACCAAGATGCTCGGCCGCGCCACCGGTAGCCGCACGCTCAATGCGCTGCGCGAAGGCGGCAAGAAGATCCTCGGCGACAAGAAGAACAACCCCGCTCGTTTCGTGAAGCGCTGGGAAGAACACTGGAAGGGCATGTTCGTGCCGTCCACGATGTTCGAGGAAATGGGCTTCCATTACACCGGCCCGATCGATGGCCACGACCTGCCGGCGCTGCTGTCCGCGCTGAAGACGCTGCGTGCCTCCAAGGGCCCGAAGCTGCTGCATGTGATGACCACCAAGGGCAAGGGCTACGAGCCGGCCGAAGGCGACCAGATCGGTTACCACGCGGTGGGCCCGTTCGATCCGGACAAGGGCCTGGTGGCCAAGACCGGCGCGAAGAAGCCGACCTATACCGACGTGTTTGGCGACTGGCTGTGTGACGCCGCTGCGGCCGAGCCACGCCTGTATGGCATCACCCCGGCGATGCGCGAAGGCTCCGGCCTGGTGCGCTTCAGCCGGGAATATCCGCAGCGCTACTTCGATGTGGCCATCGCCGAGCAGCATGCGGTGACCCTGGCCGCGGGCATGGCCACCCAGGGCGGCAAGCCGGTGGTGGCGATCTATTCCACCTTCCTGCAGCGCGCGTACGACCAGCTGGTGCACGACGTGGCCATCCAGGACCTGGATGTCCTGTTCGCGATCGACCGCGCCGGCGTCGTCGGCCCTGATGGTGCAACCCACGCCGGCAACCTCGACCTCAGCTTCCTGCGCTGCGTGCCGAACATGGTGGTGATGGCCCCGTCCAACGAGGCCGAGTGCCGGCAGATGCTCAGCACCGGCCTGCAGCATCCCGGCCCGGCTGCAGTGCGCTACCCGCGCGGCAGCGGTACCGGCGTGGATGCCGGCAGCGATCTGTCGACCCTGCCGATCGGCAAGGGCGAGCTGCGCCTGCAGGGCAACCGTGTCGCCCTGCTCGCCTTCGGCAGCACCGTCGCCGCCGCCGAACTGGTGGGTCGCGAACTGGGTTTGAGCGTGGTCAACATGCGTTTCATCAAGCCACTGGATCGCGAACTGGTACTGGCGATGGCCAACCAGCACGACGCACTGGTGACGATCGAGGACAACGTGGTGGCCGGCGGCGCCGGTTCGGCCGTGGCCGAACTGCTCAATGCCGAGGACGTGCTGCGCCCGATCCTGCACCTGGGCCTGCCCGATGCCTTCCAGCATCACGCCAGCCGCGAAGACCTGCTGGCCGAGGCCGGCATCGATGCCGCCGGCATCCGTGTGGCCCTGCTCAAGCGCTGGCCGCAACTGGCCGCTGGTAACCCGCCGCTGAGCGCGGCGGGCTGAGCGCCGCCGGGGTTATGGGGCCACGTCATGCGTGGCTCCCCAGGCCCCTCATCCACGCGTGGCGCGGACAGGTACTGGTGGCGCAGAAATACATCCACGCATGGCGTGGATCTACCAAGGTACTGGTGGCGCAAAAGTAGATCCACGCCATGCGTGGATGCCGCAAACCCTGCCGGCGAACGGCGCTGTCAGCCGTAGCTGATCGCTTCGACAAAAGCACCGCTGGACTCCACCCGCACCGAGGCGCGTTGGCCGGTATCGGTGAAATGCAGGCGGGCCAGGGTTTCGGCGAAGTCAAAGGCACGGACGCCATCGCGGAACTCGATCGGTTCCGGCTTGTCCGGGTGCAGCACGCGCCATTGGCGCTGCTCACATTGCAGTCGGATCAACATGCGTTGCTCACTCCTTGAACAGCGTATCGACGACGAGAGAATGGCCGCACCAGGCGCGACAGGGATGGCCAGTGCGAACCGGGACGCGCCAAGCGTCCCGGGAGTCGACAATACGAGGAAAGAAGTGTGATCGCTATCAGATTTCTCTGATCTTGAGCCGATTGCGTCGGCCGCTCAGTTCACTTGGAACTGGCCCCGGCAGCCATTGCTGACCCAGATGCCACGGCGGTCCCAGCCCCAGTTCTGGCCTTCGATGCAGACAGTGCGCGATTCCTGCCGTACCAGACGCACGCCGCGACGAACCTGCGCATCACAGTACTGCTGGCGCCGGTCATTGGAATGGCAGGCAATCACCTGGCCGCCACCACCCCACTGGCTTCCGCCCCAGCCGTTGCCGCCACCGCCGCCCCATCCGCCGCCGCCGCCCGGCCGCCGGTACTCACCGACGAATTCGGCACGACAGCCCTGGGTAACCCAGACACCGTAACGGGACTGGCCCCAGGTCTCACCTTCCACGCAGGGGGAGCCGGACAACTGGCGGATCATGCGCGCGCGCCCTTCCAGACGGCACTCGTTGCTGCGGTTCTTGATCGATTCACAGCGCACGATGCCATTGCTGCCACGATCATCGTAGCGATCGTCGTAGCCATAGTTCTGCGCCTGCGCGCCGCCAGCGGCAGCCATCATCGGCAACAGGGTGCACGCCACGGTGCGCCAAGTGAGTCCCTTGCCCATCCCTCGTCTCCAGGTGAATACGGTGGAGGCAAGCATCGGGGATTCCGGGCGTGGCGCACAGAGGGAGCTGCGACGGCGGTTTTCCCCCATTCAACCAACCCAACCGCAACTGACTGCGGCTGCGACGGCTCAGCGGCCGAAGTGCAGTGCGTCGACCGCGGTGCCCAGTGCTTCCACGCGCACGGTGCTGTGCTGGCCGGTACGGCAGTGATGTTCGCTGGCCCGCGAGGCAGCGGCATCGAAGGCGGCCGCACCGGTGCTGAACACTTCGGTCGCGCGTGTCTGCGGATCCAGGACGGACCAGCGCTGGGCATTGCATTGGACAGTGATGACCATGGTGGGCTCCTGCGTTTCTGGGAAATCCGGGACCGGCGCAAGGCCGATCTCCGATGCCCGACCAGCCTAGCCATGCCCTCGGGGAAGACCTATCGGATTTATCCGAAAACTCCCCACCGACACCTCAGAAAGCGCCGCCCATCACATCCCTGAGGCCATTTAGGAAATCCATTCCGTGACCCTTGTCACGAAGTCAGCCGCGCTTCACACTATCGTCATCAACAGGGGCCCCTTCCACATGCGCACCTCGCTTCCAGTGCAGCGTTCGACGCTGCTGAAGTTCTATTTCGCCGCCAGCTACGTGGTACTGATCGAGGAACTGGTGCGCGCGTCGCTGAGTTGAGGCTTGGCCAGCGATGCTTGCCGCCGCTGCGGGGACCACACAGACTGTCGGTTTACGGCACGGAGCCGCACCCATGAAAGTCCTGTTCCTGATCCCACTGCTGGCCCTGACCGCGTGTGCCAGCCCGGAAAAACCGGTCACCCGTGACGCCGCCACACCCGTGGTCGGTGGCGACCGCGATGCACACGGATGCATCGGTTCGGCCGGCTATCAGTGGTGCGAGCACAGCCAGCGCTGCGAGCGCCCGTGGGAACTGGCGCAAGCGCAGGGCCTGGCCAACACCGCCGAAGCCATCGACGCCTACTGCGCCACCCCGGCAACGCCGGCGCGCAGGTAACGGGTGCTGCCGATGACCGACCTGACCCCACTGCCCGCGCTGACACCTGGCCGCTACCGCCACTTCAAGGGTGGCGAGTACGAGGTGATCGACATCGTCCGCAGCAGTGAAACGCTGCAGCCGATGGTGCTCTATCGCGCCCTGTACGGCGAAGGCGGACTGTGGGTGCGTCCCTATCCGATGTTCATTGAACAGGTGCCCGGCGAGCACGGCCCGCAGGCACGCTTCGCCCGCATCAGCGACTGAACGGTGCGGCTCACGCCGTGCGCACGGCATCGCCGCGCATGCTGAAGCATCCCTGCGAGACGGAGCCCGCATGCGCCACACCCTGTTGATCACCCTGTCGCTGGCCAGCACCCCGGTGCTGGCCGCAGACCCTCCCAGCTTCGACCGACCCGGCATCGGCTTCGGCACCTACACGGTGCCGCGTGGAGGCCTTGCCGTCGAAGTGGGCCTGCCCAGTTATCAACGCGATCGTGATCGCGACAGCCTGCGTACGACATCGCTTTCCAGCGACCTGTTGCTGCGCACCGGGCTGGCGCCGGGCTGGGAACTGCAGCTGGCGTCCACGCCGTGGCAGCGCCAGCGCGAACGTGGCCCTGGCATGCCACGCACGCAGCAGCGCGGCGCCGGCGACAGCACCGTCGGAGTGAAATGGGCAGGTCCCGGCAGTACCGAGCGCACGGCCTGGGCGCTGCTGGTAAGCGGTGTGATCGCGCGTGGCGATGCCGCCTTCAGCGATGGCCGCCAGTACGCACTGGCCGCCAGCGTCGAGCACACCTTCAACGACCGCTGGAGCGGTGCGCTGTATGGCAGTCATCAGCGCGGCGCAGGCCAGCGCAGCACGACCTGGTCGCCAAGTCTCGCGCTGAGCGTGACCGAGCGGCTGGGCACCTATCTCGAAGCCGGTTTTACCCATGCCAACCAGCAACCCGACCAGGCCATCGCCGGCGCAGGCCTGACCTGGATGCTGCGGCCGAACGTGCAGTTGGACGCCTCTTTCGATCTCGGCCTCAATCGCAACAGCCCCGACCTGCAGTTCGGCACCGGCATCGCGTTCTATCTGCAGTGAGGTCCTGAACTGACTGGCGAGGCGACTGCATCGCCCCGCGCTACAATCATACCGTCCAGTCGGTTTCGTCCCCCTCATGCCAGAATCCCCTCCCCGCTCCCGCCGCAAGGCGCCCGACACCGTGCGCCAGGCGCTGCTGCACGCGACCGCCCATACCCTCGGCCAGAATGGGCTGGCGGCCCTCACCGTGCAGGACGTCGCCGACGCGGCCGGTGTCAGCAAGGGCGCGCTGTTCCATCATTTCGGCAGCAAGCAGGACCTGATCGAGGCGACGCTGACCTCGCTCATTGCCGACTTCGAGGACAGGGTCCGCGAGGTGCTGCGGCAGTCCCCGCCGCGCCATGGCGGCTTCAGCCGTGCCTATGTGCAGGTGAATTTCGAACATCTGCTGCAGCAGGAACAGATCAACGACATCGGGCTCACGATGGGCAACATGCTGGAGCCGGCGCTGCTGGTCTACTGGCGCACGTGGCTGCGCGGCATGATGGCCGAGTTTCCGGATGAAGCCTGCGATCCGCGCCTGTACGCCGCGCGTTGCGTTGCAGATGGTTACTGGGCCACCGCCTACGGGCGGCCCTTGGACGAGAACGAACGCCAGAACGCCCAGGCCATGGCCCTAGAGGCACTGAAGCTGTGCGAACCGGCATGAGCAGGAGACGGCGATGAACCCCTATTTCTACCTGGCCGGTGCGATCGTGCTGGAAGTGATCGCCACGTCCCTGCTCAAGGCATCGGAAGGCATGACCCGCCTCGGCCCCACGCTGGGCGCGCTCGCCGGTTACGGTGTGTGCTTCTACCTGCTGTCGCTGACGATGAAGTCGATCCCCACCGGCATTACCTATGCCATCTGGTCCGGCGTCGGCATCGTGCTGATCTCGCTGATCGGCCTGCTGGTGTTCAAGCAACGCCTGGACACGCCGGCGCTGATCGGCATCGGCCTGATCTGTGCCGGGGTACTGGTCATCAACCTGTTCTCGCACAGCAGCGCGCATTGAGCGCGCCGCTGCACGAACTGCCAGGCTAGGCGACCTTCTTCGCGACGGTCATGCCAAGCACGAAAAGTACGACGGCGATGATGATGCCGGCCCAGAACAGGAACTTGGCGATCCCCACCGCGGCGCCGGCAATACCGCCGAAACCCAGCGCACCGGCGATCAGGCCGATGACGGCGAAAATGATGGCCCACTTGATCATGTCGATCCTCTCCCTGACGGGAATACCGAAGGTGCGATCAGGTTAGGCAGGCCGCGATGCCACACGCGTGAACAGGTCGCAGGCGCGGCGTGAAACGATCCGGCTCAGCGCGGTCGGAAGCGCAGCAGCGCCACCGCGAAGGCGAGAAAGACGCTGCCGACCAGGCGTTCGAACCAGCGTTGGGCAAATGGCTTTGCCAGCCAACGGCGCAGCCCGTGTCCGCCTGCGGCGTACATCACATACCAGAACAGCTCGCAGCTGGCGAAGGTGGCCACAAGCACCGTGTACTGCACGGCCTGGCCACGCGCAGGATCGACGAACTGCGGCAGGAACGCGGCGGCGAACAGCAGCAGCTTGGGATTGCTCAGCCCCACCAGCAGGCCACCACGGAACACTGCCCAGGCACCGTGCACCGGCGCCAGCGCTGCATCGGCCTCTGTCGCCACCGGTGCCTGCCGGTAGCTGTCCCGCCACGCCTTGATGCCCAACCAGGCCAGGTAGGCCACACCCAGATAACGCAGTACATCGAACAGCAGCGGCGACGAGCGCAGCACCGCGCTCAGGCCGGCCGCGGATGCAGCGAGCACCAGCAGCATCGCCAGCAGGCAACCGGCCATGGCGGGCACGCTGCGACGGAAGCCCAGGCCGACACTGCGCCCCAGGATGTGCAGCATGTTCGGACCCGGCGTGCCACACAGCACGAACACTGTCGCCAGGAACCACCACCAGGTATGCAGGGCCATCACTTCGTCCACCGGAACAATCCCTGCAAGGATAGTGCGCAGCGGCTGTCACCACCATGCACAGTCCAAGGTCGATTTGACGGTTACAGCTGCTGCGGCTCAGCCGCTGGCAACACGCGAGGCGCGCAGCTCGGCCATCGCAATGCGCAGCACCCGCAGCGCCGAGCGCAGGAACACGACCAGCAGTGCGACCGCGACCAGCAGGTCCGGCCAACCGGCACCGAACAGCGCCACCAGCGCTGCCGCCAGCACCACCGAAATGCCCTCGAAGATATCGTTGCGCGCGCATTCCCAGGCCGATGCCAGGTTCACGTCGTCATTGCGATACGGCGTCAGCAGCCACAGGCAGAAGCCATTCGCGGCAAGATTCAGCAGCGCGGCCAGGCCCATGCTTTCGAACAGGGGAACCTGCGGATGCGCCAGCCGCCATCCGATCTGTACCGCCACTGCCACCGCCGCCGCCAGGATCAGCGCGCCCTTGAACAACGCGACCCGCGCCTTGGCCGCCACGCCAGCGCCCACCACCAGCAGGCTCAGCAGGTAGGTGGCGGCGTCCCCCAGGTTGTCCAGCGCACCGGAGAGCAGCGCGGACGAGTGGCTGTACCACGACGCGCCGACCATCATCAGGAACGTCGCCAGGTTGATCAGCAGCACGATCCACAGCACTCGCCGGTGGCGCGCCCGCATGGCTGCCACATCCAGTGTCTTGCCGCAGCCACAGCATTCGCCCATCGCCCTGCCCTCTGCCTGTCGTGGCCCATTATCACGCCGATCAGGCGTGCCGGCAGCGGCTGCGACGGGCCCACCTGCGATTGCGCGCCCCGGCCAGGCCGACACGCGGCATCCTGCCCTCGGTTGTGCTGCAATGACTCTTCCCCGGCACGGAGAGACCCATGAAGACGCTTGGCCTGATCGGTGGCATGAGCTGGGAAAGTTCGGCGCAGTACTACCGCCTCATCAACGAAGAGGTACGCACACGGCTGGGCGGCGCGCACTCGGCGCAGCTGCTGATGTGGTCGCTGGATTTCGCCCGCATCAAGCAGCTGCAGCACGACGGCGACTGGGATGCGTTGGGCAACGAGATGGTCGATGCTGCACAGCGGCTGCAGGCCGGTGGCGCCGAACTGCTGCTGATCTGCACCAACACCATGCACAAGCTCGTTGGTGAGATCGAGGCGGCCTGCCCGCTACCGCTGCTGCACATCGCCGACCCGACCGCCACGGCGGTCGTGCAGGCCGGTCTGCAGCGTGTGGGCCTGCTCGGCACGGCCTTCACCATGGAGGAAGACTTCTACCGTGGCCGGCTGAGCGAGCGCTTCGGCCTGGACGTACTGGTTCCGGAGGCCGACGACCGCCGCGATGTGCACGCGATCATCTACCAGGAGTTGATCGCCGGCGTGGTCAGCGAGCGATCACGGCAGGTGTACGTCGAAGTGATTGAACGCCTCGTTGCCCGCGGTGCCCAGGCGATCATCCTCGGCTGTACCGAGATCATGCTGCTGGTACGTGCCGAAGACAGCCCGGTACCGCTGTTCGACACCACGACCCTGCATGCGCGCGCGGCAGTGGACGCAGCGTTGGCGTAACCCACGGCGGGGTGCAGTCGAGCAGGCTCGACTGCACGGTGAGGCGTCCGGTCACGCAGGCGATTCGGGCTGCACTTCCAGCGAAGTGACCAGCCATTCCACCACCGGTGGCGAATCGCACAGGAAGAACACGGCGTCGCCGCTGCGGGCTTCGGTCAGCATCCGGTAGACACTGATGGCCACGCCCGATTGGCTGGCAATGAAAATCTCGCTGCTGCGCGGCCCGTCGGCCTGGCGCGAAACCCGCCGCAGCGCATCGCGGGCCGCAACCGTATCTTCCGGCTCGGCTTCGCGGGTCAATTCCAGGCCACGCAGGCCCCAGGCAACAAAAACACGCTTGCCCTTGAACGTCGTGTCCAGGACCTGCACTCCGGCAGCGCTTGCGCCGGCCGACCGATGAATGACGATACTGCTGATCAACGCAACCCCCTGTGGTCGTCGTGGTCCGCACATCCTTGTCGGCACCCGCGCCAGCGGCCACAGGCGCTGCCCGAAGGCCGCGTCCGAAAGCGCTGGAACGTGTAAAAAACTGTAACCCGATGCAATCGGATGTGCCGGGGATGATACGGGATGTAACACCCTGCATGCGCCGCCGGACACTTATAAATCCGTCCTGAGCCAGCGCAGGCCCTGGTCGCCGCAGAGTGCTGCACGTGCGCCATTCTTGCGTCCCATTCCCAACCCGAGGTTTCAATGAGCCTTCGCCTGCTACTGCCCTTGGGCGGTTCTGCGCTTGCCCTGCTGCTGGCCGCAACCACCGTCTCGGCCCAGGATTACGACAGCGGATCGTCGCCGCGCACGACCTGCGAATCACACTTCAACAAGACCCAGCAGTGCCCGTTCGAAGGACGCGCGCGACTGGCGCGACAACTGTCGGTGACGCGATGCGTGGAAGATGACAACTGGGGACAGCGCCGCGGCATGCTGTGGGTCAGCGACGGCTGTCGTGCCGAATTCGTTGCTGATGAACGCGGGCGAGGCCGTTGGCCCGGACGTGACCGTGACCGTGATCGCGATCGCGATGGCGAGCGCCTGGTCTGCGAATCCTATGAAAAGAAGGAGAAACAGTGCCGCATCCGCGTCCGTCATGACGTGCGGCTGGTCAAGCAGAAGTCGGTCACCACCTGCACCGAGGACCGCAACTGGGGCTGGGACCGACGCGGCGTATGGGTCAGCGACGGCTGCCGCGCCGAATTCCGCGTCTACTGAGTGCGATGGCGGCGCGCCCATCCTCGCTAGAATGAGGCTCTCACAGCAGGAAACACCGCATGGAACGCTGGTATCTGGCAACGATGATGTCCTTGCTGCTGCGCAGCCGTCCGCGATGACCCGGCAGGCTCCAGCACCTCAGATACGCGCGGCCGAGTGCACGGATCTTCCTGCACTGATCGCCCTGGACAGCGTTGCGGCCGATGACCCACGGCGTGCCGTACAGATCGGCCAGTGGCTGGCGGACGGCCATATGCACGTCGCCGAGCTCGATGGCACGCCGGTCGGCTACCGGGTCCAACATCGGCACTTCTTCGGTGAGGCCTTCATCGAGATGCTGATGGTCGCCGTGCCGCTGCGCGGGCACGGTATCGGTCGTGCGTTGCTTCTGCATGCCACATCGATCAGCGCGGGCACCCGACTTTTCACCTCGACCAACCAGTCCAATGCCAGCATGCAGCGGCTGCTGGCAGCCGCAGGCTTCGTGCAGTGCGGGATCGTGCATGGCCTTGACGACGGTGATCCGGAGCTGATCTACCGCTTCGCCATTGACGATGTGAGGTAAGGGGCGATCTTCGCTTCCAGCAGGGCCATCAACGCCGGATCCATGCAGCGATAGTCGTCGGGGATATCCAGGCAGTGCAGCGGCGTGTGCTCAAGCAGGCGCGCGAAATTCGCCTGCAGCCGATGCTGGTGCTTGGGCTCCATCACGAAGATGACATCAGCCCAGCGGATATCCGCTGAGCTGATGGGCCGGCGCGCATGCGGGCTGGTGCCGGCAGAGCGCGCACTGATACCTGGCCGGCGCTGCCACATCGCTTCGGCGGTAGGGCTGCGCAGCTGGTTGCGGCTGCAGACAAACAACAGGTTCAACATTCCTGATCCAGCAGTTGCCGCGGGCTCAGGACCGGATAGGTGAAACCCAGCTGGCGCGCCCGCAGCAGCTTGTCGCCACGCGTATACATCAGCTTCCAGTTCTTTTCCGGCTTGAAGATCGGCAGTGGTGCCGTGTGGTCGCCGCCGTGGTGGCGCGACTGCGAGCGCCTCCAGGCGCGGTTCCTTTGCGTTTCCATGATCGTATTCTCGTGGGTACCGGGTTCAGCAGCCGCGGTAGTACGAGTGCGCGCAGGATACAACGCCGCAACAAAAAAGCCCACGCATTGCTGCGTAGGCTTGTCTGTTACATCACAGTGGTCGGGACGGCCGGATTCGAACCGACGACCCTCTGCCCCCCAGGCAGATGCGCTACCAGGCTGCGCTACGCCCCGACTGATGCTGCGATGTGCCCGCCAGTGCGGCGGGCCGTGAAGTATAGCGGATTACGGCGGAAATGGGTCAGCGACGCAGCAGTTGCAGCACTTCTTCCAGTTCCATACGCACCTGCTTGATGATCTGGTTGCTCAAGGCCGATTCCTCGCGCGCATCCGGACCATCCAGGCGCAGGCGCGCGCCACCGATGGTGTAGCCCTGTTCGTACAACAGGCTGCGGATCTGCCGCACCATCAGCACGTCGTGGCGCTGGTAGTAACGACGGTTGCCACGGCGCTTGGCCGGCTCGAGACTGGGAAATTCGGTTTCCCAGTAGCGCAGCACGTGCGGCTTGACGTCGCACAGTTCGCTGACTTCACCGATGGTGAAGTAGCGCTTGGCCGGAATCGGCGGAAGTTCGCGGTTACTGCCCGGATCCAGCATAAGCTTCCACCCTCTCCTTGAGCTTCTGGCCCGGACGGAAGGTAACCACCGTACGGGCGGAAATCGGAATTTCCTCGCCGGTCTTGGGGTTGCGACCCGGGCGCTGGTTCTTGCGCCGCAGGTCGAAATTGCCAAAGCCCGACAGCTTCACCTGACGTCCCTGTTCCAATGCTTCACGCAGCACATCGAAGAACGCGTCGACGAATTCCTTGGCTTCCCGCTTGTTCAGACCGACTTCGTCGAACAGCTTTTCCGCCATCTCCGCCTTGGTCAATGCCATTGCCTGCTACCCCCGAGTGCTGCCCGCTCAGCCGCGGATCCGGGCGTGGTGTTCACGCTCGATGGCAGTGACCACCTCGGCCACTACCGCTTCCACGTCGCGGTCCGTCAGAGTGCGCGACTTGTCCTGCAAAATCAAGCCCATAGCGAGACTCTTGAATCCCGGCTCGACGCCTTGGCCGACGTAGCGGTCGAACAGGTTCAGCTCGCGCAGCAACGGGCCGGCAGCCTGGCGGATGGTCGCGGCCAGGTCACTCCAGGCCACCTGTTCAGGCACCAGGAAGGCCAGGTCGCGGCGCACCGCCGGGTAGCGCGACAGTTCACCGGCGCGCGGCAGCGCACGGGCGGACAGCGCTTCCAGATCCAGCTCGAAGGCGTACACGTCCACGTCGATGTCCATCGCCTTGGCCAGACGCGGGTGGATCTGACCGATCCAGCCGATCGTCAGGCCGTCGCGGAAGACCTCGGCCGAACGCACCGGATGGCCGTAGGCACGGGTGGACGGGCGGAACTCCAGTACCGCGCCACTGGCAGCGGCCAGCGATTCCAGGTCGCCCTTCAGGTCGTGGAAATCGACCTTGCGGGTCGGCAGGCCCCACTGCACCGCCTGCCCTTCACCGCAGACCGCAGCGGCTACGCGCGAGGTCTCCAGCGGTGCCGGTTGCCCGTCACCGGTCTGCCGGGCGAACACGCGGCCGATCTCGAACAGGCGCACGCGGCCCAGCTGGCGGGCGGCATTGCGGCCCAGGGTAGCGACCAGGCCCGGCAGCAGCGCCGGACGCATCACCGCCAGCTCGGCCGACAGTGGGTTGGCCAGCGGCACCAGGTTGTCGCGCAGCTGCCACTGGCTCAGCAGTGCGTCGTCGACGAAGGCGAAATTGACGGTTTCCTGCAGGTCGCGGGCAACCAGCTGGCGCCGCACGCTGAGCGTGTCCAGCTGGGTCTCGGTCGGCATCGCAACACGCGATGCACCACCCGGCAGCGTGGTCGGGATCTGCTCGTAACCGTGGATCCGGGCCAGCTCCTCGATCAGGTCTTCTTCGATGGCGATGTCGAAGCGGCGGCTCGGCGCAGTGACCTGCCAGCCTTCGCCAGCGATCGCCACCTGCATGCCCAGCGCGCGCAGGATGCGCTCGACTTCGGCGTCTTCGATGGTGATGCCCAGCACGCGGGTGATGCGTGCGCGGCGCAGCAGGATCGTGGCCGGCTGCGGCAGGTCAGCCGCATGTACCGCCTCGGTCACCGGCGCCGGGGTGCCACCGGCCAGGTCCAGCACCAGGCGGGTGGCGTATTCGATGGCGGTACGCGGCAGCGCCGGGTCGACGCCACGCTCGAAGCGGTGGCCGGCATCGGTATGCAGGCCCAGCTTGCGGCCACGGCCCATGATCGCGGCCGGCGCGAAGTGCGCCGCTTCCAGGAACACGGCGGTGGTGGCATCGGTGACGCGTGTATCGAAGCCGCCCATCAGGCCGGCCAGGCCGACCGCGCGATCAGCGTCGGTGACCACCAGGAAGCTGTCGTCCAGCGCAGCGTCACGGCCGTCCAGCAGCTTCAGGCTTTCGCCGGCGCGCGAACGACGCACACCGATCGTGCCCTGCAGGGTGCCCAGATCGTAGGCGTGCATCGGCTGGCCCAGCTCGAGCATCACGTACTGGGTGATGTCGACCAGCAGCGATACCGGGCGCACGCCACTGCGGCGCAGGCGCTCGGCCATCCACAACGGGGTCTTCGCCGCGGCGTTGACACCTTCGATGACACGACCAAGATAGCGCGGTGCTTCGGCACCGGCATCGAGCTGGATCGCCAGCTCGCGGCTGCCATGGGCAGCGATCGGCTCTGCGATGAAATCCACTACTTCGCTGCGCGTGGCTGCAGCAACGTCATAGGCGATGCCGCGGATGCTGAAGCAGTCGGCGCGGTTGGGGGTCAGCTTGATCTCGATGCTGGCGTCCGGCAGGCCGAGGTACTCCACCAGGGTCTGGCCGACCGGCGCGTCATCCGGCAGTTCCAGCAGGCCGGAGGCATCGTTGTCCAGGCCCAGCTCCTTGGCCGAGCACAGCATGCCGTTGGATTCGACGCCGCGCAGCTTGGCCGGCTTGATCTTCAATTCACCGATCTGCGCACCGACCATCGCCAGCGGCGCGACCAGGCCAGGGCGCGCATTCGGCGCACCACAGACGATCTGCAGCAGCTCAGCCTGTCCCGCATCAACCTTGCACACCTGCAGGCGGTCGGCTTCGGGATGGCGTTCGGCTTCGACGATACGCGCGACGACCACGTGCTGCAGGCCGTCGCCAAGCGCGGTCACGTCTTCCACTTCCAGGCCGATGGCGGTCAGCACCGCGCTCAGCTCATCGCGCGAGGCAGTGGTCGGGACGTGGCTGCGCAGCCAGTTTTCGGAGAATTTCATGGGGTCACCCTGGTGGGCCCGGCGCATGCGCCTGGGCTTCGGATTCAAGTGCAGCCGGGCATGGCCCGGCACGACATGGTTGTGGCTTACGCGAACTGCTTCAGGAACCGCACGTCGTTCTCGAAGAACGCGCGCAGGTCGTTGACGCCGTAGCGCAGCATCGCAAAACGCTCCACGCCCAGGCCGAAGGCAAAGCCGGTGTAGCGCTCCGGATCGATGCCGACGTTGCGCAGCACGTTCGGGTGGACCATGCCGCAGCCGAGCACTTCCAGCCAGCGGGTGCTGCCATCGGGCTGCTGCCAGGCGATATCCACTTCCGCGCCGGGTTCGACGAACGGGAAGTAACTGGGGCGGAAGCGCATCTCGAAATCACGCTCGAAGAACGCGCGCACGAACTCGGACAACGTGCCCTTCAGATCGGCGAAGGTCGAGTGCTCGTCAACCAGCAGTCCTTCGACCTGGTGGAACATCGGCGAATGGGTCTGGTCGCTGTCGCTGCGATAGACCTTGCCGGCGGCGATCATGCGCAGCGGCGGCTGGTGTTCTCCCATGTAGCGCACCTGCACACCGGAGGTATGCGTGCGCAGCAAGCGACCGTCACCGAAGTAGAAGGTGTCATGCATGGCGCGCGCCGGATGGTGCGGCGGGAAGTTCAGCGCCTCGAAGTTGTGCCAGTCGTCCTCGATCTCCGGCCCTTCGGACAACTCATAGCCCAGCCGGCCGAAGATGCCGGTGATGCGCTCGAGGGTGCGGGTGATCGGGTGCAGGCCAGCGCGTTCGCCGCTGCGGCCGGGCAGCGTGATGTCGATCGCCTCGGCGGCCAGGCGCGCATCGAGTGCGGCATCTTCCAGCACTGCCTTGCGCTCGCCCAGCGCGCTGCTCAGCGCATCGCGGGCCTGGTTGATGGCCTCACCGGCCGCCTTGCGTTCGTCGGCCGGCAGCGCACCGAGCTGTTTCAGCTGCGAGGTGATGCTGCCGCTCTTGCCAAGCAGGGCCACGCGCAGCTGTTCCAGCGCGTCCGGGCTCTGCGCGGCGGCCACATCAGCCAGCGCCTGGGAAGTGAGGGATTGGATGTCGCTCATGGGTAGCCGGAACTCCAGTCGGTCTGCCATCGCGATGCACGAAGGGCCGCGCCGTCGCAACCGCTTGCCGGTCGCCCGCCATCTGCACGGCTGCGCCCGGCACAAAAAAGAATGGGGAAGGACTTGCGCCCTTCCCCATGCATTGCCTCTACCAGACACCGTTCTCCGTGAACGGCAACGGCATCGGGAAGGACTTATGCCGCCAGTGCGCCCTTGGCCTTTTCGGCCAGTGCAGCAAAGCCAGCTGCGTCGTGCACGGCGATGTCAGCCAGAACCTTACGGTCCAGGGTGATGCCAGCCTTCAGCAGGCCGTTCATGAAACGGCTGTAGCTCAGGCCGTTGATGCGGGCAGCCGCGTTGATGCGGGTGATCCACAGCGAACGGAAGTTGCGCTTCTTCTGCTTACGGCCGATGTAGGCGTACTGCTGTGCCTTGATGACCGCCTGCTTGGCGACGCGGAAGACCTTGCGACGGGCATTGTAGTAGCCCTTCGCCAGATCAAGGATTTTCTTGTGGCGGCGACGCGCCTGTACGCCACGCTTAACTCGTGCCATTTTTCAGTTCCTCAGAGGTAAGGGAGCATGCGGTCCAGACGGCCTGCGTCTTCTGCGCGGACGTGATTCGTCTGACGCAGGTTACGCTTACGCTTGGTCGCTTTCTTCGTGAGGATGTGGCTACGGTTGGCGTGGCCGCACTTGTACTTGCCCGAGGCGGTCTTGCGGAAACGCTTGGCCGCCGCCCGGTTGGTCTTGATCTTGGGCATTGCAATGTCCTTGATGGGATATGACCCTGGTTTCTGACTGATCTGGCGGCGGCCTGGGCCGCTCTTTCCGTCCTGCCATGATCGGCGTACGACCCGTCCTGGGTGGGTCGAGCCGGGCATGATACAGGCAAAACCGCCCTGTAACCAGCCCCCATACAGCTTTTCATCCGCAACCCGGCTGCGCCGGTCCCGGAAAAGCAAAAGGACGCCAGCGGCGCCCCTTCACCTTCATCCATTCAGCCGCCAGGCGCCCCGCGAGGCAGCCCGTCAGGCCTCAGGTCTTCTTCTTCGGCGCGATCATCATCACCATCTGACGCCCTTCCAGGCGCGGACGGGATTCGATGACGATGTCCTCGCCCAGATCACCCTCGATCCGGCTGGCCATCTCGCGACCCAGTTCCTGGTGGCTCATTTCACGGCCACGGAAACGGATGTTGACCTTGATCTTGTCGCCTTCTTCAAGGAAACCGCGCATCTTGCGCAGCTTGATCTGGTAGTCGCCCTCGTCCGTAACCGGACGGAACTTCACTTCCTTGATCTCGACCTGCTTGGTCTTCTTCTTGGCCTCGCTGGCCTTCTTCTGGGCTTCGAACTTGAACTTGCCGAAGTCCATGATCTTGCACACCGGCGGGTCTGCCTGCGGCTGGATCTCGACCAGGTCCAGGCCTTCATCTTCGGCCATGGACAACGCTTCGTCTCGCGTCAACACGCCGATCATTTCTCCGTCACTGCCGATCACGCGGACGCGCGGCACACGGATTTCCTGATTCTTGCGGTTCTGTTTGTTGTCAGGGGTACTGATATTGCGATCTCCCAAGGGTGTCGAACCCGGCCCGGGCGCCAATGCGCACGGGCCGGACCTTTGTTTACGCGCCCTCGGCCTGGAGCCGCTCGGTGAAAGCCTGGAGGCTCATGCTGCCGAGATCTTCGCCAGAACGCGTACGCACCGCCACAGCGCCGTTTTCCTTCTCGCGGTCACCAATGACCAGCAGGTACGGCACGCGCTGCAGCGTGTGCTCGCGAATCTTATAGCCGATCTTCTCGTTACGCAAATCGGCGCTGACGCGGAAGCCTTGATCCGCAAGGCTTTTGGTCACGGCAGACACGTATTCAGCCTGCGCATCGGTGATATTGGCCACCACCACCTGGGTCGGCGCCAGCCAAGCCGGGAACTGGCCGGCATGGTGCTCGATCAGGATGCCCAGGAAACGCTCCATCGAGCCTACGATGGCCCGGTGCAGCATCACCGGATGCTTCTTCTGGCTGTTCTCGTCCACGTATTCAGCGCCCAGACGGCCAGGCATCATGAAATCGACCTGCATGGTGCCCAGCTGCCAGGTGCGGCCGATGGCGTCCTTCAGGTGGTATTCGATCTTCGGGCCGTAGAAGGCGCCCTCGCCCGGCAGCTCCTGCCATTCCACCCCGCAGCTGGACAATGCCGAGCGCAGCGCGCCCTCCGCCTTGTCCCAGGTGGCATCATCGCCCAGACGCGATTCGGGGCGCAGCGCGATCTTGACCTGGATCTCCTCGAAGCCGAAGTGCTGGTACACCGCCAGCGCCTGCTGGTGGAACGCGGTCACTTCCGCCTCGACCTGGTCTTCGGTGCAGAACACGTGACCGTCGTCCTGGGTGAAGCCACGCACGCGCAGGATGCCGTGCAGCGCACCGGAAGGCTCGTTGCGGTGGCAGGCGCCAAACTCGCCGTAGCGGATCGGCAGATCACGGTAGCTGTGCAGCCCCTGGTTGAACACCTGCACGTGGCCCGGGCAGTTCATCGGCTTCAGCGCGTAGGTACGCTTCTCCGACTCGGTGAAGAACATCGCGTCCTGGTAGTTGTCCCAGTGGCCCGATTTCTGCCACAGCGACACGTCCAGGATCTGCGGGCAGCGCACTTCGCCGTAGCCGGTGCTGCGGTACACCTTGCGCATGTACTGCTCGACCACCTGCCACAGCGCCCAGCCCTTCGGGTGCCAGAACACCAGGCCCGGGGCCTCTTCCTGCAGGTGGAACAGGTCCTGCTGCTTGCCGATGCGACGGTGGTCGCGCATCTCCGCTTCTTCGATGCGCTTGATGTACGCATCGAGCTGCTTCTTGTCGGCCCAGGCGGTGCCGTAGACGCGCTGCAGCTGCTCGTTCTGCGCGTCGCCACGCCAATAGGCGCCGGAAATGCGGGTCAGTTTGAAGGCCTTCAGGAAGCGCGTGTTGGGCACGTGCGGGCCGCGGCACATGTCCACGTACTCTTGGTGGTAGTACATGCCCATCGCCTGGATCTCCGGGGACATGTCCTCGATCAGGCGCAGCTTGTAGTCCTCGCCACGGGCCTTGAAGATCTCGATGACTTCCGCACGCGGCGTCACTTTCTTGATGACGTCGTAGTCCTGTGCGATCAGCTCGCCCATGCGCTTTTCGATCACCGCCATGTCCTCCGGGGTGAACGGGCGCTCGGAATAGATGTCGTAGTAGAAGCCCTCGGCGATCACCGGGCCGATCACCATCTTCACGTCCGGATAGAGCTGCTTGACCGCGTGGCCGACCAGGTGGGCGCTGGAGTGGCGGATGATTTCCACGCCCTCCTCGTCCTTGGCGGTGATGATGCGCAGGGAGGCATCGTGGTCGATGACGTCACTGGCATCGACCAGCACGCCATCCACCGAACCGGCGATGGTGGCCTTGGCCAGGCCGGCGCCGATCGACTGGGCGACGTCCATGACGCTGACAGGATGTTCGAATTCGCGGCGGCTGCCGTCGGGAAGGGTAATCGTGATCATTTCAATGGCTTCATGCGGGGCCCGCCGGGCGGGCTGGAAAGCGCTCCCGGGCCAACGCCCGGGCAATAAAAAAGCGCCACTAGGGCGCCTGGAATGCAGGGCCTTCGGGGCAGGTCAACAGTGGGCGGTGGTAGTGCTCATGTCGCACGCTCGGCCGGCGCAGTGCGCGGGCCACCTTGGTTCCAGGATGTGGTTGCCCACGATCTTAAACCAGTGGCCGACAAAGCCCAAGCGGCGCCTGAATGGCGCTCGCTGGCGGCGTGAAAACGCAATGATTACCATGTGCGCGCAGCCAGCCTCCGTGCCGACCTGCCCGCTTCCCCCAGGACCCTGCAATGCGCCACCCGCCCCGACCGGCGCCTGCCGGTCCCGCCCGTGCCCCGCGTTCACCGGCCGAGTGCCGGGCTCGGAGCCCGCAATGATCACCGTTGGCCTGTCGACCCTTGGCTTCTGCAGCCTAGGCATGCTGTCGGCGATGTTCTCCGCGCTGGCGTTCTATGCCGCCTCCCCGCACTGCCGTTGGCCACGTCTGCGCCGTGCCGGGCGCCTGGGCCGGCAGATCGGCCTGGTCGCTGCTGTGGCCGCGCTGTGGCTGTGGATGGCCGAGCTGGGCTTTGCCGCCGGCCTGGTGGCGATGCTGTGCACCTGGATGCTGGCCGCCATGCTGCTGCCGGCACTGGCCGCGTGGCACCGCCCTGATGTGGAGCCGCGCTGATGTGGCCGCGCGCACTGGCCGGCATCTTCGCCGGCTTCTTCCTTGCCGCTGCGGCAACCGGCCTGGTGGCATGGCTGCCGCCGGGCCCCTGGCAGAAGGCCCTGGTGCCGAGCCTGATCGCATTCGTCCCGTTGTGGATGCTGGCCGCGCTGTGGGCCTTCAGTTTCCGCAGCCCGCTGCGCGCCTGGCTGACCCTGGCCGGTTGCGCGGCCCTTGGCTTCGCCGTACTCGGCCTGCTGCGCCTGACCGGCGCGGTGCAATGAGATCGACCGCATGAAATTCAGTTCCCAGACCCTGCGCACGTTCACCACCCTGCACACCTGGGTTGGCCTGGTCGCCGGCTTCGGGCTGTTCGTGGCGTTCTATGCCGGCGCGCTGACCCTGTTCCACCACGACCTCCCGCTGTGGCAGACACCAGGCGCGGCAACCGCGCTGCCGGCCGGCCTGGATGATGCGCAGTACCTGCTCGACGACGTGCTGGCCACGCACGCCGAAGCGCGTCGCCACGTTGGCATGACCTTCCCGGGCACCGATCATCCGCAGCCGCTGGCCTACTGGCAGGCCGAAGACGGCAGCTGGCGCTATGCATGGCCGGGACAGACCGGCGGCAGCCCCACGCCACCGCAGACCGGGCTGGCCGAACTGGTCAACGAACTGCATTACAGCCTGGGCCTGCCGGTCGCCGGCGTCTACGTGATGGGCATCGTCAGCCTGCTGTACGGCATGGCCCTGCTCAGCGGCCTGGTGATCCACCTGCCCAAGCTGCTGGGCGATCTGTTCGCGCTGCGCCCGGGCCGCAATCTCAAGCAGCAGTGGCAGGACGCGCACAACGTGATCGGCGTGCTCAGCCTGCCGTTCCATCTGATGTTCGCGGTGACCGGCGCCCTGCTCTGCCTGGTGTTCATGCAGATGGCCGTACTCAATCCCCTGATCTACGACGGCAAGGCGCTGCAGGCGGTACCGACGGCGATGGACACCGCGCCGCTGCGCGAGGCCAGTGGCATCCCTGCTGCACCGGGCAGTCTGCGCGAACTGCACGCACGGGCGCTGGAAGTGGCACGCGCGCAGGGTGTGGCAAATTTCGAACCGGCCTACCTGAAACTGGCCAATGGCGGTGATGCCAACGCGACCATCGAGATCACCGGCGAGGCCAGCGGCACGCTTGGCCCGCTCGGCGCCGTCGCGCTGGATGTCGAAAGCGGCCGCGTGCTGGCCAGCCAGCTGCCCGGCCAACGCGATGCCAACCACGCCACGCTCAGTGCCGCCTATGCCCTCCATTTCGGCGAGTTCGGCAACGGCGTGGTGGTCTGGCTGTATTTCCTGCTCGGCCTCGGCGGCGCCTTCCTGTTCTATTCGGGCAACCTGCTGTGGATCGAGTCGCGGCGCAAACGCCGTCAGCCGCAGCAGTCACGCGCTGCCGTCAACATGGCGCGGGCCACTGTGGGTGTCTGCATCGGCCTGTGCGTGGCGATCTCGGTGGCCTTCGTGGCCGCGCTGGTGCTGGAGCGGGTAGCACCTGCACAGGTCGACCATGGCATCCGCTGGGCCTGCTTTGTGACCTGGGCGGCGTGTGCGCTGTGGGCAGCCCTGCGCCGCCCGGCGCAGGCGGCGCGCGAGCTGCTGTGGGCCGCGGCGATCAGCACCGCACTGGTGCCGGTGGCGCACGGCGCCCTCAACGGTGACTGGCTGTGGCTGGCCGCCACACGCGGCCACTGGCCGTTGTTCTGGATCGATGCGATGGCACTGGCGATGGCCTTTGGCTTTGCTCGCCTGGCGTATGCGAGCCAGCGGCGGGCCCGCAACGGTGACCCCAACAGCGTGTGGGCAAACTGACGACTCGCCATCGATGATCGGATTGCAGCGTCGGTCCTGGCCCGGTGCTGCCAGCACGGTCAGTCGCCGACGCGGGCCTTCTGCCACGGAGCAAGCATCGCGTTGAGCAGGCTGGCCTGCTCGTCGTCACCGGTCAGCTCCCACATGAACACACCGGCCAGGCCCTGCTCACGCGCGAACTGTGCACGCAGCCCGATCGAACGCGGGTCTTCATAACTGATGAAAATCTTCTCGGTCGGGTTGTACAGCCACGGGCTCTGCGCCTGCGGCTGCCAGTGTTTGTTCCAGCCCGGCTGGTCGAGATAGCGCGCCTTGATCACCCGCCAGTCGCCGGCATCGGCCGGAGCGCTGTAGGCCTGGTACAGGCCATCCACCGACTCGCCGTTGACCTTGAAACCACGCCCGTAGAACGGCACGCCCAGCACCAGCTTGGCCGCCGGCACGCCATGCTCGCGGTAGTACTGCACGGCACCGGCCACGTTGTTCCAGCGCCGCAGTTCCGGCGCCAACGGGTCGGCAGGCACTTCATGCAGGGGGGCATTGAAGGTCGACACCGCCGAGAAGCCGGTGCCCATGTCGTAGCTCATCAGGTTGATGAAATCGAACACCTTGGCCAACGCCGGCAGATCGTAGCTGGCGGCGGGGTCATAGGGTCCATCGGTCTGCAGGCGGCCGGCGGCGAGCGCGGCGGTCAGCAGCATCGGCTGCCCCGTCTTCCTGCTACGAGCATCCAGCGCCACGCGGAAGGCCTGCGCAAGCCTGGTCAGGTTGGCACGATCCTGCGGGCGGTGCGCCAGCTCTTTCGGGCCTCCGCTGACCGGGAATTCCCAGTCGATGTCCACGCCATCGAAACTGCCGGCATGGCGCTCGAAGAACAACGCCATGCACGAATCGACCAAGCGCCTGCGGCTGACCTCGGTCAGCGCAGCGTCGGAAAATCCGCCCGCACCCCAGCCCCCGATCGAAATCAACGTGCGCAGATGTGGGTGTCGGCGCTTGAGCTCGGCCAACGCCGCGAAGTTGGCAGGCGCCTCGGCACCGATCGCACAGCGTCCCTCCTCGATGGTGGAGAACGCATAGAACAGATGGGTGAGTCGTTCGGCCGGGATGCTCGATACCGGATAGCGCTCGGCCGAACCGCCGGGGTAGTACGCGCCGAAGATCGGCGGTTGCGCCGGTTGCGCCTGCGCGGCAATGGACAGGGTGCCGGCAATCAGCACAGCAAGTGCGGCCAAGGTCTGGCGGAACATGGGAACTCCCGGGTCGAAGGCGTCGCCACGTTAGCAAACAGATCGCTCCATGGTGCGGATGTCCACGCATGTCGTCCGTCGGACAGGTTCGGGGTGATTGAAGATGACATCGACGTGGCCGATCTGCATGCGCAGCAGTTCGCAACAGGACAACACACGACCTACCTGAGCTAAGGTGGCGCTGGAATTTCTCTGGCACACGGACATGACCACAGACCACGACGCAGACGGCACGCTGCTAGACGACGACACCCTGGAAAAGCTGCAAGCACTGGAGGCGAGTGCCTATGCGGCCTTCGATGCGGGTGAACTGGTTGACGCAGCAGCCCTGTTCGGCCAGCTCGTCGAATGGACGCCCGACATCCCCCACCTGCACTACATGCGCGGGCTTGCGCACAAGTACCTGCGCGATTGGCCGAAGTCACTGCAGGACAACCTGCGCTCGGAGCAGCTGCGCGATGACATCGACGAGGCCACCGCATGGAATGCCGGCATTGCCGCGACCGGCGCCGGCGACTGGGCCGAGGCACGCCGGCAATGGACCCGTTGCGGCATTACGCTTGCCGAAAGCGAAGGCCCGATCGATGGCAATTTCGGCGTTGCCTGTGTTCGCCTGAACCCGTGGTCCAGCGGCGAGACCGTGTACATGCGTCGGCTGGATCCGGTGCGCGCACGGCTGGAGAACGTGCCGCTTCCGGAGAGCGGGTTCCGCTTCGGTGACATCGTGCTGCACGACGGTGCATCCACCGGGCGTCGCACCTACGGCGAGCGCGAAGTGCCGGTATTCAATGCGATGCAGCGCCTGCAGCAGTCGGACATGGCGACCTACGCCGTGTTCGTGCAGTGCGATGGGCCGGAGGACATTGCCGCGCTGCGCGCAATGACGTTGCCCGGCATCGGCCTGGTCGAAGACTGGACCCATTCGGTACGTCACCTGTGCCTGCGTTGCAGCTATGGCGCACCGCACCAGCACTATGACGACAGCCACGAGGATGACGAGGGCTGGGCGCGCGAACGCAATCTCGGCATTGCCGCGCAGGGCCGCGTCGCAGTGGAGAAGCTGATAGCGGCATGGATGACAGCTGGCAGTGGGCGCGTGCTGGAGGCGATTGAACAGCGCGAGCATCCGCTTACGGACCCGGAGCCGGGCCAGGTGTGGTGGCTGGGGCAGGAAGATGCAGAGGAACCGTCGCCGTAGCGTCTTGCCTGGCGGGTGTTGCAGGCAAAGAAAAAGCGGGCCGAAGCCCGCTTTTTCATTTTGGTGTGTCAACCAAGGTTGACACCTACCGGAATCGAGGCGTGCCAACCAAGGTTGACACCCACCGTCGATTACTCGGCGGTGGTGCCTTCGCCTTCCTCGACGGCCTTCATCGACAGGCGGATACGGCCCTGCTTGTCGACTTCCAGCACCTTGACCTTGACCACATCGCCTTCCTTCAGCACGTCACCGACCTTCTCGACGCGGTCGCTGGAGATCTGCGACACGTGGACCAGACCGTCCTTGCCCGGCAGGATGGTGACGAACGCACCGAAGTCCATGATCTTGGCGACCTTGCCTTCGTAGATGCGGCCCGGCTCGACGTCCGAGGTGATCTGCTCGATGCGGGCCTTGGCGGCCTGGGCAGCGATGGCGTTGACCGAAGCGATGACGATGGTGCCGTCATCCTGGATGTCGATCTGGGTGCCGGTTTCCTTGGTGATGGCCTGGATGGTCGAACCACCCTTGCCGATCACTTCGCGGATCTTGTCCGGGTGGATCTTGATGGTCAGCAGACGCGGCGCGTAGTCCGACAACTCTTCGCGCGGAGCGGTCAGGCCGTGGGCCATTTCGCCCAGGATGTGCAGACGGCCAGCCTTGGCCTGCTGCAGAGCCTGCTTCATGATCTCTTCGGTGATGCCTTCGATCTTGATGTCCATCTGCAGGGCGGAGATGCCCTCAGCGGTACCGGCAACCTTGAAGTCCATGTCGCCCAGGTGATCTTCGTCACCCAGGATGTCGGACAGGACGACGAAGCGATCGCCTTCCTTGACCAGACCCATGGCGATACCGGCAACCGGTGCCTTCACCGGCACGCCGGCATCCATCAGGGCCAGCGACGAGCCGCAGACCGATGCCATCGACGAGGAGCCGTTGGATTCGGTGATTTCCGACACGACACGGATGGTGTACGGGAAGGATTCCAGCGACGGCATCACTGCCAGCACGCCGCGCTTGGCCAGACGGCCGTGGCCGATCTCGCGACGCTTCGGGCCCATCATGCGGCCGGTCTCACCCACCGAGTAGGGGGGGAAGTTGTAATGGAACAGGAAGTTCTCTTTGTACTCACCGGAGACGGCATCGATGACCTGGCCATCACGGGCGGTGCCCAGGGTGATGGTCACGATGGCCTGCGTTTCGCCGCGGGTGAACAGCGAGGAACCGTGGGTACGCGGCAGGATGCCGGTCTTCACTGCGATCGGGCGGACGGTGTCCAGCGCACGGCCGTCGATGCGGACCTTGGTGTCCAGCACCGAGTTGCGCATGGTGCTGTATTCCAGCTCGCCGAATTCCTTCGACAGCTCGGCCGGGTTCCAGCCTTCAGCGGCCACGCGGCCAGCCAGCGACTCGACCACGTCCTTCTTGATCGCCGAGATGGCGTCGCGGCGCTGCAGCTTGTCGCGCACCTGGAAGGCTTCGCCCAGACGCGGGCCGATGGCTTCCTGCAGGGCGCTGATCAGCACGTCGTTCTTGGCCGGGGCGACCCAGGTCGACGGCTTGGTGCCGGCTTCCACGGTCAGTTCGTTGATCGCGTTGATGACCTTCTGCATTTCGCGGTGACCGAAGGTCACGGCGCCCAGCATCACGTCTTCGGACAGCAACGCGGCTTCGGATTCCACCATCAGCACAGCGTTGGCGGTACCGGCAACGACCAGCTCCAGCTCCGAATCCTTCAGTTCGGTCACGGTCGGGTTGAGGATGTACTCACCGTTCTTGTAACCCACCTTGGCGGCGGCGATCGGACCCTTGAACGGGGTGCCGGCCAGCGACAGCGCAGCCGAGGCACCGATCAGGGCAGCGATGTCACCATCGATGTCCGGGTTCAGCGACATCACCGTGGCGATGATCTGGACTTCGTTCTTGTAGTCTTCCGGGAACAGCGGACGGATCGGTCGATCGATCAGACGCGAGATCAGGGTTTCCTTCTCGGTCGCGCGGCCTTCGCGCTTGAAGAAGCCACCCGGGATACGGCCACCGGCGTAGAACTTCTCCTGGTAGTCACAGGTCAGGGGGAAGAAGTCCTGGCCCTCACGCGCGCTCTTGGCGGCAACGGCGGAGACCAGCAGCACGGTGTCGTCGAACTTGACGATGACGGCGCCACCGGCCTGGCGGGCGATTTCGCCGGTCTCAAGCGTGACGGTGTGCTTGCCGTACTGGAAGGTTTTGGTGATTTTTGCCACGGAGGGTGTCCTTGGGGATGCTGTCTGCGAATGGACCGAGGGCGACCCTTGCCGCCAACGGATGACCGGTCGTTCCGATCTGAAAAAGGTATTGCGGTGCTACAAAACAAAACCGCGGCGCATCGCTGCGCCGCGGGGGATTCGTTGCTTAGCGACGCAGGCCAAGCTTCTCGATCAGGGCCTTGTAACGCTCGACGTCCTTCTTCTTCAGGTAGTCGAGCAGGCTGCGGCGGCGGTTGACCATCTGCAGCAGACCACGGCGGCTGTGGTGATCCTTCTTGTGGGTCTTGAAGTGGCCGGTCAGCAGTTCGATGCGGGCGGTCAGCAGTGCAACCTGGACTTCCGGGGAGCCGGTGTCAGCCGAGCTGCGCTTGTTGTCTTCAATGACCTTCTGGGTGTCGATCGACATGTCTTTTTTCTCTGTGATGCGTGGCCGGCAGAAACGCGCTTTCGCGCACCGCCTGGCTCGCCGTGAACCAACAAATGGATGAAACCCGCCTTCGGCAGGCTGCCGTAAAACGGCCGCGGAATTGTAACGGCCAGGGGGCTTTGGAACAAGGTCCGGGGCTGAACCGGGCCTCCCCCGTTCAGAGGTTGAAGCGGCGTTGCGGAGCCAGCAGGCCGCCATCGTCGACCTGGCCGAGGCCCTGCACCGCCGATCCGGGGCCGAACACGACCACCAGGCCGCGCGGCCAGGAAGGGTCGCGCTGGCGCTGGCCCACGCAGAAGCGCTGGACCTGCTCGGCGTCCAGGTCGACCCGGGGATACTCGGAGAGGCCCGCCGCCAGCGGCAGCAGCAGCGCGTCCATGGCGGCCTCGTCCTGCGCTTCCACCAGGGCCCTCAGCTGTTCCAGGGTGACCATCGCCGGTTCGTGGAACGGTTCCACCCACAAGCGACGCAGGGCACTGATGTGCGCCCCGCAGCCCAGCGTTTCACCAAGATCACGGGCCAGACTGCGGATATAGGTGCCCGAGCCGCAGGTGACCCGCAGCCGCAGCCGCTCCGGCTGCTGCTCCAGTATCTCGATGGCATGGACCTTGACCTGGCGCTCGGGCGCTTCGATGGCGTCGCCACGTCGGGCCTTCACATAAAGCGGCTCCCCGCCCTGCTTGAGCGCGGAATAGATCGGCGCACGCTGCAGGATGTCGCCGAGCAACGGCGCGATCGCCGCCTGCAGGGCCTCGGGACTGATCGCCGGCACCGGCCGCTCAAGCAGCACCTGGCCCTCGGCGTCGTCGGTATCGGTGGTCTGGCCCAGCACGATCTCCGCGTCGTATGCCTTGGCCGAGCCCAGCAGCAGGCCGGCGATCTTGGTCGCCTCGCCGAAGCACAGCGGCAACAGGCCGGTAGCCAGCGGGTCAAGGCTGCCGGTGTGGCCGCCCTTTTCCGCCCGGAACAGGCGGCGGGCGACCTGCAGCGCGGCGTTGGAGCTCATGCCGGTCGGCTTGTCGAGCAGCAGGATGCCATCCAGGCGACGGAACTGAATTCGGGTCATGACAGGTACGGGTAGCGCCAGGCCATGCCCGGCGAGCGCGCAGCGCGGTCTGTATCAGACATCGCGCAGCCGGAATGCAGCAACGCCGGGCATCCCCGGCGTCGCGCGGTTATTCTTCGTCGCCTTCGCGACGCTTTTCGGCGGCCACGGTATCAGGCAGGTCGCGCAGCAGGTTGTCGATGCGCTCGCCACGATCGACCGAGTCGTCGTAGTGGAAATGCAGCTCCGGCACATGCCGCAGCTTCATCGCGCGCGCCAGTTCCATGCGCAGGCCCCAGGCCAGTTCCTTCAGGCCCTTCATGGCTTCAACCGAACGTTCCGGCATCAGCGCGGTGACGAACACCTTGGCGTGGGCCATGTCGCGGGTGATTTCCACGTCGGACACGCTCACCGAGGGCAACCCGTGCTCGCGCACGGCGTTGTGCACCAGGGTGCCGAGTTCACGGCGCAGCTGGGCGGAGACACGGTCGGTTCGATGGAAAGTCTTGGGCACGCGGCAGGCTCTTCTTGGGGTTCGTTGTTGCAGTTTACGGGTTGAAACAGGACCGGCCCGTGAGGGCCGGTCCGTTGCAGCATTACAGGGTGCGCGGCACTTCGATACGCTCGAAGCACTCGATCTGGTCACCCGGCTTGACATCGTTGTAAGCCTTCACCGCGATACCGCACTCGGTACCGTTGCGGACTTCCTCGACGTTTTCCTTGAAGCGGCGCAGCGATTCCAGCTCGCCTTCGAAGATCACCACGCTGTCGCGCAGGACGCGGATCGGCTTGTTGCGCTTGACCACACCCTCGATGACCATGCTGCCGGCGACGGCACCCAGCTTGGAGCTGCGGAAGACGTCGCGGACCTCGGCGATACCGATGATCTCTTCGCGGATCTCCACGCCCAGCAGACCGGAGGCCACCTGCTTCACCTGATCGATCACGTCATAGATGATCGAGAAGTAACGCAGGTCCACGCCGTTGGATTCGATGATGCGACGGGCCGAAGCATCCGCACGCACGTTGAAGCCGATGACGGTGGCCTTCGAAGCGGCGGCCGAATTGGCGTCCGACTCGGTGATGCCGCCCACGCCGGAGTGGATCACGTTGATGCGGATGTCGTCGTTGGACAGCGCCACCAGGGCCTGGCTCAACGCCTGCACCGAACCCTGCACGTCGGCCTTGATGACCAGGTTGAGGACCTGCTGGCCCTCGCCCTTGCCCAGGGTCGCCATGATGTCTTCCATGCGGCTGCCAGCGGTGGCGACCAGGCGCGATTCACGGCGCTTGGTCTCACGCTGCTGGGCAACGTCCTTGGCCAGACGCTCGTCGTCGACGACGACGAAGTCGTCACCGGCTTCCGGCACGCCGGACAGGCCCAGGACCTGCACCGGAATGGACGGGCCAGCGAACTCCGGCTGCTTGCCGGTTTCGTCGAACAGCGCACGCACGCGACCGTACTGGATGCCGCACACCAGGTAATCGCCCTTCTTCAGGCGGCCCTGCTGCACCAGCACCGTCGCAATCGGGCCACGCCCCTTGTCCAGCGACGATTCGATGACCACGCCGTTGGCACGACCCTCGTCGACCGCCTTCAGTTCGAGCAGCTCAGCCTGGACCGAAACAGCTTCCAGCAGATCGTCGATGCCGAGGCCGGTCTTGGCCGAGATCTCTACCATCTGGGTGTCGCCACCGAAGTCTTCGGCCACGACCTGCTCGGAGAGCAGCTCGTTCTTGACCCGCATCGGGTCGGCGCCGGACTTGTCGATCTTGTTGATCGCAACGATCAGCGGCACACCCGCCGAACGGGCGTGCTGGATCGCTTCCTTGGTCTGCGGCATGACGCCGTCATCGGCGGCCACGACCAGCACCACGATGTCGGTCAGCTTGGCACCGCGGGCACGCATCGAGGTGAACGCGGCGTGGCCCGGGGTATCCAGGAAGCTGATGACGCCCTTCGGCGTTTCAACGTGGTACGCACCGATGTGCTGGGTGATGCCGCCGGCTTCGCCGGTGGCGACCTTGGTGCGACGGATGTAATCCAGCAGCGAGGTCTTGCCGTGGTCGACGTGGCCCATGATGGTGACCACCGGCGGACGCTGCACGGCCTCGCCCTTGTTCTCACCCGCCGATGCCAACAGCGCGTCTTCGGCGTCGTTGTCGCTGGCGCGGATCGCCTTGTGACCCAGCTCTTCGGTGACCAGTGCGGCGGTGTCGTGATCGATGGACTGGGTGATGGTGGCCATCACGCCCATCTTGAACAGCGCCTTCACCACTTCGCCGCCCTTCAGCGCGAGCTTCTGCGCCAGGTCGGCCACGGTGATGGTGTCGCCGATCGCCACTTCACGCACGACCGGTGCGGTCGGACGTTCGAAGGCGTGCGGGCCGGAGTTGCCACCGCCGCGCGACATGTCGCGACGGCCGGACGTCGGACGGCTGCCCGGGCGACCACGGTTGTTGCTGTTGTTGCTGTTGCCACGGCGCGCACGATCGGCGGCGGACAGGTGCATCTGACCGGCAAAGCGGTCACCCGGTCCACGCTCGTTGCGCGGCGCGTTGCGGTTGTTGCGGTCGTCGCTGCGCGGCGGCGCTGCACTACGCGGAGCAGCCGGGGCTGCGGCCGGAGCGCGCGGCGGGCGCGGCGCGGTTTCATCGATCGGAGCACGCACCTTGGGCTTGCTGGCAGCCAGGGCCTCGGCAGCCTTGGCGGCAACCGCAGCTTCCTCGGCCGCCTTCTTCTCGGCCTCGGCACGCTCCTTGGCAGCGACTTCTTCCTCGCGCTTGCGGACGATTTCCTCGTCACGCAGACGGTCCTTCTCGGCCAGCGCCTGCTGCTCGGCGAGGTTGCGTGCGCGCGACTCTTCCAGCTTGCGCAGGATGTCGGCACGCTCTTCGTCCGGGGTCATCGCGCGACCACCATCGGCCTTGACGTAGGTGCGCTTCTGGCGCACTTCCACGTTCACGGTTGTCTTGCTGCGACCGGAATTGACCGTCACTTCCTGCTGCTTTCGACGGTTGAGGGTGATCTTCTTGGCAGACTGATCGGTCTCTTCCGGGGCCTGCTCGGGCTTGCCATGCGAGCGACGAAGGAAGCCCAGGAGCTTCACTTTCTCGGAGCTGGTCACGACCTGGTCGGGACCGCTGAACTTCATGCCGGCACCAGCCAGCTGTTCCAGCAGTTTTTCGACCGGTGTATTGACCAGTTCAGCAAGCTTGCGGATGGTGGTTTGCTGCGACATTCGGATCCTATGATCTTGTGGGCGCCCCCCCGCATCTGGAGGTGGCGCGGATTCTACGCCCTGATCGGCTCAGGGCCCTGTTCATTGCCGGCTCATTCGCCGCGTTCCAGTCGGGCGATTTCCTCGGCACGCGCGGCCAGGATCAGCGCCGCGGCGCGCTCCTGGTCCAGCCCTTCGATGCCGAAGTCCATGACCTCGTCGGCGGCCAGGTCGGACAAGTCCTCGCTGGTACGCACGCCGTGGCCGGCCAACGCATATGCGGTGGCTTCGTCCATGCCCTTCAGGGACAGCAGATCCTGCGCCGGCTGGCCGTCCTCCAGGCCTTCCTCGACTGCCAGGGCCTCATTGAGCAGCGCATCGCGGGCACGTGCGCGCAGCTCTTCGACGATGTCTTCGTCGAAACCTTCCACGGCCAGCAGTTCGCCAACCGGTACGTATGCAATTTCCTCGACCGTGCCGAAGCCTTCGCTGACCAGGATGCCAGCGATTTCCTCGTCCACTTCCAGCTTGTCCATGAACAGCTGGCGGGCCGACGCCTGTTCGGCTTCCGACTTGGCGGTCACCTGGTCCTGGGTCATCACGTTGAGCTGCCAGCCGGTCAGGCGGCTGGCCAGGCGCACGTTCTGGCCGCCCTTGCCGATCGCCTGGGCCAGGCGGTCTTCAGCAACGGCCAGGTCCATCGAATGCTTGTCTTCATCGACGATGATCGACTGCACTTCGGCCGGCGCCATCGCATTGATGACGAAGTTGGCCGGGTTCTCGTTCCACAGGACGATGTCCACGCGCTCGCCATTGAGCTCGTTGGACACGGCCTGTACGCGCGAACCACGCATGCCGATGCAGGCGCCGATCGGATCGGTGCGCTGGTCGTGGGCGAGCACGGCGATCTTGGCGCGGTCGCCCGGATCGCGGGCACAGGCCTTGATTTCCACCAGGCCCTGGCCGACTTCCGGCACTTCCAGCTTGAACAGCTCGATCATGAATTCCGGGGCGGCGCGGCTGATGAACAGCTGCGGGCCACGCGGCTCCGAACGCACTTCGGCCAGGTAACCGCGGACGCGGTCGCCGGCACGCAGGACATCACGCGGAATGCCCTTGTCCTTCGGAATGAAACCCTCGGCGTTGCCGCCAAGGTCGACATAGATGTTGCCGCGCTCGGCGCGCTTGACCACGCCGGTGATCAGCTCACCCACACGGTCGGCCCACGCATCGACCACCTGCTGGCGCTCGGCTTCACGCACGCGCTGCACGATCACCTGCTTGGCGGCCTGGGCGGCGATGCGACCGAAGTCGGGGTTCTCGATCTGCTCTTCGATGTAATCGCCGACGTCCACGCCTTCGGCTTCGTCGATCGCGTCCATCAGGCGGATCTGACGATCCGGCGATTCCATCACCACGTCATCGGCCACCACTTCCCAGCGGCGGTAGGTTTCGTAGTTGCCATCCTTGTGGTCGATGACCACGCGGGTCAGCACTTCCTCGTCGGGATAGCGCTTCTTCGCTGCCGAGGCCAGGGCGGCCTCGATGGCATCGAAGATCACTTCACGCGGCACGCCCTTCTCGTTGGCGACCGCGTCCACTACCAGCAACAGTTCCTTGCTCATTGGCTCACTCCGCGCGCGGCTTCTTTGCCGCCGGCTCGTTGGAAGAAGAATTCTTGTTCGGCTTCGGACGCTTCGGTGCCGGACCGGTCGGCTTGCTCGGGGCCAACCCCAGCGCCACCCAGTCAGGCATGATCCGCGCCTTGTCGATGTTGTCGGCCGACACCACCAGTGCGGTGTTGTCGACGATGAAGGTGATGCTGCCCTGCGCCTCATCGATCGCGTCGATGCGACCCTGCAGGCGGCGGCGGTTTTCCTGCGGCAGCTTCAGGGTGACCTTGGCCGATTCGCCGAGGTGACGACCAAACTGCTCCAGGTTGAACAGCGGGCGATCCACGCCCGGCGAGGACACTTCCAGCGTGTAATTGCCGCTGATCGGGTCCTCGACGTCCATCTGTGCAGAGACTTCGCGGCTTACCCGCTCACAGTCGTCCACATTGATGATGCGCTCCGGCTGTTCCGCCAGCGGCACGTCGATGTAAAGGCGAAGGGTCGCACCACCGGGGGCCGGCAGATACTCAACGCCCAGCAGCTCCAGGCCCAGCGACACAACGGTCGGGGCGAGCAGATTCGCGATGTCGGTTGCCTTGTCGCTCACAGCCTGCCTTGATCTCTTGGTTGGGTGCCGGCCTTGGCCAGCATGGAAACATGACGCCCCGAAAACGACGAAGGGCCCGCTGGGCCCCTTTTCCGGAAAGACTCCGGTGACTGGATTCCGGTTGCAACGCGCTGAACAAGCGTGCTGCGGCCCTCCTTCCGGGTGGATCTCCGATGGGGAGCGCCGCCGTCAGGGGTACTTCTAGGCCGCTGATGATAGCCCCTGCACCGCTCTGGTGCAAGGCTGCGGCCGTGCTGAAACCCTCCGCTGCGCTCGCCGGGCATGGCCCGGCGCTACCGGGTGACCGCGCGATGGCAGCGCCGGGCCATGCCCGGTGGATCAGCGGAAGCCCCAAAGAAAAACGCCCCCGAAGCAGAGCTTCGAAGGCGCATTCTTTACTTGGTAGCGGGGGCAGGATTTGAACCTGCGACCTTCGGGTTATGAGCCCGACGAGCTGCCAGACTGCTCCACCCCGCATCAGAAGCGGAATTATGAGGGATAACTTCAAAACCTGCAAGCTTTTCCTCATTCATCGAATTGGTTGGCGCCGATTCGATGTGTTGGTAGCGGGGGCAGGATTTGAACCTGCGACCTTCGGGTTATGAGCCCGACGAGCTGCCAGACTGCTCCACCCCGCACCGGAAGTGTTTGAACCGCTGCCTCCACTCTGGCGAGGGAGGCGCTCCGCAACGATGTTCTGGCTGAACCGCTGCAGTGACAACTCAAGCTGCGTATATTACACGAATCGCGCAGCTTTGTGTCAACTTTTATGCAAGATGCGCAAATGCCTGCTGGCACCAGACCATGATCGGGTTCCAGGCCAGGCCCAGCGCCAGCAACGCCAATGCGTTCACGCCCAGCACCACACCCAGCACGCGGTCCTTGCTGCGCGGCATGGCCTCGCCCACCGGCTCATCGAAGTACATGACCTTGATGACACGCAGGTAGTAGAAGCAGCCGACCACGGCGCACAGCACGCCCAGGATCGCCAGCCACAGCAGGCCGCCGTTGATGGCTGCGCCGAGCACGGCCAGCTTGGTCCAGAAACCGAGGAACGGCGGGATGCCTGCCAGCGACGCCATGATGCACAGCACCAGGCCGGCCATCCACGGGTTGCGGGCATTCAGGCCCTTGAAATCCTCGATGTTCTCCGCCTCGAAGCCAGCACGCGACAGCGCGATGATCGCGCCGAAGGCCGCGGTCGACATGATGGCGTAGGCCAGAGCGTAGAACAGCGCAGCCGCATAACCCTGCGAACCGCCACCGGCGATGCCCATCAGCAGGAAGCCGATGTGCGACACGGTGGAGAACGCCAGCATGCGCTTGAGGTTGCTCTGTGCGATGGCCATCAGGTTGCCGATCACCAGCGACAACGCGGCCAGGCCTGCAATCATCAGCTGCAGTTCGGTCGACAGCGGGCCCACGCCCATTTCCAGCAGGCGATAGGCCATGCCAAAGGCAGCCAGCTTCGGTGCCGAGCTGATGAACAGCGCGATCGGTGCCGGAGCACCCTGGTACACGTCCGGCAGCCACATGTGGAACGGTGCGGCACCCAGCTTGAAGGCAACACCGGCAATCATGAATACCGCGCCGGTGATCAGCAGCACGCGCTCTTCCGAGTGCGGGATGGCGGCCTGGATGGCATCCAGGTGCAGGCTGCCGGTGGCGCCGTAGATCAGCGACATGCCGTACAGCAGCAGGCCCGAAGCAAGCGAGCCGAGGACGATGTACTTCATCGCCGCTTCCGAGGCCAGGCCGCTTTCGCGGTTGCTGGCAACCAGTGCGTAGGAGCACAGGGCCAGCAGTTCCAGGCCCAGGTACACCATCAGCAGGCTGCCGGCGGAGACCAGGATCATCATGCCGGCGGTGCCGAACAGGATCAGCACCGGAATCTCACCCTGGAACAGCTTGCGCTCGCGCAGGTAGCCCCAGCCGTAGATCAGGGTCAGGCCGCTGAGCAGCACGATCCCGGTCTTCATCACGTCCGCGGCGGTATCGCGCACGAACATGCCATGGAAGACCTCCCCCTGCCCGCCCACGCCGGTGGCCAGCATGAACAGCACTACGGCCAGTGCGGCGACCGAGAACAGGTGGGTGACGATCTTGTTCCGTTCGCTGACGAACAGGTCGAGGATCATCAGGGCGAAGGCGCTGCCGATCAGCACCAGCTCGGGAGCGAGCGGTGGCAGGTCAGCGGCGGTCAGTGGCAGCAGCGGCGAGGTGGTCATCATCAAATCCTGGAATTACAGCAACTTGCTGGATGCGATCTGCATCGCCAGCTTTGCGATCGAGGGCTCCATCAGGTCGGTCAGCGGCTTGGGGTAGATGCCCAGGGCCAGCACGCCAATGGCGAACACGCCCAGCACCAGCCATTCGCGGCCGTTGATGTCCTTCAGTTCGGCTACGTGGCTGTTGGCCACCTCGCCGAAGAAGACGCGCTTGTACAGCCACAGGGTGTAAGCCGCGCCGATGATCAGGGTGGTGGCTGCGCCCAGGGCAATCCACGGGTTCCGCTGGAACGCCGCGAGGATGACCATGAACTCGCCGACGAAACCGCTGGTACCCGGCAGGCCCGCATTGGCCATGAAGAACAGCATGGCGAAGGTGGCGAACCAGGGCATCACGTTGACCACGCCGCCGTAATCGGCGATGCGGCGGCTGTGCATGCGGTCGTACAGCACACCGACGCAGGAGAACATCGCGCCGGACACGAAGCCGTGCGAGATCATCTGCACCATGGCGCCCTGCAGGCCCAGGCGGGCCGCATCGACGTTGCCGGCTTCACGCACCAGCCACAGGGCGATGAAGGTGCCCAGGGTGACGAAGCCCATGTGCGCGATCGACGAATAGGCGATCAGCTTCTTCATGTCGTCCTGCACCAGGGCCACCAGGCCGACGTAGATCACCGCGATCAGCGACAGTGCGATGACCAGCCATGCCCACTCCTGCGATGCATCAGGGACGATCGGCAGGTTGAAGCGCAGGAAGCCGTAGCCACCGATCTTCAGCGCGATGGCGGCCAGGATCACCGAACCGGCGGTCGGCGCTTCCACGTGCGCGTCCGGCAGCCAGGTGTGCACCGGGAACATCGGCACCTTGACCGCGAACGCGATCAGGAAGGCGAAGAAGATCCAGGTCTGTTCCTTGCCCGACAGCTGCAGTGCATAGAGGTCGGCCAGCTGGAAGCTGCCGCCCTTCATGTACAGGTAGATCAGCGCCACCAGCATCAGCACCGAGCCGAGGAAGGTGTACAGGAAGAACTTCAGCGCGGCGTAGATGCGGCGCGGGCCGCCCCAGACACCGATGATCAGGAACATCGGGATCAGCATCGCCTCGAAGAACACGTAGAACAGCATCGCGTCCGTGGCCGAGAAGATACCGACGGTGACACCTTCCAGGATCAGGAAGGCAGCCACGTACTGGTTCACGCGCTTGTCGATCGCGCTCCAGGCACCGATCAGGGCGAGCACGCTGACCAGCGTGGTCAGCAGGATCAGCGCTACGGCGATGCCGTCCACGCCCAGGTTGTAGCCGATGTTGTAGGTCGGGATCCAGGCATGGGTCTCGACGAACTGCAGCGCGTCGATGCCCGGGTTGTAGCCGCCCAGCAGCGAGAGGCTCGCCACGAAGGTCAGCACCGCGACGCCCAACGACGCCCAACGGGCGGTCTGCGCATCACGGATCGCAAGGATCAGGGCACCGCCGAGGATCGGCAGCCAGATGAGGACACTGAGTAGAGGCCAGTTCGACACGTCTTCTTATTCCGTACAGGTCATCAACGCAGGTAATGCATCAGCACGCCCAGGAGGGCAATCAGGCCGATGATCATCGCGAAGGCGTAGTGATAGAGGAAACCGGATTGGGTACGGCGCAGCACGCTGGCTGCGACGTCCACAACACGTGCCGAGAGATTGACCACGCCGTCGACGATGTTGCTGTCGATCCAGCGCGAGACCTTGCCCAGCTTGACGCTGCCACCGGCAAAGCCATCGATCCACAGCTTGTCGAAGCCGTACTTGTTTTCCAGCACGGACACCACCGGGGCGAAGGTCTTGCGCGCCTTGCCCGACAGGTCCGGCTTCCACAGGTAGAACAACGCAGCCAGCAGGAAGCCTGCCAGGGTCAGCCAGAACGGCGGCAGCATCATGCCGTGCAGCGCGAACGCCACCGGACCATGGAACTCCTCGCCCAGGAAGGCCACGGTGTTCTTGGCCGGATCGTAGAAATCGACGATGCCGGTGAAGAACGTGTTGACCTGGCCCTTGATCGCCGCATGGGCGTGGTGACCGGCCCAGTCGGTGCCATGCAGCATCGGACCGATGCTGAAGAAACCGATGGCGATCGACGGGATGGCCAGCAGGACCAGCGGCAGCGTCACCACCCACGGCGTTTCATGCGGCTCATGCGGACCGTGGCCATGGCCGTGGTCGTCATGCGCGTCGGCATGGTGTGCGTCGGCGGCATGGTGGTCGTCATGACCATGAGCATGATCGTCGTGTGCATCGCGGAAGCGTTCCTTGCCGTGGAAGGTCAGGAACAGCAGGCGGAAGCTGTAGAAGCTGGTCACCAGCACGCCACCCAGCACCGCCCAGTAGCCATAGGTGGCCACCCAGCTGTTCTGCATGTGGGCGTGGATCTCGGCCGCCTCGATGATGGTGTCCTTCGAGTAGAAGCCGGAGAAGAACGGCGTACCGACCAGGGCCAGGGTACCGATCCACATGGTGATGAAGGTGATCGGCATGTACTTGCGCAGGCCGCCCATCTTGCGCATGTCCTGCTCGTGGTGCATCGCGATGATGACCGAGCCGGCACCCAGGAACAGCAGCGCCTTGAAGAAGGCGTGGGTCATCAGGTGGAACACGGCAGCGGAGTACGCCGACACGCCCAGCGCCACGGTCATGTAACCCAGCTGGGACAGCGTGGAGTACGCGACGACGCGCTTGATGTCGTTCTGCACGATGCCGATCAGGCCGGTGAAGAACGCGGTGGTGGCACCGATGAACAGGATGAAGTTCAGCGCGGTCTGCGACAGCTCGAACAACGGCGACATGCGGGTGACCATGAAGATACCGGCGGTCACCATCGTCGCGGCGTGGATCAGCGCCGAGATCGGGGTCGGGCCTTCCATCGAATCAGGCAGCCAGACGTGCAGCGGAACCTGCGCCGACTTGCCCATGGCGCCGATGAACAGGCCGATGCAGATGACGGTGGCGATCGACCAGATCACCGGCTCGTTCAGCAGCTGCATGCCGAACATGGTGCCGTCCCAGATCTGCAGCTGGGCGCGCGGGTCGGCGAGCATGCCGGCCTGAGAGAACACCTGCGAGTAGTCCAGGGTACCGAACACCCACAGCACGCCCGCGATGCCCAGCAGGAAGCCGAAGTCGCCGACGCGGTTGACCAGGAACGCCTTCATGTTGGCGAAGATCGCGGTCGGGCGCTTGAACCAGAAGCCGATCAGCAGGTACGACACCAGGCCCACCGCTTCCCAGCCGAAGAACAGCTGCAGGAAGTTGTTGCTCATCACCAGGGTGAGCATCGAGAAGGTGAACAGCGAAATGTAGCTGAAGAACCGCTGGTAACCCGGATCGTCCTGCATGTAGCCGATCGTGTAGATGTGGACCAGCAGCGACACGAAGGTCACCACCACCATCATCATCGCGGTCAGCTTGTCGACCATGAAGCCGACGTGGGCCGAGTACTGGCCGACTTCGAAGAACGTGTACAGGTTCTCGTTGAACGGCTGCGCCCCGCCCCACAGCAGTTGGTAGAGCGTGTGCATCGACAGGCCGCAGGCAACCGCGACACCGAGGATGGTGATGGTCTGCGCGCCGAAGCGCTTGACCTGGCGACCGAACAGGCCGGCGATGATGCTGCCGAACAGCGGTGCAAGCACCACTGCGATCAACAGACTCTTGGAGAGAGTGATTTCCATCTGTGGATCAGCCCTTCAACGAATCGACTTCGCCGACATTGATCGTTCGGCGTGTACGGAACAGGGTCACCAGGATCGCCAGGCCGATGGCGGCCTCGGCAGCAGCCACGGTCAGGATGAAGAACACGAACAGCTGGCCGGCCGTGTCCCCCAGTTCCCGCGAGAACCCGACGAAATTGATGTTGACCGACAGCAGCATCAACTCGATGGACATCAGCAGGACGATGATGTTCTTGCGGTTGAGGAAGATGCCGGCGAGGCTGATGCAGAACAGCACCGCGCCCAGCGCCAGGATGTGTCCCAGAGTGATCGAGATCATGCCTTGGTCTCCTCGTCGCCAGCGGCCGGCTTGGTGTTGCTGTGGATCAGCGGCTGCTCGACGTCCATCTTGACCACGCGCAGACGGTCGTGTGCCTTGACCATGGTCTGCTGCGACGGATTCTGCGTCTTCAGGCCTTCACGACGGCGCAGGGTCAGCATCACTGCGGCGACCACGGCCACGGTCAGGATGACGGCGGCGAACTCGAACGGCAGCAGGTACTCGGTGAACAGGCTGCGTGCCAGCCAGGTGACGTTGGAGCTGTCGGCGGCGAGCGCGGCGGCGTTGTCGGCCGGGAACGGGTTGACCGTCCTGCCCTTCACGCCGATCAGGATCAGCATCTGCACCAGCATCGCCACGGCCACGATCAGGCCGACCGGCAGGTAGCGCACCCAGCCCTCACGCAGTTTGTCCGGATCGATGTCGAGCATCATCACCACGAACAGGAACAACACCATCACCGCACCCACGTAGACCAGCACCAGTGCCACGCCGAGGAACTCGGCGCCGACCAGCAGCCACACGCAGGCGATGGAGAAGAAGGTCAGCACCAGGCACAGGACGGCATGCACGGGGTTGCGCACGCTGATCACCGCAGCGGCCGAAACCGTTGCCGCGATGGCGAAGACCCAGAAAGCGATATTTACCCAATCCATCTCTCGACCTCAGCGGTAAGCGGCATCGGCGGCACGACGCTCGGCGATCTCGGATTCGAGACGGTCGCCCAGGGCCAGCAGCTGCGGCTTGGTAACGATGTTTTCGCCACGATTCTCGAAGTGATACTCGAGGATGTGGGTCTCGACGATCGAGTCCACCGGGCAGCTTTCCTCACAGAAGCCGCAGAAGATGCACTTGAACAGATCGATGTCGTAGCGCGTGGTACGGCGGGTGCCGTCCTCACGCTTGGCCGAATCGATGGTGATGGCCAATGCCGGGCACACCGCTTCGCACAGCTTGCAGGCGATGCAGCGCTCTTCACCGTTGGGATAACGGCGCAGGGCGTGCAGGCCACGGAAGCGCGGCGACTGCGGGAACTTCTCCATCGGGTACATCATCGTGTACTTCGGCTTGAAGCTGTACTTCAGCGTCAGCCAGAGACCGGCCAGCAGTTCGAGCAGCAGCAGGCTCTTGAAGTAATGGGTAATCCTGTTCATCACTTAGACGCCCTTTTGAATCACGCCGAAGAACACCATGACGGCGGTAACCGCGATCCAGAAAATGGTCAGCGGGATGAAGACCTTCCAGCCCAGGCGCATGATCTGGTCATAGCGGAAGCGCGGGAAGCTTGCACGGAACCAGATGTAGGCACTGGCGAAGAAGAAGACCTTGACGAACAGCCACGGCCAGCCGCCCTTCCAGATCCAGTCGATGAACGGCGAGATCTCGCCCGGGTTGACCCAGCCCTGAATCGGGCTCAGCCAGCCGCCGAGGAAGAAGATCGAGATCAGGAAGCTGATCAGGATCATGTTCGCGTATTCGGCCAGGAAGAACAGGGCGAACGCACCGCCAGAGTACTCGACCATGTGGCCAGCGACGATTTCCGACTCGCCTTCCACCACGTCGAACGGCGCGCGGTTGGTTTCGGCAACGCCGGACACCCAGTACACGATGAACAACGGGAACAGCGGGATCAGGAACCAGTCGAAGAAGCCGGAGCTGCCGGCCTGGGCCGCCACGATGTTGCTGAGGTTGAGGCTGCCCGAAGCGATCATCACGCCGACCAGGGCAAAGCCCATCGCGATTTCGTAGCTGATCATCTGTGCCGAGGCGCGCATGGCGCCAAGGAACGCGTACTTCGAGTTGGAGGCCCAACCAGCCAGGATCACGCCGTAGATGCCCAACGAGGTCATCGCCAGCAGGTACAGCAGACCGGCGTTGGCGTTGGACAGCACAACCTGGTTGTCGAACGGCACCACCGACCAGGCCGCAAAGGCCGGGGCCAGGGTGATCAGCGGCGCCAGCAGGAAGATCGCCTTGTTGGCGCTGCTGGGCTGCAGGACTTCCTTGAACAGCAGCTTGAAGACGTCGGCGAAGGCCTGGAAGATGCCCATGCCCACATACATCGGGCCGTGGCGGACGTGCATCCAGCCGATCAGCTTGCGTTCCCAGACCACGTAGAAGGCCACCGAGACGATCACCGGAACGGTGATCACCAGGATCTTCAGGATGATCCAGATCAGCGCGCCGATGTCACCGAGGCCAAGCAGCCACTGGTGCAGCGGATCGACCGCGTTAATCAGCAATTCGTTCATGCAGCCACCACCGAAACACGTGCGGCACCCAGCGGCGCGGTTGCGCCGTGGCCCGATTCGATCCAGACCGAACCCGCAGCGACGCGGGCATCGACCACCACCGGCAGGGTGGCCTTGCCGGCATCGGTGCCGACCTTGGCCATCTGCCCTTCCTGCAGCTGCAGGCGGGCGGCATCGTCAGCGTTGAGCACGATGCGCGGGGCGTTGTTGAGCGGATGCGACTGCAGCGCCGGGGCGCGACGGACCACCGCATCGGTGCGGTAGATCGCAGCGGTCGAGGCCACTTCCATGCCCTCGCCCGCCAGCACCGGCTGTGCCGACGCGGACACCTGCACGGTCACCGGTACCAGGCTGGCGCGCAGGCCGGCCAGATCGATGAACTCGAAGCCGGCCACGGCCAGCTCACCGCCGAGCGCACGCAGCACGCGCCAGCCTTCACGCGCCTCGCCCGGCAGCTTGCCGCCGGCACGAGCCGACTGCTCGCGACCATCGAGGTTGGTCAGGGTGGCATCGATTTCCGGCAGCGCACCGATCGGCAGGATCACGTCGGCAACGTCGCGGGTCGAGGCGCAGGCGAACTGGCTGAAGGCCACCACCTGCGCGCCGAGCAGCGCCTTGCGCGCGGCCGGAGCGTCGGCGAAGTCCAGGCCCGGTTCCAGGCCGTAGACCACGTAGGCCCTGCGCGGATCGGCCAGCATCGCGGCGACATCCTTGCCGGCCGGCAGCACGCCGGCGCGGGTCAGGCCGATCGCGTTGGCACCCTGCGGGATACGGCACAGCTTGGCACCGGTGGCGGCGGCGAAATCACGCGCAGCGGCGCGGATCGCGGCAGCCTGCGGATGGTTCTCGGCGATGCCACCGACGATCAGCACGGTGTTGGTACCGCCCTGCACCGCCGAACGCAGCTCGGTGTTGGCCAGCGCATCGGCGAACTTCGACGGCGCCACGATCTGCTTGCCGGCAACGCTGAACGCGAAGTCGAAGTCGACCGGGTTGACGACGTGGATCTTCGCGCCGTTGGTCGTCTGCGCCTTGCGCAGCCGGGCGTGCAGCAGCGGCAGTTCGTGGCGGATGTTGCTGCCCAGAACGACGATGCGGTCGGCGCCTTCGATCTCGGCCAGCGGCAGGCCGAACACTTCGGCGGTGGCGGCGTCGGAGAAGTCGCGGTTGTTGATGCGGTGGTCGATGTTGGCCGAACCCAGGCCCGTGGCCAGACGGGCCAGCAGTGCACCCTCTTCGTTCGACGTCGACGGGTGCACCAGCACGCCCAGGTTGTCGCCCTGGTTGGCCTTGAGGATCTCGGCGGCCGCGGCCAGGCCTTCAGCCCAGCTCACTTCCTTCCACTCACCATTGACCTTGCGCAGCGGCTTGACCGCACGGTCTTCGCTGTACAGGCCCTGGTGCGAATAACGGTCACGATCGGACAGCCAGCACTCGTTGACCGACTCGTTGTCGCGCGGCACGGTACGCAGCACTTCGCCGCGACGCACGTGCAGGAACAGGTTCGAGCCCATCGCGTCGTGGTAGCCCAGCGATTCGCGCGCGGTCAGTTCCCACGGACGGGCGCGGAACTGGAACACCTTGTTGGTCAGCGCGCCGACCGGGCACACGTCGACCACATTGCCCGAAAGCTCGGTGGTCAGCGGCTTGCCGTCGTAGGTGCCGATCTGCAGGTTTTCGCCGCGGTACATGCCACCCAGTTCGTAGGTACCGGCGACGTCGGCGGTGAAGCGGACGCAGCGGGTGCACTGGATGCAGCGGGTCATCTCGGTGGCGACCAGCGGCCCCATGTCCTCGTCGGCCACCACGCGCTTGCGCTCGTTGAAGCGGCTGACCGAACGGCCGTAACCCAGCGACACGTCCTGCAGTTCGCACTCGCCGCCCTGATCGCAGATCGGGCAATCCAGCGGGTGGTTGATCAGCAGGAACTCCATCACCGAGCGCTGGAACTTCAGCGCCTTTTCACTGCGGGTGGCGACCTTCATGCCATCCATCACCGGCGTGGCACAGGCCGGCGCCGGCTTCGGCGACTTTTCCACGTCGACCAGGCACATGCGGCAGTTGGCAGCGATCGGCAGCTTCTCGTGGTAGCAGAAGCGCGGAATCGAAATACCCGCCTTGTCGGCGGCCTGGATGATCATCGAACCCTTGGGCACGACCAGCGACCGGCCATCGATCTCGATGGTGACGTGGTCCGGTGGCACGCTGGGGATCACTCCAGGATTATTGGGTTGCGCGCTCATGCAGCGGCTGCCTCCACCTTCTTGCCGTCAACCATCGAATGACCGTTGACGATGTAGTACTCGAATTCGTCCCAGAACTGGCGCAGGAAGCCCTGGATGGGCCACGCCGCCGCTTCGCCGAACGCACAGATGGTGTGACCTTCGATCTGACCGGCCACGGTCTTCAACTGGTGCAGGTCTTCCATCGTGGCCTTGCCGGCAACGATGCGCTCCAGCACGCGGTGCATCCAGCCGGTACCTTCGCGGCACGGGGTGCACTGACCACAGGATTCCTTGTGGAAGAACTGGCTGATGCGGCAAGCGAACTTGACGCAGCAGACGCTGTCATCCAGCACCACGACCGCGCCGGAACCCAGGCCGGAGCCCAGCGCACGGATGGTGTCGTAGTCCATCGGCAGGCCCTTCAGCTCGGCCGCGGTCAGCACCGGCATGGACACGCCGCCCGGGATCGCGCCCTTGAGCTTGCGGCCCGGCTTGAGGCCGCCAGCCATTTCCAGCAGGTCGTCGAAGGTGGTACCGAGCGGCACTTCGAAATTGCCGCCCTTCTGCACGCAGCCGGACACCGAGAAGCACTTCGGGCCGCCATTGGCGGTCAGGCTCAGGCCCTTGAACCACTCGGGACCATTGCGGATGATCGCCGGCACCGAACCATAGGTTTCGGTGTTGTTGATCGTCGACGGCTTGCCGTACAGGCCGAAGTTGGCCGGGAACGGCGGCTTGTAGCGCGGCTGGCCCTTCTTGCCTTCCAGCGATTCCATCAGCGCGGTTTCTTCGCCGCAGATGTAGGCGCCGGCGCCGAGAGCGCCGTAGATATCGATATCCACGCCGGTGCCCATCACGTTCTTGCCCAGCCAGCCGTTTGCATAGGCATCGGCCAGGGCCTGTTCGAAGTGCTCGAACGGCTCATGATGGAACTCACCGCGCAGGTAGTTGTAACCCACGGTCGAACCGGTGGCGTAGCAGGCGATCGCCATGCCTTCGATCACCGAATGCGGGTTGTAACGCAGGATGTCGCGATCCTTGCAGGTGCCCGGCTCGGATTCATCCGAGTTGCAGAGGATGTACTTCTGCACGTTGCCCTTGGGCATGAAGGACCACTTCAGGCCGGTCGGGAAACCGGCGCCGCCGCGGCCGCGCAGGCCCGAGGCCTTGACCATCTCGATGACCTGCTCCGGCGGGATCTTCTCTTCGAGGATCTTGCGCAGGGCGGCATAGCCACCGGTCTTCAGATAGCTTTCGTACGACCACGGGGTGTCGTAATGCAGGGTGGTGTAGACCACCTGGTGCGGCAGCGGCGCGGGGCCGACCGGACCCTTGGATTCGTGGTGATGTGCCATGCCCTTACTCCAGCCCGTCCAGAAGCTCGTCGACCTTTTCCAGGGTCAGACGCTCATGGTAGTGACCATTGATGACCATCATCGGTGCACCCGCGCAGCCGGCCAGGCACTCTTCCTCGCGCTTGAGGTAGACGCGGCCGTCAGCGGTCGACTGACCGTTCTTGATGCCCAGCTTCTTCTCGCAATGGCGCACGATGTCTTCGGCGCCATTGAGCCAGCAGCTGATGTTCGTGCAGATGGCCACGTTGTTGCGGCCCACCTTCTCGGTCTCGAACATCGAGTAGAAGCTGGCAACCTCGTAGGCCCACACCGGCGGCAGGTCCAGGTACTTGGCCACGCCGGCGATCAGCTCGTCGGTCAGCCAGCCCTGGTTCTGCTCCTGGGCAGCATGCAGACCCTGCAGCACGGCAGAGCGCTTGCGGTCCGGCGGGAACTTGGACAGCCAGTGATCGATGTGAGCGCGGGTTTTGTCGCTCAACACCACCATCGGGTCGACGTCGCGCGCCGCCTCGAAATTACCTGTCGCCTTCATCGGCCGACCTCAGCGAAATGCATAACGTGAAATTGCAGAAACTGCGGCGCCGGCTTGCGCCGGCTGCCTGCAGCGGGCGTTGGCGTGGCGGACGGCATTACCGGTCAACCTCGCCGAACACCAGATCGTAGGTACCGATCATCGCCACCACGTCGGCCAGCATGTGGCCGCGCACGATCGAATCGATCGAGGACAGGTGGGCGAAGCCCGGCGCACGGAGGTGTACGCGGAACGGCTTGTTGGCGCCGTCGGAAACCAGGTAGCAGCCGAATTCGCCCTTGGGCGCTTCAACCGCGGCGTAGGTCTCGCCGGCCGGCACGCAATAGCCTTCACTGAACAGCTTGAAGTGATGGATCAGCGCTTCCATGTCGTCCTTCATGTCCTCGCGGCTTGGCGGCGCGACCTTGAAGTTCTTGACCATGACCGGGCCGGGGTTGGCCTTCAGCCACGCCACGCATTGCTTGATGATGCGGTTGGACTCGCGCATTTCGGCCACGCGGCACAGGTAGCGATCGTAGCAATCGCCTTCCTTGCCCAGCGGGATATCGAAATCGACGGCATCGTACTTGGCGTACGGACGCTTCTTGCGCAGATCCCATGCGACGCCAGAACCACGCAGCATCACGCCGGTCATGCCCCACTGGTGGGCCTGCTCCGGCGTGACCACGCCGATGCCAACGGTACGCTGCTTCCAGATACGGTTGTCGGTCAGCAGGGTCTCGTATTCGTCGACACGGCCCGGGAATTCATTGGTGAAGTTTTCCAGGAAGTCCAGCAGCGAACCTTCGCGCGAGGCGTTGAGGTTCTTCAGGGCCTTGCCCTTGTGCCAGCGCGATTCCTTGTACTTCGGCATGTGGTCCGGCAGATCGCGGTAAACGCCGCCCGGACGGTAGTACGCCGCGTGCATGCGCGCGCCGGAGACCGCTTCGTAGCAGTCCATCAGCTCTTCGCGCTCGCGGAAGGCGTACAGCATCACTGCCATCGCACCCAGGTCGAGTGCGTTGGAACCCAGCCACATCAGGTGGTTCAGGATGCGGGTGATCTCGTCGAACATCGTGCGGATGTACTGCGCGCGCTCCGGCGCTTCGATGCCCATCAGGGTCTCGATCGAGCGCACGTAGGCGTGCTCGTTGCACATCATCGACACGTAATCCAGGCGATCCATATAGCCGATCGACTGGTTGAAGGGCTTGGACTCGGCCAGCTTCTCGGTGCCCCGATGCAGCAGACCCACGTGCGGGTCGGCACGCATGATGGTCTCGCCGTCCATCTCCAGGATCAGGCGCAGCACACCATGCGCGGCCGGATGCTGCGGGCCGAAGTTCATGGTGTAGTTGCGGATTTCCTGCCGGCTTTCGGCAGCATTGCTGGCGAGTGCTTCGCCGGCCTGGTGTACGTGACTCACTTCACTGCCTCCTGCGAACGCTCGCCGGCAGCGGTCTGCAGGCGGGCGTCGTCGCGGATCACGCGCGGCACGCCGACACGCGGCTCCACCGAGGTGACCGGTTCGTAGATGACGCGCTTCTTTTCTTCGTCGTAGCGGACTTCGACGTTGCCGATCAGCGGGAAGTCCTTGCGGAACGGATGGCCGACGAAACCGTAGTCGGTCAGGATCCGGCGCAGGTCCGGGTGACCCTCGAAGATCACGCCATACAGGTCGAACGCTTCGCGCTCGAACCAGTTCAGGCCCGGCCAGATGCTGGTCAGCGAGGACACCACCGGCAGCGCTTCGTCAGGCGCGAAGCAGCGCAGGTGCAACATCAGATTGTGCCGGTACGAACGCAGCTGTGCGACCACGGCAAAGCGCTGGGTCGGCATGTGCTGCGGGCGGGCGCCGTCGGCGCTCTCTTCGCTGGGGAATTCGCCCCAGGCAAATCGGCCCTGGGCCTTGCCTTCGACACCGCGGCTGAAGCCCTGCGAGGACACGTCGGCGGTGTCCCACTCATCGGAGCCATAACCGAGGTAATCGACGCCGCAGAGGTCCACGGCCTGTTCGAAACCAAACTCGTCACGCAGCGCGAGAGCGGTGGCGTGCCACTCAGCGGCAGGCACTTCCAGCGTCACTTCGCCGCGGGGTTCGACCACGATGACCTTCGCACCTGCGAAACGTGCGGAGAGTCGGTCGATGAAGGATGCTTGCTCTGCCATGGGGGCTTGGCGCGCTCTTGTCAGGTGAAGGGGTCAGCGGGCGATGGTCTGTGTACGCCAGATCTTCTTCTGCAGCTGCAGGATCCCGTACACCAGCGCCTCGGCGGTCGGCGGGCAGCCCGGGACATAGATGTCCACCGGCACCACGCGATCACAGCCGCGCACCACAGAATAGGAATAGTGGTAGTAACCACCGCCGTTGGCGCAGCTGCCCATGGAGATCACCCACTTGGGGTCGGGCATCTGGTCATAGACCTTGCGCAGCGCCGGGGCCATCTTGTTGACCAGGGTGCCGGCGACGATCATCACGTCGGACTGACGCGGCGACGGGCGGAACACCACACCGTAACGGTCAAGATCCAGGCGCGCCGCACCTGCGTGCATCATTTCGACCGCACAGCAGGCCAGACCGAAGGTCATGGGCCACATCGAGCCGGTGCGCGCCCAGTTCAGCAAGGCATCGACGCTGGTGGTGACAAAGCCCTTTTCCAACAGGGGGTTGTCGCCTTCCGGCCGCAGGATGTCATCAACCCGCCCTTCCGGGACAGGATTGGTCATCAGGCCATCGAGAGTCTGAATCACTCCCATTCCAGCGCTCCCTTCTTCCAGACATAAATGAAACCGAGGAACAGCATGCCGACGAACAGACCCATGGTGACGAGCGAACGCGCGCCAAGCTCCATGAAGACCTGCGTCCACGGCACGATGAAGATGATTTCCAGGTCGAAGACGATGAACTGGATCGCGATCAGGTAGTAGCGCACGTCGAACTTCATACGTGCGTCTTCGAAGGCTTCGAAGCCGCACTCGTACGGCGACAGCTTTTCCAGATCGGGGCGGCGGGGACCGAGGAATCGACCAACCAGCATCAGCGTAATGCCGATACCGGTGGCAACGATCAGAAACAGCAGAGACGGCAAATATTCGGCCAGCACAGCGATTCTCTCTTGCCTCTGCCGCTGCGCCTGCAGGCGCTTTGGCATGGGGGAGTGGACGGGAATCTACCTGGCGCCTTGCGCGCCAGACGAACCCGCTTTACTTACTAAATGGTGCCCAAGAGGGGACTCGAACCCCTACGACCTAAGTCGCTACCACCTCAAGGTAGTGCGTCTACCAATTCCGCCACCTGGGCAAACGATCACATCAGACTATCTTCCCGATGCGCCGCGTATTGTAACCGGCTTCAGTCTTTCTGGGAGCCTTCCGAAGGCTTTTCTTCACCAGAAACCGAAGATTCCGCCTGAGCCGGCACAGTTGCGGCCGGAACCGGGGCGACCGGGACCGCATCGGCCTTCGGAACAGCCGGCAATTCGCCCGCCGGAGCGGCCGGAGCACTGGCCGCCGGGGCAGACATCAGACCCAGATCCTGCTCGGCGGCCGGGCGGTTGCCATGGCCGGCATACCAGGCCATGAAGAGGCTGATGCCGAAGAACACCACGGCCAGCCACTTGGTCGACTTGGACAGGAAGTTGGACGCGCCACGCGCACCGAACACGGTCCCCGAGGCGCCAGCGCCAAAGCCCGAACCTGCCGCCGCACCCGAGCCACGCTGCATCAGGATCAGCGCGACCATGGCTACGGCAACCAGCACGTAGACGACATTGAGGATCAACATCAGCATTGGAAATCCGCCCTCGGACTAGAGTGCCGGCGGCTAGCCGGCAACCGTAACTAATTGTTTGCCGCCGCCTCTGCGATGGCCAGGAAGTCGGCGGCCACCAGGGAGGCACCACCAACCAGCCCACCATCGACATCCGGCTGCGCGAACAGTTCCCCGGCATTGTCGGGCTTCACGCTACCGCCGTAAACAATGGGCAGTGAATCAGCAATTCTAGCATCGATGCGCGCGACTTCGCCACGAATGAACGCGTGCACCTGCTGCGCCTGCTCCTTGGTTGCGGTACGGCCGGTGCCGATCGCCCAGACCGGCTCGTACGCGACCACGGCATTGGCAAAGCCCTCCGCCCCGACAAGCTCCAGCACCGGGGCCAGCTGGCTGGCGATGACCGACTCGGTCTGCCCGGCCTCGCGCTGCTCAAGGGTTTCACCGACGCACAGCACCGGCACCAGGCCGGCGTGCAGGGCAGCAGCGAACTTGCGTGCGACCAGCTCACTGCTTTCGTTGTGGTACTGACGGCGCTCGGAGTGGCCGACCAGGCCATAGCGGGCACCGACCTCGTGCAGCATGGCTGCACACACTTCGCCGGTGTAGGCGCCCTTCTCATTACTGCTGACGTCCTGCGCCCCAAAGGCCAGGCCGGTCCCGCCGAAGTCTTCGACCAGCTCACCCAGGTAGGGCATCGGCGGCAGGATCACCACCTCCACCCCGCTCTTGGGCAGCCCGGCAGCGACCTGCCCCAGCAGCTCGGTGGCGAATTGACGGCTGCCGTGCAGCTTCCAGTTTCCAGCGACGATCTTGCGGCGCATGAGCGGGTGGCTCCTGTGTGAACTCAGCCGCCCATGATACCTGCTGCGGCAAAAAACCGTTTCTTTGTAAGCGGTTACATGGGTTTTCAGCGAACGGCGCAGCCCCTCGTGGCGGGTTTTTTTTTGGGGGGGGGGGCGCGGAAAGCTCCGGCTGGGTTCGTGGGTTGGCCGGACGGGTGGGACTGCGCCGGGGGCGCTGCAAGTACGTCCCTGTAAGCTCGGGCGCCGCATCCATGCGGCTCACGCCCCTGCGCAGCCCCACCCGCCCGGCTCATGACACATTGCGGCGGTTCCGCCCGCCACGGAAAGAAAAAGAAGAGCAAAAGCAAAGCGAAAGCAGAGCTTCACCCCCTCCCCTGCTTCGAGATCTGACAGATCCCATCCACGCATGGCGTGGATAGATCGTGTCGACCAAGGTCGACACCTACCAACAGCCGCGGGAAATTGTCGGGGGTGGGGCGGTGTGGGCTGGCAGGACCGTTGGCGCCATGGATGGCGCCATCGAGCCCCCAGGGATGGGTTTACGGCGTGTCCTGCCAGCCCACACCGCCCCGCCCACCCCACAGAAACCCAGAGCCGCTTTGGCTTTTGCTTTGGCCTGTGCGGGTGCAGGGTGCACCCCCTGCTGAACACCCTCCGCTGCGCTCGCCGGGCATGGCCCGGCGCTGCCCGTAATGAGAAGGCCGCCTTTCGGCGGCCTTCTCATTACTTCAGCTTGATCTCGCGCAGGCGCTCTTCAAGGAAGCCGTGCGCGGTGATCGGTTCCGGGTACCGGCTCGGGTTCTCCTCGCTGATGCACGAGGGCAGCACGTCGATCAGGAAGTCCGGGTTCGGGTGCAGGAAGAACGGCACCGAATAGCGCGGCTGGCGGGCCAGCTCGCCCGGGGGATTGACCACCCGGTGGATGGTCGACGGATACACATGGTTGGTCAGGCGCTGCAGCATGTCGCCGATGTTGACCACGATGGTGTCAGCGTCCGAGGTGAACGGCACCCAGTCCCCATCATGCGACTGTACTTCCAGGCCTGCCGCGCTGGCACCAACCAGCAGCGTGATGAAGTTGATGTCGCCATGCGCACCGGCACGCACGTTCGGGATGTCGTCGGTGGTGATCGGCGGGTAATGGATCGGGCGCAGGATCGAATTGCCGAAATTGGTCTTGTCGGCGAAGAAGTGCTCCGGCAGGCCGATGTGCAGGGCCAGGGCCGAAAGCACGCGCGAACCCAGGTTGTCCAACGCCTGGTACAGGCCGTAACCGCGCTCACGGAAGCCCTCGACCTCGGACGGCCACAGGTTCGGCGCCATCACGTCCCGGTACTTGGAGTCGTCAGCGATCTCGCGGCCGATGTGCCAGAACTCCTTCAGATCGAAGTGCTTGGAGCCCTTGGCGGTCTCCACGCCGAACGGGGTATAGCCACGGGCGCCGCCGCTGCCAGCCACGTGATACTTGCGCTTGGTCTCATCCGGCAGTGCGAAGAAGGCCTTGAAGACGTCGTAGGCCGCATCGATGTCGGCCTGCGGGATGCCGTGGTTGCGGATGCCGGCAAACCCCCATTGGCGATACGCCGCACCCAGTTCAGCCACGAAGGCGTCGCGGTCACTGTCGAAACGGGTGATGTCGAGGGTGGGGATCTGGCTCACAGCGGTTCCTGGCTAGTCGTTGAGTCGGTACGGGCCGCCCGGGTGCTGGCAGCCGATCTGAACATTGTGACAGATAGATCAGGACACGCCACCGACACACTGAAACAAACCGATACAATGCGCCACCCGCGCGCGATTTAACGACTTCGTCACGCCGGGAAACGCCACCCGTTACCCATCCCAACCCGCCTTCTCCATGGACGCCGCCCTGCCCGACGCCACCGCCGCCGCTCTTCACGGCCCCGCCCGACGCTGGCGCAGGCTGGCCTGGTGGTCCCTGTTCATCGCGGCCAACGCGGTGCTTGCCGCGCTCATCGCGCTGGGCAACGTACCGCTGCGCGACAACCCCGGCGGGACACTCGGCCTGGCCTATCTGGCGATTGCCCTGCCCGGCCATCTGCTCGCGTTCGGCGCACTGGCCGGCCTGCCGCCGCTGGCCATCGGCCTGTGGCCGCGCAGCGCGCGCGCATTGAGTGTGTCGGCGGTGATCTGTCAGGGCCTGTGGCTGTGCCTGCTGCTGGTGGATGCCAAGGTGTTCGCGCTGTATCGCTTTCACCTGAACGCAATGGTTGCCAACATGGTGTTCGGCGGCGCCCTGCAGGACCAGGTGAGCCTGTCCTGGAAGACCTGGCTGCAGGCGGCTGCCATGGTGTCGGCGATCTTTGCCGCGCAGGGCCTGCTGGCCTGGGGGTGCTGGAAGCTGCTGCCCGCAGCACCGCGGCGGCGGCGGGTACTGCAGGCCTGGGCGGTGATTGCCCTGCTGATGGGCGGCGGCCAGGTCGCCACTGCCTACTACGACGCGCTCGGCGAACGCGCTGTGATCAGCCAGTGGAATTACCTGCCATGGGCGCAACCGATCACGGCCAAGAGCGCGATGCGCCGCTTCGGCGTGGTCAGCCAGCACCAGGCCGGACTGCCTGATCCGCGCCATGCCCAGCTCAACTATCCATTGCAGCCCCTGCGTTGCCAGAGTCACCAGCGGCCGAACGTCTTGATGGTGGTACTGGAATCGTTGCGCCATGACGTGCTTACCCCGCAGTTCATGCCCAACACATCGGCACTGGCCCGGTCCTCGCGGGTGTACGAGCATCATTTCAGCACCGGCAACGCCACCCGCTATGGCCTGTTCGGGCTGCTGTACGGCCTGCCGGGCGGCTACTGGCCCAGCATGCTCGACGAGCAGCGCGGCTCGCAGTTGTTCAAGGTACTGGGGCAGCAGGGCTATGACCTGCATCTGTATGGCAGCGCACCGCTGTACAGCCCGGAGTTCGATCGCACGGCGTTCGCCGATGTCCGCGAGCAGCTGCACCAGGGTCCGTCCGAACTGACTTCCGACGGCCGTGATACCGCCATCGTCGCTGGACTGCAGAAGGACATCCGCGCCAGCCAGGCTGCGCAGCGCCCGTGGTTCGGTTTCGTGTTCCTCGATTCCACCCACGCGCCCTACCACATGCCGGCCGGCTATCCGCCGCTCGCCACGCCGATGGCCGATGCCATCGATTTTCTCAAGTTCGGCCCCGAGCACGATCCAACGCCGGAGTTGAACCGTTATCACACCGCAGTGCATTACGCCGACAGCCTGATCGGATCGCTGCTGGAGGATCTGCGTGCACAGGGGCTGGACCAGGACACGATCGTGCTGGTGACCGGTGACCACGCCGAGGAATTCAACGACCTCAAGCTCAACTACTGGGGCCACAACGGCAACTTCTCCAACTACCAGTTGCAGGTGCCCTTCGTGCTGCATTGGCCCGGCCAGGGTGGCGGCCGCGACGCGCGGATCAGTTCGCATGAAGACTGGGTGCCGACGCTGATGCGCCACGGGCTGGGCTGCGAGAACGCATTGACCGACTACAGCACCGGCCATGACCTGCTGGCTGCACCGACCGGCAAGCGTGCGCTGGTGGTGGAAAGCTGGTCGCAGCGCGCGGTGCGCAATGGCGAGGCGATCTACGTGTTCGACAAGTTCGGCAACGCTACCGCGCTCGATGCGCGCTACCGCCCCCTGCCGCAACAGACCCCTGACGCTGCCAGCATCCGCGCGGCATGGGAAGCGCTGACGCGCTTCCGCAACCGCTGAATCCAAGGACTGATCCACCATGAACCGCCCGCTGCGCATCCTGCATACCGAAGCCGCCAAAGGCATGGGTGGGCAGGAGATCTACATTTTCCGCCACATGCAGGTGATGCGCGCGCGCGGCCATGATGTCGCCCTGCTGTGCCAGCCGGACGCGCGCCTGGCCACCCGCGCGCGCGACGATGGCTTCACTGTCCATACGCTGCGCATGGGCGGCATGGCCCGGCTGCTGCGCGGCATCTGGTCGGTATCACGGCTGGTCCGCCGCGAGCGCTACGACGTGGTCAACACCACCAGCCGTCGCGATGCACTGATCGCCGCTGCGGGTGCACGTCTGGGCCGCACGCCGCTGGTGGTGCGCTCGCGCCACCTGATGAGCCCGGTGAATTCGCTGCTGACCTACACCGGCCTGCCCCACCGGGTCATCACGGTAAGCAACTTCGTCAAGCAACTGCTGGCGGACAGCGGGATTCCCGCCGACCACATCGGCATCGTGCCGCCGATGGCGGTTTCTCCAACTGGCATCGGCGCCGCGCAGGAGCCGTCCTGGCAGGCGCTGCAGGAGACGCGTGCACGCGTGCGCGCCGAGCTCGGATTCGACGAACAGGACATCGTGGTGGGCTGCGTGGCCGTGCTGCGCGAACCCAAGGGCCACGCCGAACTGCTGCAGGCCATGGTGCCGCTGTGCAAGGCCAACCCCCGCCTGCATCTGGTGGTAGTCGGCGATGGCCAGGCCGTGACGCAGCGCCTGCAGGCCACCTGCGCCGAACACGAGCTGCAGCGCCAGGTCCATCTGCTGGGCTTCCGCAGCGATGCCAGCCAGCTGATGCCAGGCTTCGACATCTTCGCTCTGGCCACACACAAGGAAGCATCGGGCACGGTGTTCCTGGAAGCGGCACAGGCGGGCCTGCCGATCGTGTCACACCGGGTCGGCGGCGTGCCTGAAATGCTGGTGGAAGGCAGCAATGCCATCCTCACCCGACTTGGCGACGGCGCTGCCCTGACCGGCGCGCTGCGGCTGCTGGTGGACGATCCCGAACGCCGCCGGCAGATGGGTCGTTCCGGCTGGGAGTGGATCTGCAGCGCAAAGCGTTTCAGCCCCGAAGGCCACGCTGAAGCCACCGAACACTACTACCACCAATGGATGAAGGAGCTGGGTCATGGCTAATGCCAGAACCGTACCGGTGCTGATGCATCATCATGTCAGCAACTCGCCCGGCATGATCACGGTGTCGCCGGAAAATTTCGAAAGCCAGATCGCCTGGCTGGCGCGCACCGGCTGGACTTCGTTGACGCTGGACCAGTACGCCGGTTTCCTGGCCGGCAAGCCGGTGCCGCGCAAGTCGATCGTGATCACCTTCGATGATGGCTACCTGGACAACTGGGTCTACGCCCATCCGATCCTGCAGAAGTACGGCATGCATGCGGTGGTGTTCGTGGTGACCGGCTGGATGCACGAGGGCCCGATGCGCCCGCATGCCGGCATCACCGGTGCCACGCTGCCGGAAACGCCCGAACATCGCGCCTGCGAAGACCTGATCTACAAGCAGGACCGCAGCGACGAAGTGATGATGCGGTGGAGCGAAGCACGTGCGGCCATTGAGGCCGGCACCTTCGAGATCCATTGCCATACCCACACCCACACGCGCTGGCTGCGCCGCCAGGACCTGGACCGCGCCCAGCGCCGTGCCGGCATCAGTGGCGACCTGTCGAAGGCCAGGGAAGTGCTGCTGGAGAAGCTGGGCGAAGTGTCGGACACGCTGTGCTGGCCGTACGGTGATTTCGACCAGGACTACATCGAAGTGGCACGTGAGCAGGGGTTCCGCTACCTGCATACCACCCATCCGTTCGGACGCAACGTGGTCGGCGGCGATCCCGAGCGCATCTACCGCTTCGCCATCCGCAACCGGCCGGCAAGCTGGCTGCGCAAGCGCATCGCGTGGAGTTACAACCCGCTGATCGCCCCACTGTTCAATGGCTTCAAGGCGCGGCAGAAGAAGATGGTGCCGGGGCCGTGACGGCGCTGCCAGCACTGGACTGACACAGCTTCGGCAAGGAAGCTCCAACAGAGTGGAAGGACTACAGGAAATGAACGTTCTGGTTACCGGCGGTGCGGGATTCATCGGCTCCCACACGTGCGTGGAACTGCAGCAGCAGGGCCATGCGGTGGTCATTGTCGATTCGCTCTGCAACAGCGACGCCGGGGTGATCGGCCGGATCGGCGACATCACCGGCATCACGCCGCCGTTCGTACAGGTCGACGTGCGCGACCGTGCGCGGATCGCGGCCCTGCTGCGCGAACATTCGATCGATGCGGTACTGCATTTTGCCGCGCTGAAATCGGTTGGTGAATCGCGGCAGATGCCGCTGGACTACTTCGACAACAACATCAGCGGCACCCTTGCCCTGCTCGGCGCCATGCGCGATGCCGGTGTAGGCATATTCGTGTTCAGCTCGTCGGCAACGGTGTACGGCGACCAGGACCATTGCCCGGTGGCCGAGACGGCCGCGACCTGCGCGATGACGCCCTATGGCCGTTCGAAGCTGGTGGTGGAGCAGCTGCTGTCCGATCTGGTCGGCGCCGATGCAACGCTGCATGTGGCGACGCTGCGCTACTTCAATCCGGTGGGGGCGCATTCAAGCGCCCTGATCGGCGAGCTGCCGCACGGAACGCCCAGCAACCTGATGCCCTACATCGCCCAGGTGGCCGCCGGCCTGCTGCCCGAAGTGCAGGTGTTCGGCGATGACTACCCGACCTGCGACGGTACCGGCGTACGCGACTACATCCATGTGGAAGATGTGGCGCGGGCCCATGTGCTGGCGCTGCAGTACCTGCGCGACAAGCGCCGCAGCATCACCCTGAACCTGGGCACCGGACAGGGCCACAGCGTGTTGGAACTGATCAAGGCCTTCGAGCAGACCGTCGGCCGGCCGATTCCCTTCCGCATCACTGGTCGCCGCAGCGGCGACATCGCGGTGAGTTTTGCCGACCCGTCCCTCGCCCTGCGCGAGCTGGGCTGGACCGCGCGCCATGGCCTGGCGGACATGTGCCGCGACACCTGGAAATGGCAGACGGAGATGACTCGCAGCGCCTGACGACTTGCCTGCGCCAGACAGCAACATGGCCGCACAGGCGGCCATGTTGTTGGTTCGATCCAGCGACAGGGTTCAGGCCGCAGCCGCTGTCCTGACCGCCGCCGAAAGCCGGTCCAGGGTGTCCTGCATCAGCGTCGCGTCATCGGCCTCGACCGTGACCCGCACCACCGGTTCGGTGCCGGAAGGACGCAGGAAGGCACGTCCACGGCCGGATACCGCCTGCTGCGCTTCGGTCAGCGCAGCCTGCACGCTCTCGGCCTGCACGGTGGCCTTGGCCGAGACATCGCCGAGGCGCACGTTGACCGTCTTCTGCGGCACCTTGGACAACGGCTGCAGCGCTTCGCGCAGGCTCTTTCCCTGCTGCTTCAGCGCCACCAGTACCTGCAGGGCACTGACGATGCCGTCGCCGGTGGTGGCGCGGTCCAGGCACAGCAGATGGCCGGACGCTTCGCCACCGAGCACGCCGCCTCCCTCCACCAGTGCCTGATGTACGTAGCGGTCGCCGACGTTGCTGCGCTGGAACGGAATCTGCAGTTCGGCCAGCGCCTTTTCCAGACCAAAGTTGCTCATCAGGGTGCCGACCACCGGGCCGCGCAGGCGACCCTCGGCCTGCCACGCGCGCGCAAGGATGTACACCAGGTCATCGCCGTCGACCGGGTTGCCGCGGTCATCGGCCATCAGCACCCGGTCACCATCACCATCGAAGGCGATGCCCAGGTCGGCGCGGGTCTCACGCACCTTGGCAGCCAGGTTGTCGATGTGGGTCGAACCGACGCCGTCGTTGATGTTGACGCCGTTGGGTTCGGCACCGATGCCGATGACCTCCGCACCCAGTTCGCGGAACAGCAGCGGCGCAATCTGGTAGGTGGCGCCATGCGCGCAGTCGAGCACCAGGCGCACGCCGCGAAGATCGAACGCGCGCGGCACGCTGGACTTGCAGAACTCGATGTAGCGGCCGACAGCCTCGCGTGCACGCGAGGCCTTGCCGAGCTTCTCCGAAACGGCCGTGGTGAACGGCACGTCCAGTGCAGCTTCCAGCGCCAGCTCGGTGGCATCGTCGAGCTTCTCGCCCTGGGCGGAGAAGAACTTGATGCCGTTGTCGTAGTGCGGATTGTGCGACGCACTGATGACGATGCCCGCATCCACGCCGAGGGTACGGGTCAGGAAGGCAACGGCCGGGGTCGGCATCGGGCCGAGCAGCTGCACGTCAGCGCCGGCAGCGACCAACCCGGCTTCCAGCGCCGCTTCGAACATGTAGCCGGAGATCCGCGTGTCCTTGCCGATCACCACGATCGGACGGCGTCCATCCTGGCCACGCTGGGCGACCAGCACGCGGCCCAGGGCGTTGCCCAGGCGCAGCACGAAATCAGCCGAGATCGGCCCTTGGCCGACTCGGCCGCGGATGCCGTCGGTACCGAAGTACTTGCGGCTCCCCATCAAACCTCCTCCGGTGCCGGCGGCTCGCGCCGCAGCATCGCCAGCAGATCGGCCAGGCGGTCGCGCAGTTCACGACGGTCGCAGATCTGGTCGATGGCACCGTGCTCGAGCAGGAACTCCGAACGCTGGAACCCTTCCGGCAGCTTCTCGCGCACGGTCTGTTCGATCACGCGCGGGCCGGCGAAGCCGATCAGTGCGCGCGGTTCAGCGATGTTGATGTCGCCCAGCATCGCGAACGACGCCGATACACCACCGGTGGTCGGGTGGGTCAGCACCGAAATGTACGGCTGTCCGGCTTCACGCAATTTGCCCAGCGCGGCCGAAGTCTTGGCCATCTGCATCAGCGAGAACAGGCCTTCCTGCATGCGCGCGCCACCGCTGGCGGAGAAGCACACGTACGGTGCGCCGATCTCGGCGGCGGTCTCGGCGGCAAGAGCGAAGCGCTCACCGACCACTGAACCCATCGAGCCGCCCATGAAGGCGAAATCGAAGGACGAGGCCACCAGAGGACGGCCCTTGAGCAGGCCGCGCATGGCAATCAGCGCGTCGTACTCACCGGTGTTCTTCTGCGCGATCTTGATGCGCTCGCTGTACTTCTTCTGGTCCTTGAACTTCAGCAGGTCGGTCGGCCCCAGGCGGGCAGCGATCTCGGTGGTGCTGTCGGCGTCGAACAGCGCAGCCAGGCGCGCACGCGCACGGATGGCCATATGGTGGCCGCACTTCGGGCAGACCTCCAGATTCTCTTCCAGCTCCGGACGGTACAACGCACTGCCGCAGTTGCTGCACTTTTCCCACAGGCCCTCGGGGACGCTGCGCTTCTTGCTGGGGGTATTGTCGGTGCGGATGCCAGACGGCATCAACTTGCTGAGCCAACTCATGCGGGAGGACACTTCCGTTCAGGGCGGCCCGGGGGCCGCAAAGGCGGACAGTCTAGCTCCGCTTTCCCTGCCCGTGCACCCCCTGCCCGGCCTTGGCCCCGGCGGAAAAAACCATGCTGGGACGTACGTTTAGGTGCTGGGTAGTGCCGGCCGCTGGCCGGCAGCGCTTGCAAGCGGGCGGGTACGGAGGATGCCGGCCAGCGGCCGGCACTACCGTTACGCGTCGAGCGCCTGCCGCAGCGGAGCCAGGAACGCAGCGGCGCGCTGCGCTGCGTCCTCGACCGAGGCCGCTTCGGCCAGCACCGCCACCAGCGCACTGCCAACCACCACGCCGTCGGCCTGGCGGGCCATGGCCGCCGCACTGGCTGCATCCTTGATGCCGAAGCCGGCCACCACCGGCACGCTGGCCTTGCCCCGCAGCGCTTGCAGACGTGCGCTGGCCGCGTCGCTGTCCAGCCGTTCGGAGGCGCCGGTGACACCGGCAAAACTGACGTAGTACAGATAGCCGCGGGCCAGCGCCAGCAGCTTGTCTGCGCGTGCCTCGCTGGTGGTCGGCGATGCCAGCAGAACCAGCGCCAGGCCTGCAGCGTCGAAGGCCTGCTGGGCTTCACCGGCCTCTTCCGGTGGCAGGTCGACCAGCAGCACGCCGTCCACGCCAGCGGCCACCGCCGCATTGGCGAACGCCACGTAACCGTGGATTTCCACCGGGTTGAGATAGCCCATCAGCACCACGGGCGTCTGCGCATCGCGTTCGCGGAACTGCGCAACCGCCTGCAACACATAGCGGGTACCTGCGCCGCGGGCCAGCGCGCGCTCGGAGCTGCGCTGGATGGTCGGGCCGTCGGCCATCGGGTCGGAGAACGGCACGCCCAGTTCGATCACATCGGCACCAGCCTCGACCAGCGCGTGCATGACCGGCACCGTGGCTTCCAGCGAAGGGTCACCGGCGGTGATGAAGGGGATCAGGGCCTTGCGCTGCTGCTGGCGCAGGCGCAGGAAACAGGCATCGAGTCGGGACACGGACATTTCAGGCACACCCTTCAATCAGTTCAATCGCTTCACTGGTTCCCCAGTACATCTGGGTAACCTTCCCTTCAAACAGTTCCAGGCGGATGCCCAGGTCGGAACCCGGGTCCTGCCAGGTGAGGTATTCCCCCTGGTCGTCCAGATAGGCATGCGGCTCGGAAACCGGCGCGCCGGGGAACTGCGCCAGCGCCTGTGCGCGGGTCATGCCGATGCGCAGGCCGTACGGGCCAGGCTGGGCGACTGGTGTTTCGGCATCCTCATCCTGATCCAGGTCGAAGCGGACGATGCGTCCATCGTCAACCATCATCGAAACGCCCGGCGGCAGCCCCTTGCCCGTGAAGTACTCGCAGGTCTCGATCGCGCCCTGCGACTCCCACGAGCCCAGGTGCTTGACGTCGCTCATGTGCTGGCCAACCAACACGTCGCCGGCGTGGTCCAGCGCCACCGAGGCCACTGCCGGTGCGTCACCGTTGCTCGTGCCTTCCGCGGACGGCGGATCGACGATCGGCGTGCGCGCCATCGGGTCAAGATCATCATTGGCAGCCGGCTGCTGCGCCGGCTGCGTAGTGGCTTTGGCAGCCGGCGCAAGCACCGGCGGTTCAGGCGGCTGGCACGCGGCCAGGCCCAGCACCAGCAGAAGCATCCCGCTGTTCCGCAGCAGCGCGCTCACAGCACCAGGCCTTCGCGCGCAGCGATGGTATGCACGTCCTTGTCGCCGCGACCGGAGAGGTTGCACAGCACGATCTGGTCGCGCGGGCGCCCGCGCGCAAGCTTCATCGCCTGCGCCAGTGCGTGGCTGGACTCCAGCGCCGGCAGGATGCCCTCGGTGTGGGCCAGCAGATGGAAGGCCTGCAGCGCCTCTTCGTCGGTGATGCCGACGTAACGTGCGCGGCCGCTGTCGGCCAGGAACGCGTGCTCGGGGCCGACGCCCGGGTAATCCAGGCCGGCCGATACCGAATGGGTCTCGATGATCTGGCCATCGTCGTCGCACAGCACATAGGTGCGGTTGCCGTGCAGCACGCCCGGACGGCCGGCGGCGATGGAGGCTGCGTGGCGTCCGGTGTGGATGCCATCGCCGGCCGCTTCAGCGCCGACAATCTCGACCTCGCGGTCGTTGAGGAAGGCATGGAACAAGCCGATGGCATTGCTGCCGCCGCCGACGCAGGCGGTGATCGCATCGGGCAGGCGACCGTACTCGGCGAGCATCTGCTCGCGCGCCTCGCGGCCGACGATGGCGTTGAAGTCGCGCACCATGCGCGGGTACGGGTCCGGGCCAGCGACCGTGCCGATGATGTAGAAGGTGTCCTGCACGTTGGTGACCCAGTCGCGCATTGCCTCGTTGAGGGCGTCCTTCAGGGTGGCCGAGCCGGAGGTGACCGGCACCACCGTCGCACCGAGCAGCTTCATGCGGTAGACGTTGATCTTCTGCCGCTCGATGTCGGTGGCCCCCATGTACACCACGCACTCCAGGCCCAGCCGCGCGGCGACCGTGGCACTGGCAACGCCATGCTGGCCGGCGCCGGTCTCGGCGATGATGCGCTTCTTGCCCATCCGCGCGGCCAGCAGCGCCTGGCCGATGGTGTTGTTGATCTTGTGCGCGCCGGTGTGGTTCAGGTCCTCGCGCTTGAGCAGGATCTGCGCGCCACCGACGTGGTCACTCAATCGTTCAGCGTGGTAGATCGGGCTCGGCCGGCCGACGTAATGGGCCAGGTCGCGGTCATAGGCCAGCTGGAACGCCGGGTCCTGACGCGCCTGGTCATAGGCCTGGGCCAGTTCCTGCAACGGGCCGACCAGGGTTTCGGCGACGAAGCTGCCGCCGTAACGACCGAAGTGGCCCTGGGCGTCAGGGAATACGTGGAAATCGGCAATGGGAGAGGCAGACATGGAGACAACCGGTCGTTCAGACAGGTGGATACTCTAGCGCACGGATTGTGTCCGGAAAATGGATATTATCTGGCATATCCCGTCAGGAAATCTCACATGAGCGCGTCATTGCTGCCCCCTTTGAATGCCCTGCGGGCGTTCGAGGCCACCGCACGGCTGGGCGGCGTTGGCCGCGCTGCACAGGCCCTGCATGTGACCCATGGCGCGGTCAGCCGGCAACTGAAGCTGCTGGAAGACCATCTGGGCCTGGCCCTGTTCCAGCGTGCTGGTCGCGGCCTGCGCCTGACTGCGGCAGGCACCCGCCTGCAGGAAGCATGCAGCGAGGCCTTCACCGGCATCGAGGACTGCGTGCGCGCGTTGCGGCGGCCGGCGGCTTCACCAGCGCTGGTGCTGGGATGCAGCGGCAGCGTGCTGGCGCGCTGGATGATTCCGCGGCTGCCGGCACTGCAGGCGGCACTGCCCGGCGTGCGCCTGCAGTGGTCCGCTCTGGATGGCAGTTTCACCGAGACGCAGGCCACGCTGGATGCGGTGCTGCTGCTGGCGCAGGGACCATGGCCGCGCGGCTGGCAGGTGCGCGAGCTGGCACCGGAACGGGTGGGTGTGGTGGTGTCCCCCTCGCACCCGGCGGCGCAGCGGTTGCACCATATGCCGCCGTCGGCCTTGCTGCGGGAGACGCTGTTGCACACCAGTTCGCGCCCGCAAGCGTGGCCAGCCTGGGCGCAGTCGCACGGGCTGGACCCGGCCCAGCTGCAGCTGGGCACCGGCTTCGAACACCTGTACTACCTGCTGGAAGCAGCGGTAGCGGGGCTGGGCCCGGCGATCGCGCCGGAGCCACTGGTGGCAGAGGATCTGGCAGCCGGGCGGCTGGTGGCACCGTGGGGATTTGCCGCGACCGGCGGGTTCTGGGTGCTGGCGCGCCCGGACGGCCCTGTCGATGCGCGCGTGGACGCGCTGGCCGATTGGGCGGTAGCCCAGCTGAAGTGAAGATCGCCGCCACGAAGTGGCCGCCAGGGCAGGCAACCTCGCTTGACGTCGATTACATCCCGTCAGAAAACAGGTCGAGCACGTCAGCACTGACCCAGCCCTGCGCGCAATTGCCAGCGTAGTGTCCCGGCCCTGCCACGTGGCAGGCTTCGCTTCCCATTTCCTTCATGCCGCTGATGGGCCTGTCACCATAGGTCTCACACAACGCGCTGCCTTTGCACTTGCCGACTGTTGCGGCGGGAATGGCGACCACGTAATAAAAGAGCGGATTCTGTCCGGCACGACCGATGCCCTGTACGCAGACCAGCTGCCCTTTCGACAGCCTTGCGGTCGTCGAAACCCTGCTGCCGGTGCTCGGCACTGCGTCCAGGGTGTCCACGCCCTTGTCCTCGGCAACGCCGGCGAAGAAGCCCTGTTCGCTACAGGCCGGGGAAAGCTCGACGTCGTAGAAGTCACCGCTGTCGACGTCACCAGCCGTGCAGCCAGCGCCATTGCTGGCGTCGCTGCATTTCACCCCGCTGGCCTGGATCAACGCGACGAACCCGTTGTCGGCCGATGCTGATGCAGACACGGGTGCGGCCGTCGAAGCAGTGGCGGGCGCCGTTGCAATGGTTGGCGACGAAGTGGCCGGGCTCGACGATTCTCCGGCGGCGCACGCAGCCAGAGCGAGCAGCAAACCTGGAACACCGGCGATGCGGGCCATGTGCGGACGGAGAAGGGGCATATCCATTTGCAACCTCATTGACGGCATGTCGCACCGCAGACGGCGCGCGATGGTGGAACGCGCACGGCTGGCCCCCAGCCGTGGCAGGTTGGGTGCATTGTGTCAGGCCAGATGCCTGGTGGATGTAGGGTGACCGCTACGACGCCGTCGGCGCCGCCAGGCGCTGCTGCAGGTCCTCGCGCAGGCGCGACAGCTCGACTTCGGCCTGCTGACGCTGCTGCATGCCCTCGCGATGGATGCTGCGCACCTCTTCGACCGTGGCGATCAGCTGATCGTGCACGTGGCGCAACGTGGCCACGTCGATCACCCCGCGCTGGTTGCTGCGTGCAGTGTCCACCGAGGCCTGGCGCATCAGGTCGGCATTGCGTCGCATCAGCTCATTGGTCGCATCGTCGATGGCGTTGGCCAGTTCGGCGGCGTTCTTCTGTTCGCCCAGCGACAACTGGATCGCGAACTGACGCTTCCACGAGGGGATGGTGATGTCGCGGACGGTGTTGAATTTCTCGATCAGCTGCAACGCATTGGCCTGGATCAGGCGGATCATCGGCAGCGACTGATCAGCCGCGTGCTGCATCAGCTGCAGGTCGGAGACGCGCTTCTCAATCAGGCGGATCGCATTGTCGATCTCGCTCTGGCGGATGCGCTGCTGCGGGTCTTCGCTGCCCTGCCCCAGCAACTGCTCGGACTGCAGCTGGGCCAGGCGCTGCTTGCCGGCGGCGGCATACAGGCCCAGGGCGTGACGCTCCTCGCGGACGATGTCATGCATGCGGTCGAAATCGCTCACCCGCTTGCCCATCAGCGCCTGTTGCGCGCCCACGTCGCCGAGCAGCTGTTCGATCTGCGAATTGGTATCGCTGAACTTCTGCACCAGTTCGCCCTTGGAAGAACGCAGGCGATCGATCAGGCCACCGATCAACGGCACCTTCGAGCGCTGGGGAAAACCATCCAGCTTGAGCTCACGCGCGATGCGCACCACTTCGCCGAGTTTCTCGCCATTGGCGTCGAGGTCACGGTTGCGCACCTGGTCCAGCAGCTGGCTGGAGAACGCCGTTGTCCGTGCGGCGGCCTCACGGCCGAACACCTGCAGGTTGCCTGGACGCAGGTCTTCCAGCTCGCGACCGATTTCGGCGATGCGCGGCAGGTCGTCGCGGACCAGGCCGAGGGCCTTCAACGTGCTGTCATCAAGTTCGGGAACGGGGGCCGTGGCGGGCACGAGCGTGCCGGAGTTCTGGCTGTCCTGGGTCATCGGGCAGTGTCCTTGCAGTGGATAAGCGGCAGCGGCGGCCGGCTCAGCGCAGTCTAGCCTGAGCAGCGGCCACTTCGTCGTCGATCTGGGCCTGCAGCGTGGTCGCGTGCGCGGCCTGTGCAGCCTGGGCCTGTGCCTGGCCAGCCAGCGCGGCCTGGCGCCAGGCCGGCAGCAGGACATCGTGGATGCGGATGAAGCGCTGCAGCAGGGCTTCGTCCTGCTCCTGCAGCAGCTGCCACTGCCCGCTTTCGATGCGCCGCAGCGTGGCCAACCGCTGCAGGTGGCCCACACGCGGGGCCAGCGCGGTCTGCGCAGCGCCTTTCAGGCTCGCCAACTGCGCGGCGCCGAACGTGGCCCAGGCCTCCAACGCGGCGGCAGCCGCGTCGTTGTCGATGATGGTCTGGGCACGCTGCTGCACACGCTGCGCGAGACCCTGCGCCTGCTCGCGCGCCTGCAGCACCAGTACGCCCAGCTGCGCCTGCAGCTCCTGCGCCTGCGCTTGGCGCGCAACGTCGCGGCCGAGCAGGCGCCCCCACCAGCTCTCCTGCCGCCGCAGGCGCGCCGGATCGCTGGCCTGCAGGGCCAAGGCGATCCGCGCCAGCGCAGCCACCAGTCCTTCGCCGCCCGCGTCGGCCTGCAACGGCGTCGGCTCGGCCAGTAGCTGCAGCAAGGGGCTGCCATACGCAGCCAGCGCGGCTACGTCGGCATACGCCGGAAGCGCGGGTTCGGGCAGGGAGCGCACACAGGTCACGGCAGCGGCGGCGGCCGTGGGCCGTCATCAGCCAGCGTTTCCGACGGCAATGATTCGCCGTAGAAGTGGCGCATCAGCGCTTCGTCCAGCGCACGTTCTTCCGGAGTCGCTGCACGACGCACGCGCGGGCGACGACGCGTGTCCGTCGTGGTCACATCGGTAGTTACCTGCTGCCGTGCCCACCCGGCGAACGCCGCCAACGTCTGCGACAGCTGCACCTGCTGTTCCTGCGAGGCGACCAGCAGCTGCAGCAGCGGTGCCAGGCCGGCCTGCAGGTCTTCGGCCAACGGCGTGGCTGCGGCCTGCGGTACGGCGGCAGCCGGCGCGCTGGCCGGACGTGCATCGGCCAAGCGCTGCAGCGCTGCCAGCAGGGCTGGCCATGGCGCCGGCTCGGGTGCGGCGGCTACCTCCACCGGCGGTGGCGGCAGCTGCAACGCACTGGCGATGTCGGCCAGCTGCGCGACCACGCGCCCACCGACATCACTGTCACCGGCGCCCATCGCCTTGTTGCGCAGGAAATCGCGCTTGATCTGCGCCCAGCGTTGCGCGCGTTCTTCATCGAGCACGCCACGCAGCTCGGACAGCTTCAGCAGATTCTCTTCGGCACCGGTGGTCAGCAGCTGCGCTTCGCCCAGGTAGTGGTCAGAGATCAGCTGCTGCAGCTCGTCGTCATTCATCACCGGCGAAATCTTCTCCGCCAGCTTGTTCATGTTGCGGTAGCTGCCCTGCAGGCGGAAGGGCGGCTCGGTGCGATAGCGGTCATCCTGGGCAGCGCTGGCAATGTACTGCTGGTTGACCTTGTAGACCACATCACGGACCTGCAGCATGCGCTGCAAGGTGGCGGTGATCTCGTTGATCTCTGCGCTGCTGTAGGCGTGGCTCAGGCCGTTGCTGGACACATCCTTGCCCATCGCGCGGTCGACCAGCAGGTACAGGTCGGCCATCTCGCGCGTGGCCAGCGGCGCCAATACCGGGTTGGAGGTCAGGCTGTTCTCGATGTAGCTGAGAGTGAAGGCTGCTTCCATGCCACCGAGCACATCGCCCAGGTTGTAGATGTCGGCACGGTTGGCCAGCATGTCCGGAATCTTGAACACTTCGCCGGACTCGGTGTACGGGTTGCCGGCCATGACCACGCAGAATTTCTTGCCACGCATGTCGTAGGTGCGCGTACGGCCGCGCCATACGCCTTCGATGCGGCGCGTGCCATCGCACAGCGAGATGAACTTCTGCAGGAACTCGGGGTGCGTGTGCTGGATGTCATCGACATACAGCATGGTGTTGTTGCCCATCTCCAACGCCAGGTTGAGCTTTTCCAGCTCTTGCCGCGAGGTGGCGTCCGGTGCCTGCTGGGGATCCAGCGACCGCACTTCGTGGCCCAGTGCGGGGCCGTTGATCTTCATGAAGACCAGGCCGAGGCGATGTGCCACGTACTCCATCAACGTGGTTTTACCGTAGCCCGGCGGCGAGATCATCATCAGCAGGCCCATCAGGTCGCTGCGCTTGTTCTCGCCAACAGTGCCCATCTGCTTGGCCAGGTTGTCGCCGATCACGCCGAGATACACGTCGTTGATCAGCTTGTTGCGTACGAAGGACGACAACGGCCGCGCCTTGAACTCCGACAGCCGCAGGGTTTCGCGTTCGCGGCCGATGATGCCCTGGCGCACCGCCTGATAGGCGTGGAATGCCGGCACGAAGGACTGCAGGTGGTGCTGCAGGCGTGCCAGGAAATCATCCAGCGACACGGTCAGGCTGCCGTTGTGGATGCGGGCATGCTCGCCCAGCAGGCCACTGACCTCCGCCTGCAGCGGTGCATCGCTGGCACGCGTGCGCAGCTGTCGCTGCACCAGCAGCAGTGCCGCCGCTTCTTCGACATAGCCGGCATGTGCCGACTGTGCCGGCAGCCCGGCGAGCGCCCGCAGCCATTGCCCGGCCAACGCCCAGCGCATAGCCAGCGGATCCTGCGAGCGCTGCAGCGCACGTTCAAGCGCTTCACGCTGGCCCGCCTGCTCCAGTTGCTGCGACAGCGCGTCCAGCAGTGCCTGCGCGTGGCGGCTGCTGCTGAACACCGGCTCGCCGGCGACCAGTTCTTCGCCCAGATACGCCGCTGCAGCATCGGCGGCGGCGGCGTCGAACGGCAATGCATGGGTCTGTGCGTAGTCATGCAGCGCCTTCGCCATTTCCGCCCGCAGCGCCTGACGCCCCTCATCGGAACCGAACAGGCGCGCGATGGCCTCCGCGCCGGCCTGCCGGCCAGGCCACTGCGCCACGGCTTCATCGCGTTGCCGCGCGGCCCAGAACAACAGCGCCAACGCGCGCACGTGGGGCGAATGCCGCAGCGGACCGGCCGCCTGCTGCAACGGCAACAGCGCGCGCAGGATCAGGGCGGCGTCATGGTCATGGATACCGCGCTCGTAACCCTCGCGGTAACGCGGCGCGGCAAAGGCACGGACCCGCTGGTCCAGCGCTTCGGGTTCGGCTGCATCGTGCTGCAGCTGGGCCAGGTCCAGGCCATCGCGGCCCTCCTCCGCCGCCAGCAACAGGCACCCGGCCAGGTATTCGCCGCGGTAGATCGCTGCCGACTCCGAATCCAGGGTCACCTGCCAGAACGGCTTCAGCGCATCCAGCTCGGGATCGTGCAGGGTCTCCAGGAAGTCGGTGCCGGTGAGATGGATGGCAAGGGTTTCGCCACGCGGCAGCAGGGTCAGGTCCAGCGCCTGGGTGTTCACGCTGAATCGATGGCGCGGACCAAGGCGGACTACGTTGCCACCCGCCTCGTACAGGTCGCTGCGGTCACGCAGCTGGCGCACAGCCTGGTCGCGGACGCCCTTCAGGCGCGCCTCGACATCGTCAGCCTTGACATTGTCGCGCAGCGCACGCAGGCGCTCGGCCAGTTCACGCAGCTTGAGGATCAGCGGATCGCCGGCGAAGAACGCGTTGAGTTCGTCGGCCGTGCCGAACCGCTCGGTACGCTTGCCGAGACCATCCAGGATGCGGTTGGCGGCATCGAGCACCGAGCGCGCCTTGCGCTGGCGATCATCCAGCAGGGCCTGCTTGTGCGTATCGAAGGCTTCGACCAGCTCTTCGCGTTTGCTCAGGATGTCGCCGAGGAACTGCTCATGCTCGCCGAACTGGCTCTCCAGTTCTTCCAGCTGCACCAGCAAGCGCGACAACTGTTCGTCGGCACGCTCAGGGTCGCTCGCCATTGCCAGCGCGCTGGTGATCGATTGCGAGAACAGGGCGAACTGGGCGGCGAACTGGGCCACGGCTTCGGCCGAGCCCAGCGACCTGCGGCGCTGTTCGGCGCGCGCGCGCGCCTGGTTCAGGCGCCCGTACAGCAGCGAGATGGATTCGACCACGCGGGTGCGCGCGGTCGCATCGTCGACCTTCAGCCCGGCCATCAGCTCGGACAGCATGTCCAGATCGCCGGCCATGCCGCGCAGGCCGTCCAGCTGCTCATCCAGCTGGCGTGCACTGGCGGCCTGCTGTGCGGCTTCGTCCAGCGCCTGCATGCGGGCGGTCAAGGGGGCCAGTGCTGCATCGCCGGCAAGGAAGGCTCCGGTGGCGGCGCCGACACGGTCGTGCGCCTGCACCAGCTCGGCGGCCATCGCCTCGATGCGCGCAGTATCGATGTAGCGCAGTTCGCGGATGGTCAGCAGTCGACCGCGCAGTGCGGTGATCGCGTTGAGCGCTTCGACGAAGGCCTGCACCTCGTTCCAGTTTTCCGGCTGCAGCCGGCCCAGCAGCGCCTTGTGCGTGGTCTCGGCCTCGACCATTGCCTGGGCCGACTGCTGGCGGATCGACTGCACCTTTTCGTATTCGTCCAGCACCGATTCGCCGGTGGCGCTGATCTGCCGCAGCAGGGCTTCAGCCCCATCGCAGGCCTCGTCACCCAGCCAATGATGCGCATCGAAAAGCCGCCGGGTGTCGGCTACCAGGCGCTGGTAGCGCTGCACCGATACATCCTGGCCGTCGATCCCGCGCGCCAGGTTGAACAGGTTGGAGATGCCACGCACCAGCTCGGCGTTGCCGATGCGGCCCATGAAGGTATTACCGGGCGGACGGCTGGCGGCGAACTCATCGCTGCTGAAAGGCGTCTGCCAGACCTGCATCGGATGGATGCGGGTCGGCTCGCTGCCTTCGGCATGGAACAGCACCATGCGTCCGTCCTGCATGAAGGCGTAGCCGTGGCCGAACACCGGATTCTGCAGCACGCGCTGGATGGTGTTGTAGACGAACAGCGCCGAGCGCCCGCCTTCGCGCTCGTAGAAGATGTACAGCACGTCCTCGCCGTTGGGCGAACGGATGCTGCGCTTGAACTGCATGCCATCCATCGAGGCGTCGAACGCCTTGTGCTCGCCCCCCTGCAGGTAATAGCCGCCGGGGAAGATGATGCCGTGGTCTTCGGGCAGCTGCACACAGGCCTGGACGATGGCATCGTTGCGCACGATGTCACCGGTGAGCGTGTTGTAGATCAGTCCGCGCCATTCGGTTTCGCGGTAGGGCAACACTTTCAGCAGCACCAGCGAGCCGACCCGGGCGAACTCGAACTGCGCATCGTCAAGTGACTGCGTGCTGTCTTCCACCGGTTCGCTGTAGATGCCCTGCCCGGTTTCGGTGTTGTTCTCCACCTTGATGGTCAGGTCGCCACCGGTGGTCTCCACGAACAGGGTGTCGAGGATGTTCAGATGCGAATGGCGGCCGTTGACGGCGAGGTCGCGGGTGGCGCGGGTCCATTCGAAATCGAAGGGCGGCGGCAGGGCGATGTCGCGCTCGCCACGGGCGTCGAGGTAGGTCAATTCACCATCGCGTGCCAGCGCCCAGCGGAATACGCGCACGTCGCTGCTGCGCTCGCCGATCTGGAACGAGGCCAGCAATTTGTCGCCTACCACAATCAGCTGCAGCAGGCGCGCATGCTTGTAGTAGGCGTACAGCTCGTTGAAGTCGTGCACGAAGCCGGGCTGATCGAGGAAACTGCCCTTCAGCTCGAGGGCGGCGACGTCGTAGCCCTCAGCGCCCTGCACCAGCCGGTACAGGCCGAACACATCTTCGATGCGGGTCTGGGTCTTCAGCCCGATGAACACGTTGTAGCCGAACAGCAGGCGGTCCGGACCGACCTGGACGATGTCGCGGCCGACGCAGTTGTTCTCGCTGCGGATACGGAAGCGACCGATCACCTCCAGGCGGCTGTCGCCGAACTCGACCAGGCGCTGGCGGTTCAGCTGCTCGGCAACGGCCTGCAGGCGCTGGCCCTGTTCGCCAAGACGGCGCCGCAGGACTTCATAGGCGCCGCCCTGGGCCACGGCCTGGTCGACGGTATCGCCGGCAGCCTCTGGCACGGCGGTCTCGGTGGACGGTTTGATTTCGGACATCAGCAGGTTTCCGGCTCACGAACGGCCGGCCGTCGATGCGGCCGGCACGGGTGGGCGATGGCGGTGGCCATCGCCGGGTGGATCAGCGCGCGCTGTCGACCACAGCGGTCGACTCGACGGGCACGGTCTCCACGTCCTCGGCGATCTGCCGCGGCGCGTTGTCGGCCACGTTGACGCCCAGGTAGCGCTGCATCAGGTCCTGCACGATCGGGCTCTTGCCGGCGAAGCCTTCGATCGACTTGCCCAGCGAAACCGCCTTGATCAGGTTTTCGAACATGCCACCGTCGCCACCAATCAGGTCGATGTCTGCATTGCGCAGGGCGCTGGCGATGACGCCGGCGTTCTCGCGCGAGACTTCCTTGCCGGCTTCGATCGAAGCCAGCGCCTGCTTGAGGCTGTTGTCCAGCATCATGCGGAACTCTTCGTGGCCACGTGCCTGGTCGCTCAGCGAGGCGATGGCCTCGAACTTGCGGACCAGGCCTTCGGCTTCGGCCAGCAGCTTCTTCTGCACCACGCCGGCTTCGGCATTGCCCAGCGATTCGGTGGCGGTGGCGCGGGCCAGGCCCATCTTTTCCTCGCCCTGTGCCTGTGCCTGCAGCGTCTCGGCCAGCACGCGTGCCTCGTTGCTGCCCTGCTTCAGGTTCGCTTCGGCCTTGGCTTCGATCACGCGCGCCTCGGCGATGCCGACCTTCTCGATGGCCAACGCCGATGCTTCGCGCACCTGCGCTTCGGCCAGCCCGGGTGCCGCCTGTTCGGCGCGGAACGCGTCGGCCAGCAGGCGCTTGGCCTCGGCCTGCTTGCCGGCCGCTTCGTGCTCGGCCTGCGCCAGCGTGGTCAGCTCCACTGCGCGATGCTTGGAGGCGGTCTCGCGGGCCTGTGCTTCCTTCACTTCGCGCACCAGCGATTCCTGCGCCTTGGCTTCAGCTTCCAGGATCAGCACCTGCTTCTGGCGGTCGGCCTCGGAGACTTCGCGCACTTCCTTGATGCGCTCTTCTTCCTGCGCCACGGTCTTGTCGATGGAGATGCGTTCGCGGGTGATGTTGGCCACGTCCATCTTGCCCTGCTCGACCACCTTGTCACGCTCCACGCCCTGCAGCTGTACTTCGCGATCGGTGGTGACCTGCTCCAGCTGGCGTGCACGTTCGACGCGCTCGGCTTCGATGGCCACGGCGCGCTGGCGGTTCTGCTCGGCCACTTCGACTTCGCGCATGCGGTTCTGCTCGCGGATGTCGATCACCTGCTGCGCTTCGATGCGGGCGTTCTCGGACAGCTGGCGCTGTTCTTCCTGCACCTTGGCGGTCTCGGCTTCCTCGCGCGCACGGATGGTCTCGATCTCGCGCTTCTGCCGTGCCTCGGCCTCGGCCTGCTGGCGTTCAAGCGCCAGCAACGCTTCGCGCGCTTCCACGTTCTTCTTGGTGATGGCCAGCTTCTCGTTCTGCTCCAGCTCGTTGGTCACCACGTTCTGCGCAGCGGTCAGCTCGGTGATCTTGCGGATGCCCTGTGCGTCGAGGATGTTGAACTGGTCCAGCAGCGACTTCGGAGTCTGCTCCAGGTAGTCGATGGCCACGTCTTCCAGCACATACCCATTGAGGTCGTTGCCGATCACCGCGATGATCTCGTCGCGGAATTCCTGGCGCTTCTCGAACAGCTCGGTGAAGTCGAACTTCTTGCCGACCGTCTTCAGTGCTTCGGAGAACTTGGCGTTGAACAGCTCATCGACCGCGTGTTTGTCCGAGGCGCGATCTGCGCCGATGGCCTTGGCCACGCGCAGCACGTCGGCCTGGGTCTCGTTGACCCGCAGGTAGAACGCCACGGCGATGTCGGCCCGCATGTTGTCGCGGCAGATCAGGCCTTCCTTGCCGCGGCGGTCGATCTGCAGGGTGATCAGGCTGATCCGCATCAGCTCGGCGCGGTACAGCACGGGAATGATCAGCGCGCCGGTGAAATGCACCTTGGGGGTCGCACTCATGTCGTTGACGATCAACGCCACGCCCTGGTCGACCTTGCGGTAGAACGCCTTGAACAGGCCGGCCACGCCGAGCAGGAGGGCCACGATGGTGCCCACGATGGCCAGGAAAGGTAGTGCGGATTCCAACGTCATTGATGATTCTCCTTGTTGCCCGGAAGCAGGTTGTCCTGGAAGTCGAGGGCGACCGCGTCGGCGCGGACCACCCGATAATGGTGTTGTGCAGCCACATGCTCGACCAGCACGATGCGCTCGCCGCGCTGCAGTTCGATGTCGCTGCGGATCTGCAGTACCAGGCCGGCACCGCCGTCGTCGACGGTGGCATGGCCACTGCGTGCGTCGACCTTCGGCGAGGCGACCACGCCAACGCGGCCCAGCAGCGAGGCCTGCGGCACCGGGCGCAGGCGCAGCAGGAAGCGGCGGATGGGGCGCAGCAGCAGCGCGGTGACCGGCACGGCCGGCAGTGGTGCGAGCACCGCCACGACGGTGCCCAATGACCAGCGCAGCAGGTCGGGCAACGGCAGCAGCAGGTACAGATGGATGAAGTAGGTGAGGGTCCAGGCGAACAGGCTCAGCAGCGTCACCACCACCATGAGCGGCACGCCGCCCAGGCCCCAGCGCGCCAGCAGGGCGGACAGACCACTGAGATGGGCGTCGCCTTCGAGGGCACCGTCGGCACCAACCTCGCCGAAACCGTCATCGACCAGGCCGAAGGCGGCAATTCCCCAATACAGGACCGCCACCGCCAGCGCCACGCTGTACGGGAGGGTCGGATAACCGAGTACGACGGTTAGGAATTCCTGCATCGCTTGCCTTCCTGGGCGGGGGCGCCAGGCGCCCGTTCGGAGCACGCCACCAGCGGCTCCGTCGATCCTCGTGCCGGCCCTCATGGCCAGCACGCTTGGGATCATCCTATGTGAAGAGGGTGTGCAGGCTCAAATGTGAAGACCGGACACCTCGGAAGTGACCGTGTCTCAATCCAGCACGGCGCAGTCGGAGCGCCGGACTTCTTCCACGAACGTGCGCATCTTGTAGCCGTCCTTGATGCCCGGCTCCAGTTCGATGCCACTGGACACATCCACGCCCCACGGCAGGGTCGCCAGCACAGCGTCATGCACGTTCTCCGGCGTCAGGCCTCCGGCCAGCAGGAACGGCCGGTGCAGGCCGGTGGGGATACGCGACCAGTCGAAGGCCACGCCGGTACCGCCGCCGCCGCCCGGCGCATGGCTGTCGAACAGGAAGCCGGCGGCGCTGGGGTAGCGCAGCTGCAGGGTGCGCGCATTGATCTCCTCGCGCCCGCCCATGGCGATCGCCTTCAGGTAAGGCATGTTGAAGCTGCGGCAGAAGCTCTCGTCTTCCTCGCCATGGAACTGCAGCAGGGTCGGCCGCACGGTGCGCAGCACCTCGCGCACTTCTTCCCGGCTGTTGTTGCGGAACAGCGCCACCACGTCGACCATCGGTGCGATCGCCTGGCGCATCGCGCGCGCTTCGGCCGGCGCGACCCGGCGGCTGCTCTCGCGGGCGAAGATGAAGCCCACCGCATCCACGCCCAGCTCGCCGGCCAGGCGCACGTCGCCGGCACGGGTCATGCCACAGAACTTGATGCGGGTACGGTAGTAGGAGCGGCTCATAGCGTTACCTCGGCGGGCAGATGCCAGTTGTCGGGGTACAGCGGCCCCAGGAACACCAGTCCCTGCGGAGGAGCAGTGGGACCGGCCACGGTGCGGTCGCGCCCGGCCAGCAGTTCGGCGATCCACTCCACCGGTTTCTCTCCACTGCCAACCAGAATCAACGAGCCGACGATATTGCGGACCATGTGATGAAGGAATGCATTGCCACGCACCGCCACCTCGATGACGTCGTCGTGGCGGCTGACCTGCAGCGACTGCAGCTCTCGCCGGGCATGCAGGGCCTGGCACTGGACCGAGCGGAAGGCGCTGAAATCGTTCTCGCCCAGCAGGGCCTGCCCGGCCAGGTGCATGCGCTCGGCATCGAGCGGGCGCCGCTCCCAGCTGAGGGTCTGCCGACCCAGCGCCGGACGTACTTCGCGGTTGAGCAGGCGGTAGCGATAGCGTCGTGCCCGCGCGGAGAAGCGGGCATGGAAGTCATCGGCCACCGGCACGCACCAGCGCACCGCGATCGAACGCGGCAAGCGGGTGGTGGTGCCGAGCATCCAGGCGCGCGGATCACGCACCACGTCGGTATCGAAGTGCACGACCTGGCATTGGCCGTGCACGCCGGCATCGGTGCGGCCGGCGCAGACCACCTGCAAGGGGGTGTCGGCCACCGATGACAGGGCCTGTTCCAGGCTGGCCTGGACACTGGGGCCGCCCTCGCCCAGGTTCTGCCAGCCCCTGAAATCGCTGCCGTCGTACTCGACGCCGAGCGCGTAACGCATGTGCTACCTCGATGTTGCGGGTGGGGCGGCGCTCAGGCCGGGTCGCGCTCGGACCAGACCGCCAGTTCGTTGCCACCGGGCTCGACGAACTGGAAACGGCTGCCGCCGGGGAAAGAGAACACGGTGCGCACGATCTGGCCACCGGCGGCGCGCACGGCCGCTTCCATCGGCGCCAGCTGGTCGGCATACAGCACCAGTAGTGGCGCGCCTTCGCTGGCACGCTGTGGTTGGCCGCGGAAGAAGCCTCCCTGCAGGCGGCCATCATCGAAGGCGGTGTAGTCGCTGCCGTAATCGACAAATGTCCAGCCGAACACCTCCTCGAAGAAGGCGCGGCTCGCAGCCGGGCTGCTCGAGGCGAATTCAACGTAGTCGAGACGGCGTTCGCGGGTCATCGCAGGTCCTTGTCGAAGGGGTGTCAGGGCAGACGGGCCAGCAGTTCGCGTGCCTGCGCCTGGCAATGCAGATCGCCACCTTCGGCAACCTCGCGCAGCAGGGTGCGCGCGGTCTGCGCGTCGCCCAGGTCCAGATAGGCGATGGCCAGTTCCAGCCGTTCCTGGCCGACACGCGGGGTCCAGTCATGACCATTGCCAGCCGGAGGCCCGACGGCGTCCTCGGTGGCAGCATGGTCGTCGTGCGGACCGACTGGTGCAGCCGTGTCATGCTCATGCGATTCGGCAGGCAGATCGAACACACCGCGGAACTGCGGCTCCTGTTCGGCCTGCAGCGCGTAGTCGGGCACGGCCACCTCGGCGGCCTCGGTCGGCGCGACCGGGGCAGCGGCAGCAGCATCGTCCCAGCGCGGCAGGTCGTTCACCGCAGCAGGCAGTTCGGCCAGCTCACCTTCATCAAGCTCACCCGCCCGCCACTCGGCCGGCGAGGCATCCTCACGGATTTCCGCATCCGGCGCATCAGGGCCGGCGGTGCTGGCCCAGGCCGGCATCGCCGGTTCCTGACGTCCGCCTTCGGCCGCGAACCCCACCCCGGCGTCCTGCTCGGCCAGGGCATCCAGCGCGGCACCTGCCGGCAGCGCTGCCGCCAGACCGGCGGCATCGTGTTCCTCACGCAGCGGCGGCAGCGGCGAAGGCTTGCGACGACGCAGCAACCAGGCGCCCAAGGCAACCAGCACGAGCAGCGGCAGGCCCAGCCAGTACCACGGCGTACCGGCACCCGGCGCACCGGGCGCCTGTGCCAAGCGCTGCTGCGCGGCGGCCAGGTCGTTGTCCTTCATCGCGATCAGTGACTGCTGCTGCTCCTTGAGCTTCTCCAGCTCCGCCACGCGCTGCTTCAGATCGCCGATCTCGGCATCGCGGGTGGCGATGTCCTCCTTGGCCTGGCGCAGTTGTTCGTTGCCCAGCATGTCACCCTCGCTGCCGGCACTGGTGCCGGTGGTTGTGCCCGCGTGCGCGGCGTCGGATGCCAGCGCCGGAGCGATTTCAAGTCGTGCCCCTGTGGCCGCAGCCGGGGAAGAAACGGCGCCATCGGCCTTGACCACCGGCATCGGGGCGCCGGCTGGCTGCGGCACGGTGCGTGCCTGCCGCCACTGCGCGGCGTGTTCGCGAACCAGCGCGGCGGCCTCGGCCGCATCCACTGCGGCCAGTGCGGTATCGCCCGGCATGCGCAGCACCGCGCCCTGCTTGAGCAGGTTGACGTTGCCTCGGATGAAGGCTTCGGGGTTGGCACGCAACAGCGCGATCATCGCCCGGTCGCGACTGATCTGATTGCCACGCGCCAGCGAGCCGGCGATCTGCGAAAGCGTCTGCCCGCGCTGCACGGTCACGCTGCCGTCTGCTGCCAGCGCTGGTGCTGCTGGCGCAGGTGCCGCAGCGCGCGGACGCGGTGCAGCAGGTGCGGCTGCCGACGTGGCTGGTGCCGGCTCGGCTGCGGTTGCAGCGGCGGCAGGCGCATCGCGGACGATGGTGTCCGACAGCACGCCGGCCGGCGCGACGATCTCCGGTTCGGCCACGGCCAGTGCACTGGCCGGTGCATCGACCAGAGCCGAGTATTCACGCACCAGACGCCCCTGACCCCAATCGGCCTCGACCAGGAAGCTCAGCGATGGTGTTTCCACAGGCGTCTGCGAGGTCACCCGCACTACCGCCCTGCCCTGTGCGTTGCGGGTCAACTCGAACTGCAGTTCGCTGACCAGGCCTACCGGACGCTGCAGGCCAACGCGCTCGAAGGTGACCGGCGAGGCGAGCGCGACGCGCAGGTTCTCAAGTTCGGATGGATCGGCGGAGATCACCGGGATCTCGGCCAGCAACGGCTGTCCCGGCTTGGACAGGACCCGGATGTCGCCCAGCCCCAACGCCATGGCTGAACTGCTGACCAGGGCCAGCAGCGCGGCGGAGAGACAGGTGAGCGGACGCCGTGCGCCCTTGGCTCGTTTATTCATGGGCGACACTATAAAGCGTGCGGACCAAGGTCCGCACCCACCGGGGATTCGGCCTGCGGTAGTGCCGGCCGCTGGCCGGCAGGCACGGGCATGCACCGATAAGGCAATGCCGGCCAGCGGCCGGCGCTACCGGTCATGCAACAGCGGGATCAGCGCTTCTCGGCGGCGACCAGCTCGGCCAGCTGCACCGCATTGAGGGCAGCCCCCTTGCGCACGTTGTCCGACACGATCCACAGGTTCAGACCGCGCGGATGCGACAGGTCCTCACGGATGCGGCCGACGTACACCGCGTCGGTGCCCGAGGCATGGGTGACCGGCGTCGGGTAACCACCGGCCTCGTGACGATCCACCACCTCGATGCCCGGCGACTGTTCCAGCAGCGCGCGCGCTTCGGCCACGGTCACCTTGTCACGGGTTTCGATCGCCACCGATTCGGAGTGGCCATAGAACACCGGCACGCGCACAGCGGTCGGGTTCACCAGGATGCTGTCGTCGCCCAGGATCTTGCGGGTCTCCCAGACCAGCTTCATCTCTTCCTTGGTGAAGCCGTTGTCCAGGAAGTCGTCGATGTGCGGGATCAGGTTGAAGGCGATCTGCACCGGGAAACGCTGCGGATCGATTTCCTGGAAGCTCAACAGCTGGCCGGTCTGCTTGCCCAGCTCTTCCAGCGCCGAACGGCCACCGCCGGATACCGACTGGTAGGTGGACACGTTGATGCGCTCGATGCCGTACTTGCGATGCAGCGGTGCCAGCGCAACCAGCATCTGCATGGTCGAGCAGTTCGGGTTGGCGATGATGCCGCGCGGACGGTTGCCGATCTGGTCCGGGTTGACCTCCGACACTACCAGCGGCACGTCATCGTCGTAACGGAAGGCGGAGGAGTTGTCGATCACCACCGCGCCAGCGGCGGCGAACTTCGGGGCGTATTCCTTGGACACGCTGCCACCGGCCGAGAACAGGGCGATGTCCACGCCACTCGGGTCGAAGGTGGCCAGGTCCTGGATCTTGACCTTGCTGCCGTTGAATTCCACTTCGCCGCCGGCCGAGCGCTCGGAAGCGAGCAGGCTCAGGGTGCCGATCGGGAAATCGCGTTCGGCCAGGATGGCCAGCATGGTCTCGCCGACCGCACCGGTGGCGCCGACGATGGCGACGTGGAAGCTGCGTTGTGCATTGCTCATGGGGGAACTCTCACGAAAACGGGAAGGGGGGAAAACTCACGCACGACAGCTGGGTTCGGGGAGCCTCCACGGATGGATGCGCGGAGGTTCCCTATCGTTTCCCGCTTTTTTTATCCATGGAAGCGCGCGCGGCAAGGGCCGCGTCGGCGTTGATCGCACTCGGCATGCGCGACGGGCTTCCGTCCAGGCCAAGCCCGGCCAGCAGATTGTCCACGGCCATCTGCACCATCGCCGTACGCGTGGCCAGCGACGCGCTGCCGATGTGCGGAGTCAGCACGATGTTGCGCAGGGCCAGCAGTTCCGGCCGCACATTCGGCTCGCCTTCGTAGACATCCAGACCGGCCGCCGCCAGCCGGCCGTTGGCCAGTGCATCGGCCAGCGCAAGTTCGTCGACGATGCCGCCGCGGGCGATGTTCACCAGCGTGGCGGACCGCTTCATCTTCGCCAGCGCGGCGGCGTCGATGATGTGGTGCGAAGCAGCGGTGTACGGCAGTACGGTCAACAGATGGTCGGACTGCGCCAGCAGCATGTCCAGATCCACATAGGTCGCACCGAGCGCGGCTTCGGCGTCGGCCGGCAACCGCGAACGGTTGTGGTACAGCACCTTCATGCCGAAGCCGTGCGCACCGCGACGGGCGATGCCCTGGCCGATGCGGCCCATGCCGAGGATGCCCAGCGTGCTGCCATGGATGTCGGCGCCGAGCATGGTCTGGAACGACCACTGCCCCCATTGGCCCTCGCGCAGCCAGCGCTCGGATTCGGTGATCCGGCGCGCGGTGGCCATCAGCAGGGCGAAGCCGAGATCGGCGGTGGTCTCGGTGAGAACGTCCGGGGTGTTGCTGGCGAGGATGCCGGCGGCGCTGAGCGCGTCGACGTCCAGATTGTTGTAGCCGACCCCGACATTCGCGATCACCTGCAGCTGCGCGGCATCAGCGACCTGGGCCGCACCGATGCGCTCGTTGAGGGTAATGATCGCACCGTCGACTTCAGCCAGCTGCGCGGCGATCTGCTGCGGCGACCAGGCGGTGACGGTATCGGTGGTGCGCAGCTGCACGCGATCGCGCAGCGGCGCGATGGCCGCGTCGATCAGCGGCTGGCTCACCCATACCGTCGGCCGCGCATCAGCCATCAAGCTGGCCGGGAATGCGCGGAGTGATGGTGCCGACGTCGCCGCACTGCGCGCGGTGGCGCAGCGCCTGGTCCATCAGCACCAGTGCCATCATCGCCTCGGCGATGGGGGTGGCGCGGATGCCGACGCAGGGATCATGGCGGCCGGTGGTGACCACCTCCACCACATTGCCGGCCGTATCCAGCGACTCACCCGGCAGGCGCAGGCTGGAGGTCGGCTTGAGCACCATTGAGGCGACTACCGGCTGGCCGGTGGAAATGCCGCCGAGAATGCCGCCGGCGTGGTTGCTGGCAAACCCCTGCGGGGTCAGCAGGTCACGGTGCTCGGTGCCCTTCTGCATGGCGCTGGCGAAACCGTCGCCGATCTCCACGCCCTTCACCGCGTTGATGCTCATCAGTGCGGCGGCCAGTTCCCCATCGAGCTTGCCGTAGATCGGCTCGCCCCAACCCGGCGGCACATTGTCGGCGACCACGTCCACGCAGGCGCCGACCGAATCACCGGACTTGCGCAGCGCATCCATGTACGCCTCCAGCTCGGGCACCTGCGCGGCATGCGGCCAGAAAAACGGGTTGTCTTCGACCACCGACCAGTCGAAACCGGCTGGGGTGATCTCGCCCAGCTGCGACAGGTAGCCGCGCACGGTGACGCCGAAGCGTTCGGCCAGCCATTTCTTGGCGACCACGCCAGCGGCTACGCGCATGGTGGTCTCGCGCGCCGAAGAACGGCCACCACCGCGCGGGTCGCGGATGCCGTACTTGTGCCAGTAGCTGTAGTCGGCATGACCCGGACGGAACTGCTGGCCGATGTTGCTGTAGTCCTTGCTGCGCTGGTCGGTGTTGCGGATCAGCAGCGCGATCGGGGTGCCGGTGGTCAGGCCCTCGTACACCCCGGACAGGATCTCGATCTCGTCGGCCTCGCGCCGCGCCGAGGTATGCCGGCTCTTGCCGGTGGCGCGACGCTGCAGGTCGTGGCTGAATTCGGCCGCGTCCAGCGCCAGCCCCGGCGGGCAGCCATCGATCACGCAGCCGATGGCCGGCCCGTGCGATTCGCCGAACGTGGTGACGGTGAACAGCTTGCCGAACGAATTGGAGCTCACGGGCGCTGTGCCGCCAATTCGGTGATGCGTGCGCTGTGGGCGATCAACTCGCGGCACTCGACCGCGAAGATGCCCATCTGGCCGACCTTGAACTCGACCCAGGCGAAATCGACTTCCGGCAGCAGCTTGATCAGGTGCTGTTCGGATTCGCCCACTTCACAGATCAGCAGGCCGTCCTCGCTCAGGTGCAGCGGCGCGTCGCGCAGGATCTTCAGCACCAGGTCGAGGCCGTCGTCGCCGGCACGCAGGCCCATGTCCGGCTCGTAGGAGTATTCCTGCGGCAGGGCATCGGTCTCGTCATTGGTGACGTACGGCGGGTTGGTGACGATCAGGTCGTAGTGGCGGCCGGTCAGGCCGTTGAACAGGTCCGACTTCAGCAGGGTCACGTTGTGCGCCTGCAGACGTTCCTTGTTCTCTTCGGCCAGCGACAGCGCCTCATCGCTGAGGTCCACGCCGTCCACTTCCCAGTTCGGGTAGTAGTGGCCCATGGCGATGGCGATGCAGCCCGAACCGGTGCACAGGTCCAGCGCGCGGCTGACATCACGGCCGGCCAGCCACGGCTCGAAGCCGCACTCGATCAGCTCGGCGATCGGCGAACGCGGCACCAGGGCACGCGTGTCGCTCTTGAAGCTGAGGCCGGCGAACCAGGCTTCACCGGTCAGGTAGGCGGCCGGGATGCGCTCGTCGATGCGGCGCTGGAACAGCTCCAGCACCGCCAGCTTCTCTTCCCGCAGCAGGCGCGCCTGGCCGTAGGCCGGGCCAAGGTCGTGCGGCAGATGCAGGCCGTGCAGCACCAGCTGGGTGGCCTCGTCCAGGGCATTGTCGTAGCTGTGCCCGAAGGTCAGGCCCGCAGCGTTGAAACGGCTGGTGCCGTAGCGGATCAGATCGATGATCGTATGGAGTTCGGCGGCCGTTTCAGCGGTCATGGCGGTACTGCGGGCAAAGTGGCCCCCGATTATAGGGGTTGCCGCCTGCGCCGGCATCCGTTGCGGCGGAAACGATCCAGTCACAGCCGGTATGATGGTGGCCACTTCCTGCGGCGGAATCCCATGTTCAATCGCAACGTCGGCATCATCCTGCTGATCGCCCTGGCAGCGGGCCTTGGCCTGCTCGCCGCCCAGCAGGTGTTCGCGCCGAAGCCGCCGGCCGGGCAGCCGGCCACCGAAGCGATCACCCTGTACCCGCAGCCGCGCGCCCTGCCCGACTACAACCTGGCCCAGTCCGACGGCACGCGCCTGATTCCCGGCGAACTGAAGGGCCACTGGACCCTGGTGTTCCTCGGCTTCACCTTCTGCCCGGACGTCTGCCCGACCACCCTGGCCGAGCTGGCCGGTGCGCAGAACCAGTGGGAAGCCCTGCCCGATGGCCTGCGCCCGCGCGTGCTGTTCGTCTCTGTCGACCCTGAGCGCGACACCGCGATGCGCCTCGGCGAGTACGCCCATGGCTTCCACAAGGACACCCTCGCGGCCACCGCCGACATCCCCTCGCTGGAGCGCTTTGCCACCTCGCTGGGCTTCGTGTTCCAGAAGGTGCCGGGCAAGCACTTCGACGAGAATCCCGAGGATTACACCCTCGAGCACTCTGCCAGCCTGGCCGTGCTCGACCCGCAGGGCCGGCTTGCCGGCCTGGTGCGGCCCCCGTTCAACGCGCCGGCGATCGCCCGCGACCTGCAGAAGCTGACCGAGAAATCCGCCCCATGAGTCTGACCACCGCCCTGACGTACGTCCTGCCCCACCGCCTGCTGTCCTCGATGGCGCGTTCGCTGGCGTACTCGGACAACCCGCGCGTATCGCGCTGGCTGATCGACACGGTCACCCGCAAGTTCAACGTCAACCTGGATGAAGCGGCCAATCCGGACCCGCGCAGCTACCCGACCTTCAACCAGTTCTTCACCCGCGCGCTGAAACCCGGCGCGCGCGTGGCCGATGCCGATCCGCGCAGCCTGGTGATGCCGGCCGACGGCCGCATCAGCCAGCTCGGGAAGATCGACGCCGGCCGCATCTTCCAGGCCAAGGGCCAGTCCTTCACCGCCGCCGAACTGCTGGGCAGCGCCGAGGACGCCAAGCCGTTCAATGAGGGCCTGTATGCCACGGTGTATCTGTCACCGCGCGACTACCACCGCGTGCACATGCCGTGGACCGGCACCCTGCGCGAAACCGTGCACGTACCCGGCCGCCTGTTCAGCGTTGGCCCGGCCGCGGTGAACAACGTGCCAGGCCTGTTCGCACGCAACGAACGCCTGGTCTGCCACTTCGACACCAGTTTCGGCCCGATGGTCAGCGTGATGGTCGGCGCGCTGCTGGTGTCGGGCGTGGAAACGGTGTGGAGCGGCGAAGAGATTCCGCACTACGGCGACCGCATCACCCGCAAGGATTACCGGGGCCGCGGCATCACCCTGCAGCGCTTCGAAGAGATGGCGCGCTTCAATTACGGCTCGACCGTGATCGTGCTGCTGCCACCGGGGGTGGCCGAATTCGCCCCGCATCTGGATGCCGAGCATCCGGTGCAGCTGGGCCAGGCACTGGCGAAGCTGCGCTGAGAAAAGGGGACGGAGGGGATTAAGTCGTTTGTGACACAAGCGACTTAATCCCCTCCGTCCCCTTTTTGCTTACTGCAGGGTCGGCGCCGGGCCGACGTCCATGCCGTCGTAGTCTTCCACGCCCATCTGCGTGGCCAGCGCGCTCAGTTCCTGGTTACGCTTGTCCAGCGAGGTTTCGTCGTGGACTTCCACACGCTCCACGTGCAGCACGTGGAATGCAGCGTCACCGTCTTCCGGCTCCTGCTCGAACAGTTCCACCAGCACATAGCCCTGCGCCTGCAGGTGGGTGCCCAGTGCCTGCAGCGGCTCGGCAGTGGAGTGCACGAAGAAGTACCCCCACAGCAGCGGGGCGTCCAGGTCCCAATCGGTGTTCTCGCGGAGGTTGGTGAACAGGTTGCGGGTGTCTTCGAGGTCCATGCGATATCCAGAGTGCGGAGAGATTATTTGTCGCAGCCCTGCAGCTTCAGCACCTGGCCGTGGCGCAGGCTGTAGCCGGGGGCCTTGAGGCCATTGGCGCGGGCCAGCACCGGCACATCGCACTGGAACTTCGCGGCGATCCGGCCCAGGGTCTCACCCTTGCCGACCTTGTAGCTGCGGGCCGGCTTTGCACGCGGGGCCGGCGCCGGGCGCGGCGCAGCGACCGGCGCTGCGGGCGTGGTCGACACGCTGCTGGCGGCATTGGGATCGACCACCGGCACCACCCCGCCCACGGCCACGCTGCCGGTGTAGCTGGCGGCGCTCGGGCGTATGATCGCCGCATTGAGGTCTGCGGTGATCAGGGTACGGGCCAGATCGGCACGCGGGCCACTGACGCAGTTGCGCGTGTACAGGCCGGCGATGCGGTTGGTGGCGTTGATGAGGGTTCCTGCCGGAATCCAGCCATCGGCCTCATAGCGCGGGTTGAGGTTGCGCAATGCGCGCATGTAACCATCGCGGGTGCCATGGCTGCCCAGGCAGATGGTCAGTTCGTAGATCGTGGTCGAGCGGGCCAGGCGGATGGTGGCCGGCTGTGCGTTGATCTTCGGGAACTCCACGCCGTACTGCTGCGGGTGCAGGAAGATCCAGGACGCGGCGATCACCATCGGCACGTAGTCCTTGGTTTCGCCCGGGAACTGGTTGTAGACGCTGTCCACCCAGAAGCTCTGGCCCGGGTACTGCTTGTAGACGCGCGCCGCGCGGCCCTCGCCGCCGTTGTAGCCGGCCAGCGACAGTTCGACGTTGTTGTTGAGTTCGCGCATGCGCTCGTTGAGGTACGTCGCGCTGGCCTCGGCAGCGCTGCGCGCGTCGAAGCGGGTATCGAAACCGGTACCGTCCGGGCCCAGGCCGAAGCGGCGGCCGGTGGCCGGCATGAACTGCATCAGGCCCGCGGCGCCGGCGCGTGAGGACGCATGCACGCGGCCATTGGACTCCTTGGCCATGATGCCGAACAGCAGCGCCTCGGGCAGGCCGCGCTTCTCCCATTCCGGCCACATCACCGCGCGCAGGTTCTGGTAGTTCTCGTAGGTGGTCATCAGCGCCGGGCGCATGTCGGTCAGCCAGCGGCGGATGCCGGCCTGCACGGCCGGGTTGTACTCGACCATGTTGTCGAAGGCATGGCGCTTGTCGTTGAGCAGCGCTGCCGCGCGGGCCGCCTCGGGCACGTCGGCAGCCAGCGGGCCGACATGGTCCGGGTCGGCTTCCAGGCGGTCGCCGGCTTCATCGGCCACGTCATCATCGGCGGCGGCATCGGCATCGTGCTTGAGCAGCCGCTTGTAGCTCGCCAGCATGTTGCTCATCTGGCAGCCCTTCTGCTTCACGCACTCGCTGATGACATCTTCCATGTCCTCCAGCGCAGCATCGGCCTCGTTGCGACCCTTCGGATCGGCGTTGGCCACCAGCAGCACGGCATCGCTGTAGCGCTTCTCGGCAGCAGTCATGCGCTGCTGCAGCGCATCCACCTTCACCTTGTCCTTGGCCGAAACCCGCTGTGCGTGGGCCTCCGGCGCCAGGGAAACCAGGCCAGCCAGGGCCAGCAGCGGCCAGGTGCGGGAAATCAGGACAGGAACGGGCATTGGTGGCACTGTGTATGAAACAGGCAGGCAGAGTAGCGGCGCTGCCAAGGTCGGGGCAAGCCGACCTTCGGCCCGTCACTGTCGGCGGTTAGCATTGGCACATTCATCACAAGGGCTGGACCATGGATCCGATTCTGCTCGGCAAAGGCATCACCGACGATGTGGCTGTCACCCTGTTGCCGAAACTCGGCAACCGCCATGGGCTGGTGGCCGGCGCTACCGGCACCGGCAAGACCGTGACCCTGATGACCCTGGCCGAGGGCTTCTCGCGGATCGGGGTACCGGTGTTCCTGGCCGATGTGAAGGGCGATGTGTCTGGTCTGGCGGTGCCGGGTACCGGCGCTGACAACCTGCTCAAGCGCGCGGCCGAGATCGGCGTGGGCGACTACGCCCCGGCGGGCAGCCCCACCGTGTTCTGGGATCTGTACGGCAAGCTCGGCCACCCGGTGCGCACCACCGTGAGCGAGATGGGGCCGACCCTGCTGGCGCGCATCCTGGAATTGAACGACACCCAGGCCGGCGTGCTCGACATCGTGTTCAAGCTGGCCGATGACCGCGGCCTGCTGCTGCTGGACATGGACGACCTGCGCGCCCTGCTCGGCCTGGTGGCCGAGGAGCGCAAGGACATTTCCACCGAGTACGGCCTGGTCAGCGCGCAGTCGGTGGCGGCCATCCAGCGCGCCCTGCTGCGGCTGGCGCAGGACGGCGGCGAGCATTTCTTCGGCGAACCGGCACTGGAACTGGCCGACATCATGCGGGTCAACCATGATGGCCGCGGTGTGATCGGCATCCTTGCCGCCGACCAGCTGGTGCTCAAGCCCAAGCTGTACTCCACCTTCCTGCTGTGGCTGTTGTCGGAGCTGTTCGAGCAGCTGCCGGAAGTGGGCGACCTCGACAAGCCGAAGCTGGTCTTCATTTTCGACGAAGCACACCTGCTGTTCGACGATGCGCCGCCCGCACTGGTACAGCGCATCGAACAAGTGGTGCGGCTGATCCGCTCCAAGGGCGTGGGCGTGTACTTCTGCTCGCAGTTCCCGGACGACGTGCCGGCCAACATCCTCGGCCAGCTCGGTAACCGCGTGCAGCACGCGTTGCGCGCATTCACCCCGCGCGACCAGAAGGCGGTGAAGACCGCCGCCGAGACCTTCGTGCCGAACCCGAAGCTGGATGTGGTGAAGGTGCTCAGCCAGCTTGGTACCGGTGAAGCGCTGGTGTCCACGCTGCAGGACAAGGGCGTACCGATGCCGGTGCAGCAGACGATGATCGCCCCGCCGCGCTGCCGCATGGGGCCGATCACCGAGGCCGAGCGTGTGCAGGTGCGCGCCGGCAGCCCGGTCGGCACGCGCTACGACACTGCCGTCAACCGCGAATCGGCCGCCGAACTGCTGGCCCAGCGCGCGCAGAAGGCCGTCGAGAAGGCCGATGCACCGGCCGCGCGCAGCCGTGAGCAGGACGAGGCGCAGGAAGGCGGCTTCGGACAGTCGATCAAGGACGCAATCTTTGGCACCAAGCGCCGCCAGGGCATGATCGAGACGATGGCCAAGCAGACAACGCGCACGGTCGGCACCAAGCTGGGCAACCAGATCGTGCGTGGCATCCTCGGTGGCATCTTCGGCGGCAAGCGCTGAGAGCCCCGGTAGTACCTTCACCTTCACGGCGCGCCGGCGACGGCGCGCCGTAGTTGTTTCATTCCGCACGAGAAGCCGCATTACATGTCGCGTTGGCGTCCCCCCGCAGAAAAGAGCACCGCGCTGATCACCGCCGCCGGCCATGCACGCTTGAAGGCCGAGCTGGATGAGCTGTGGCGGGTACGTCGACCCGAGGTGGTCAAGGCGCTGGCCGCCGCCGCGGCCGAAGGCGATCGCTCGGAGAATGCCGAATACACCTACCGCAAGAAGCAGCTGGGCGAGATCGATCGTCGCGTGCGCTACCTGACCAAGCGCCTGGAATCACTGCGCGTGGTCGACACCACGCCGACCGATCCGCAAGCGGTGTTCTTCGGTGCGTGGGTGGAACTGGAGAACGTGGACAGCGGGCAGACCAGCCGCTACCGCATCGTCGGGCCGGATGAGACCGATGCAGGACTGGGCTGGATCAGCATCGATTCGCCGTTGGCGCGGGCCTTGTTGAAGAAGCGCCTGGATGATGAGTTTTCGGTGGAACTGCCCAGTGGCAACCACACCTTTGCGGTGATCGGTGTGGAGTACGAAGCTGCGCCCAACGGCTGAGCCTGTGGCGGGCAGCGGCGCTCAGCCGGGCATGGGTGCGCAGTTCTACAGAAGCGGCGGCGGGTAACGACGGCCTTCGCGCAGCGGGCGGAAGTAGTCGTCGTTCGCGTAAAAGGCCGGCGTCTGATCGGTGTGCCAGCCGGGAATGCCCGCCAACGGCAGCGGACGCAGCTCCATGGGATCGAGCAGCACCCTGCCCTCCCTGATGGCCCGCGCGACCGTGACGATGCAGCCCGCATCGTCATCGCCCTGCAGCACCACACATTTGCCGACCAGCAGCCGGCCCGGCAGCAGCGCCTGTTCCATCAAGGCATGACCGAATACTGCGGCGATGGCAATCCGTCCCGACTTCCAGTGGCTCGGTTCGAACAGCACGCGCCACTGGTGAGCATCCCAGGCTGCCAGCAACGCCGGATCGCGCACGCGTACCACCACGCCGGTTTCATCGAACTGGGTCAGCGCGGCCTGCGCGCGATTGCGTTGTCCTGCGGCCATGCCCTCGATGTGCCGGCATTGCTGCGCGTTGAGTGCGCACTTGATCGGCAGATGGCGTGCCCAGACCAGGGCATTGAACAGGTCGTGCCAGTTGTCGGCACGTGTTGCGATGCGGCCTTCGGCGATGCGCGCTTCATAGTGCAGGCCGTCGGCCAGCAACGCCGCATCCTGTTCAACAACGCGCTTGTCCGACAACGCCAGGCGCGCGTCCAGGTCGGACACGCGCGGCCAGTCCGCTGCGGTCAGCAGATCAGCGAATTCAGCGATACCGGCAAACACCGGATGATCGAACGCAGACCGATCCACCGCCGCGCGCAACGGTGCCACGAAGCGGCGGGGGCCGCCATCAGCAGTCTCCGTCCTGGTCACAGCACCTTGAGGTCGAAGGCCGGGCGCGTGGTCGGCGGCAGCGCGTCGCCGTAGAGGTCGTGCTCGTCGCTCTCGGTGATTTCCACGTCGACGAACTCACCCACGCGCAATGCCACCTGGTCTGCGTTCTGGATATGCACCAGGCCGTCGATCTCCGGCGCATCGGCCTTGGAACGAGCCACCGCGATATCGCCTTCGATGGCATCGACCAGGCATTGCTGCACCGTGCCGATCTTGGCTTCCAGACGCGAAGCCGAAATCTGCGCCTGCTTCTCCATGAAGCGCGCCAGTCGTTCCTGCTTCACTTCTTCCGGCACCGGGTCCGGCAGGTTGTTGGCCGTGGCGCCCTCCACCGGCGAGTAGGCGAACGCGCCGACGCGGTCCAGCTGCGCTTCGTCCAGGAACGACAGCAGCTCTTCGAATTCGGCCTCGGTCTCGCCCGGGAAACCGACGATGAAGGTCGAACGCACGGTGATGTCCGGCGCGATGCGGCGCCAGTTCTGCACGCGCTCCAAGGTCTTCTCGACTGCGCCGGGGCGCTTCATCAGGCGCAGGATGCGCGGGCTGGCGTGCTGGAACGGGATGTCCAGGTACGGCAGGATCCGGTTCTCGGCCATCAGCGGCACCACGTCATCGACGTGCGGATACGGATAGACGTAGTGCATGCGCACCCACGCATCCAGTTCGGACAAGCCTTCGCACAGTGCCTTCAGGCGGGTCTGGTAGGCCTTGTCGCGCCACATCTTCTCGGCGTACTTCACATCCACGCCGTAGGCAGAGGTGTCCTGCGAAACCACCAGCAGCTCGCGCACACCGCCGCGCACCAGGCGCTCGGCTTCGCGCAGCACCTCGTCCACCGGGCGCGAGACCAGCTTGCCGCGCATCGACGGAATGATGCAGAAGCTGCAATGGTGGTTGCAGCCTTCGGAAATCTTCAGATAGGCGTAGTGACGCGGGGTCAGCTTGATACCGTAGTCCGGCACCAGATCCACGAACGGGTCGTGCTTGGGCGGCAGCGCCGCGTGCACGGCTTCCATCACGCTCTGGTAATCCTGCGGCCCGGACACCGCCAGCACGTTCGGGTACGCCTCACGGATCTGCTCGGGGCGCTTGCCCAGGCAGCCGGTGACGATGACCTTGCCGTTCTGGTTCATCGCCTCGCCGATGGCATCCAGCGATTCGGTCACCGCCGAATCGATGAAGCCGCAGGTGTTGACCACCACCACGTCGGCCGAATCATAGGACGGGACGATGTCGTAGCCTTCCGACCGCAGCTGGGTGAGGATACGCTCGGAATCGACGAGGGCCTTCGGGCAGCCAAGGCTGACGAAGCCGACTTTGGGGTTCAGCTGGGACATGGAATCGCGGGACTCTGGGGGCCTGGGCCCCTGCCGGCATGGCAGGGGGACCTGGGGGCCGGGGCCTGAAAGGGCGCCAGTATACCGGGGTTGGGGGGCGGCCTCTGAATCGTGTGAGCCGCCCGATCCCGCACAGCCGCTGACATCGCGCTAACCCGCCCAGCACCGACAATGCAGGCATGTCCCCTGCAACGAGGTACCCCCCGATGTCCGAATGGATCACCCTGGACACGCATCATGGCCCGGTCCGCGCCTGGCAGGCACTGCCCGAGGGCAAATCCCGCGGCGCACTGGTGGTGGTGCAGGAAATCTTCGGTGCCAACCCGCACATCCGCAGCGTGGCCGAACGTTTCGCGGCCGAGGGCTACGCGGTGCTGGCACCGTCGTTCTTCGACCTGGTGGACGGCCCCGAGGCCGACCCGGACGCCCTGCTCTACAGCCCCGAAGGCGTGAAGGATGGCCTGCAACGGGTCACCGCCCTGGGCATGGAAAAGGCACTGGAAGTGGTCCGCGCCGCCGCCACACGGCTGGCCCCGCATGGCAAGGTCGGCACGGTCGGCTACTGCTGGGGCGGCAGCGTCGCCCTGCTGTCGGCGCTGCGCCTGGGCCTGCCCTCGGTGAGCTACTACGGCGCGCGCAACGTGCAGTTCCTGGATGAAACGCCGAAGGCCCCGGTGATGTTCCACTTCGGCGCGCAGGACAAGAGCATCCCGCCGGAGGCGATCCAGGCCCACCGCGAGAAGCTGCCGCAGATGGCGACCTACGTCTATCCGGCCGACCATGCCTTCAACCGGGAGGTCGGACATGCGTATGATCCAGACAGCGCCGCCCTGGCGCTGCAACGCACCCTGGACTTCTTCTCGGAGCATCTTGGATGAGCGATTTCGAACTCGATTCACGCCTGGCCAGCGATAGCGTGCTGGTGGCCGAAGGCCCGCTGTCGCAAGTGCGACTGATGAACGACGAACGATTCCCCTGGCTGGTGCTGGTGCCGCGCCTGGCCGGGGTCACCGAGTGGATCGAGCTGGACGGCGAGCAGCAGGACAAGCTGCGCACCGAGCTCAACCGCGCCTGCAAGGCGCTGCACGGTTCCGACGGGGTTGAGAAGATCAACATCGGCGCGCTGGGCAACATCGTGCGCCAGCTGCATTTCCACGTGATCGGCCGCCACGACGGCGATCCGGCGTGGCCGGGACCGGTCTGGGGCAGCGGCCCGGCGCACCGCTATGAGGCCGCGGCGCTGGACCAGCATGTCGCCTACTGGAAGGAACGGCTAGGATATCCGGCCCATTCCTGAGCCAGTGCCGACCCGATGCGATTCAATATCGTCGCCGCCATCCTGCTGATCCTGATCGGCCTGTTCATGCTGGCCAGCAATCTGGGCTGGACCAACCTGAACCTGTCGCGCCTGCTGTTGACCTGGTGGCCGCTCGGCCTGGTGGCCGTAGGCATCGCGATCCTGTTCGGTCGCGGTAAATAAGCAAAGGCGGCGCATGCGCCGCCTTCGAGATCACGCAGAACGCCGGGCATCGCCCGGCGCCATCTTCAGGTGCGCGGCAGGGTCACGCCGGTCTGGCCCTGGTACTTGCCGCCGCGGTCCTTGTACGAGGTCTCGCACACTTCATCGGACTGGAAGAACAGCATCTGCGCCACGCCTTCGTTGGCATAGATACGCGCCGGCAGCGGCGTGGTATTGCTGAATTCCAGGGTCACGTGGCCTTCCCACTCCGGCTCCAGCGGGGTCACGTTGACGATGATGCCGCAGCGCGCATAGGTGCTCTTGCCCAGGCACACCACCAGGGTGTCGCGCGGAATGCGGAAATATTCGACCGTGCGCGCCAGCGCGAAGCTGTTCGGCGGAATGATGCACTCATCGCCAACGATATCGACGAAGCTGCCCGGATCGAAATGCTTGGGGTCCACGATCGTCGAGTTGATGTTGGTGAACACCTTGAACTCGCGCGAGCAGCGCACGTCGTAGCCGTAGCTGGAAGTGCCGTAGCTGACGATGCGCTCGCCGTTGACCTGCTTGACCTGCCCGGCCTCGTACGGCTCGATCATGCCGTGCTGTTCGGACATCTGGCGGATCCAACGGTCACTCTTGATGCTCATGCTCTGTCCTGGGTGCAAGGGGGCGCGAGGATTCTAGCAGGGGGCCGGGCGTCACCGCCGCAGCCCCGCCAGCGGGCCCTTACAGCAGCGAGGACAGGATCGGGATCGAGGCGCGCGGACGCTTGCCCACTTCCTCGACCAGACGCTGGGCAGCGCGATGGTAGGCCTGGGCCGCCGCCGAATCCGGCTGTGCGGCGGTGATCGGGGTACCGGCATCGCCCTGCTCGCGGATGCCGATCTGCAGCGGCAACGACCCCAGCAGCGGTACGCCGTACTGCGCCGCCATGCGCTCGCCACCACCCTCGCCGAACAGATGCTCCACGTGCCCGCAGTTGCCGCAGGTATGCACGGCCATGTTCTCGACCACGCCCAGCACCGGCACCTCGACCTTCTCGAACATCTTCAGCGCCTTCTTCGCATCCAGCGTGGCGATGTCCTGCGGCGTGGTGACGATCACCGCACCGGCCAGCGGGATCTTCTGCACCAGCGTCAGCTGGATGTCGCCGGTACCCGGCGGCAGGTCGATCAGCAGGTAGTCCAGGTCGTCCCACAACGTGTCTTCGAACAGCTGGGTCAGCGCCGCCGTCGCGCGCGGTGCACGCATGATCAGCGGCGTTTCGTCCTCGACCAGATAGCCGATCGACATGGTGTCCACGCCGAAGGCACGCATCGGCTCGATGCTCTTGTTGTCCGGGCTTTCCGGGCGACCGGACAGGCCGAGCATCGCCGGCACGCTGGGGCCGTAGATGTCCGCGTCAAGCACGCCGACGCGCGCGCCAAGCTGCTGCAGGGCAACGGCAAGGTTGACCGCCGTTGTCGACTTGCCCACCCCACCCTTTCCCGAGCCCACCGCGATCACGTTGCGGATGCGCGCATGCGGCGCCAGTCCCTTCTGCACCTGGCTGGCATGCGGACGACGGGAAGAACTGTTCACTGCGGACTCCGGGGTGAATCGATAAGAAGAACCCAACATCATACTAGCTGGACGTACGCTGACTGAAATTCAGGATTGCTACAGATTCGTGCACAGATTGTTAAGTTCATGTTACGTTCGCTAAGCACTGGTTTTGGGCTGCGTTGCTGGATCTACGGCACGCACGATGGCGCATGCGCAGTGCCGTACTCGTATTTGCTCTCTGAACGGAACTACATGAAAGACCTTCGCAATTCCGCACGTCGCAACACCCTCGCTGTCGCCTTGATCTCCGCCCTGGTTGCCGCCTCGCCGGCACTGGCCCAGGACAAGGCCACCAATCTGGACAAGATCACTGTCACCGGCTCGCTGATCCCGCAGACCCAGGTCGAGACCCAGACCCCGGTCATGACCATCAGCGCTGAAGCCATCCAGTCACGCGGCTTCAACAGCGTCGCCGAAGTGCTGCAGCAGTCTTCGCTGACCACCGGCGGCATCCAGGGCGGCCAGACCTCCGCTTCGTTCACCCAGGGCGCTGAAGCCGCTGGCATGTTCGGCCTGAATCCGGGTTACACCAAGTACCTGATCAACGGCCGCCCGATGATGTCCTACCCGGCGCTGTACAACGGCGGCGACGCGTTCAACAACATCAGCGGCATTCCGATCGACATCGTCGAGCGCATCGAAGTCCTGCCGGGTGGCCAGTCCTCCCTGTACGGTTCGGATGCGATCGCCGGCGTGGTCAACATCATCCTGAAGGACCACATGGAAGGCGGCAGCCTGTCCGTGCGTGGCGGCACTTCCACTGAAGGCGGTGGCAGCAGCTTCCGCGTCAGCGGTGCACACGGCTTCTCGGCGCTGGACGACCGCTTCAATGCACTGGTCAACGTGCAGATCGAAAGCAGCAACCCGATCTGGGGCTACCAGCGTGACCTGACCAAGCAGAACAACGCGAACGGCTACACCGCGCAGCTGCCGTCGAACGACTTCGCCGTCATCGACGCCAAGACCAATGCGCTGTACATGATGGACCCGAGCAACTGCGCCAACGTTGCCGGCCAGTTCGATGGCACCACCGTGCTGGCGAACCGCCCGACGGGCCAGTCCTGCGGCTCGGTCTTCGGCGCCGGCTACAAGACCCTCAAGAACGGCAAGGACAGCGGCCAGTTCTACTCGTCGATGACCTTCGACGTGAACGACAACTTCCAGCTGTTCGCCGACGTGCTGTACAGCAAGGAAAAAACCGAATACACCTCGGGCTCCAACTACCTCTGGTGGGGCACCAAGAGCACCATGGGTGGCTTCTACGACCAGGCCTCCGGCAAGCTGGTCAACCTGCAGCGCGCGTTCGCTCCGGAAGACATCGGCGGCGAAGGCTACAAGGGCATCCTGAACAACGACAAGAGCCGTGCCTACCAGGTCACCCTGGGCGGCAAGGGTGCGGTCGGCAACTGGGACTACAGCCTGAGCTTCACCCGTGGCGAATACCGCCTGGATGAAAGCAAGTTCCAGCGCTTCGGCAATGCCATCAACAGCTACTTCGCCGACAAGGTGCTGGGCCCGCAGCTGGGCACCCAGGATGGCTTCGGCATCTACAACACCAACTGGGGCGCGTTCTACTCGCCGATCTCGCCGGAAGATTTCGCTGGCTTCACCGGTTACACCACCAACCACAGCCGCACCTGGCAGAACCTGGCACGCGCGCAGGTCACCAACGGCTCGCTGTTCTCGCTGCCGGGCGGTGATGCCGGCCTGGCCGTGGTCGTCGAAGGCGGCAGCGAAGGTTGGGACTACAGCCCCGACCAGCGCCTGCTGGACGGCGACGTGTGGGGCTCGTCGGCTGTTGCCGGCAACGGTCATCGCAGCAACTACGCGGTGACCAGCGAGCTGCGCATGCCGCTGCTGGAGTCGCTGACGGTGACCGCTTCCGGTCGCTATGACGCCTTCAAGATCGCCGACAACACCGTCGACAAGGCCACCTACAGCGTGGGTGTCGAGTTCCGTCCGATCGAAAGCCTGCTGTTCCGCGGCAAGTACGGCACCGCCTTCCGCGCGCCGACCCTGCCGGACGCGTTCCAGGGCCGCAGCGGCTATTACGCCGCCAACTCCACCGACTACTACCGTTGCGGCGAGCTGGGCTACGTGCCGGGCAACACTGACGCCTGCCGCTACGCGGACAGCGTCTCGGTCTACTCCGAGCGTGCCGGCAACCCGGACCTGGAACCGATCACCGCCGACGTCTGGAACGCGGGCATCGTCTGGGCGCCGATGGCGAACCTGTCGATCTCGGCCGACTACTACAACTGGAAGATCGAGAACGAAGTCGATACGGCCAGCACCGACCAGCTGCTGCTGGCCGAGTACTACTGCCGCAACGGCCTGCCGAACGGCTCCTCGGCCACCTGCCAGAACGTGGCTGACTGGGTCACCCGTGATTCGGCCGGCAACCTGAGCTCGCTGTACACCCCGAAGATGAACGTGGCCCGCCAGAACCTGCAGGCCGTGACCGTCGGCTTCAAGTACCTGCAGGACATCGGCCGCTTCGGTTCGCTGCAGTTCTCGGGCAACTACACCAACATGCTCAAGCGTGAAGTGCAGGCGCAGCCGGGTGAGGACTTCCAGGACCTGCTGGGCAACCCGAAGTCGATGTGGAACTACGACAGCTACGCCAAGGTCCGTTCCGACGCGTCGGTGGCCTGGTCGCTGGACAAGTGGACCACCACGCTGTACGCGAACTACATCGGCCACACCCCGAACTACCTGGCGGGCCTGAATGGCTACGAGTACACCCATGGTGCGTCGGGCTACAAGGCAGGCAAGTGGGCTTCGTACACCACTTACAACCTGAGCGTGAACTACCGCGTGCAGGATGACCTGACCCTGTCGCTGATGGTCAACAACGTGTTCAACAAGATGCCCGAGCAGCAGGCCCACAGCTACCAGGGCACCTCCGGCACGCCGTTCAACAACTACCTGTACAACGTCTACGGCCGTACCGTGTACGTGCAGGCCAAGTACGACTTCGGCAAGTAATCCCGTCGTTTTCCGGGTTTGATTCCGGACCAGGCCCCGCTTCGGCGGGGCCTTTTTTTTTGGACAACGCGAGTCCCTTGATCGCTGCGGGATCATCTCGATTGTTAAATGCCCCTGAATTTACTTTATATTCATTACGCCAAACTCGGCAAATTCGCACCAATATCGCAACAAGTTGTTTTTGATGATTTTTTTATTAACTTCCGACGAGCCATTGCGAGAGCGCGACAAGCCCGCGAAAAACAAGTTAAGCATGTGTTACGTTCGAAAAACGCCGCCTTTCTGCATCTGCAGGCTGCTGAACCATCCATGAGTTCCCAGGAAAGGGAAAACGCGTTTCTCACGACCACACGGAGTACCGCATGTCTCGCAATGGCTTCCCGCGTCACCCGCTCACCCGCGCCGTCCTCAGCGGCCTGATCCTGGCCAGCAGCAGCGCGATCGCGCTCGCCCAGGACAACACGCCCACCGATCTCGGACGCGTGACCGTCACCGGCTCACTGATCCCGCAGACGCAGATCGAGAACCACACGCCGGTCCTGACCGTCACCGCCGAGGACATCCAGACCCGTGGCTTCACCAGCGTGGCAGAGGTGCTGCAGCAGAACTCGCTGACCACCGGCGGCCTGCAGGGCGGCCAGACCTCCGCTTCGTTCACCCAGGGCGCTGAAGCCTCGGGCATGTTCGGCCTCAGCCCGAGCTACACCAAGTACCTGATCAACGGACGGCCGATGCTGTCCTACCCTGCCCTCTATAACGGCAGCGACACCTTCAACAACCTCAGCGGCATCCCGATCGACATCGTCGAGCGCATCGAGATCCTGCCCGGTGGCCAGTCGTCGCTGTACGGCTCGGACGCGATTGCCGGTGTGGTCAACATCATTCTCAAGGACCGCATGGACGGCGGCGTGCTGAATGTGCGCGGCGGCGGTTACACCGAGGGTGGCGGCAACGATTTCCGCGTCAGCGGCGCGCATGGTTTCAACGCCTTCGATGACCGCTTCCACGCACTGGTCAACGTGCAGTACGAGAAGAGCAGCCCGATCTGGGGCTACCAGCGCGACCTGACCAAGCAGAACAACACCAAGGGCTATACACCGCAGGTTCCGACCAACGACTTCCTGGTCTACCTGCCGGACCAGCAGAACGCTTACGTGATGATGGACCCGAGCCGCTGCGCCAACGTGGCCGGCCAGTTCGGCGGCACCACCGTACTGGGCACGCGTGCGGTCGGCGAATCCTGTGGCTCGCCCTTCAGCGCCGGCTACAAGACGCTGAAGAACGGCAAGGAGAGCAGCCAGATCTATTCGTCGATGTCCTTTGATGTCAACGACAACTTCCAGCTGTTCGCAGACGCGCTCTACAGCCTGGAAGAAGTGCAGTACAACGCCGGTTCGGGCTACGCATTCTGGGGCAGCGATGTCGGTTTCGGTGCGTTCGTCGACCAGGCCAGTGGCGAGTACATGAACCTGCAGCGTGCGTTCGCGCCGGAGGACATCAGCCCCGCCGGTTACCGCGACATCATGAGCACCGATCGCAACAAGGCCTACCAGATCACACTGGGCGGTCGTGGCAATGTCGGCAACTGGGACTACAGCGCCAGCTTCAGCCGTGGCGAATACAAGCTGACCGAGCGCAGCTTCGCGCGCTGGGCCAACGAGATCGACAGCTACTTCGAAGACCGTGTGCTGGGTCCGGTGCTGGGCGTCAGCGACGATGGCTACAACATCTACAACCCGAACTGGGGCGCGTTCTATTCGCCGCTGCCGGCCGGTGATTTCCAGACCTTCACCGGTTTCACCTACAACAAGAGCCGCACCTGGCAGAACCTGGGCCGTGCACAGATCACCAACGGTTCGCTGTTCAAGCTGCCCGGCGGCGATGCCGGTCTGGCGATCGTTGCCGAAGCCGGTAGCGAAGGCTGGTCGTACACACCCGATCAGCGCCTGCTGGATGGCAGCGTGTGGGGCACCACCTCGGTGGCCGGCGCCGGCCATCGCAGCAACTACGCGCTGACCAGCGAGCTGCGCATGCCGCTGCTGGAATCGCTGACCGTGACCGCCTCGGGCCGCTACGACGCGTTCAAGATCGCCGACAAGACCGTCGACAAATCAACCTACAGCATCGGCGTGGAATTCCGTCCCATTGAAAGCCTGCTGTTCCGCGGCAAGTACGGCACCGCCTTCCGCGCGCCCAGCCTGTCCGACGCATTCCAGGGCCGCAGCGGCTACTACGCCAACAGTTCGGTCGATTACTACCGCTGTGGCCAGCTTGGCTTCAACCCCAGCGATACCGTGGGCTGTCCGTACAGCAACGAATCGGTGTTCGGCGAACAGTCCGGCAACCCCGATCTGGAAGCGATCACCGCCGACGTCTGGAACGCAGGCATCGTGTGGGCCCCCATCAACAACCTGTCGGTGTCGGTGGACTACTACAACTGGAAGATCAAGAACGAGGTCAACACGCTCAGTTCCGACCAGTTGCTGCTGGCCGAGTACTACTGCCGCAACGGCCAGACCAACAACACCTCAGCCAGCTGCCAGAACGTGAGCGACTGGATCACCCGTGATGGCGCCGGCAAGCTTGACCAGATCTACACACCGAAGATGAACATCGCCAGCCAGAACCTGCAGGCGGTGACGGCCAGCTTCAAGTACGTGCAGGACATCGGCCGCTTCGGTGCACTGCAGTTCTCCAGCAACTACACCAACATGATCAAGCGCGAACTGCAGCCGCAGCCGGGCGACGACTACCTGGACCTGCTGCGCGACCCGTACGCGATGTGGAACTACGACCAGTACGCCAAGGTGCGCGCGGATGGTGCAGTGGGCTGGGCGAAGGACAAGTGGACCACCACCGTGTACTTCAACTACATCGGCAAGACGCCCAACCGCATGGCGTACCTGGGCAAGGGCTACGACTACGTGCATCCGTCCGGCTACGAGGCCGGCAAGTGGGGCTCGTACACCACCTACAACCTGAGCGTGAATTACCAGGCGATGGACAACCTGACGCTGTCGATGATGGTCAACAACGTGTTCAACAAGATGCCCGACGGCCAGGCCTACAGCTACGCCGGCAACATCGGCGCGCCTTACAACAGCAGCATCTACAACCCCTACGGCCGCGCGGTCTACGTGCAGGCCAAGTACGAGTTCGGCAAGAAGTAAGCGCCGGTCTCGCAGCAACCCAAAAGGCCCCGCTTCGGCGGGGCTTTTTCATGTCTACCAATTGAGACGGAACATCCAAACGCGTCTCATAAATCAAACAATCAGAAACGCTTCCGCGAATCAGCAAGCCATTGATCTACATACGAAATATTGGATTCGACCAGTTCCGTTCTGCAACGCAACATTTTGAAACATTCCCAGACAATCGCGTTTATGCACTGATTTCAAAGGAATTTTCTTCCGATGAACAGCACACCCGTGTGACGAGGCCGTTTTGACAACGTGAACATCGTGTTACGGTCCGGCTGAATGGATTGCAACTGAACACACCATGAAGGTGTCAGGGAGGACATCAGCCAGACGACATCGCTCACACGGGGATCCATCATGTCTCGCCATCGCTCCACGCCTTCGCGTCACCCGCTGACCCTTGCCTTGATCGGCACCCTGCTCGCCTCTGGCGCAGCCTATGCGCAGGACAACGCGCCGACCCAGCTTGACCGCGTCACCGTCACCGGCTCACTGATCCCCCAGACGCAGATCGAGAACCACACACCGGTCCTGACCGTCACCGCCGAGGACATCCAGACCCGCGGCTTCACCAGCGTCGCCGACGTCCTGCAGCAGTCCTCGCTGTCCACTGGCGGCCTGCAGGGCGGGCAGACTTCCGCTTCGTTCACCCAGGGTGCCGAGGCAGCCGGCATGTTCGGGCTCAGCCCCGGCTACACCAAGTACCTGATCAACGGCCGCCCGATGCTCTCGTATCCGGCGCTGTACAACGGCAGCGACAGTTTCAACAACATCAGCGGCATTCCGATCGACATCGTCGAGCGCATCGAGATCCTGCCCGGCGGCCAGTCGTCGCTGTACGGTTCGGATGCGATCGCCGGCGTGGTCAACATCATCCTCAAGGAGCGCATGGACGGCGGCGTGCTCAATGTCCGTGGCGGCGCCTACTCCGAGGGCGGCGGCAACAGCGTGCGCGTGAGTGCGGCGCGCGGCTTCAATGGTGTCGATGATCGATTCAATGCGCTGGTCAACGTGCAGTACGAAAAGACCAGTCCGATCTGGGGCTACCAGCGCGACCTGACCAAGGTCAACAACCCCGACGGCTACAGCCCCCAGTACGTCTCCAATGACTTCCTGGTGCTGCTGCCGGCCAACAGCAACCGCTACGCGATGATGGACCCGAACCTGTGCGCCAACGTGGCGGGCCAGTTCGACGGCACCACCGTGCTCGGCACCCGGCCGACCGGCCAGGCCTGCGGTTCGGTCTATGGCACCGGCTACAAGACCATCAAGAACGGCAAGGAAAGCGGGCAGATCTACAGCTCGATGACCTTCGATGTGAACGACAACTTCCAGTTGTTCGGCGATGCGCTCTACAGCCTGGAGGAAGTGAAGTACGCCACCGGCTCGAACTACACCTGGTGGGGCACCTCCTCCGGCTGGGGCCGCTTCTATGACCAGGACAGCGGCCAGTACCTGAACCTGCAACGCGTGTTCGCGCCGGAGGACATCGGCGCCGGCGGCTATCGCGACATCATGAACACCGATCGCAACAAGGCCTACCAGGTCACCCTCGGCGGTCGCGGCACGGCCGGCAACTGGGACTACAGCGCAAGCTTCACCCGCGGCGAGTACAAGCTGACCGAACGCAACTTCGTGCGCTGGAACGATCCGATCAACGACTACTTCGAGCAGCGTGTGCTGGGCCCGGTGCTGGGTACCACCAGTACCGGCTACGACATCTACAGCCCCGACTGGGAAGCGTTCTACTCTCCGCTGCCGAGCGGTGATTTCCAGAGCTTCACCGGCTACACCTACAGCCAGAGCCGGACCTGGCAGAACCTGCTGCGTGCGCAGGTCACCAACGGTTCGCTGTTCAAGCTGCCCGGCGGTGATGCCGGCTTCGCAGTGGTGGTCGAAGGTGGCAGCGAAGGCTGGGACTATACGCCGGATGCACGCCTGGTCGATGGCAGCGTCTGGGGCACCACCGCGGTTTCCGGCGCCGGTCATCGCAGCAACTATGCCGTGACCAGTGAACTGCGCATGCCGTTGCTGGAATCACTGACGGTGACCGGCTCCGGCCGCTACGACGCCTTCAAGATCGGCAGCAGCACCATCGACAAGGCAACCTACAGCGTCGGACTGGAATTCCGTCCGATCGACAGCCTGCTGTTCCGCGGCAAGTACGGTACGGCGTTCCGTGCGCCCACCCTGTCCGATGCCTTCCAGGGCGTCAGCGGTTACTACGCCAACGGCTCTACCGACTACTACCGTTGTGGCCAGCTTGGCTACGACCCGGCCAACACCACTGGTTGCCCGTATGACAGCGTGTCGGTATTCGGAACCCAGTCCGGCAATCCCGACCTGGAACCGATCACCGCAGATGTCTGGAACGCGGGCATCGTCTGGGCTCCGATCAACAATCTTTCGGTGTCGGTGGACTACTACAACTGGAAGATCAAGAACGAGGTCAACACCCTCAGCTCCGATCAGCTGCTGCTGGCCGAGTACTACTGCCGCAACGGCCAGACCAACAACACCTCGGCCAGCTGCCAGAACGTAACCGATTGGATCACCCGCGATTCTTCCGGCGTGCTCGATGAGATCTATACGCCGAAGATGAACGTGGCCAGCCAGAACCTGCAGGCGCTGACAGCCAGCTTCAAGTACGTGCAGGACATCGGCCGCTTCGGTTCGCTGCAGTTCTCCGGCAACTACACCGACATGCTCAAGCGCGAACTGCAGCCACAGCCGGGCGATGAGTACCTGGACCTGCTGCGCGACCCGTATGCGATGTGGGTGTACGACTCGTACGCCAAGGTGCGCGCCGACGGCTCGATCGGCTGGGCCAAGGACAAGTGGACCACCACCCTGTATGCCAACTACATCGGCAAGACGCCGAACTACATGGCCTACCTGGGCAATGGCTACGACTACGTCCACAGCTCCGGCTACAAGGCCGGCAAGTGGGGTTCGTACACCACCTACAACCTCAGCGTGAACTATCGGGCGATGGACAACCTGACCCTGTCGCTGATGGTCAACAACGTGTTCAACAAGATGCCTGACAACCAGCGGTACAGCTTCTCCGGCACCAGCGGCCAGCCGTACAACAACTACCTGTACAACGCTTATGGCCGTGCCATCTACGTGCAGGCCAAGTACGAGTTCGGCAACAACTGATCCGTCGACGCCGTTTTTTCTGCAGCAAGAGACCCCGCTACGGCGGGGTCTCTTGTATCGGTGGTGCGCACGCGGGGATATTCACGCGGAGTTGACGGAAACCCGGGCTTCGTTCATCTTCCGGTCATGTTGCCGTGCCCCGCCACAAGGAACCGCTGATGATGCAACTCCGATATACGCCTGCCCGCCTGGGTGCCGCCGTTTCAATGCTGCTGGGCCTGTGCGTCGGCCAAGCCGCCGCCGCGCCTCTGCCCGCAGAGGATTTCGCCAAGATTCCCGCGCTGCAGTCGGTCACGATGAGTGCCGACGGCAAGCAGCTCGTCGCCATCATCGCCGCCCCCGGCAGCAACAACGCCGACACCGCGCTGGCCAACTGGAACCTGGACAACCTCGCCGCCGGGCCAGTGGCCATCACCCCGTCCGGCGATCGAATGAAATTCATCGCCGCCAGCGCGCTCAAGGCCGGCCGCAACCTGGTCATCAGCCGCCAGGAGTGGACCGGCAAGCTGGGCGGCTGCGGCGAAGGCAACAGTACCGGTGCCACCAAGACATTCCTGACCAAGGCCTACCTGACCGACGCCAGCCAGGCGAAGTTCGACGAGGCCTTTGCCAGCAACACGCGAACGCTGGGCGTCAGTGCCGATACCCTGCGCTGCCTGGAACTGGCCGGCACCGCTTCGCTGGTACACCAGCTGCCGCTGGACCCGGACCGGGTCATCATCAACCAGCTCAATGAAGCCACCCTGCAAGCCAACTACTATCGCTTCAACCTGCGCACCGGCCAGACCGAACTGCTGTTCAAGGGCAACTCGCGTACAACCCCGGGCCTTTTCCACCCGCGCACCGGCGAAGTGGTGACCCAGACCCAGATCGAATCCAGCGGCTCGGACGATTTCGAACAGCGCGTGCTGATCAAGAACAGCGCCGGCCAGTTCGAGGTCCATGCGCCGCTGACCACCAAGCTGAGCGAACGCTACACAGTGGACGTGGTCGGCATCGACGATGAAAGCGGCAAACTGTATGTACTGACCGACCAGTTCTCTGATCTGGTGCAGGCCCGCCTGTACGACCCGGTCAAGAAAGAGTTCGACAAGGAGCCATTGGCCGCCCACCCGACCTTCTCCATCAGTTCGCTGATCCTTGGCACGCGCAAGAGCAACTTCAACCAGGTGCTGGGCTTCTACATCGACGGACCGCAGCGCCAGGCGATCTACGTCGATCCGCAGATGAAGGGCCTGCAGGAAGGCCTGCAGAAGGCCTATCCGGGCCTGACCATCTATATCACCGGCTACAACGACGATCTCTCGCGCGTACTGTTCACCACTGAAAGCAACCGCAACCCGAAGAGCTATTACATCCTGGCCGACCGCAAGGATGTGATGCCGCTGGGCAGCGAACGTCCCTGGGTGGACAGCAAGCAGATCGGCGAGCAGCGCTGGGTGACCTACACCGCCCGCGATGGCCAGCAGATCCCGGCGATCCTCGACCTGCCGGCAGGTTGGAAGCAGGGCGACGGCCCACTGCCGACACTGGTGCATCCGCATGGAGGACCGTGGGCTCGCGACTACACGGGCTGGGACGTGTCCGGCTGGGTGCCCTTCTTCACCTCGCGCGGTTATGCCGTTCTGCGACCGCAGTACCGTGGCAGCTCCGGCCTGGGCCGCAAGCTGTGGCTGGCAGGCGATGGTCAGTGGGGCCAGAAGATGCAGGACGACAAGGACGATGGTGCCGCGTGGCTGGTATCGCAGGGCATCGCGGCGAAGGATCGCATCGCGATCTTCGGCTACTCCTATGGCGGCTTCGCCGCGGCAGCGGCCACCGTACGCAGCCCATCGCCCTACCAGTGCGCCATCGCCGGTGCACCGGTCACCGATCTGGGCCGGTTGGGCACATCCTGGAGCCAGAACCGCCTGCAGCGCATTCTGCAGGGACGCACGGTGAAGGGCATGGACCCGATGCAGAACACGGCCAAGGCCACCATTCCACTGCTGACTTTCGTCGGCGACCGCGATGTGCGCACGCCGGCATTCCATGCCCGCAACTTCTACAGCGCAGTGCAGGGCAAGGTGCCGGCCAGGTTCGAATTGATCCCGGACATGCCGCACAGCATGCCGTGGTACCCGCGCCACTTCCAGACGACCCTCACCCTGATGGCCGACTACCTGGCCAAGGACTGCGGGCCGGGCGGCCTGTAACCCACAGAGCACCCGATCAGCAACCCCGCCGGCTTAACCGGCGGGGTTTTTTAATGCCCGAATTCCTGAATTCCCCCTTAGCAACAACAAGTTACGAGACGTATCCATTCATGTTGCATTTACTTTACGCCACACATACACTCCATTAACCGAAGCATAACAAGTGGGGATCACGACGAAATGCGCAACGCCAACCGCCATATCAAGCCAAGCCGCGTACCACTGACTCTCGCTGTGCTGGCCTGTCTCCAGGTCGCACCGGCAATGGCCCAGGAGACCACCCAGCAGGAAGCAAAGGCGTCAAGCACTTCTTCCTCCAACCAGCGTGCGACCGACCTTGACAAGGTCACCGTCACCGGCTCGTTGATCCGCCGTGCGGACTACGAAACCACCTCACCGGTGTTCACCATCAACGCCGAGACCAACGCCAAGCAGGGCCAGGTCAACGTCGCCGAGTTCCTGCAGAAGTCGGCCATTGGCTCGGCTGAAACGCAGATCACCCACCAGTTCGGCGGTTTCGTCGTCGACGGCGGCACCGGCGTGCAGACCGTTTCGCTGCGCGGCCTGGGTGCAAACCGCACCCTGGTGCTGCTGGATGGCCAGCGTCCGGGCCCGGCCGGTACCCGCGGCGCCGTCGGCGCCTTCGACCTGAACGTCATTCCGACCGCGATCCTGCAGCGCGCCGAGATCGTGAAGGACGGTTCGTCCTCCATCTACGGCTCCGATGCGGTGGCTGGTGTGGTCAACCTGATCACCAAGAAGAACATCGAGCGTCCGGAACTGACCGTCACCGGCCGCGTGCCGACCGAGGGCGGTGGCGAAGTGTTCTCGGCGTCGCTGGCCAATGGCTGGAACTTCGAGAAGGGCAGCATCATCGCTGCCGTCGAGTGGTATCAGCACAACGAGCTGACCCGCGGCGACCGCGACTTCCTCAACTGCAGCAACGACCTGATCAAGGACGCCGACGGCAACCGCATCGACCGCGAAGATCGTTCGCTCAATGCCGGTACGCCGCTGGCCAACTGCAACAACATGCTGCACAACGTGGTCGACATCGGCAGCACCCGCTACGTGCCATCGGGTGATGGCAGCACCGTCGGCCCGCTGCCGGGCTACCGCCCGCGCAAGACCCAGAACTACACGCGCGGCCAGGCCTTCTACGATGAGCCGGTGAACTTCGCGCGCTGGGGCCAGGGCCACATCATCAACAAGCAGGAACGCAAGACGGCCTACCTTGCCACCGACTTCGGCTTCGATTCGGTCAACTGGAAGACCCAGTTCCTGTTCAACCGCCGCGAGACCGAGACGTTCTCCTGGCGCCAGTTCTTCCCGTATGCCTACGTTCCCGGCACCCAGATCGTCGCCAACCCGGTGATGCTGTTCAAGTCGCAGCAGGACATCACCGTCGATTACTTCTACGCCGCGACCAAGCTTGATGGCCTGTTCAAAGGCACCGACACCTGGGCGTGGGAAGTCAACGCGAACTTCAGCCACTCCAAGGGCAAGTACGGCAACCTGGCCATCCAGGCCTCCAAGAGCGGCGACCTGGACTACACCGACGCTCCGCCGGCGGTGAACTACTTCGACCCGGACTACCTGAGCGGCCGCAAGGTCGACGAACTGGTCGACAAGCTGGGCGTGTGGGACTGGGGCAAGACCATCTACAAGCAGGCCACGATCAACGCGATCGTCAGCGGCGACCTGTTTGAAATGCCGGCCGGCGCCGTGGGCGTGGCAGCTGGCCTGGAATACCGCTACTACTCGCTGAACGACCAGCCGAGCGAACTGTCCCGCACCGGCGACATCTGGGGCTCGTCTTCGGCTGACGTGACCAAGGGCAATGACAAGGTCAAGGAAGCCTTCGTCGAACTCGACGTGCCGCTGCTGAAGGGCCTGCCGGGCGTCGAGTCACTGAGCATCAATGCCTCGGGCCGCGTGTTCAAGTACGACACCGTGTCCGGCTCGGACAATGTCTGGAAGGTCGGCGTCAACTGGCAGATCATCCCGGCATTGCGCGTGCGGGGTTCGATCGGCACCTCCTACCGCGCTCCCGGCCTGTACGAGCTGTACCTGGGCAACCAGACCGGCTTCTTCTCACAGGCAAATGATCCGTGCGTGCGCTGGGGCGAGAGCTCCAACACCAGCTACCAGGCCAACTGCGCAGCGGCAGGCATTCCGGCCAACTATGCCGGTGGTGGCAGCAGCGGCACCGTGTATGGCCAGGGCGGTGGCAACACGCTGATTCCGGAAACTTCGCGCGCGAAGACCGCCGGCATCGTGTTCACCCCGACCTTCGCCAACCTGAGCGTGGCCATCGATTACTTCGACTATGAGGTGAGCGATGAAATCGCACAGCTGGGCAGCACCAACGTCCTGCGTGGCTGCTATGGCGGCTCGGTGTTCCCGAACAGCTACTGCGATCTGCTGACCCGCAATCCGGCCAATGCTACCCAGCCGTATGCGGTGACCGAGATCCAGAACAAGTTCATCAACATCAACAAGCAGCGCACCCGTGGTTACGACCTGACCGCGAACTTCGACCACGACTTCTCGTTCGGCAAGTTCTCGGCCGAGACCCAGGTCACCTACACCATCGAAGACACCCAGCAGGTGTTCTCCAGCGCCGCGGCCAGCGGCCTGACCTCGTCGGAACTGCTGGGAGATGTCGGCCGTCCGAAGGTCGTGGGCAACCTGGCACTGAGCCTGACCCGTGGCGACTGGTCGTACAACTGGCTGACCACCTACATCCACAAGACCGAAGACATCGATCTGGATCCGGTGTTCACCTACCAGGGCCGTCCGAACTCCTACCGTGACATCGTGGCCGACTCGCGTATCTACCACACCGCGTCGGTCAGCTACGCGCAGGCCGATTGGGAAATCCTGGTGGGCGTCAGCAACATCTTCAACAAGACCCCGCCGCTGGTTTCCACCGGCGTGGCCGATTCCCGCTACGGCAACGTGCCGGCCTTCGCCACGCAGTACGACTACTACGGCCGCACCCCGTTCGTGCGTCTGAAGTACAAGTTCTGATCCGGCAGTAACAGCAGTTGACCCGTCCTGCCATAGGTTGACACCTATGGGGTGGATGATCCGGCCGCCGTCAGGCGGCCAAGGACGCCCGGTGCATCGCATCGGGCGTCTGCATTTTAAGGGACAGGTGGGGGCGCTCGGCGTTGTAGATCTCCACTGCCTCAGCCACCATCTGCCGAGCCTGTCCCAGGTCCCGTGGGCGACGGAGCAGAAACTCGCATTTGAGGATCCCGTTGATCCGCTCTGCCAGAGCGTTCTGATAGCAATCGTAGCCGTCGGTCATGGAGCAGGTCAGGCCGTGCTTGGCATGGATCTTCTGATAGTTGTCCGAGCAGTACTGGATGCCCCGATCCGAATGGTGGATCAGCCGTTGCCTCGTTTTCCGGGTTTTCAGGGCCATCTCCAATGCCTGCGCGGTATGTTCGGTCTGCAGCGTCTCATTCACGCTCCAGCCTACGATCTTGCGTGACCACGCATCGGTAACAAGGCTCAGGTAAACGAACTTCCCATCTGTTGGTAGATAGGTGATGTCAGCCACCCACACCTGTTCGCAGCCACTGGGAACGATGCATCCTTCACCGGATTTGAGCAGATTGGGATGCTTGCGGAAGCGATGATGGCTATCGGTCGTCTTGTGATACGCGCGGCGCTGCGGCACCAGCAAGCGCGCTTCTCGGAGCACGTCAAATAAACGATCGCGCCCCAGAGCGATCCCCGCCGCGTGCAGCTTCGGCTCAATCAGATGGTGCAGCTTGCGCGTACCGACCCGAGGCTGGCGCGCGCGGCAGTCGCTCACCAGCGACAGTGCCGTAGCATCAGCAGCGTCTCGCCGCTGATGGCGGTGACCGGCCTGATAGAACGCCTGCCGACTGATGCCGAAATGGCGGCAAGCCCTTGCCACGCTTACGCCTTTGAGGCGCCCTTGCGTGAGGACTTGCCGGAAGGCTTTTTTACGATTTTTACCCCGTAATCCTCTTTGAGGACATCCACGATGGCCTCGAACAACTGCGCCTTCTCGTTTGCCTCCCGCAACTGGACCTGCAGGGCCTTGATCTGTTGTTCCGGCGTCAGCGGCTTGGCCGCCCCGGCTTTGGGGACAGTGCTCATGGGAGGCAATGATGCCCCAGCTGACCAATCCTGCCGACCATGCCGACGAAGCCAGGAAAGCACCGTGCTGCGCCCTTGGATCCCATAACGCTCCTGGGCCTTTTTGTAGGTCAGCTCCCCGCGCTCGACCTGGTCTACCACCGACAACTTGAAGGCCAGCGAGTAATCCCGTTGGCTGCGCCTGATTGTTGATTTCATTGAACATTCCTTTTCCAGAGGGAAAAGGTGTCAACCCAATTCAGGACGGGTCAAGTAACCCGGAAAGGGCGGCGCAAGCCGCCCTTTCCTTTTGCGGGCCTGCCCCCTCCTCCTCCCTCGATCACGGCCCGACGCTGGCCTGGCTTTGCAATGGCTGCCAGAAAGATCAAGAGAGGCAGGGAGAACGGCATCAATGGAGCTGTCTGGCGTCCTCGCTACGCCTCTCCTTGAGGCAAGCGCCCCACCCGCCAACCGCCAGATTGCGCAAAGGTGCGCTTAACACCCAATTCATAAAGCGAAGAGAAAACAAAGTTCGCTTATCACAACTGAGACTAAACCCCTGTAATTGTTGCAATTTGATGATCGAGAACCCCTCATTCCACAAGGAAATGTGACGAACCCATGCTTTTTCCGTTAAGCGCGTGTTAGGTTCGATGAACGTCAGGACGACACATGAACATCCACATAACAGACACAGGGAGGTGGTCGATCTCTTTCCACTAGGGGGGATTCACCTGATGACGCACTACCGCACGCCCGGTCGCCACCCGCTGACCAACGCCCTGCTCGCCGGCCTGATGATGGCTGCTGCGGCCCCGGCTCTGGCCCAGGAGGCCAGCTCCGGCAACAATCCGATCGACCTGGACCGCGTCAGCGTGACCGGCTCGCGCATCGCGCGTACCGGCTTCGTGACCCCCTCGCCGGTCACCGCCATCACTGCCGAAGAAATCCGCGCCACCGGCGCCAACAACATCGGCGACCTGATGGCGCGCCTGCCGGCGCTGAGCCCGACCTATACGCTGGGTAATTCCACCCGCTTCATCGGCACCGCCGGTGTGGGCCTGATGGACCTGCGCGGCATGGGCACCTCGCGTACGCTGGTGCTGGTCAATGGCCGCCGCCATGTCGGTGCGACCTCCGGCTCCTCGGCAGTCGACGTCAACACGATCCCGGTCGAGTGGATCGAACGCGTTGAAGTCATCACCGGTGGTGCCTCGGCCGTGTACGGCGCCGATGCCGTGGCCGGCGTCGTCAACTTCATCATGAAGAAGTCGTTCGACGGCGCCGAAGTGCGCGCCCAGACCGGCATGGCCAGTGAGGGCGGCTTCAACCGCTCCTTCATCAGCGCCTCGGCAGGTACCGACTTCGCCAATGGCCGCGGCAGCGCGGCGATCGCCCTGGAATACAGCAAGCAGGACCGTTTCGTCCGCAGCGACCGCGCCATCGGCAACGAATTCCTGGTGTCGGTGCCGAACCCGAACTACGACCCGACCAAGCCCTCCAACGAAAGCAATCCGCAGACCGTGCTCAGCGGCCCGGGTGGCAACCACTCGATCTCCTTCGGCGGCACCTTCACGCTGGGTGCGTTCTCGCCCACCAACAAGGCGACCTGGGGCAACCGTTACCAGTTCAATCCGGACGGCACCTACCGCCCGCAGCGCTATGACGGCGTGATGCCGAGCACCACCAGCTGCGTCAACTGCGACTTCGCCGACCTCAATTCGGTGGCCGATCTGCAGCCCGGCTTCGACCGCAAGAGCGTCAATACGGTCGTCAACTTCGATCTGACCGACAACCACCGCCTGTACTTCGAAGGCAAGTACACCGAGACCGTGTCGGACTTCCTGGCCCAGCCGTCGTTCGACCAGACCCTGCGCATCCAGCGCGACAATGCCTACGTTTCGCCGCAGCTGCGCGCGCTGATGGCCGCCAACGGCGCCAGCCAGTTGACCCTGAGCCGCTTCAACGTCGATGCCGGCCAGCGTGGCGAGCACGTGGAGCGCAACACCCAGCGCTTCGTGCTCGGCGTGGAAGGCAACCTGACCGAGAACTGGACCTACGATGTATACGGAAACTGGGGCCAGAGCGAAGTCAAGCGCTGGAACCTCAACAATCGTATCAATGAGCGTTGGCAGGCAGGCCTGGACACCGTGGTCGATCCGTCCACCGGCCAGATCGTCTGCCGCACCACGCTGAACCCGAACGCCACCAACCCGAACAACGGCAACCGCGTGTACTCGCAGTTCGCCCGCGAAGGCTGCGTCCCGTTCTCGGTGTTCGGCAACGGTGCAGTGACCCAGGCCGCACGTGACTGGATGAACGTCAGGTCGTTCAACTATTCGCGCCTGCAGCAGTCGGTGTTCAGCGCCTCGCTGGCCAACGCCTCGCTGTTCAGCCTGCCGGCAGGCGACGTCGGCGTGGCCGGTGGCGTGGAATACCGCCGCGAGAAGAGCCGCGAAATCACCGATCCGCTGGCAGCGCAGGGCCTGACCTTCCTCAACGCGATTCCCAACCGGATGGGCAAGTACGACGTGCGCGAAGCGTTCGTCGAAGCTACCGTGCCGTTGCTGGCCGACATCCCGGGCATCTACAACCTGACCATGGACGCTGCCGGCCGCTGGTCCGATTACAGCAGCATCGGCAAGACCACCACCTGGAAGGTCGGCCTGGACTGGACGATCATTCCGTCCCTGCGCGCCCGCGGCACCCTGTCGCAGGCGGTGCGTGCGCCGAGCATCGGCGAACTGTACAACCCGCAGAGCGAGAACTTCGCCACCATTGCCGATCCCTGCAACTATCTGGCCACCAATTCAAATCGTCCGAATACCGCAGCTGACCCGGCCCTGCGCCAGGCCAACTGCTCGGCGCTGGGCGTGCCGGTGGGTTGGGTCGACACGTACTCCGCGAACCGCCCCGGCGTCAGCGGCGGCAACCCGAACCTGAAGCCGGAGCGCGCGCGCAGCTTCACCTATGGCCTGGTCTGGCAGCCCGACTTCCTGCAGGGCTTCGGCATGTCCGTGGACTACTGGTGGATCAGCCTGAAGGACGCCATCGGTGCCGTCTCAGGTCAGACCAACGCAACGCGTTGCGTGGACTCGCCGGGAGGCATCAACAACAGCTTCTGCGGCTTCATCGAGCGCGCACCGGTCGGTGGCATGACCGATGCAGGCGGCCGGACCTTCCCGGAGCATTCGATCAGCCGTTGGGTTGCACTGAACGAAAACCTGGCTCGTTCGCGTCGCGTCGGTGTCGATCTGGAAATGGACTACCGTTTCAAGCTGGCTGAGGGCGACACGGTGATCCGCCTGGTCGGCACCCGGCTGCTGCAGTCGCGTGAATGGGCCTTCCAGGACTTCCCGACCGAGTACGACGAGAACGTCACCTGGGTGACCGACCCGCGCTGGCGCGGTTCGCTGCAGACCAAGTACTCGCTGGGTCAGTGGCGCGCGTCGTGGGACCTGAACTATGTGAGCAGCAACCTGCGCGTGCAGCCGAAGAGCTACCAGGCCAATCCGGGCCAGAGCAGCCCGATCCGCAACGGCTCGTACGTCTACCACAACTTCCAGTTCGGCTACCGCTTCCCGGGCGACAAGATCGACGTCTACCTGGGCGTGGACAACGCCTTCGACAAGGATCCGCCGGTGAACTACTTCGGCTCCGACGTCGGTTCGGCGATGTACGACAACATCGGCCGTTACATGTACATGGGCGCGACCTACAAGTTCTGATCCAGCAACATGCAGCACCCCGACAGACCCGGCTTTTGCCGGGTCTGTCTTTTTCCGGTGCCAGCAAGGCCCCCTTGCGCCCGGCCATGACCTTCGACACCCTTGCAGTGTGGGCCGGCGGCGTATCGTTCGGCCCACGGCCGTTCCCCCGGCCCTTCCCTGACTCACTCGGCCTGGAGGCCATTCAAGTGACCCGTACTCCCAAGATCGTGCTGCTGACCCTGGCCGTTTCGGCCGCGCTGGTCGGCTGCGGCAAGAACGAAACCCCGGCAAAGGATGCCACCGCCTCCACGCCGGCCGCGGCCGACGCCGCCACCACCTACAAGCTCGACGAGAGCAAGCTGCCGGCCTACAACGCCTTCCAGGCCAGCGATCTGGACAGCAACCTTGATGCCTGCACCGCCTTCGGCGACTACGTCAACGGCAAATGGCTGGCCGCCAACGAAATTCCGGGCGACCGCACCAGCTGGGGCGCCTTCACCATCCTCGACGAGCGTTCGGTGGCCGTGCAGCACCAGCTGGCCGAGCAGGTCGCGCAGGTCAAGAACCCGGCCGGCATCGAGAAGATCGTCGGCGACCTGTGGGCCACCGGCATGGACGAAGCCAAGGTCAACGCCCAGGGCATCGAGCCGCTGAAGGCCGACCTGGCTGCGATCGATGGCCTGCAGGACAAGGCCGCCATCGCCAACTACCTGCGCACCAGCGCCGCCAAGGGCGAGAACGTGCTGTTCGGCTTCGGCGCCGAAGCCGACTTCAAGAACTCGGCCGTGAACATGGCCTACGCCAGCCAGGGCGGCCTGGGCCTGCCGGACAAGACCTTCTATACCGATGCGTCCAAGGCCGACAAGCTGAAGGCCTATCAGGCCCACGTGGCCAAGGTGCTGGAACTGTCCGGCGTCGCCGCTGCCGATGCCGCAAAGCAGGCTGAAGAAGTCGTCAAGTTCGAAACCCGCCTGGCCAAGGCGTCCAAGTCCAGCGTCGAGCTGTCGCGCGATGTCTCGCTGTACTACCACCCGGTCAGCCTGGCCGAGGCCGATGCGCTGACCCCGAACTTCAGCTGGACCGAGTTCTTCAAGGCGCAGAATGTTGCCGCGCCGGAGAAGTTCTCGCTGGCCATCCCGGCCTTCCACCAGGAAGTGAGCAAGGCGCTGGGCGATACCGATCCGTCGGTGTGGCGCGCCTACCTGCGCTTCCACACCGTGGACAGTGCCTCGCCGTACCTGGCCGATGCATTCGTGCAGGAGAACTACGAGTTCTACGGCAAGACCCTCAATGGCCAGAAGGAACAGAAGCCGCGCTGGAAGCGTGTGCTGGGCACCATCGAGAACGACGCCGGCGAAGCCTTCGGCCAGCTGTACGTGAAGGTCGCCTTCTCGCCGGAAGCCAAGGCGAAGATGGAAGAGCTGGTGAAGAACCTGGCCGCCTCGCTGAAGGAACGCATCCAGGGCCTGTCCTGGATGAGCGAAGAGACCAAGGCCAAGGCCATCGCCAAGTGGGAAACCTTCACTCCGAAGATCGGCTACCCGGACAAGTGGCGTGACTGGTCGGGCCTGCAGACCAACCGCGACAGCTACCTGGGCAACGTGCGCGCGGCCACCGCGTTCAACTACCAGTACAACCTGGCCAAGATCGGCAAGCCGGTGGACAAGACCGAATGGGGCATGACCCCGCAGACGGTCAATGCCTACTACAACCCGCTGCAGAACGAGATCGTGTTCCCGGCCGCCATCCTGCAGCCGCCGTTCTTCGATGCCAAGGCCGACGACGCGCTGAACTACGGCGGTATCGGTGCGGTCATCGGCCACGAAATGACCCACGGTTACGACGATCAGGGCAGCCGCTTCGGGCCGACCGGCAACTTCGAGAACTGGTGGACCGAAGCCGATTCGAAGAACTTCGCTGGTCTGACCGGCAAGCTGGTCAAGCAGTTCGACCAGTACAAGGTCGACGGCCAGGCCGTGAACGGCCACCTGACCCTGGGCGAGAACATCGCCGACCTGGGGGGCCTGGCCACCGCCTACGACGCGCTGCAGAAGGCGTCGGCCGGCAAGGAAGACGCGAAGATCGATGGCTTCACCCGCGATCAGCGCTTCTTCTTCAACTGGGCTACCGTGTGGCGCACCAAGTACACCCCGGAGAACGCCAAGGTCCGCCTGGCAACCGACCCGCACGCGCCGGCACAGTTCCGCGCCATCGGTGCGCCGTCGAACCTGCCGACCTTCACCGCGGCCTTCCAGTGCAAGCCGGGTACGCCGATGTCGCGCACCGGCGATTCGCAGGTGGTGATCTGGTAAGCCGCGGCTGAGGCCACGGTTTGCCTGCAGAGGCCCGGGATTTCCCGGGCCTTTGTATTTCCGCGCGGTGGAGATCATCTGCGTCGTTGCAGACGTCACAGCGCATGCATCTCCCACCCTGCCCGGCTTGCTATAGTTCGCCCGCCCTCAATCCATCACGGATTCGTTCTACATGCCCAACTTCCGTCCGCTTGCCATCGCCCTGGGCATCAGCCTGGCGACCCTGGTTCCGACCCACGATGCGTTCGCTGCCAAGAAGAAGGCCGCACGCGCCCCGGCCGTCAGTGCGCAGTGCAGCGATTTCTACGATGTCACCAACGCGGGCTGGCTGAAGGCCAACCCGGTGCCGCAGACCGGTGCCGCCACCGCATTGGGCCAGCTGGTCGATCGCAGCCGGCAGCAACAGCGTGAACTGCTGGACGCCTCGATGAAGGCGCCGCAGGGCAACGTGCAGAAGCTGCTGGGCGACTTCTGGGCCAGCGGCCTGGACGAAGCTGCAGTGGAAACCGATGGCTCCAACCCGATCGCGCCGCTGCTGACCCGCATCAATGCGATCAAGAAGGCCAAGGATGTTCCGGCCTCGATCGCCGCGCTGCACCAGGTCGGCATCCCGGTGGCCTTCAACTTCGGCCCCGATGTGGACCTGAAGGCTTTGGACCGCCACATCGGTTACTTCATGCAGGGCGGCATGGGCCTGCCTGATCCGGCCTTCTATACCCGCACAGACGCCGACACCGTCGCGTTGATGGGCCGCTACCGTAACTACGTCAAGCAGATCCTCGCACTGACCGGCACCCCGGCGGCCAAGCTGGACGCGGAGTCGCAGGCGGTGATCGCGCTGGAAACCGAACTGGCCCGCAATGCGCAGTCGCTGGCGGGCATCAACAACCCGTTCAACAACTACGCGCCGATCTCCACCAAGGACCTCAACAGCCGCTACCGCAACCTGCAGCTGGATGCGTTCCTGAAGGCGCAGGGCGTCAACGATGACCTGGTGTCGCTCGCCGACCCGGCGCTGTTCAAGCAGCTCGACGGCATGGTCACCAAGCTCAAGCCGGACCAGTGGAAGGCCTACCTGCGCTGGCGCGTGGGTGACTCGATGGCGCCGTACCTGTCCAAGGCGTACCGCGATGCGGAGTTCGAGTTCCGTGGCCGCGTGCTGCGTGGTGAGACCCTGCCGCCGCAGCGCTGGGAAAGCGTGCTGGACGCGATCAACGTGGCCGCCGGCCCGATGGTCGGTCGCGAATACGCCGCGCGTTACCTGTCCGCCGAAGACCGTCGCCAGGCGGCCTGGATCGTCGACAAGGTGCGTGAAGTGCAGATCGAGGCGGTCAAGAACAACAGCTGGATGAGCGCCGAGGCCAAGACCGAAGCGCAGGCCAAGCTGGCCGCGCTGAAGATCGAGATCGGCACCCCGCTGCGTGACCTGGACTACAGCGTGCAGCCGATGGGCCGTGGTTCGTTCGGCGGCAACATGCTGATCGCTTCCACCTGGCGTCATCGCGAGGAAATGAAGCGCATCGGCAAGGGCAACGCCGACCGCCGCTGGGACGTGCTGCCGCAGCAGCCGTCGCTGGCCTATGACCTGGCGCAGAACCGGCTGATCGTCACCGCCGCGATCCTGCAGGGTCCGGTGTTCAACGCCAAGGCCGACGCCGCGGACAAGTTCGGCAGCTTCGGCGGCCTGGTCGGCCACGAGCTGACCCGCGCGATCGACGCCAAGGGTGCACTGGTCGATGCCAGGGGCGAACTGCGCAGCTGGTGGACGCCGGCCGACAAGACCGCCTGGACCCTCCTCGGTACCCGTGTCGCCACCCAGTACGGCGGCTACGAGTTCCCCGGCGTGAAGGGAGCCAAGGTCAACGGCACGCTGACCCAGGAAGAGAACCTGGCCGACATCGCCGGTCTGGAACTGGCCTGGGCCGCCTACACCGCGCAGGAGCCGAAGGCCAAGCCGGCACAGCAGCAGGGCTTCTTCCGCGCCTGGGCCGCGCTGTGGCCGCAGCAGCTGTCGCCGAACGAGGCCGCACGCCGCCTGACCGCCGACATCCGTGCACCGGGCCGCTGGCGCACCAACGGCCCGCTGTCGAACCTGCCGGCGTTCGGCGCCAGCTTCAGCTGCAAGCCGGGTCAGCCGATGCAGCGTACCGACGCCGAGCAGATCAAGGTCTGGCGCTGAGGTTGATGGTTTCGTGTTGATGAAAAGGGCGCCTTCGGGCGCCCTTTTTTGTCGAGATGACCCGTCCTGAATTGGGTTGACACCTTTTCCCTCTGGAAAAGGAATGTTCAATGAAATCAACAATCAGGCGCAGCCAACGGGATTACTCGCTGGCCTTCAAGTTGTCGGTGGTAGACCAGGTCGAGCGCGGGGAGCTGACCTACAAAAAGGCCCAGGAGCGTTATGGGATCCAAGGGCGCAGCACGGTGCTTTCCTGGCTTCGTCGGCATGGTCGGCAGGATTGGTCAGCTGGGGCATCATTGCCTCCCATGAGCACTGTCCCCAAAGCCGGGGCGGCCAAGCCGCTGACGCCGGAACAACAGATCAAGGCCCTGCAGGTCCAGTTGCGGGAGGCAAACGAGAAGGCGCAGTTGTTCGAGGCCATCGTGGATGTCCTCAAAGAGGATTACGGGGTAAAAATCGTAAAAAAGCCTTCCGGCAAGTCCTCACGCAAGGGCGCCTCAAAGGCGTAAGCGTGGCAAGGGCTTGCCGCCATTTCGGCATCAGTCGGCAGGCGTTCTATCAGGCCGGTCACCGCCATCAGCGGCGAGACGCTGCTGATGCTACGGCACTGTCGCTGGTGAGCGACTGCCGCGCGCGCCAGCCTCGGGTCGGTACGCGCAAGCTGCACCATCTGATTGAGCCGAAGCTGCAGGCGGCGGGGATCGCTCTGGGGCGCGATCGTTTATTTGACGTGCTCCGAGAAGCGCGCTTGCTGGTGCCGCAGCGCCGCGCGTATCACAAGACGACCGATAGCCATCATCGCTTCCGCAAGCATCCCAATCTGCTCAAATCCGGTGAAGGATGCATCGTTCCCAGTGGCTGCGAACAGGTGTGGGTGGCTGACATCACCTATCTACCAACAGATGGGAAGTTCGTTTACCTGAGCCTTGTTACCGATGCGTGGTCACGCAAGATCGTAGGCTGGAGCGTGAATGAGACGCTGCAGACCGAACATACCGCGCAGGCATTGGAGATGGCCCTGAAAACCCGGAAAACGAGGCAACGGCTGATCCACCATTCGGATCGGGGCATCCAGTACTGCTTGGACAACTATCAGAAGATCCATGCCAAGCACGGCCTGACCTGCTCCATGACCGACGGCTACGATTGCTATCAGAACGCTCTGGCAGAGCGGATCAACGGGATCCTCAAATGCGAGTTTCTGCTCCGTCGCCCACGGGACCTGGGACAGGCTCGGCAGATGGTGGCTGAGGCAGTGGAGATCTACAACGCCGAGCGCCCCCACCTGTCCCTTAAAATGCAGACGCCCGATGCGATGCACCGGGCGTCCTTGGCCGCCTGACGGCGGCCGGATCATCCACCCCATAGGTGTCAACCTATGGCAGGACGGGTCAAGAGCTCTGCTGGAAAAGGACCCTGACGAATCAGGGCCAAGCCAACCCATGCGGAGAGTGAGCCGCTATGCGCGCAGGTCAGAAATCGTACGAGGCGGTCAGGCGAACCGTACGCGGCGGCGTGAAGTGGGTTCCCATGCCGTAGAGATTGGAAACCGTATCCGGACTTGTCTGGTACGTCGCAGTCGACTGCAGCTGACGCCGCTGGTTGAGTACGTTGAAGACATTCAACCCCAGGCCAAGGCGATTGTCGGCAAACGCTGGCCGGTACAGCACCCCCATGTCCAGCTGCGCCGTCCACGGCTGTCGGCCGGCATCGCCGGGTCGTGACGGTTCGCCATTGCAGTAGTGGTACGCCGAGCCGTAGCCATGCGCCGGATCGCTCTGGTCGCTTCCGTAGTAGCCCAGGCAGTTCTTGGGCATGCCAGACATCACGCGCACGGTCGCCGAGGCGGTCCACTCGTCATTGATCTGATACGCACCGAATGCCTTCAACTGATGCCGGCGATCATTGGCCAGGTAGCCACCGGCATACTCCATCAGCGACACCGCATCCCAATCCTGGGTCTTGGAAACATCATCCTGACCGATATCGGATCTCACCTGCCCTTCGGTGTTGCCGAAGCTGCGCGACCAGGTGTAGTCAAGGCGCGCGTACCAGCGCTCGGACATCGGGTGTTCGATGAACAGATCCACCGCGACGTAGTCGCGCTTGGCCTTCTTGCCGTCGTAGCCCCAATCGGACGCGCTCATGCTGACCGGCGTATAGCCGGACCCATCGCGATGGCGCACCTGGAACGAATTGGTCTGCCCCGGGTTGAAGATCACGCAGCCGGGGAGCTCGTACGCATCGGGATCCAGGCCCATGCCAGCGAGCCGGTCGGCGAAGCGCCCGGAATCACAGGTATCGTCGATGGCCGACTGCAGCCGGCGGAAGGTCAGTTTTGCGCCACTGTTCCAGGTAGTGCCCAAGGTTTTTTCGAAGCCCAGGATCAGCTCATCCTGGTACTGGGAACGCAGGTCCGTGGGCGCCACCGAAAGGGGATCCGGAGCTTGGCCGTACTCGTTGTTGGTTGATACCGGACCGTCGCCCAGAGGCGTCAGGCCCGTGGGATTGCCGTCGGCGTCAATGCCCGTATAGGTGAAGTACTCACGGGTGAAGGTCGACGCGGACGCACCACGGATGGCCACGCTGTTGGGCAATGCCAGGTAGTAGCGGCCAAGGTTGGCGAAGACCTTCAGCGATGCGTCACCGAACACGTCCCAACTGGCGCCCAATCGCGGCGCCCACTGGTCGCCACTTTCCACATACGCAAGCCCATCGCTGTTGTAGTTGGTGAAACGATCATTGCGCAGGCCCAGTGTCAGCAGCCACTCGGGAGTCAGCTGCCAGCGGTCTTCCAGGTAGTAGGCCTTCTGCTTCACCGACATGCTGGTGGTGGTGGTGGAGATGTACTTCTGCACGAAATAGCCATTGCCGCCCGGCGGTGCGATGCCGAGGCCGGGGTTTGGCGACGCATCCGGATTGCCGCGGGAGTAGATCCAGGCATGACCTGGGCCGGTCATGGACTGGCCTTCGTTGTTCGCCCAGTAGGCCATGTTGTCGATGCCGGCGGTCAGTTCGTGGTTACCGATGCGGTACTGCAGATCCATGCGCAGGCCCTGTGTCCTGCTGCCCGCATCGGAGGCCTTGGTATACAGGTCGGCCTGGTCGTTGCGGACCGGCGTTCCACCAGTGAGGGTCGGATCCTGGTTCCCGGCACCACTGATGTAGGGGTTGCCCGAATCCAATGGATTGAATTCCAAGTTGCCGACGCGCGTGCGCCCCCACACTGCGCTCAAGGTCAGGTCGTCGTTGAGGTACCCGGTGTACTTGAAGATGTCGACATCGGTGCTGGCCTTGGTGGTGTTGGGGAAGGTGCCGGTGCGCCCCCCTTCGGCCAACGACGGGTATTCGAACTCCGTGTAGTACCCGCCATAGCGATCATTGTCCTGGAAGCGGGTGTATTCCAGCGTGTTGCTGTCGTTGATGTTCCAGTCGATCTTGCCGTAGAACTTCGGTGTATCCACGCGGTAGTGGTTGCGGGCCTGCTGCGCGCTGGCTTCGCTGGCTGTGGAGATGCCTTCGCGCCGTTCCGACTCCGCCGCGAGATGGATGAACAACCGATCTTCAATCAGCGGTCCGCTGACATACCCGCTGTAGGTGGTGGTAGTCGCCTTGTCCCCCCGACGGTAGCGGTACAACGTGCCCGGCTTGGACTCGTTCTCGTAGGCATATCCATCCGGCAGGACCATGTCGGGGTAGTTGACCGATGCCGGCGACTCGGAAAGCTCCGCCGGTGCCCACGTCACCTGGGCACCGAACCGCCACCGGTTGGTGCCGCGTTTTCCCAGCTGGTTGATGACACCGCCGGTGGAGCGGCCATAGCCGGCGCCGTACCCGCCGGTGAAGGTCTCCTGCTGATCGATGGAACCATAGGGCAGGCTGATGCCGCCGAGGTTGCTCAGCGGGTCGGTGACATTGAAGCCGTTAAGGTAGTAGGCGTTCTCGGTAACGCTTGCGCCGCCGAACGACAGCACGGATCGCGAACCGTTGGAGAATTCACCGCTGCCGGCGACCACCCCCGGGGCCAACAGAGCGATGGCCTCGGCACTTCGGCCCAGCGGCAGCACATCCAGTTGTTCGGACGTGATGACGGACTTGGAGACCGTGTGGGTCACATCGATCTTCGGCAGGTTTGCTGCAGTGACGTTGACCGCGTCCAGCGTGATGGCCGGGCCATGTGCGGCGAAGCTCACTTCGGTACCACTGCCCACGCGCAGCTGGACGTTGTCCTGCTGCTCGATGACACGGCCGTCGCGCTGCACGCTGACGCTGTAGCGTCCCACCGGCAACGCGCCAAAGCTGTAGCGGCCCTGTGCATCGATGGCTGCCGTCCGCCGCAGACCGCTGTCGCTCTGGGCGACAACGGTAGCGCCTTCGCCACCGGCGGCGGTGCCGTACAACGTACCCGTCGTGCTCTGAGCAGCAACGGCACCAACGATGGAAAACAAGACTGCCGAAAGCGCACAGCGCTTCAACACACGATGCGTGGATGCAAATGCCATGAAACTCTCTCCCGTGATGAAACTGACGGGGATTTATAGGCACGGGTGTCCTTCGCGAGACAGTGCTGCAACACGCGATGAATCATGGCGAAAGCGTCAACAAGCGGGCATCGACGACGCCTTTGAATCGGGCCAGATGCCTGAAAACATGGGAATTCCAGCCAATCAGCCACACCGTGGCGACAGCATCCGCAGCAGGACAACAGAGGTCACATACGTCACAGGGACGCGGTCGATGCGTTGTGTTAAGCGTTCGATACGACAGCCCCGCGTTCCGGTTCCGACACTCATGGCGTATCCAGCGCTGCACCGATACCCATCACACCGCCTCCAACGTTCCCCGGTAATGCACGATCCGCCCCACCACTGGCGCGCCGATCTCCACGTCGAACACGAATCGCCCGTCCACTTCATGCTCGAAGCTGTTGTCCCCCGGCAGCAGCGCGCGCGGCAACGGCATGCCCAGGATCGACCATCGCCGCGGCACCAGCTGCAGCCGCCCGTTCTCCACCAGCAGCGCCAACGCTACCGACACCACACCAAAACGCTCGACCAGCAGCGCTTCGTTGCGCCCCTGCCCCTGCGTCTGCAACGAAGAAAAACGACGGCCGGCAAATGTCCGCGTCCAGCGCTCGCCGCCCGCCTCCGGGCTGAACTCCACACTGACCGGCACGTTCCCGCCCTCGGCAGGGAAACCGAACACCTTCCCCAGCAACCGCGACAGCAGTCCGCGACCACGCTCGACCGACGCCGTGCCGCTCCAGCGCTTGGCTGCAGACGGTGCGTGCAGCGCCTGCACGCTGGCCGACAGTTGCGCATATGCGCTGCCAAGCACGCGCTGGTATAGGCTGGCACCGGGCATGTCCCGGCGGAAACCGGTGTGGATGGTGCGGCCTTCAAACAGGCGGTCGTAGTCGCTCAACTCCAGTGCATGCGTGGCCGCGCGCGCCCCGGGCGCCGGCCGATCACCGGCCAGCTGCTTGCGGATCACCGCCTCGATCGCCATCGACGGAATGTACGGGCCGTCATCGGCCTCGGCCAGCAGGTGCCAGCTCTGTTCCACCCGCGCACCGCCGCAGGTACCAACCGCACGCACGATCATGCCGCCGCGATGCTCGCCGAACTTCATCAGGTTCAATACCGTGTAGAACCACCGCGAGCACGGCTCCAGCGACGGTAGTTTCAGATGCAGGCGCGCCTTGGCCAACAGGTTCAGCACGCGATGCAGGATTTCCGGCACCGGGCCAGCTCCTATCCAGATGTCGGTCATCGCCGGGTGTTCGGGCGGCAGCACCTGCAGATCGGGCACATCCACCAGAGAGAAATGCAGGTTGCGCAGCGGCAGCCGCCCCGGCACCGCGACGGTGAAGCGGCGACTCTCGGCCAGGCCGATGCCGTGCCCATCGCGACCATTGCGGCGCAGCTTCACCGGCGCACCGGCATAGCCGACGACCGCACGCATCACATTCAGACCAATGCCGGCATACGGCGATGGCGCGATACCGCCTTCCACGCTGACGATGTCCATGTGCGTGGCCATTTCGCGCAGTACCGCCGCGGTCAAAACCGGGAAGCTGCTGACGCCCGAAAGCACGTAGATGCCGGCGGCCCTGGCCTGCGCGTCGTACTGCGAAACGCCGAATACGAAGTCCGCCGCGTCGGCGAAGTCCAGATAATCAATGCCGGCGGCGATGCAGGCTTCGATCGCGCCGTAGCGATGTTCGCCGTAGTCCTGGAAAGGACCGGAGGCATCCACTACCAGGGCCGGTCGCTCGGCCTGCAAAGCCGCAGCCAGCTGCTGCCGGTCGACCTGCAGCGGGCGCAGCGTCGATTGCCCCACATAGCTTGCACAGAAGGCCTGTGCCGCCGCCAGGTTGCGGCCACCGATCAGCAGTTCCAGCATCGGCAGGTCCGCCAGCAAGCGGACCAGACGCCCCCCGAACACCCCATATCCACCCAGAATCAGGATCTTCACGCATCGTCCCTGTCGTGTCGTCTGCCCATGGTAGCGCGACGCCGCCCGCTCCCGCAGTGCAGCACGATCCGGCATTAACACCACGCGTGCTATCGCTGCGCCTTCGTCCACTGCGGAGCCCCACCATGGCTCACAAGAACACCATCTGCGTCTGGTACGACAGCGGCGCGCTTGAGGCCGCCACGTTCTATGCAAAGACCTTTCCCGACAGTGAAGTAACCGCCGTGCATCACGCGCCGGGTGACTTCCCCGACGGCAAGCAGGGCGACGTTCTCACCGTCGAATTCACGGTCTGCGGCGTCCCCTGCGTCGGCCTCAATGGCGGCCCGACTTTCAAGCACAGCGAAGCGTTCTCCTTCCAGATTTCCACCGAGGACCAGGCCGAGACCGATCGCCTGTGGAATGCCATCGTCGGCAATGGTGGCCAGGAGAGCCAATGCGGCTGGTGCAAGGACCGCTGGGGCATCTCCTGGCAGATCAGCCCACGCATGCTGATCGAAGCGGTGACCAGCGAGGACAAGGCCCTGGCCAAGCGCGCCTTCAACGCGATGATGCCGATGAAGAAGATCGACATCGCCACCATCGAAGCGGCGATCCGCAACGCATGACGACGTGGGACACGATCATCGTTGGCGGCGGCCACAACGGGCTGGTGTGTGCGGCGTATCTGGCGCGCGCGGGGCAACGCGTGCTGGTGCTGGAGCGCCGCGGCGTACTCGGCGGTGCTGCGGTCACCGAGGAGTTCCACCCGGGCTTCCGCAACTCGGTGGCCTCGTACACGGTATCGCTGCTGCAGCCGAAGGTGATCGAGGAACTGCAGCTGCATGCGCACGGGCTGCGCATCGTCGCGCGGCAGGCCAACAACTTCCTGCCGTTGCCCGACGGTCGCCACCTGCTGTCTGCACCGGGCCGCACCCAGGCTGAAGTGGCGAAATTTTCCGAGCGCGATGCGCAGGCGCTGCCCGCCTATGAGGCTCGCCTGGAAGTATTTGCCGACGTGCTGCGCGACTGGGCGCTGCGTCCGCCGCCCGACCTCGGGGTGACAGCCGGCTGGCGCGCGCTGCCCGCGCTGTGGCAGATGGGCCGGCTGGGGCGCGAGCTGGCCGCACTCGATCCTGCATTGCGGCAGGAACTGCTGGATCTGTTCACCCTGTCGGCCGCGGAGTACCTGGACCGTTGGTTCGAGAGCGAGCCGATCAAGGCCCTGTTCGGTTTCGATGGCATTGTCGGCAACTACGCCAGCCCCTACACGCCAGGCAGCGCCTACGTGCTGCTGCATCACGTGTTCGGCCAGTGCAACGGGGTCAAGGGTGCCTGGGGCCATGCCATCGGTGGCATGGGCGCGATCAGCCAGGCCATCGCCGCATCCGCGCGTGCGGCAGGTGCAGAGCTGCGCGTGGATGCCGGCGTGCAGCGCCTGCTGGTTGAAGACGGACGCGTGGTCGGCGTCACGCTGTCCGGCGGTGAGAGCCTGCGCGCACGTGCCGTGGTGGCCAACGTCAATCCGAAGCTGCTGTACGAACAGCTGCTGCTGCCTGCGCAGGTTCCAGCCACCACCCGCGAACGCATGGCGAACTGGCGCTGCGGCTCGGGCACGTTCCGGATGAACGTGGCGCTGTCGCGACTGCCGGATTTCCGCGCCCTGCCCGGCCCTGGCGACCACCTCAGTGCCGGCATCATCATGGCGCCCAGCCTGGATTACATGGACCGTGCCTGGCTGGATGCACGCCGCGAGGGCTGGTCGCGCGAGCCGATCGTGGAGATGCTGATTCCGAGCACGCTGGACGACTCGCTGGCGCCACCCGGCCAGCATGTGGCCAGCCTGTTCTGCCAGCACGTGGCGCCGGAGCTTCCCGATGGCCGTCACTGGGATGACCACCGCGATACTGTCGCCGACCTGATGATCGCCACCGTCGATCACTTCGCCCCCGGCTTCGCCGGCAGCGTGCTCGGTCGACAGGCGCTCTCACCGTTGGATCTGGAACGGACGTTCGGACTGATCGGCGGTGACATCTTCCACGGCGCGCTCAGCGCCAACCAGTTGTTCTCGGCGAGGCCAATGGTCGGCCAGGCCGGCTATCGCGGCGCCCTGCCCGGCCTGTACCTGTGCGGCGCGGGTACGCATCCGGGCGGTGGGGTGACCGGTGCACCCGGGCACAATGCAGCGCAGGTGGTGCTGCAGGACCAGTAGATCCACGCCATGCGTGGATGTGGGTACAACCCGCCGCCTGCATTACCTGCTGTTGGTAGGCGCCAACCTTGGTTGGCACAACGTGGCAGAGGTGAGTGCCAACCAAGGTTGGCATCTACCGGCGTCAAAGCGTGCCAACCAAGGTTGGCACCCACAGCGTCAAATGAGCCTGCGGCTCATTTGACGCTGCGCAGATGGTTCGGGCGCTTCGGCGGGCCGGGGGGACGACGCTTGTTGAACGGCGGTTGGCCGCGCCAGTAGCGGATCAGCAGCCAGCCGAACAGCATGCCGCCCAGGTGCGCGAAGTGGGCCACGCCCGGCTGCCAACCGGTCATGCCCAGCACCAGCTCGCCGACACCGAACAGGATCACGAACGTACGCGCCTTCATCGGAATCGGCGGGAACAGCAGCATCACCCGCTGGTTGGGGAACAGCATGCCGTAGGCCAGCAGCAGACCGAACACGCCACCGGAAGCCCCCAGCACCGTGGCCGGATTGTCGAGCATGGTGCCGACCAGCAACTGGCACAGGCCGGCGCCGACCACGCACACCAGGTAATAGATCAGGAAGCGCTTCTCACCCCAGGTCTGCTCCAGCGGCGCGCCGAACATGAAGACGGCCAGCATGTTGAAGAACAGATGGAAGAAGCTGCCATGCAGGAAACCGTAGGTCAGCAGCTGCCAGGGCTGGAAGTTGCCGCCCGGCGAGAACGCATCGAAACCCTGCTGCAGTGGCTGCAGCATGAACGGCTCGAAGGTCTGCATGCCGAGCAGGAACGGCTGCTGCAGCAGGAACAGGATCGCGTTGGCGATCAACAGGGCCTTGGTAACGGTTGGCAGTCGCGGGAACATGGGGACACCGGCATCGAACGGCCTCCATCATAGCCGCAGCACCGGCCCTTTTTTGACCCGAGCGGACGGTCGCCCGTTCAGTCGCAGGCAGCGATCAACCCGGCCCCCATACGGCGGCATCCAGCGCCGCCGCCGGGTCGACTGCGGGCATCCGCACCCGCCCGTTTTCCACGACGACACCCTCGGCACGCAGCCGCTGCGACTGCTCGCGCCAGCCGGCCGAACCTTCGGCCATGGCGATGCGCCCATCCGAGCGCAGCACCCGGTGCCAGGGCAGCAAGGGATCCTCATTCTGGCCGAGGATGCGCGCGGTCAGCCGGGCGCGTCCGGGCAGGCCCGCGCGCATCGCGACCTGGCCGTAGCCCATCACCTGTCCCGGCGGAATCGCATGGATAACCGCCAGGATGCGCGCACGCGCCTGCTCCGGCGTCAGCGGCGCAGCCGCGTCACCAGCAGTACGCCGAGCAGGACCAGCACGGTGCCGACGATCTGCGCCGGCCCCATCGGTTCGTCGAGCAGCCATAGGCTCATCACGATGGTGGAAACCGGGCCCAGCATACCGACCTGCGCGGCCAGCGACGAGCCGACGCGCTGCACCGCCAGCATGATCGCCAGCACCGGCAGCACGGTGCAGACCGTCGCATTGATCAGCGACAGCCACTGCACGGCAGCGGGGGCCTGCCACAGCAACGGCAGCGGATGGGTGATGGTGAAATGCAGCAGCACCAGCACACTGGCCACGCAGCTGGCGTAGGCGGTCAGACGAACTGCGCCGATACGAGCGACCACCTGCCCGCTGCCGAACAGATAGAGCGCATAGCTGAGCGCGCTGCCCATCACCAGCAGGCTGCCGAGAATGATCTGCCCACCTTCGCGCTGCAGGTCATGGCCGAACGCGATCAGCACGCCGAGATAGCTGAGCACCAGCGCACCGATCTGCCATCGACCCGGCCGCTGCCGCGCCAGCAGCACGTTGATCAGCAGCACCAGGGTCGGGTTCAAGTACAGGATCAACCGTTCCAAGGTCACGCTGATGTACTGCAGGCCCTGGAAATCCAGCAGGCTGGACAGGTAGTAACCGGTGAAGCCGAGCCACAGCACGCGTGCGCGGTCAGCCCAGGACAGTCGCTCCGCACGGCGCGAAGCCCACACCGCCATCAGCGCGAACAGGGGCAGCGCCATCAGCATGCGCAGCGCCAGCAGCGTGGTGGCATCCACGCCATGGCGCAGCCCCAGCTTGACGATGATCGCCTTGCCCGAGGCGGCAATGGCGCCGATCGCAGCCAGGCCAATGCCGCCCAAGGCGATGCGCGGGGACGAGGTGGCGATACGGGGGGAAGAAGTAGACATCAGGAAGAAAACGGGCCGCACGGGCGGCTGGAAGGAGCCGGATTGCTTCCAATTGTCTCATGGCACTTCCGGGCGAACGACCCGATTTCCGTTCATGCCCACTGCAACGCCTGATCCACGCATGGCGTGGATCTACCGTGTCGACCAAGGTCGACACCTACCAACAGAGGTTGCCGGCCAGCGGCCGGCACTACCGTGAGCGTCGGCTCAGCGCATCAACACCACCTCTTCAGCAGACGTCGGGTGAATCGCCACCGTGTCGTCGAACTGGGCCTTGGTCGCACCCATCTTCACCGCCACCGCGAAACCCTGCAGGATCTCGTCGGCCGCTTCGCCCAGCAGGTGCACGCCGACCACACGCTCCTCCGGCCCGGCACACACCATCTTGAACAGGCTGCGCTGGGTGCCGTTGGCCAGTGCCTGCAGCATCGGCCGGAACCGGCTGTGGTACACCGTCACCTGCTCGAAGCGCGCACGTGCGTCTTCCTCGCTCATGCCCACTGCGCCCAGCGGCGGGTGCGAGAACACCACGCTGGCCACATTGTCATAGTCCATCTTCGCGTCCGGGCGGCCACCAAACAGACGATCCATCAGACGTCGCGATGCAGCCACGGCGACCGGCGTCAGGCCGACCTTGCCTGCGATGTCACCGACCGCATGCACGCTTGGTACCGCCGTGGTCTGCCACTCGTCCACCTCCACCTGCTGGTGTTCGCCAATGCCGATGCCCAGCGCCTCCAGGCCCAGATCCCTGCTGTTGCCGCGCCGACCGGTCGCGAAGAACACGGCATCGAACATGCTGTCGGTCGGACCGTCATGGCCGAAAGCGCGCACGCGTTCGCCGTCACGCTTCAACTCACGCAGACGGTAATCGAAGTGGATGCGGACACCCTGCTGGCGCAGGTTCTCGGCCAGCTGCGCGGTCAGCTCGTAGTCGAAGCGCTCCAGCAGGCGACTGCCACGTACCAGCAGGCTCACCTTGCTGCCCAGCGCCTGCAACAGCCCGGCAAGTTCCACCGCGATGTAGCCGCCGCCGATGATGGCGACCTCGGCCGGTGCCGCACGCAGGTCGAAGAAGTCATCGGACACCAGGCCCAGTTCGGCGCCGGGAATGTCGGGCCGCTGCGGATGCGCCCCGGTAGCGATGAGGATCTGTGCAGCGCTGTACTGCACGCCATCACTGCACGCCACGGTGTGCGCATCCAGCAGATGGCCACGGGCCGGAATACGCACCACGCCGGTTTCATCCAGGCGCTTGTGATAACTGGTGTGGATGTTGCTGATGTAGGCCTGGCGATGGATCACCAGTTCTTTCCACGACAGCGCCGGGCGCGCCTCCACGTCGAAGCCCATCGCGTTGGCAAGGCCGATGCGCTCGGCCAGGTCGGCCGCCAGCCACATCGCCTTCTTCGGCACGCAACCTACATTCACGCAGGTGCCGCCCAGTTCACCCGGCTCCAGCAGGGCAACACGCTTGCCATGCTGCGCAGCGCGGATGGCGCCGGCCAGGCCAGCGGAACCGCCGCCAAGGACGATCAGATCGTAGTCATAAGAGGGAGTGTTCATCGGAATCGCTCGGGTCGACAGGGAACAGGATCGATGGCGGGCGCGCGCCCGCAGAGAAGATCGACAGGCAGCTGGCTGGCGCAGGCACTCATGCTGCTGCGAGCATGCCATGGCCCGCTGCAGGCCAGACGTGAGGGTATGCAGCGACACGCGTGGCGATGCACGCAGCCACGCAGGAAGAGTTGTGCGTGGCCAGCATCGATCAGCCCTGCCCGGCCCCACGGCGCATCGCTGGCCATTGCCGGTACGTCATCGCACGCCACAACCATTCCATCGGACCGAAGCGGAAACGGCGCAGCCACAGACGGCTGAGGATTACCTGCGCAGCGAACAGCAGCAAGGCCAACAGCAGCTGCCAGGCACGCGGCACTGCGTCGAACCACCCCAGCCCGTAGTGATAGAACAGCAACGTACAGACCAGCGATTGACCAAGGTAATGGGTCAGCGCCATCCGGCCGACCGGCGCCAGCCAGCCCATGCGCGCACGCCAGTGCACGATCCAGGCCAGGTAGCCCAGGCACATCGGCACGCCGCCCACGGCCACCAGGGCCATTGCCGCGGTGGTCGGCAGGTCATAGACACCCGGCGCCAGATAGGGCTTCCACAACACACCCGCCAGGGTGACCAGCAGGCCCAGAGGCAGCGCGACCCAGCGCAGGCCGGCATACAACCGGGGGAAACGTTCCGGCGCGGTCAATGCGCCGCTGCCAGCGAACCAGGCACCCAGCAGGAACATGCCCAGCACTTCGGGTCCGGAAATGAACATGCCACCCAGCGACGCGCCGAACTCCTGCAGGCGCTGCACGTTGGCCTGCATCCAGTCGCCCTGGCCATACACCAGACGTTGCTGGTCGATGCCCTGCTGCGCGTCGACCAGCATCTTCTGCAGGTCCTGCGGAGTGGCCATCGACACCATTGCGCCGACCAGCAGCATCAGCGCAACACCCAGTGCATACACCAGCAGACCCATCCACGGCAGCCAGCTGCGCGGTGCTTCGCGGCAGGCCAGCAACGGCAGCGAGGCCAGTGCATACAACACCAGGATGTCGCCCGACCAGACCAGCAGCGCGTGGCACAGGCCGATCAGCAACAGCCCGGCGCTGCGGCGCAGGTAGAACGGCGTGAACTGGCGACCCGCCGCTTCAGCACGCTGGGCCATCACCGCAAAGCCCGCACCGAACAACAGCGAGAACAGGGTGAAGAATTTCCCCTGCACGAACACGTAGACGAAGGCATCGGCCCAGTAGTCGATGCCCTGCCAATGGGCGTCGATGCCGGTGAAGGCCAGGTCCAGCGGCCCGCTGAGGGCCTCGATGTTCATCAACAGGATGCCCAGCAGGGCAAACCCACGCAGTATGTCCAGCAGGGCGATGCGTTCGCCGGAAGCCACCGGTTGCAGGGAAGGGGAAGCGGTGTTCACGGGGCATCCGGCGTGCAGGTCCGTCATTATGCCGCCGGCCTGCGGACCATGGATGGCTCCGCCCTGTTCCACATACGCAACGGCCCGCCGAAGCGGGCCGTTGCTGCCATCACGATCGCAACGCGATCAGTGCTGGTGACCGCCGTCGCCGTGGACGTGGCCGTGTTCGAGCTCTTCCTTGCCGGCTTCGCGCACGTCGACGATCTCGACGTCGAAATGCAGGTCCTTGCCGGCCATCGGGTGGTTCAGGTCGACGTCGACCACGCTCATGCCGACCTTCTGCACGGTCACGGCACGCGGGCCGAAGTTGGTCTGCAGCACGACCTGCTGGCCCGGGACCAGCTTGGCGGTACCGAAGTGCTTCTTCGGCACGCGCTGGGACAGGCCATCACGGCGCTCGCCGTAAGCATCGGCCGCCTTGACGTCGACGTCGAAGGTCGCGCCGGCTTCCTTGTCCATCATGGCGTTTTCCAGGCCCGGGATGATGTTGCCGTGGCCGATCAGGATCGCCAGCGGCTCGCCGCGGTCCTTGGACGATTCGATCGGCTCCTGGCCGGCCTCGGAGACGGTGTAGTGGAAGCGGACAACGCGGTCTTTTTCGATCTTCATGCGCAACTCTGTCTGGATCTGCCGGAGGCAGGCGGGTTGGGGCGGGTTGTCGCCCGGCGGGGACGCCGCCATCATGACGGCCAATCCAAGGTCGCGCATTATCCGGAGAACATGCACATCACGCCAGTTTCGTCCGGCACGCGCCGGCGCCTCGCGCCCGCCCTGCTGCTGGCCCTGCCCCTTCTGCTGACCGCCTGTGGCGGCGGCAAGGCCGTCCGTTCCGCACCACCACCGCCTGCGGCAAGCTGGCCCAGCACCACACCGGACAACCCCGAGGCCGCCAATTCGGTGCTGATGCGCGCCATCAGCCTGGTCGGCACGCCCTACCGCTATGGCGGCAACACGCCTGAATCCGGCTTCGACTGCAGTGGCCTGGTCGCCTACGTCTATCGTGAAATGCTGGATCTGAAGCTGCCGCGGACCTCACGCGACCTGGCGGCGGTACAGGGCCCGAAGATCGATCCGAAGCGCCTGGCGACCGGCGACCTGGTCTTTTTTGGCAGCCGCGGCAATGTCAGTCACGTGGGGATCTACGTGGGCGAAGGTCGATTCGTGCACGCCCCGAGCACCGGCGGAACGGTGCGCCTGGATTCGCTTAGCGGACCCTACTGGAAGGACCACTACACAGGGGCGAAACGCGTCCTTCGCTAAAATGAACAGGCGATATGTTCAAAATTGTGACAGACGTCACTGCGTAACTAACGATTTACTAACGGAATTTTTAACTTATTACCGCTTTTACAGGGCATGATGCCCCATCGTTTTTTTCCTTGTGACCGACGCGTGACGACAAACGACCCGACGTGCCAAGGCCAGACCGCCGCTTCTTCGCGTAGTGTCCGCCCGCTTCTGCTGGGCTTGGCATTGTGTCTGACCAGCCTTCCCGCCTGGTCGCAGTCCGCTCCCACCCGTACCGATGCGACCCCGGCTGCCACCGCCGAGACCGCCCCCCGCGCAGCCGCCAAGGCCGACGCCACCGCTTCGCAGCGCAGCCGCGCCGATGCCGCCGCCAGCGCCACTCTGGCCGCCCTGCTGCCGCACCTGGCCGCCAACGACACCATTCCCCTGATGGACCGCTCGGCCATGGTGGCCGGCGACCTCAGCCGCCTGCTCGCCAATTACGACACCAGCAGCGCCGCCAATGGCAGCGTCGTGGTCGGTACCGCTGCCGACAACGGCAAGGTGCAGTCGTTGCTGCGCCGTGCCATGACCCTGCTCGGCACCCCGTATCGTTGGGGTGGCAGCAATCCGGACAGCGGCTTCGACTGCAGCGGCCTGGTCGGTTATGTGTTCCGCTCGGCCCTGGGCATCGAGCTGCCGCGCGTCTCGCGTGAAATGGCGCATGACGCCAATGCCGAACTGATCAACGACCGCGCCGCCCTGGCCGCAGGCGACCTGGTGTTCTTCGGCCGCAAGGGCCGGGTCGACCACGTCGGCATCTATGTGGGTGATGGCCGCTTCCTGCATGCCCCGAGCACCGGCAAGGACGTCCGCGTCGACACCCTGCTCAGTGGCTACTGGGGCAACAAGTTCATGCAGGCCCGCCGGGTCGACCTCTGATTCGAGGCCGTCCACGCCTGACCTGACAAGCCGCTGCCCTGCAGCGGCTTTTTTGTTGGCTCATTGGGCAGGCGATGGCCGCTGCTCGACGCATGCTGCGTTGGTCATTGATGTCACGGTCCTGTTGGGCCGCAACCGGCCACCCACGCGTGGCCGCAGCATCCCGGCGTGGGGCGGCACACCGATGATGACCTGTCAGCCGCCCGCGTTGCCCGGATGCTGGGGGAAGGCATGGCGGCAAGCCAGGAGATTCCATCGCGCTGCGTGATCTGGTTCGGCCAGCCACCGGCCGCCGAACGCGGCGCGCTGGCGGCCGCCGGATGGCAACTGCGCTGTGTCAGCCCTGCGCCTGCCATGGCCATTGGCCTGCGCAGCCGCGATCACCTGGTCGCCGTGGTCGATCTTCGTCATCTGGATGCGGAGGCGGCGCAGTTGCTGCTGCCGTGGGTCGAGCAGCACCATCACCTGCCGTGGTTGGCCGTGCTGCCTGCGGGGTTGGGCAGCCCTCCTCCTGCCTGGGGGGCGCTGCTGCGGGCCTGCCAGAATCAGTTCTCGCTGCCGCTGGAGCTGCCCGACCTGCTGTCGGCAATGCAGCGCCAGTGCGACGGCGATGACCTGCCACTTGCCGCGGTCCACAAGGGTGGCGGTCTTCCAGCGCTGATCGGCACCAGCGCCCCGTTGCTGGCCGTCCGCGCTGCCCTGCACAAATTCGCCCCGGTCGAACTGCCAGTGCTGGTGACAGGCGAGACTGGCACCGGCAAGGAGTTGGCCGCGCAGGCGCTGCATGCGCTGTCCGGGCGTACGGGGAAGCCCTTCCTGGCGGTCAACTGCGGCGCCATTCCCGCCAACCTGGTGCAGTCCGAACTGTTCGGTCACGAGCGTGGAGCTTTCACCGGCGCCTCCCAACGTCGCATCGGCCTGTTCGAAACAGCCCATGGCGGCACCGTATTCCTCGATGAGGTTGGCGACCTGCCTGCAGATGCGCAGACCAGTCTGCTGCGGGTACTGCAGGAGGGCACGCTGGAACGGGTGGGCAGCAATCAGCCACTGCGGGTGGATGTGCGCGTGCTGGCGGCCACCCATGTCGAACTGGAACAGGCCGTTGCCCAGGGCCACTTCCGGCGCGATCTCTACTACCGCCTCAATGTGCTGCGCCTGCCGATGCCATCGCTGCGCGAACGCGGCGCCGATGTCCTGCTGCTGGCCGAACACTTCCTGCGCGCATTCCGCCAGCATCATGCCGGCCGTGCACGTGGCTTCGATTCTGGCGCGCACCAGGCGATGCGAGGGTTCGACTGGCCGGGCAACGTGCGCGAACTGTTGAACCGCGTACAGCGGGCGGCGATCGTGGCGGAGGGAGAACTGATCAGCGCGGCCGACCTGGACCTGGCCGAACCCGATGCGCCCGCACGACGTGCGCTGCTGCAGGATGCACGTGGCCAGGTGGAACGCGATGTGCTGCTGCAGGCCCTGCGCCAGCACGGCTACAACGTGTCGGCGTGCGCGCGGCACATGCAGATCTCGCGGGTGACGGTCTATCGGTTGTGCCGCAAACATCATCTTGAGCTGCCGGCGCAGCGCTGACCGCTGGCAGCTTGAAGCAGCCGGGCATGGCCCGGCCCCACCTACAACATGTACGGCACCTTGAAGGCCAGCGTGAAGTCCGGCGCATCCGGGGTCAGGCCGATGCCCAGCATCGTCACCAGCGTGGTGTGCTGGTTCAACGCGTAGGTCACGCCGAGATTGAGCGACGCCGCATTGGCATCGCTGCCGATCACCTTCACCCACTCACCGCCCTTGAACCGGGTCGAGGCGCGCGTGCTGATCTTGTCGCTGAAGGAAATGCTCAGGCTGGTGCGCTCGTTGAACGCGAAGGCTACGCCGGCACCGAAGTACACCGAACCGCCCAGCTTCACGTCACCGGGGTTGACCGTATCCGGGTTGCTGTCGATATCGCTGAAGCCGCGCGGGAACGAATGGATGTAGCCGGCGTTGGCGAACAGGATGGCCGGATCGGCGGTCTTCACCATCGATACGCCGAGGTTGGCCTGCCACACCCCGTTGCCGGTCGGCTGTTCCTGCGGCACCGCGAAGCGGATGTAATCATCATCGTCGCGCTCGATCACTTTCCAGTCCAGGCCATAGGGTGCGCGACCCGTTGGAGCAGTCACGCCACCGGTCAGTACCGTCTCCGGGCGCCAGCCGCGTTCGGCGAACAGCCGGTAATTGGCACTCAGGCTGACATCGCCGATGCCACTGCCGTTGGTTTCTTCCTGCGCGATCGCCGCCGCCGCACCGCCGGCACCGCCCTTCTGGTAGACCGTGCGCCGGGCCAGGTACGGTACGTCCATGTTCAAGGTGAGGTTGGGGCTGACGCCCCAGCGCGCGGCCAGGTTGTAGGTCAACGAATCGGACTCGACGTTCTCGATCGCGATGTTGCCGAGGAAGATCGCATCCAGGGCGAGGAAGCCGTTGAGGGTGAGTTGCTTGCGGTCGTAGCGCGCATAGGTGAGGCCGTTCTCGATGGTGAACCGGCGCGAGAACAACGCCGCCTGCTGCTGCTTGACGTCATCCACGCTGCGCCGGGCCTCCTGCTTGGCCTGCTGTGCCTCGGCGGCGCTGCTGGCATAGCCTTCGCTGCTGGGCGGAACAACGGATGCCGCAGCGGACGCCAACGGTGCAGCGGGGGTCGCAGCGGGTCCTGCGCGGCCGCTCAGCCGCGCTTGCATCGCCTGCACCTGCATGTCCAGTTCGCGCAGGCGGCGTACCTCCTGTGCGTAATTGGCCTTGAGCTGTTCCAGTTGCGCGATCAATGCCTGCATGTCGGCGCCGTCACTGGGCGCGGGCTGCTGGGCGAAGGCAGTGACCGCCAGCGCCGCCAGCGCCAGCGGAGTAAGCCGGTAGAGAGTGTGCATGTCGGTGACCTGCGTTGTACGTCGATTCCCCCCGACCAGACCGTGTTACTGGCCTGGGCCCATGCCGCGGTTCATCCCGATTGCCTGGGCCACGTTCTGGCTCAAGGGCAGGTTGTTGGCCGCGGTATTGCGTACCAGCTCCAGCTGCAGCCGGTTGCTGGCGGTCTGTCCATCGCCGGCCAGGGCAATGCCCTGCCCCACGCTGCCATTGCGGATCCACTGCTGAACCAGGCTCTGCCCGTCGACCTGCAGCAGCAGGCGCGCCTGGTTGCCATCAAGCACGGCCGTTGCGGTGGTGCCTCCCTGTTGTACCTGCGCCATGCGGCTGCCGTCGTCGCTCATTGCAGTCGGCACGGCGCCATCACGCACGGTCAGCGTGGTCATGTTGCGTGCGGTGTTGCCATCACCGGCCACCTGCACGCTCTGCACCAGTCCGCTGGCATTGGCCAGGCCGGTACTGTCGATGCTGCGCCCTGTCGTCGTCGGCAACGGTGCGTCAGCGGCGGTGACGTGGACGCTCGGCTGGAAGCTCAGCTTCGGTGTTCCGCCATTGCGGAAATCCATGCCAAGGGTCAGCGCGCCCTGCACCACCGCACCGTTGGGCCCCTGCCACTGCGAAATCATCGTCACCCCGAACCAGGCCACGTTGTTGCCACCGACGGTGTAGCGGCCACGCATCAGGTTCAGTTCGGGATCGGGTATTTCCTTCAGGCCTCGCCCCGGTGCACCGTCTGCCGCCATCAACGGCGACACCGACAGCATCAGCAGCAGGGCGAGTACTACACGTTGGCATTGCATGATCGTGCCTCCTTCAGAACAGGTCGGCGTGGCTGAAGCCGAAGTCGACCAGTTCGGCATCGGTGATCGGTCCCTGCCGCGCATACAACGCGCGGGCACTGGGCCGTTCGCTGGGTTGCAGCAGCGCCGTATTGCGATCGAAGTCGCTGCCGATCACGACGAAAACAGCACGTGACGGCCAAGCGGCGCTGAACTCGGCCAGCGACAGGCTGCGGTTGCCCAGGATCGGATCGGCCACTTCCACCACACCATCGCGCACCTGCTTGAGCACCACGAAATGCCGGAAGCCGCGTACATCCATCAGCACCAGGCCAGGAACCCGCAACGTGCGCAGGCGCGATTCATCGATGCGATAGCCGCGTCCACGCATGCCCAGCGATTCGACATAGCGTTTGATGTCCAACAACGAGAAACCGCGTTCCTTGACCAGCTGTGGATCGGATACCCCCATCATTCCCTCGATCACCGTCGCCTCGGTGGTGTCCAGGTGGTAGGCATAACGCAGGATGGTGGCCAGAGCGGCCGCCCCGCAGCTGTAATCGGTGTGCTGCCGCACCAGGTTGCGGTAACGCCGCTCCTGCATGCTTTCCACCTTCTGCTGCAGCAGCGCGCCATTGGGCAGCACCCCGCTGAACACCACCTCGCCTGCCCAGCCAGATGCGCTGGTCAACAGCAGCAGGCAGGGCAGCAGACGCAACCACCAGCGATGACCGGCCATGCCGTTCTCCACGAGAAGGAAGGGGCCCCTGCCCCAAGGGGGAGGAGGGACAGGGGCCCCCGGGGGAACCCGGCCATTGGCGGATGGCCGGGCTTGTTGCGCTCAACGCAGGTTCGCTGCGAAAGCGGTCACACCGTGGATCACTCGCCGCCGCCGGTCCCACCGCCGGTGCTCGGCTGCGCCACGGCCAATGCCAGGCTGTTGGCCTGCAGGTTGCCGGTACCCGATGCCACGTTCACGCCGATGTTGCCGGACGCGCCGGAGAACGCGCTGCCGGACAGTGCCGAGGTGTTGGTCGCATTGACGTTCACCCAGCGGGTGGTGCTGACCGTGCCACTGAGGCTGGCATACAGGTCGGCCACGCCCAGTTCGACGAACTGGCTGGTGCCGCTTTCACGCGTGTCGAAGCCCAGGCCACCCACTCCCGGCCGGTTCGGGTTCATCGTTGCGTTCTGGATCTCGTTGTCCAGATCGATGTGCCCAGTCGCGTTGCCACCCGGATGCGGCAGATCGCCACTCCACGTATCGAGGTAGTAGTTGGCCATCTGGTAGGCATTGCCGGTGCCGCGATAGGTACCGGCACCCACGGCCAGGGTACCGCCAGCGACGCGACCGCTCAGGCCGACCTGCACCGTATCGGTGTAGGACTGCACGAAGCCGGCGTTGGACACGGTGTTGCCGGTGGACACCTGGTTGGAGCTGATGCTCGACTGCGCCATCGCACTGGTGGCTACCGAGGCAGCGAGTGCGTTCTTCTGCTCGTTGTTGTTGCCCGAGGCGATGTTCACGCCGATGTTGCCCGAGGCACCGCCGAAGGCATTGCCACCGAGGCCAGCGGCGTTGGTGACGCCGGAGTTCATGGTGGTGTTGCCGAAGCCGGCCTGGTTGACGAACACCTCGGCGTCGGCCATGCCGAAGCTGAAGGACGCATCCGCAGCCGACAGCGACGCAGCGTTGTCCTGCGCGTTGTTGTCGCCAGCCACCACGTTGAAGCCGAGGTTGCCGGAGGCACCGGCGCCGACATCATCGGCGATCGAAGCGCTGTTGGTGACCAGGCTGTTGCCGGTGACGTTGTTGCTGATCGACTGGCGGTTGTCGATCACGGCAATGGCTGCCGAATCCAGATCGATGTCACCGGTGATGGTCGGATCGCCGGAGAAGTTGATGTCCGAACTCAGCCGCAGGTCCTTCTCCAGGTTCACGTCGACGCCGTGGTTGTTCTTTTCCTTGCGCTCGTCGGCCTGGATGTTGCTGTTCTTCTGCACCTGCTCGTTGACGTTCACCGTGCGGGTGCGGCTCACGTTCGAGGTGTCGGTGTTGTTGCGTACCGTGGTGTTGGTGCGGGTCCAGTTGCGGACTTCGTTGTCGGTGTGGTTGTGCGTGTCGTTGCGGGTTTCGGTCACGACATGGTTGTGGTTGATGTTCGCATTGGCGTTCTGGTTGTCCCAGCCATTGGCCGCAGCAGCGGTCGAGGCAGTGGCAATTGCCATGGCGAGTACGGTCTTTTTGACAGTCGCTTTCATGGTGCCCTCTCTCTCATCAGGTGATTGGTTCGGGTGGGTGGTACTCACGGGTTGCCCTGCACGACCAGGCCCAGAACATTGGCCGTATCGTTTCGCGCTCCCGCGATCTGATTGAGTTGCAGGACACCGTCGAAGCCCCGCAGTGCCGTCGACGAAACGCCGACACTGCGGATACCCGCCGCAACACCGTTACCGGTATCGCCCTGCCCCCCTGCTGACGCGATGTCCGAGGCGGCCAACGCCGTGTCATCGGACTCGCGTATTCCTTGCCGGGCCAGCGTCGCGCTGACGACGTTGAGCGTCGTGTTGGCGATGCCGCTGGCCTGGTTGATCGATGCAATGCCGCTGGCGCCTGCCAGCGCTTGGCCGGCAATGTGTGCACTGGCTTCCAGTGGTGCTGACAGCACGACGTCGTTGCTGTGCTGCTGCCGCGCAGCGATGGCCACGTCGGCGCGGTCGCCGCTGGCCATGCCATGCAGGTTGGCCTGGATGTTGAGATCGCCCGCCGCCTGGTTGATGGCGATGGCGCCGCTGGCTCCCGCCAGTGCACGGCCATCGATGCGGGTCACGTCGAGGTAGGCCAGCATGCCGCTGTAGTCTTCGGCCAACACTGCGGCCGGCACAACCAACAAGGCCGCCAGCAGCACTGTGCGCTTCACTTGCCACCCGCCTGCGCAGGTGCGCCCAGCGGGAACTGCGACAGTGCGCCGCGCACGGTATCGCCGATGCCGCGTGTGGTATTGCCGACCGCACCCAGCGGGCCGCTCATCGCACCGCTGAGGCTGCTGCCGCTGATCATCCCCTCGCCCGAGCGGCCAAGGGTTCCGCCCAGGGCCTGTTGGGTCACCCGCTCGACGGTGGTGACACCGTGCGCCTGCACACTGCCGGACTGACCGGCGCCGAGACCGGCGTAGTCGTCATCGCTGAGTTCATCCATGCCACTGGGAGCGGCGCTGCTGCCGAGTGCGGCGGCGATCTCATGTTGCGGCTTCGGATCGGCGATCAACGCCACGCCGGGCGGCGCCATGCGGTAGGCCGGGCGCGTGGCGACGTCACGCAGCAGGACGATCTCGCCCGGCTGCGCCTTCACCCCTTGCCGCGCCCCCGAAGCAGCGGCCGCCAGTGGAACGACCAGCACCAGCAGCAGCGCCAGCTGCCGGCCAGAAACAGTGAAAAGGGTGGTGCTGCCGTCCATGCCGCTCTCCCGTTGCCTATGCGCAGGGAGTGAGCAGCTTTCGTGCCAACTCCGGGAGGCTGTCGCAGCAGGGGTTTGACCGGCAACAGCACGGCGGCATGACGCGGCAGTGTTACAACTTCGTTCGGATTTCGTTGGCCTTAACGCGCAGGAAACACCACTGCGCAAGGCGCCATCGGGGCTGTATCAGTAGTGTTACAGGTACTGATACAGCCCGATGCAGTGCCGCTTCAGGCGCGCGGCGGGCTCGGGTCGGGATCATCGATGCCGACGTTGGTGGACGGGTTGTCGTACACCGTCTGGTCGAGCAGGCCGGTTTCCTTGGCCACCAGCACCGGCACCAGCATCTGGCCCGTCACGTTGGTCATCGTGCGCATCATGTCCAGGATACGGTCGATCGCGTACAGATAGCCGATGGTTTCCAGCGGCAGGTTGGCCGCGCTCAGCACCACCGTCGCCATGATCACCGCCGTACCCGGCACGCCGGCAGTGCCGAAGCTGCCCAGCACCGAAGCGATCAGCACCACCACGTACTGCTCCGGCGTCAGCGGCACACCGCTGTACTGGGCAATGAACACCGCGCACAGCGCCGGATAGATCGCACCGCAGCCGTCCATCTTGATGCTCGCGCCCAGCGGCACCGCGAACGAACCGTAGTCCTTGTTCACGCCCAGGTTGTGGGTGATCGAACGCAGCGCGACCGGCATCGCCGCGAAGCTGGAGGAGCTGACGAAGGCCACCTGCATGCCCGGCGCCGCGCCGCGGAAGAACTTCAGCGGGTTCAGGCCATGCGCCAGCAGCAGCGCGCTGTACACCACCACGATGTGCAGCGCGCAGGCCACGTACAGCGCCAGCACGAAGTGGCCCAGCGGCAGCAGCTTCTCGAAACCATAGCTGCCGACCAGGCCGGCGATCAGGCCGAAGGTGCCGATCGGGGTGACTTCCAGCACGAAGCGGGTCACCTGGATCATGATGTCGCTCATCTGCCCGACCAGCTTGCGTGCTTCGGTCACTTTCTCGCCGAGCTTGACGATGGCAAAGCCGACCAGGCCTGCGAAGAAGATCACCGGCAGGATCGAACCACGGCCCGCCGCCAGCACCGTCTCACCCGCTGCGTTGACCTTGGTGCCGATACCCGACAGCGCGTAGAACACGTTGGACGGCACCACATCCAGCAACACCTGCACCACGCTGGGCACTTCGCGCGGAACATAGTTGCTGGCCATCGACAGCTGCAGGCCACCGGCGCCGGGCTGCAGCACCGTACCCACGCCCAGGCCCACGCATACCGCGAGCGTGGCAGTGATCACGAACCACAGGAACGTGCGCCCGCTGAGCGCGGCCACCGATTTCTGGCCGTGCAGCGAAGAGATCGCGTTGATGACCGCGAAGAACACCAGCGGCACCGCGATCATCTTGATCAGGGTCACGTACAGCTCGCCGAGCGGGCCGAACCAGGTTTCAGCCGCCGGGCCAAGCGCCCAGCCGGCCAACGCACCAAGCACGAAGCCACCGACCACGCGCTGCCAGAATGGAATCCGCAGCCAGGCAGAGACCAGCTTCATAGGCAATCCAAGGGGGTAGGAAGGGATGCTGGAACGATAGCCCAAGGCGGGCCACAGAACGACCGCCCGCATGGCAAATCAGTGTGTCATCGGCGTGCCTTGCGAGGCCGGGCATAATGAACGTCCCGTTACACTTTGTGAGATCCCAGCGTCCATGCGTCGTTCCGTCTCCCTGTTGGCCGCCTGCGCCACGACCCTGCTGCTCGGCGCCTGCGCCAGCACCGCTCCCGCGTCCGCCCCGGCCGGCCTGAAGGTCAGCGTCGCCCCCGTCGCCCACCCGGCTGGTGAAACCCCGCAGTGGTGGTACCGCAGCGGTGCCGCCCAGGCGGCCGCCAATGGCGCGATGGCCGGCAAGGCCAAGAACGTCATCCTGTTCCTGGGTGACGGCATGAGCCTGACCACCGTGGCCGCCTCGCGCATCTACGAAGGCCAGCAGAAGGGCGGCTCGGGCGAAGAGAACCTGTTGTCGTGGGAGCGCTTCCCGGCCACCGCGTTCAGCAAGACCTACAACACCGATTCGCAGACGCCGGATTCGGCGGGCACCATGACCGCCATCACCACCGGCGTGAAGACCCACATGGGTGCGATCGGCGTCAGCGCAGGTACCCGTACCGACTGCGCCGACAGCCTGTCCAAAGGCCTGCTGACCTGGCTGCAGCTGGCCGACAGCGCCGGCCTGGCCACCGGCGTGGTGTCCACCGCACGCCTGACCCATGCCACGCCGGCCGCGACCTATGCGCACTCGCCCGAGCGCAACTGGGAAAACGACACCGACCTGACCGAAGCGGCCAAGGCCGCCGGCTGCAAGGACATCGCCCAGCAGCTGCTGTCGACCTCCCGTTATGGCCGTGGCCCGCTGGTCGCCCTGGGCGGCGGTCGTGGTGAATTCACCACCGTGGAAGAGCGCGACCCCGAGTACGACGACAAGGTCGGCCAGCGCCTGGACGGCCGCAGCCTGGTGCAGGAATGGCAGCGGGCGCACCCACGGGGCGCCTACGTGTGGAACAGCAAGCAGCTGCAGGCCGCCGCCAACGCACCGGCGATTCTTGGCCTGTTCGAGCCGGACCACATGCGCTACGACTACGAACGTCCGCAGGACCCGGCCGGTGAACCGAGCCTGGCCGAGCTGACCGCTGCAGCGATCAAGAACCTGTCGCGCCATCAGGAAGGCTACGTGCTGATGATCGAAGGCGCGCGCATCGACCACGCCAACCACAGCGGAAACGCCTACCGTGCACTGACCGAAACCGTGGCCCTGTCCGATGCCGTGCGCGTGGCCAACGAGCTGACCTCGGCCGAGGACACGCTGATCATTGTCACCGCCGATCATTCGCACACCCTGAACTTCGTCGGCTACCCGGCCCGTGGCAACCCGATCCTGGGCAAGGTAAAGGACAAGGGCGGCGAAGACGGCGCGGGCAAGCTCGACCTGGCACTGGATGGCAACGGCCAGCCCTACACCACCCTGAGCTATGCCAACGGCCCCGGCCACACCGGCACCAGCAACCAGCAGCCGGCCGGCCCGAAGCGCTACCCGCACAACCCCAGCAGCTTCGAGCCGGCCAACGGCCGCCCGAACCTGCACGATGTCGATACCGAGCATCCGGACTACATGCAGGAAGCGCTGGTACCAATGAAGTCCGAATCGCATGGTGGCGAAGACGTCGGCATCTGGGCACGCGGCCCGGGCAGCAAGGCGATCCGCGGCACACTGGAACAGAACGCGATTTACCACATGATCGTGCAGGCCACCCCGGCCCTGCGCGATCGCCTGTGCAAGGCTGGTACCTGCGACGACAAGGGCGTACCGGTGGAACTGCCGGCACCGGCCACCTTCGAACGCAAGGCTGACAGCAAGTGATGGCCCGGCAGGCACGCCCTGCTCGGGTCAGCCTGCGCCGTGCGCGCTGGCTGGCCCTGCTGGGCGTGTTGGCCAGCACCTGCGCGTCAGCGCAGGGGCCTGCCTGCAAGGTCATGACCGAAGAACACGGGCTGTGGATGTTGCCCGGCTGCGAGGTCGTCGATCAGAAGCCGCAGATCAGCGCGGACACCCTGCAGGATCTTCCCTACGACGGCGATGGCCTGGCGCTGGTACAGACCGCCGATGGCTTCCACTACGTCGACCGTCGCGGCCGCAGCCAGGCGGTGATCGCCTGGGACAACGGCGCAGACTCCCTGCAGGAAGGCCTGTTCCGCGGCCGCGTCGGCGATCGCGTGGGTTATTTCAACGCCGCCTTCGAGCAGGTGATTGCGGACACGTTCGATTTTGCCTGGCCGTTCCAGGACGGCGTGGCCGAGGTCTGCAACGGCTGCCGCCGAGGTACACCCGATGCCGATGGCCACACGCCGATGGAAGGCGGCGAGTGGTTCCGCATCGATCGTTCCGGTCGCCGGCTGAAGTAAGGCGTTTATCGGCAGGGCGGCGCCCTGCACCTGCCGAAGCAACAGCAACGGCCGAAGCAACAGCCAAAGCGGCATTGCGTGGGATGGCGGTGCGCTGTGGGTTTGCGGGGACGCCGTGAATCCGTCCATGGAGGCTTGGTCGCCGCATCCATGCGGCTCACACCCCGCAAACCCACAGTGCCCCGCCTTCGACAGTTGGCCGGTGGCCAGTAGATCCACGCCATGCGTGGATGAATCTCTGTCAGATATCGAAATCAATCTGGGGTCAGATCCGTGTCGACCAAGGTCGACACCCACCCAGGGCACGTATGCCATTCCAACAGATCGCGGAGATCTGTCGAAGGCGGGGTGGGTCCGGTTGCGGGGGCGTAAGCGCCATGGATGGCGCGACCGAGCTTACAGGGACGTACTTGCAGCGTCCCCCGCAACCGGACCCACCCCGCCATCCCACGGATAGCCCGCTGTTGCTGTTGCTGTTGCTGTTGCTGTTGCTGCTCAGGTTGCCGGCCAGCGGCCGGCACTACCGCAGGTGCAGGGCGCAGCCCTGCCGACCCACCCTATACTTGCCGCCGTGACCGCCTTCCCCGCCCTCGTTCCGCTGGATGCACCGCTGCTGGCCGGTTACAGCGGCGGCCTGGATTCGACCGTGCTGCTGCACTGGCTGTGGCAATCGGCGCAGGCCGCCGGCACGCCGCTGCGTGCCATGCATGTCCACCACGGCCTGCAACCGGCTGCCGATGATTGGGTGCGCCACTGCCAGCAGCAATGTGCTGCGCTGGGCATCGAGCTGGCTGTGCACCGCGTGCAGGTCACGCGTGAGGGCGGGCATGGGATCGAAGGTGCCGCCCGGCTGGCACGCCGCGCGGCATTCGCCGCCGAGTTGCAGACTGCGGAAACGCTGGCGCTGGCCCAGCACCAGGATGACCAGGCCGAGACCTTCCTGCTGCGCGCGTTGCGCGGCTCGGGCATCGATGGGTTGGCGGCGATGACCGCTGACAGCCCGCTCGACGGCCATCGGCTGTGGCGGCCATTGCTCGATGTACCTCGCAGCACCCTGCTGGCCTATGCCACCACACACGGCCTGCAGTGGATCGAAGACCCCAGCAATGGCGACGACCACGCCGACCGCAATTTCCTGCGCCTGCGGGTACTGCCACTGCTGCGCCAGCGCTGGCCGCATGCCACCGCCGCATTGGCCGGCAGCGCCGCGCATTGCGCGCAGACCCGTGCATTGCTCGATGAAGAAGACGCCGAACTGCTCACTCACCTGGAAGTGGCGCCCCGGGTGCTGTCGCTGGAGCTGCTGCGCCAGGTTGCGCCGGAGCGTGCTGCGCGCGTGCTGCGTGCGTGGGTGCGCCGTCATGACGCAGCACCGTTGCCGGCACACGTACTGCAGCAAGTGCAGAACGAATTGATGGCGGCAGGCGCCGATCGGCAATCGCAGGTGCGTTGGCAACAGCACGCCATCCGCCAGTGGCGCCAGCACGCCTACCTGCTGCCGGCAGAACTGCCGTCACTGCCGGAGGATTGGCAGGCGGCGTGGGATGGCCGCGCGCCGCTGCAGCTGCCCGACGGTGGCCAGCTGCGCCTGCTCGGCACGGACGGCTTCGAACAACCGCTGCAACTGCGCGCCCGCCAAGGGGGCGAACGCATCGTACTGCCCGGCCGTACGCATTCATCCGCGCTGAAGGACTGCCTGCAGCGCGAGCACCTGGCGCCCTGGCGACGCACGCAGCTGCCCCTGCTGTTTGACCGGGGGCAGCTGCTGGCAGCCGCCGATGTGGTCATTGCCGCGCCGATGCAGGCTTGGCTGCAGGCGCGCAATGCGCAGTTGCAGTGGTGTCCGGGCGGCTGGTGAATTGACCCTCGCGCGCGCGCCGTCCACACTTGTCGCATGGCCAAGAAGTCCCCCGAAAACGCCTCCCCGGTCGCCCAGTTCGAGCAGTCGCTCGAATCGCTGGAACAACTGGTGGAGCAGATGGAAACCGGCGAGCTGAGCCTGGAAGCCTCGCTCAGTGCTTACGAACGTGGCGTGGGCCTGTACCGCCAGTGCCAGCAGGCGCTGGAGCAGGCCGAACTGCGCGTGCGCCTGCTCAGCGATCCGGCCCAGCCCGAAACCGCCGAACCCTTCGATCCGCCCAGCCATGACGGCTGAGGCGTTGTTCGCGCGCTGGCGCGACCGTATCGAAAGCCAGCTCGACGCCGCCCTGCCCTCACCGGCCGATGCCCCGCAACGCCTGCACCAGGCGATGCGCTATTCCGTACTCGGTGGCGGCAAGCGCATGCGCCCCTTGCTGGTCTATGCCGCTGGCCAGGTGTTCGGTGCCCCGCTGGACAGGCTTGATGCCGCCGCGATGGCGGTGGAGCTGATCCACGCCTACTCGCTGGTGCATGACGACCTGCCGGCCATGGATGACGACGCCCTGCGCCGTGGCAAGCCCACCACCCACATCGCCTTCGACGAAGCCACCGCGATCCTCGCCGGTGACGCCCTGCAGACCCGTGCGTTCGGCCTGCTGGCCGATGCGCCGCTGCCGGCGGCATTGCGCGTGGCATGCCTGCAGACCCTGGCTCATGCCTCCGGCGCGGCCGGCATGTGCGGCGGCCAGGCGCTGGATATCGCTGCCACCGGCCAGCAGCAGTCGCTGGCAGCGCTCACCCGCATGCATGCGCTGAAGACCGGTGCGCTGATCCGCGCTGCCGTGCGCATGGGCGCGTTGTGCGGTGATGCGCCTGAACCGGTGCTGGCCCAGCTAGACGGTTTCGCCGATGCGCTCGGCCTGGCCTTCCAGGTCCGCGATGACATCCTCGATGTCGAAGCCAGTTCCGAGCAGCTGGGCAAGACGGCCGGCAAGGACCAGGCCCAGGACAAGAGCACCTTCCCTGCCCTGCTCGGCATGGACGGTGCCAAGGCGCAGCTGCGCGAACTGTCCGCGCACATGCAGCAGGCGCTGGCGGGCTATCACGAAGAAGCCGATGCGCTGCGCGCGCTGGCCACGCTGGCGGTGGAACGCGACCACTGATCGCAGCAATGGAGCTGCCGCGCTGCGCGCTCGCCGGGCATGGCCCGGCGCTACCATGCGCGCTCCATACGGAAACGCCCGGCATTGCCGGGCGTTTCTTTTTGCGTCGTTGATCGTTGCCGCTTACTTGATCAGGCGCAGCGCGAACGGGTAACGGTAGGTCTCGCCGTTGTTCGCCTTCACCGCAGCGATGATGCTGAAGACCAGGCTGAGCAGGCCGACGATCGGCGCCAGGAACGCACCGATGACCACGAAGGTCAGGATGATGCAGGCGAACATCGCGATGGCGACGGTGATCTGGAAGTTCAGCGCTTCCTTCGACTGGTCGGTGACGAAGGCCTTGCTGGCGTCATCCTTGTTGATCAGCCAGATGACCAGGGCGCCGATGAAACCGGTGAAGATGCCCAGCAGATGCGCCGCCAGGGCCATGGTGCGCTGGTCGGCCGGTACGCTGGTCGCCGCCGGGACGTTCTCGAATTCGCTCACGACAAAACTCCTTTTTATTGGGTGGTCTTGACCGACCGGCGGCAAGCCGGTCGCGTCAGGCGGGCCTAGCTTACGCCATCAATGGCATCAATCATTGCCGGCGATCGTCATCCGTCCCACCAGGATCGAGCCGGTGCGGATGTGCGAGCGCGGATCGACGTCGCTGCCGACCGCCTCGATGGCCATGAACATGTCCCGCAGGTTGCCGGCGATGGTGATGCCGTCCACCGGATACTGGACCTGGCCGTTCTCCACGCGGAAGCCGCCAGCGCCGCGCGAGTAGTCGCCGGTCACCCCGTTCACCCCCTGCCCCATCAGCTCGGTCACCAGCAGGCCGTTGCCCATCTGCGCTGCGATGTCCTGCAGCGAACCGGCATTGGCCGCCAGCTGCAGATTGTGCACGCCGCCGGCATTGGCGGTGGTCTGCAGGCCCAGCTTGCGCGCCGAATAGCTGCCCAGCACGTAACGCTGCAGCACGCCGTCGCGGACCAGTGCCGATGCGCGCGTGGCCACGCCGTCGCCGTCGAAGGCGGCCGAGCGCAGGCCGCGTCGCAGGTGCGGCAGCTCCTCGATCTGCATCCAGTCGGGGAACAGCTGCTGGTCGACACTGTCCAGCAGGAAGCTGGCCTGGCGATAGAGTGCACCGCCGGACACCGCCGACAGCAGATGGCCCACCAGGCTGCGCGCTACTTCCGGCGCGTACAGCACCGGCATGCTGCCGGTCGGCAACGAGCGCGGCTGCAGGCGGGCGACCGTGCGCTCGGCGGCGCGGCGACCGACGCTGGCCGGATCTTCCAGGTCCTCGCGGGCCAGTGCGCCGGTGTACCAGCCGTCGCGCTGCATGCCATCGCCGGTGCCGGCGATCAGCGCACAGCCGATCGAATGGTGGGTACCGCGCTCGCGACCGATGAAGCCATGCGAATTGGCATAGACCGACACGCTCTGCATGCTCGACACCGAAGCGCCATCGGAATTGCGGATCTGCGCATCGGCTTCACGGCCCGCTGCCTCGCAGGCCAGTGCCAGGTCCACCGCCTCATCGGCCTGCAGCTCCCAGGGGTGCCAGCCGTCCAGTTCGGGGAAGTCGCGGGCCATCAATCCGGCCTCGGCCAGGCCGGCGGCCGGGTCGTCCTCGGTATGGCGGGCGATCGCGCAGGCCTGCTCGACGGTGGCCAGCAGGCTGGCCTCGTGCAGGTCGGCGGTACTGGCACTGCCCTTGCGCTGGCCGAAGTAGACGGTCACGGCAATGCCGCGGTCACGGGTGGACTGCACAGTCTCCACCTCGCCGAGACGGACATTGACCTCCAGCCCGCGGTCTTCGCTGCAGCTGACCTCGGCCTGGCTGGCGCCCAGCGCGCGGGCACGCTGCAGCAGCTGCTGGGAGATGTCGGCCAGCCGTTCCAGCCGGGCCGGGCTGTCGTCGCCGACGGCGACTTCAGGGGCGATCACGTTCAATGCTTTATCCTGTGCGGGTTGGGCCCGGCATCACGCCGGGCGACTTTTTTTGAAATCAGGTATGGACGATGCGCGGACGCGACGAAGAAACCGGTGAATTCCACGACAAGAGCCGCAGCCAGAACCGGCGCGATGCGCTCGACGTCCTGGCCCTGGGCGAGAAGCTGGTGTCGCTGACCCCGGCCCAGCTGGCGCGCCTGCCGATCCCGGAGGACCTGCTGCCGCACATCGCCGAGTGCAAGCGGATCACCGCCCATATCGCGCACAAGCGGCAGCTGGCGTTCCTGGCCAAGCACATGCGCCGCGAGGACGATGCCGCGCTGGACGCGATCCGCGATGCGCTGGACGCCAACAGCGAGACCGGCCGGCGCGAAGTGGCGATGATGCACCGTGCCGAAGACTGGCGCGAACGTCTGATGAACGAGGGCGACACTGCGCTGGCCGCACTGCTCAACGATTACCCGCAGGCCGACCGCCAGCAGCTGCGTACGCTGGTGCGCAACGCCCAGGCCGAAAAGGCCAAGAACAAGCCGCCGCGTGCCTACCGCGAAATCTTCCAGGTGCTGCGCGCGCTGATGCTGCCGGCCGCGCTGGGCCTGAAGGCATCCGGAGAGGATGTCGAGGCCGACGAACCGGTCGACGACGCCGACGAGGACTGAGTCCCCGTCGGGCATGGCGGTGGCTGTGGCCATCGCCGTGCTCAGGCCTGGGTACCGCCGACGGTGATGCCCTCGATCAGCAGCGACGGCTGGCCGACACCGACCGGCACACTCTGTCCGTCCTTGCCACAGATGCCCACACCCTCGTCCAGGGCCAGGTCGTTGCCGACCATGCGCACCTTCTGCATGGTTTCCGGGCCGTTGCCGATCAGGGTCGCGCCCTTCACCGGAGCGGTGATCCGGCCATCCTCGATCAGGTAGGCCTCGGTGGCCGAGAACACGTACTTGCCGCTGGTGATGTCGACCTGGCCGCCGCCGAAATTGACCGCGTACAGGCCCTTCTTCACCGAACGGATCATCTCCTGCGGATCGTGCTGGCCGGCGCGCATGTAGGTGTTGGTCATGCGCGGCATGGTCATGTGCGCGAACGATTCGCGTCGACCATTGCCGGTCGGCGCCACGCCCATCAGCCGCGCGTTGAGGCTGTCCTGCATGTAGCCGACCAGGATGCCGTCCTCGATCAGCGTGGTGCACTGGGTCGGATGGCCTTCGTCATCGATGTTGAGTGAACCACGGCGCCCATCCAGAGTGCCGTCGTCGACGATGGTCACGCCCGGGGCGGCCACGCGTTCGCCGATCCTGCCGGCGTAGACACTGGTGCCCTTGCGGTTGAAGTCACCTTCCAGGCCATGGCCGACCGCCTCGTGCAGCAGCACGCCCGGCCAGCCCGGGCCCAGCACCACCGGCATCACACCGGCCGGCGCCGGCACCGCTTCCAGGTTCACCAATGCCTGCCGCAGCGCCTCGCGCGCGAAGGCTTCCGGGCGGCCATCGGCGAACAGCGCTTCATAGCCATAACGACCGCCACCACCGGAATAACCCGACTCACGACGGCCGTTCTGCTCGACGATCACCTGCACGTTCAAGCGCACCAGCGGGCGCACGTCGGCGCCCAGCACCCCGTCGGTGCGGGCAACCAGCACGGTATCGACGCCACCGGACAGGCTGACCATCACCTGCTTCACGCGCGGGTCGGCCGCGCGCAGGTAGCCGTCCAGGCGCTTGAGCACCTCGACCTTGGCTTCGTTGCCCATGCCGTCGATCGGGTCCACCGCCGGATACAGCACGCGCGCATCGCCGCGCAGCAGTGAGCGTCCGGTCTGCGCGCCACCTTCGCGCGAGATCGCACGTGCCGATTGCGCCGCCGCCAGCAGTGCACCGGCGTGGATGTCATCGGAATAGGCAAAGCCGGTCTTCTCGCCGGCAATCGCGCGCACGCCCACGCCCTGCTCGATGGAATGGGCGCCGTCCTTGACGATGCCGTCTTCCACGCTCCAGCTTTCACGCCGTGCGTGCTGGAAGTACAGGTCGCCGAAGTCCACACCGGGGCCGAGCAGTTGGCCGAAGGCGCGCTCCAGGCCAGCGGTATCCAGGCCACCAGGGCGCAACAGGCGATCTTGGGCAAGCGTCAGGGCGTTGTCAGTCATGGTCTCGATCTGGGGGTGTGAAGGCGGCCAGGCAAGTCCGCCGGGAGAAACGGGGACCGCGCTCAGCGCGGCGGCGGCGGTTCGGTGACGGTTGGCGGCACGGCCGGCAACGGCGGCAGGCGCGGCGGCGGTGCGGGTGCGGGTGCACGTTCGCGGCTGCGCTCGATCACCTCCACCTTGGGCTCCTTCCAGGGGCCGGTCACCTTGTAGGTGCGGGCACCGATCTCACCCAGTGGCTTGGACAATACCGCATTGGTGGCTGCGCCCAGCGCCGCGCCTACCGGGCCGCCGGCCACCGCGCCGACCACGGTCAGCAGGTTGCCCGCGCGCGGGTTGACGTCGATGGTCTGGTCGAACTGCTGCTTGCGCAGGTCGGCCTCGCCACGGATGGTGATGTTCGCTGCCGGCCCTTCGATCAGCACCTTGTCGGTACGGGCCATGCCCTCACCGAACAGCACACTGCCCTCGACCTGGTTGAACGCGAAACCCTTGGAGAAGAAGTCGCGGAAGTCGAACATCAGCCGCCGCGGCAGCTGGGTGACGCTGAGCAGGCCCAGCACGCGGCCGGCACCCGGTTCCAGCTCCAGCAGCTGGCCATTGCGGGCATTCACATCAAGCTGGCCCTGCAGGTTGCCCAGCTGGAAGTCCGACGGACCACCGGGCCACGACGCCTGCAGCTGGGCGTGACCGGAGCCGCCACGCAACTGGCCACCGTAATCGAGGTTCTGCAGCAACCCGCCCAGGTCTTCACTGCGCACCTGCGCATCAAGCGCGGTTCGCGAACCGCCACCCTTGCCAAGCCAACGGCCACGGATGTCGATCTCCTGGCTGGGGGCACGGAAGCGCAGTTCTTCTACGCTCAGGCCATTGGCAACCGGCCGCGTGCGCAGCACCGCCTGGCCCAGCACGACCTTGCCGAACTTCAGGTCGGCGATGTCCAGTGCGAACGGCGGCAGATTGGCCGGGTCCATGTCGTCGGCACCGGCCTGCACCCGTGCCGGTGCCGCCGTGGCGCCGGGAAGGGTCGGCAATGATTGCCAGTACACCCGCTCGAGCTGGCCGCTGATGGTGCCGCCCTCGGCGTTGGGTACGTTCAATTTGCCGGCCAGCGAGGGGCCATCCAGGCGCACGTCCAGCGCCTGCGGGCCAGGGTGCAGCTGCAGGCGGGTCTGCTCGAACACACCGCCGATCAGCATCAGCTGGCCGACCTGCACGTCGACCGCGCGCAGCGGCATCGGGTCGCCATCGCCACCAGCGCCACGGGCCAGGCCGATCCATTCCAGCGCGTCCAGGGTCGGGCTGCGGCCATTGATGGTCAACCCGCTGGGCGGTGGCTCGCGGTCGACACGGTCGCTGCCCAGGGTGACCTGCACGCCGGTCTGGTTGTTGTGGCTGCGCGCGGCCAGTGCCAGACGCTGGCCGAACGCCACATCGATGCGGCCGGCGCCCATCGGCAACTGCGCGGCCACGGTGGTCGGCAGCGGCTCGCTGGCCGGCTTTTCCAGCGGTGCCGGCAGGTCCAGGCGGGTGCCCACCAGGTCCGAGCGCAGACGCAGCTCACTCGGCGGCGCCGGCGCACCCGGTGCCACCTTCGGCAGGTTCACCGCGATGGTCCACGGCGAGGTGCCATTGATGTAGGGCTTCAGCCACGCCATTTCCGGTGCGCGGTCGATCAGCACGCCCGCGTCGAGCGTGGCTGCCAGTTCCGATTCAAAGGCCAGCCTGGGGTCACGCACGAAACCACCGGCGCGCAAGCTCAGCCGGCCGTCCTGGCCGAGGTGGCGCACCGCCAGTTCCTCGGCGGCAAAGCCATCATTGCGGTAGCGGGCCTGCCCGCGCATGTTGTCGAACTCCAGCTGGAAGCGCTTGTCGACCAGCTTCAGCCCAGCCAGGTCCACGGTGCCCTGCAGGTGGCCACCACCCTGGTCATGATGCAGAGGCTGCAGCAGGTCGAAATGCACGTTGGCCGGGCCGCTTGCCGCGAGGTTGTCCAGGGTGTCGCCGTATCCCTTGTGCAGCGGGCTCTGCCGCAGCATTGCCAGCAGCTTGCCGGCATCGCCCTGGCTGTCGGCGCGCACATACAGCGGCTGCTGGCCGAAGTCCTGGATGCCGGCTTCGAACTTCTGTACCGCTACGCCGGCCAGATCGCCGCGGCCCTGCATGTGGAAGCCTGGGCCGATGAAGGCGACATCGGCGTCCACCTGGCTCATCAACGGCCAGTCGTGCTGGAAGCGGATGTCACCGTTGGTGATGTGGCCGGTGGCCTCGAAGCGGCCGTCATTGTTGTCGAACGGCCAGTCGTCCAGGTCACCGCTGACCAGGCCGATGCCGTTGCGCACCTGGCCACCGGCCAAGGCCATGTCCAGCCAGTCGGTGGCGCCCTTGCTCATTTTGGAATGGATCCAGAAACGCTTGGCGGCGGTCATCGGCACGTCGTCCAGCTTGGCCGCCAGCTGCATCCACGGCCGGGTGCCATCGCCCTGGAACCAGAGGCCGCCGCGCACATCGGCGGCGTAGTCGGTGCCTTCCACGCGCATCGCCGGGGTGCCGATGCGCCAGCCACCGGCCTCGTCGCGCCAACCGACAATCTGTCCGGCCAGGTGCAGGTCGTGGCGCACGCCGAAACCGGTCGGCCAATCGAACTGCAGCTGGCGTTGCGGTTGCAGCTGCAGGCTGAAGCCATCGGCATCGCCCTCGAAGCGGCCGCCCAGGCCGCGCAGGCCCGGCGAGTTGCCAACGCTGGCAAAGCCCAGCGACTGCAGTTCGCCCTGTACCGACAACGGGCCATCCTGCTGACCGCGCACCAGCACCTGCGCCACGTCCAGCTGCGGCTTGGCCAGATACAGCCAACGCCGCAGGCCCGCATCCAGCCGGTCGCTAAGCGCCAGCGCGCGCAAAGCGATACCCGCCTGCACCTCCTCGGCCTGCACCTGCATCTGTTTGCCCATCCGCAATTGCAGGCCATCCAGCTGCTGCTGACTGCCATCGGCCTGCAGGCGCAGGCGCGGCGCCTGCAGCGCCCAACCGTCGGCCGTCCGCTGCCAACGCAGGCGCGCCTGCAGCCGTTGCAATTGAATTTCCGGGCGCGCAACGCCACGCATCGGCGCGCCTTCGATACGCAGATAGCGCAGGTCCGAATCGGTGGTCAACGCCACCGGCGCGAAATCGCGCAGGGTCAGCCACAGGTTGAGCTCGCCCTTGCCCTCGCGCAGGCGCAGGCCGCCGGCAGCCAGCAACGGCGACCAGGCGCGGAAATCGATCGGATCGGCACCCAGCCAGGCTTGGCCGTTGCCGCGCTGGCGATCCAGGTCCAGCACCGCCGTCAGCGGCAAGGCGTCGGTCTGTGCCCAGGCGCGCACGCCCACCCGCAGGCGGTCGCCATCCACGCGCAGGCGCAGGTCGATACGTGGCAGCGTGGCATCGACACCCAGCGCTGGCGCATGTACGCCCAGGCGGCCGCCAATCACCTGCAGTTCGCCCAGCCGGCGCAACGCATCCAGCGGATCGCCGCCAGCGCTGGACTGTGGCAGGCCGCGCACCGACCAGCGGCCATCGGCGGCCTGCTGCAGGTCCAGCGCCAGGCCGCGCAGGCGCAGTTCGGTCAGCGAGCGGCCCGGCAACAGGCCGCTGTACATCGACACCAGCACCTCGGCTTCACCGATGGCCAAGCCCTGGCCCGTGCCGATGCGCAGGCCCTTCAACTGCAGCAATGGACCGCGTCGGGTCCAGGTGGTGTCCAGGCGTTCAAAGCGCACCGGTTGTCCGGCGCGCGCGCTCAGCCAGGCCGCGATCCTGTCCGGATGGCGCTCAGCCAGCGGCAGCAGCTGGCTGAGGGTACCGACCAACAGGGCAAGCCCGACCAGGCCGACCGCGCATGCGGTGATGAAATGACGGCGGATCCTTCGCAGTCGCAGGCGCGGCGGCGCGCTCATCGGCCACCGAAAGCAGACAGTCGGCCTGGATCAGAGCAGAACAACATCGAACTGCTCCTGCAGGTACTGCTCATCCGCCTGGAAGCGGATGCTCTTGCCAAGGAACTCCTCCAGCTCGGCCACGGCCGTGGATTCCTCATCGGTGATCCGCGCCACCACCTTGCTGGAAGCGATCACCAGCAGGCGCGCGGCATCGAACTGACGCACCGCACGGGTGATCTCGCGGAAGATCTCGTAGGTCACCGTTTCGGTGGTCTTGATGGTGCCGCGGCCACTGCACTGCGGGCAGGTTTCCGACAGCTGGCGTTCCAGGCTTTCCACCGTGCGCTTGCGGGTCATCTCCACCAGCCCCAGCGGCGAGAAGTCGTACACCGTGGTCTTGGCGTGGTCGCGGGCCAGCGCCTTCTCCAGGGTACGCAGCACCTGGCGGCGATGCTCGGCATCATCCATGTCGATGAAGTCGATGATGATGATGCCGCCCAGGTTGCGCAGGCGCAGCTGCCTGGCCACCGCCTGCGCGGCCTCCAGGTTGGTGCGGAACACCGTCTCTTCCAGGTTGCGCTGGCCCAGGAACGAGCCGGTATTGACGTCGATCGTGGTCATCGCCTCGGTCTGGTCGATCACCAGGTAGCCACCGGACTTCAGCGGCACCTGTTTGTCCAGCGCACGGCCGATCTCGTCCTCGACCCCGAACATGTCGAAGATCGGGCGATCGCCGCTGTACAGCTCGATCTTCTCTGCCAGCACCGGCATGTACTTGGCCACGAAGGCCTGCAGCTGGGCGAAGGTCTCCTTCGAGTCCACCTTCACCTTGTCCACGTCCTTGCGGATCAGGTCGCGCACCGAACGCAGTGGCAGGCTCAGGTCTTCGTAGATGTTGCTGCACGACGCCGCCTCACGGCCGCGGCGCTCGACCACGTTCCACACACGGGACAGGTAGGCGATGTCTTCGGCGATGGCCTCGGCCGGCTGGCCCTCGGCATTGGTGCGCACGATGTAGCCGTAGCCGCCGTGCTGGGCCGACAGTTCGGTCACCAGCGCCTTCAGCCGCGCGCGCTCGCCTTCGTCCTCGATGCGCGCCGACACGCCCACCACCTTCGATTGCGGCAGCAGCACCATGTAGCGCGAGGGGATGCTGATCTGGGTGGTCAGGCGTGCGCCCTTGGTCCCGATCGGATCTTTCACCACCTGCACCACGATGTCCTGGCCGTCGCGCAGCAGCTCCACGATCGGCACGCTGGACGGCGGCGGCAGGGTCGTATTCTCGGTGTCGGCACTGGCCACCGGTGCCGGCCGCACCACGTCGTTGGCGTGCAGGAACGCGGCGCGCTCCAGCCCCACTTCGACGAATGCCGCCTGCATGCCCGGCATGACCCGCTGCACCTTGCCCTTGTAGATGTTGCCGACCACACCCCGGCGCCAACCGCGCTCGATGTGCAGTTCCTGCAGCATGCCGTTCTCGATCACCGCGACCCGGGTTTCGCGCGGGGTCACATTGACCAGGATTTCCTCAGACATCGGCAGCCTCCCTGGCGGCATCAGCAGTTGGGGCCAGCACGCCGCAGCGTGCCAGCAGACGATCGGTATGCAGCAACGGCAGCCCCATGACACCGGAGTAGCTGCCGGAAAGGTGTTCGATCCAGCGCTCGGCGCCGCCCTGGATGGCATAGGCACCGGCCTTGTCCAGCGGCTCGCCGGTGGCGACGTAGGCGGCAATGTCGGCCGCATCGATCGCGGCGAAGGTGACCTCGGAAACGACCAGCTCGCTGTCCAGCCCCTGCGCGTCCACCACCACCACGGCGGTCATCACCTGATGGGTGCGCCCGGCCAGCCGCGCCAGCATCGCCCGCGCGTCGGCGGCGTCGGCCGGCTTGCCGAACACGTCGCCATCGAGCACCACTTCGGTATCCGAGCCCAGCACCCGCGCCTGCGGGTCATCGGCCAGCACCCGTGCCAGGCCGGCGCGCGCCTTGTCGGCGGCGACCCGGCAGACATAGTCCTGGGCACTTTCGGAAGCCGCGCGCTGCTCGACGACCTCCAGGTCCAAGGCCTGGAAAGGGCGTCCGAGTCGGGCCAGCAGTTGGTTGCGTCGGGGGGAGCGGGAAGCAAGATAGAGCATCGACACAGCATAACCTGACGCCGGTACCTGAATCGTCGGACAATCCTTCCCCGGCGCCTGCAACCCCGAACGGACTCACAGCGCGTTCATCGCTACGACACCACCCTCACCGCCACAACAAGGAGATCCCATGCGCCGCACCGCCACCCCGCTGCTGCTTGCCCTGTCCCTCGCTCTTGGAGCTTCGATGACCGCTCATGCCGACCCGTCGTCGCCGTCGATCGCCGCCCCGGCCGAAGGCACGCTGCTGAACATCTCGGCCAACGCCGAAGCCACCCGCGTGCCGGACGTGGCCACCCTGTCGGCCGGCGTGGTCACCCAGGCCGCCGACGGCAACAGCGCCATGCGCCAGAACGCCCAGCAGATGGACAAGGTACTGGCCGCGATCAAAGCCGCCGGCATCGCCGAGCGCGACGTGCAGACCAGCGGCGTCAGCCTCAACCCGCAGTACCGTTATGCCGACAACGAAGCACCGAAGATCACCGGCTACCAGGCCAGCAACACCGTCAGCCTGAAGGTCCGCGACATCGCCAAGCTCGGCAAGGTGCTGGACGCGCTGGCCGCGCAGGGGGCCAACCAGATCAACGGCCCGCAGTTCGAGATCGACCAGCCCGAACCGGTCTATGACGAAGCCCGCCTGGCGGCACTGAAGAAGGCCCAGGCCCGCGCCCAGACCTATGCGAAGTCGCTTGGCCTGCAGGTGCGCCGCATTGTCAGCATCTCCGAGAACGCCGGTGGCGGTTTCCGCCCGATGCCGATGATGCGTGCGCAGGCCGCCGGCATGGCCATGGACAAGGCCACCCCGGTCGCCCCGGGTGAGTCGACCGTCTCGGTGAATCTGGACGTGGTGTTCGAACTGGGCCGCTGAGGCCCCTTCAGTTCAACCTGACGGCGCCCTGCGGGGCGCCGTTTTCGTTTCCGTCGTCGCCGTGCCCGCCTCGTTAGATGAAGGCCAGCTCAACGCTGCCGCCCCTGCCTCTAGGCAGTGGTGGAGGCGGCGCGCTAATGATTGACTGCCAGCCGCGTGCGGCAACCCCGATGGCGGCCCTGGTGCGTTGAGGACTTCGACACTGGCATGGAGGTGGACCATGGTTCGTACGTATCCCGTAGTACCCCTGCACTTCGATCCCGCCCGCGTTGCCGCCTGGAGTGCGGCCATCGCCCTGCATCTGCTTGCGTTCCTGATGTTGCTGATTCCGGCGACCTACCAGGCCGTCACCGCACTTCCTCGCGACCAGACCACGATCAGGTTCATTCCCAAGGAAGAGCCAAAGCCGCCGGAGACCGCCCCCCTGCCGCCCAAGCCTGAAAAGGTGGAGGTGGTGCAGAAGCAGCAGGCCGTTCCGGTCCCGCCAACACTGCCAGCGCCCACCGCGACCGTCGAAGAGGCCCAGGGCATCATCCTGCCGGCCGCCGAGCCGACAGCGGTGCAGGCGGCGGCGCCGATCGCCCCGTCCACGCCACTGGCCGGCGCCCAGCTGCAGTACCGCAGCAACCCGCCGCCAAGCTACCCGATCCAGGCGCTGCGCAACCACGAGCAGGGCACGGTGCTGCTGCGGGTGGAAGTGGACCCCAGTGGCCAGCCGGTGAATGTCAGCATCGAACGCAGCAGCGGCTCGCGCAGCCTGGACCAGGCCGCTCGGCAGCAGGTGCTGCGCCACTGGCGTTTCGTGCCGGCCGAGCGTGATGGCGTGGCCGTTCCGGCCATCGGCATGGTGCCCGTGCAGTTCTCCCTGCCCGACTGAGTCAGAGGCCGGCCCGGCAGCACGCCGGGCCGGCCACAACGGTGAATGGGCCGCAACAGGGCCAATCTGCCCGATTATTTGAACTTCGTTGGAAAACCGTTACGAATTTAGTAAAACTTCACACCTCCGTCACCTGCCGGAAACCTAGATTGACGCGTCCCGGGACACACCGGAGACAGCCCTCAATGCTCGAGTTTTCCAGTCAGGAGAGAAGCTGTGAAACACCCGATCCAACGGCCCGCCAGCCGCCGCCGCAACCACCTGGCAACGTCCATCACCCATATCCTCACCGGCGGTGCCCTGCTGCTCGCCGGCGCCGTGGCTTCCTCCTCTGCATTCGCGCAGGAACAGGCCACCAACCTTGACCGGATCACGGTCACCGGTTCGAACATCCCGCGCACCAACACCGAGACACCGTCGCCGGTGCAGGTGGTGACCCGCCAGGAAATCGATCGCACCGGCAAGACCTCGCTGGCCGAGTATCTGCAGACCATCACCGCTGACGGTGCGGGCTCCATTCCCAAGACCTTCGGCAACGGCTTCGCCGGTGGCGGCGCCGGCATTTCGCTGCGCGGCCTCGGTGCCGGCTCGACGCTGGTGCTGTTGAACGGCCGTCGCATGGCCACCTACGGCCTGGCCGATGATGGCCAGAAGGTGTTCACCGACCTCAGCACCATTCCGCTCGACGCTGTCGAACGCGTGGAAGTGCTGAAGGACGGCGCCTCGGCGATCTATGGCTCCGACGCCATCGCCGGCGTGGTCAACATCATCCTGCGCAGTGACTTCCAGGGTGTGATCCTGCGTGGTTCCTACGGCTTGTCCGGCGACAGCGATGGCGACGCCAAGAAGGCCACCCTGACCGCCGGTACCGGCGATCTGGCCAGCGATGGCTGGAACGCGTTCTTCAGCCTGGACGTCGGCAAGACCGACGCCATCAAGATCAGCGACCGCAAGAACCGCAAGTGGATCGGCACCGGCGACACCCGTCAGTGGGGCTATGACAAGACCGCGCAGTTCCTGGGCGGCGCGTACACCCGTGGCGGCACCTCGGGCGGTTCCGGGCCGAACGGCTCCTACCTGGATGCCACCGGCCACCTGGTGCCCCTGCCCGGCTGCGCGGGCCTGACCACCATCGGTGGCCAGACCCCGGCCAGCATCGCCGCCGACGGCTGCCTGTTCGATCCGGCGCAGCAGTACCGCGACCTGATTCCCGAAGAGAAGTACGTCAACGTGTTCGGTCGCGCCAGCTTCGCCTTCGGTGAAGGCGGCGAGGTCTACACCGAGATCGGCTACTCCAAGAAGCAGACGATCTTCAGCAATACCCCGTCCGGTGTCTCCGGCGGCTGGGGTTACCCGGGCGGCCCGGTCAATGCCAACAGCGGCTCGGGCGCCACCACGCTCGGGGCCACCCATCCGGACAACCCGACCGGTGCGCCGGTGCGCCTGCGCTACTCGGCGTGGGACGTCGGCCCGCGCGTCACCGACAACACCAACGAGTTCAACCGCTTCCTGGTTGGCGTGAAAGGCAACTGGGGTGACTGGAGCTACGACACCGCCTACCTGCATTCGGGCACCGACCTGACCAACAAGCGCACCGGTTTCCTCAACTACGACAACGTGCGTTGTGCGCTGGCCAACCCGAACTGCGCCGGCGGTGTGTGGCGCATTGGCGACAACGCCGGCGAGAACTCGCAGGCACTGTACGACTTCATCTCGCCGATGATCAGCGCGCGCGCCAAGTCCAGCCTGGACATGTTCGACTTCACCATGTCGCGCAGCCTGATGGACATGAAGGGCGGCCCGCTGGGCCTGGCGTTCGGCACCGAGTGGCGCAAGACCAGCAACAGCCTGACCCCGCAGACCTTCACCGACACCGGCGACATCATTGGCCTGGGCTACTCGGCCTACGACGGCACCCAGAACGTCTACGCCGGTTATGTCGAACTGTCCGCGCCGGTGCTGGAGCAGTTGGAGCTGTCCGCTGCGATGCGCTATGACAAGTACGAGAGCGGTGAGGGCAAGGCCACGCCGAAGCTGGGCGTGAAGTGGACCCCGGCCGACTGGATCGCCCTGCGCGCCAGCTACGCCGAAGGTTTCCGCGCACCGAACCCGGCCGAGAACGGTGACGGTGGCCTCGCCGCCTTCTCCACTGCCGTCGACCCGATTCGTTGCCAGATCAGCGGCAACAACGCAGCAGAGTGCGGCGCCAACTCGGTGGCGATCATCACCAAGCCGAACAAGCTGCTGAAGCCGGAAGAGTCCAAGAGCTACTCGGTCGGCATCGTGCTGCAGCCAACCTCGTCCACCTCGATGACCGTCGATGCCTGGCAGATCAAGCGCACCAATGAAATCGTGCAGGGCAGCACCTCGGCGGCGATCCTCGCCGGCAACGTCCTGCGCGACAGCAACGATCTCAATGGCGTGGCCAACAGCGGCACCATCCTGGCGGTCAACACGGCCTACGTGAATGCCAGCTCCTCGCGCGTCCGTGGTATCGATACCGACATCCGCCAGACCTTCGACATCGGCCCGGGCCAGCTGGAGCTGGACCTGCAGTGGAGCCATATCCTGAAGTTCGAGCGAACCGAAGGCGGCGACACGGTTGACTACGTGGGTACCCACGGCAACTGCGACGTCACCAACTGCATCGGCACGCCGAAGGACAAGGTCAACTTCGGCACCACCTGGAAGCAGGGGCCGTGGAGCGTCAGCGCCGTTGCCAACTACATCAGCAAGATGGACAACATCGACAAGCGTGGCGGCGATTACCTGGCCTTCTACGCCGATGGTGAGCCGGTGAAGAAGATTTCTTCGTTCACCACGATGGACCTGTCCGGTCGCTGGAGCATCAACGATTCGTTCGAACTCAACGCCTCGGTGGCGAACGTGTTCGATCGCATCGCCCCGCTCGACCCGACCACCTACGGCGGCGTGAACTACAACCCGATGCACTTCTCCGGTGCGCTGGGTCGCTACTTCACCGTCGGTTTCAAGTACACCTTCAAGTAATACGACCGCAGCGTCACCTGCCAAGGCCCGGGCTCACGCCCGGGCCTTGGCTTTTTTCCAAACGCGACAGCGTCCATCATGGGCACCCTGACAGCTGCGGCGCGCGTGATGCCCTCTTCGAACCAACGCCTTGGCCTGGCCGCACTGACTGCACTGGTGGTCGGCTCGATGGTCGGCGCCGGCATCTTTTCGCTGCCGCAGAACGTGGCGCGCAGCGCCGGCCCGGCCGCAGCGCTGATCGGCTGGGCAGTGAGCGGCGCCGGCATGCTGATGCTCGCCTTCGTGTTCCAGGCTCTGGCCAATCGTCGCCCCGACCTGGACACCGGCATCTACGCGTACGCGCGCGAAGGCTTCGGCAGCTACATCGGTTTCTCCGCCGCCTGGGGCTACTGGGTCGCGTCGGTACTCGGCAACGCCAGTTTCTTCGTGCTGATCTTCAGCGGTCTCGGCCATTTCGCACCGGTGTTCGGCGAAGGCAATACACCGGCCGCCATTGCCGCATCGTCGCTGTTGCTGTGGACCGTGCACCTGCTGGTACTGCGCGGCCTGCGCACCGCGGCGATCGTCAATGGCCTGGTCACCGTGGCCAAGCTGGTGCCGATCGCGCTGTTCCTGATCCTGGCGGCCGGCGCATTCCGCATGGACGTGTTCCGCGCCGACTTCTTCGGCGCTCCCGCGCTGGGGGACATGGGTCAACAGCTGCGCGGAATGATGCTGGTCACCGTGTGGGTGTTCATCGGCATTGAAGGCGCCAGCATCTACTCGCGCCGGGCCACACGACGCGCCGATGTCGGCCGCGCCACCGTGATCGGCTTCATCGGCGTGTGGCTGCTGCTGGTGCTGGTCAGCCTGCTGTCGATGGGTGTGCTGTCGCAGGCCGAGCTGGCGGGCCTGCCCAATCCCTCGATGGCCTACGTGCTGCGCGCGATCGTTGGCGAATGGGGCGCGACGGTGATCATCATCGGCTCGATCATCTCGGTGCTGGGCGCGCTGCTGGCGTGGGTGCTGCTGTGCGCCGAAGTACTGTTTGCCGCCGCTGGCGATGGCACGATGCCGGCCTTTCTCGGCCGCGAGAACGCACGCGGCGTGCCCGCCAATGCGCTGTGGTTGAGCAACGGTCTGATCCAGTTGTTCCTGCTGCTGGTGCTGTTCAATTCGGGCAGCTACACCAGTCTGGTGCTGCTGGCGGCTTCCATGAGCCTGGTGCCGTACTTCCTGTCCAGCGCGTTCGGCGTGAAGCTGGCCTGGCAGGGCGAGGCTTACGCCAGCGCGGCCGGTGCCCGCTGGCGCGACTTCATCGTCGCGCTGCTGGCCAGCGCCTATGCGCTGTGGCTGGTGTATGCCGGTGGCCTGGACAACCTGCTGCTGTCGGTGCTGCTGTATGTGCCGGGCGTGGTGCTGTACGCGTTGACCCGGCACCAGCGCGGCGAGCGGGTGTTCACACGTTGGGAGTGGGTGCTGTTCGGCGCGATCCTGGTGGTGGCGATCGCCACGCTGGTGGCGTTCTCACGTGGTGCGCTGAACTTGTAGCGCCGGGCCTGCTTGATCGATCCCTCGCAATGCATCCACGCATGGCGTGGATCCACCGCCGCACGCGATTGCACGGCGCGACACAACAAAAAAGGCCTGCATCTTGCGATGCAGGCCTCTTGAATGTGGCGCCCGAAGTTGGACTCGAACCAACGACCCCCTGATTAACAGTCAAGTGCTCTAACCGGCTGAGCTATTCGGGCAGACCGCCAGTATAACGACTCTTCACGCGCGATGGTAGGGGTGATTGGCCAACATCGCAGCAGCGCGATACAACTGCTCGGCCACCACCAGCCGCACCAGCATGTGCGGCAGCGTCAGCGGGCCGATCGACCACTTTTCATCGGCCAGCGCAGACACTTCCGGCGAATGCCCTTCGGGGCCGCCGATCAGGAACGCCAGGTCCCGGCCCTGTCCACGCCAGTGCTCCAGGCGCTGCGCCAGCTGCTCGGAACTGAGCTGCCGGCCCGGTACGTCCAGCGCAACGACATAGGCATTCTTCGGCAACGCAGCGATCACCCGCTTGCCTTCGTCCTCGGTGGCGCGACGCGCGTCGCGCCCTTTGCCACGCAGGCCAGGCTCGATCTCCACCAGCTCGAAGGGCAGCCAGTGCGAGAGCCGCTTCTGGTACTCGGCAAACCCCTGCGCCACCCAGCTGGGCGCGCGTTCGCCGGTGGCGATCAGGCGGGCTTTCATCCACATTCCTCCAAAACGTCGACGGCGCCATCGGCGCCGTCGAAAACCGCATCAACGAATGGCTCAGGCCACTTCGTCGTCGTCGTAGGACGGCGGCTGGTCGCCAACGGTCCACAGGCGCTCGAGCGCATAGAACTCGCGCACGCGCGGCAGCATCACGTGCACGATGACGTCGCCCAGGTCGACCAGCACCCATTCGGCTTCACGCTCGCCTTCAACACCCAGCGGCATGACGTCGATCTTCTTGGCGAAGCGCACGACCTCGTCGGCGATGGACTTCACATGGCGGGTCGAAGTGCCCGACACGACCACCATGTAGTCGGCGACGCTGGACTTGCCGCGTACATCGATCTCGACCGGGTCCTTGGCCTTCAGGTCTTCGGTGGCTTGACGGACGCTGGCCAGCAGTTCCGGCACGGAGGGCGGCGGGCTGGGCAGATCGACCTTGATGGTCTGGGGCTGGGTCTGGTTGCTCAAAGCGGGTCGACTCGATAAACGTAGAAGCGATTATACGGCCACAGCGCGGCAACCGTATTCACGAGGTGGCGGAGCGGTACAGGCCGTGGCCAGAAACATAGTCGGCCACCGCCGGTGCCAGCATGGCCCGCCAGGGGCCGCCCGCGGCGATCTGGGTGCGCACGGCACTGGCCGATTCCTCGCGCAGCGGGTGGTGCAGGCGCAGGATGCGGCCGGCCGGGCTGGCAAGCAGGGCCTGCTCATTGTCGGCCCAGCGCCCCTCGGTAGCCTGACCCAGCGCACCGTCGACACTGGCCAGAAGCGGACTGCCTGGACGCTCGGCGACGATGAAATGGGCCAGCCCGAACAGCGCCTGCCACTCATGCCAGCTGGGCAGGCCCAGCAGGCTGTCGGCCCCCACCAGCCACGCCAACGGACGGCTGGGGCCAAGTTCGGCACGCAGTTCGCGCAGGGTATCGACGGTATAGGACGGCCTGCCGGGAAAGCGCGCCGCCCGATCCAGCTCACGGCGGTCCAGCAGCAGGCCCGGTTCATCGCCGACGGCCAGGCCGAGCATGGTGCAGCGCTGTTCGGCGGTCGCGCCCGGCACCGCGCGGTGCGGCGGGTCGGCGGCAGGCAGCATGCGCACTGCCACCTGCAGCTCATCGCGCGCAGCGCGCGCGATCGCCAGATGGCCCAGATGCACCGGATCGAAGGTGCCCCCGTAATAGATCCGCAGGCTCATGGATCAGGCCCGGACGAGCAGCCGTACCGCGCGTGCCTCGGCCACCGCCACCAGCAGGCGCTCAAGCGCGAGCCAGGCATCGCCGTCGGCGCGCCCCTTGGCGATGCGGTCAACCAGCCCTGCTTCGGCCACGAAACGCTCCCAGCGCTTGCCTTCCGGATGCCGCTGCAGGGCACGTTTGTAGGGTGCCTGCCGCGACTCCCAGATACCGCGGGATTTCATCTCCGCAGCCAGATTGCCGCCGCGTGCCTGTACCCGTGCCAGGCCGGCACCGGCCAGCAGTTCGCGAATCACGATCGGCATCAGCGCGGCCACGGCCTCGCCTTCGCCGCGCAGACCGGCCAGCATCCTCAGCACGGCCTGTGGCTGGCCGGAGAACGTGGCTTCCACCAGCCGGAACACATCGTAGCGGGCGGCATCGGCCACCAGCGACTCCATCCGTTCCACGTCCAGGGTCTGGCCGTCGGCCAGCAAGACGAGCTTGTCGATCTCCTGCGCAGCCGCCAGCAGGTTGCCTTCCACGCGTTCGGCCAGGCGCTGCACGGCGGCCGGCTCGGCGCGCAGGCCCCTGCTGCGCAGGCGCCGTTCGATCCAGTCCGACAGCTCATGTGGCTTGATGGCCCAGGCCACCGACAGCACGCCGACGCGGTTCACCGCCTCGGCCCATTTGCCCTGGTGCGCCTTGCTCCATTCGTTGGCGGTGATCATCAGGATCACGTCCGGCGCCGGGTTGGCGCAGAACCGGCTGATCACCTCACCGCCGTCCTTGCCCGGCTTGCCGCTGGGCAGGCGCACTTCCACCAGGCGGCGGGCACTGAACAGGCTGGGGGCATTGAAGCTGGCGTCGAGCTGGTTCCAGTCGAAATCACGGCCATCGGCATCGAACACTTCGCGCTCGTCGATGCCGGCCGCGCGTGCGCGGGCCCGCACGGCGTCAGCCGCCTCCAGCACGCGCAGTGTTTCCGGGCCGGCGATCAGATATACCGGCGCCAGCGCCGTGTCGCCGCCCTGCCCGGCCAGCTGTTCCGGTCGCAGTTCCATCAGGCGCCCGGCTCAGTGCTGGACGGCGGGTGCGGGCTCGACCGGATCGTGCTCGACCGGCTTCGGTGCCGACAGGCTGCCGCCCTTTTCCAGTTCGGCGCGGACCACGCTGTCGATACGGCGGATGATCGAGGCCGACATTTCGCGGCGCAGTTCGTCAGCCAGGATCTCGCGTTCGGTGGTGGTACCGGTGGCGTCGGTCGGCGGCGACACGTAGTCGCGCGACAGTTCGATCACCTGCTGCGGCACCAGTTCGCTGCCATCTTCGCGGCGGAAGATGAAGATCACCGCATAGCGCAGGCTGTATTCCTGCGCGCGGCCCTGCGAGTCGATGGCAATGGGCAGGTCGCCCCAGCGTTCGGACAGCACCTGCAGCTGGGCATTGGGGCCCTTGCTGTCCTCATCGGCCAAGCGTGCACCGGAGGCCAGCAGGCTGCGGTTCAACAGCTTGACCAGCTCGCTGTAGGGCGCGGTGGATACCACCTTCACCGGCGCCGTATCGGTCGGCAGCATCAGCTTGTTGCGCAGGTGGAAACCACAGCCGGCGAGGCCGAGGACGAGAACGAGGGCAAGCAGGATTCGGGTCATGGAGACAGTCTGGCGGAGCCGGGCGATCACGGCAACAGACAGGGTGCCCGAGGCCGCGTGAACGCAGGGCCATCGGCCGGGCACGCCCGGCGTGGCGACAACGCACCGGCCACCAGGATGGCGGCCGGTGCCGGGTACATCAGGCAGCGACGATGTTCACGATCTTGCCGGGGACGATGATGATCTTGCGCACCGTCAGGCCTTCCAGGAACTTGGCCGCGTTCGGCTCGGCCAGGGCCAGCGCTTCAACCTGTTCGCGCGCGGCATCGGCGGCGACCTCGATGGTGCCACGCAGTTTGCCATTGACCTGCACCGCCAGGGTCAGGGCATCGCGTACCAGCGCGCTGCTGTCGGCCTGCGGGAACGGCTGGTCTTCCAGCAGCGTTTCGCCATGGCCCAGCACCTGCCACAGGGCGTGGCTGGCATGCGGGGTGATCGGGTTGAGCAGCAGCACGATGGCCTGCAGTGCTTCCTGGCGCACGGCGCGCCCCTGTTCACTGCCGTCCTCGAACTTGGCCAGCGCGTTCATCAGCTCCATCACTGCGGCAATGGCGGTGTTGAAGCTGTGACGACGGCCGTAGTCGTCACCGACCTTGCCGATGGTCTCGTGGGTCTTGCGGCGCAGGGTCTTCTGGCCGGCATCCAGCGCGGCCGCGTCGAGCGCCGGTGCGGCACCGTCGGCAGCGTGCTTCTGCACCTGTGCCCACAGGCGGCGCAGGAAGCGGGCCATGCCGTCCACGCCGGCTTCGTTCCATTCCAGCGACTGTTCCGGCGGTGCCGCGAACATCGAGAACAGGCGCACGGTGTCGGCGCCGTACTTGCCGACCATCGCCTGCGGGTCCACGCCGTTGTTCTTCGACTTGGACATCTTCTCGGTACCGCCAACCACCACCGGCTGACCGTCGGCGATCAGGGTGGCGCCGGTGATGCGGCCGCGCTCGTCGCGCTGCACTTCCACATCGGCCGGGTTGATCCAGTCCTTCGAGCCATCCGGGTTCGGGCGATAGTAGGTCTCGGCGATCACCATGCCCTGGCACAGCAGGTTGCGCGCCGGCTCGTTGCTGTCCACCATCCGCGCGTCGCGCAGCAGCTTGTGGTAGAAGCGGAAATACATCAGGTGCAGGATCGCGTGCTCGATGCCACCGATGTACTGGTCGACCGGCAGCCAGTAGTTGCCGCGCTTGTCGACCGCATCGCGGGCACCCGGCGAGGTGTAGCGGGCGTAATACCAGCTCGACTCCATGAAGGTATCGAAGGTATCGGTCTCACGCTCGGCCGCGCCACCGCATTCCGGACAGGTGGTCTTGCGCCATTCCGGATCGGTCTTGATCGGCGAACCGGTACCGGCGAACGCCACGTCTTCAGGCAGCACCACCGGCAGCTGGTCTTCCGGCACCGGCACCGCGCCACACTTGTCGCAGTAGATCACCGGAATCGGGCAACCCCAGTAGCGCTGGCGGCTCACCCCCCAGTCGCGCAGACGGTAGTTCACCCGGCGCTGGCCCTGGGCCTTGCGCTCGAACCGTTCGGCCAGCGCTTCGAAGGCGCCCTGGAAGTCCAGGCCGTCGAACTCGTCGGAGTTGACCAGTTCGGTCTCGCGGGTCTTGTCGCCGTACCAGTCCTGCCAACGCGTCGCGTCGTAGGCGCCCTCGTCCTTGCGCAGCGACTTCAGCGCGATGACCTGGCGGATCGGCAGGTTGTACTTGTTGGCGAATTCATTGTCGCGCTGGTCGTGGCCCGGCACGGCCATCACCGCGCCGGTGCCATAGCCCATCAGCACGAAGTTGGCGACCCACACCGGCACCTGGGCACCGGTAACCGGATGCACGGCGCGCAGGCCGGTATCCATGCCGCGCTTTTCCTGGGTTTCCAGTTCGGCCTCGGACACGCCGCCCTGCTTCATTTCCGACAGCAGCGCAGCCAGTTCCGGGTTGTTCTTCGCGGCATGCAGCGCCAGCGGGTGTTCGCCGGCGATCGACACGAAGGTCACGCCCATCACGGTGTCCGGGCGGGTGGTGAACACGCGCAGCGGATCCAGTGCGGCGCCATCGACGTCGCGCACATCGAACTGGATCTCCAGGCCTTCGGAACGGCCGATCCAGTTGCGCTGCATGGTCTTGACCGAGTCCGGCCAGCCGTCCAGCTCATCCAGGCCATCCAGCAATTCCTGGGCGTAGTCGGTGATGCGCAGGAACCACTGCGGGATCTCGCGCTTTTCCACCAGCGCGCCGGAGCGCCAGCCGCGGCCGTCGATGACCTGCTCGTTGGCCAGCACGGTCTGGTCGACCGGGTCCCAGTTCACCACCGCGTTGCGGCGGTAGGCCAGGCCCTTGCGCATCAGGCGGGTGAACATGCGCTGCTCGTGGACGTAATAGTCCGGGCGGCAGGTGGCGAACTCGCGCGACCAGTCGATGGCATAGCCCAGCGACTTCAGCTGGCTGCGCATGTGGTCGATGTTCTTGTAGGTCCAGGCGGCCGGTGCGGTCTTGTTCTTGATCGCGGCGTTTTCCGCCGGCAGGCCGAACGCGTCCCAGCCCATCGGCTGCAGGACGTTGTGGCCGGTCATGCGCTTGTAGCGGCTGATCACGTCGCCGATCGTGTAGTTGCGCACGTGGCCCATGTGCAGCGCACCGGACGGATACGGAAGCATCGACAGGCAGTAGTACTTCGGCTTGTCCGAGGCTTCATCGACCTCGAAGGCACGGGTAGCGTCCCAGTACTTCTGGGCGGCGGATTCAACCTGCTGCGGATCGTAAACGTTGGGTTCGACGCTGGTCATGTAACACGCGGTTGCGGCGGCAAAGCGGTACAGCGTACCGCAGTGCGGCAAATGGCTCCAATCCCGCCTGCCGGGCCAGCGCTCGGCGAGGCGGTGGAACGCGTCTCAGCGCCTGCGCGACAGAGGCAAGGCCAAGGCCAGCCACAGCGCCCAGCAGGCAAAGGCCAGCCGCTGGGCCAACGCCGCCGGCAGTACACCCGGCAGGCCGAACGCCAGCACACCGGCGCCGATCCCGCAGGCCAGCGCCAGCAGGCCCAGCCTGCGCCCACCGGGATGCCGCAGCCGTGCCGCACCCAGCATCACGCTGCCGGCGACAAAAGCCAGCGCCCAGACCATCCACACACTGGCGTGCAGCTTGCTGGCGGGGCCCTGCATGTCCATCTGGTCCTCGAAATCCAGCGGCAGCAGACCCATTGCGATGAAGGCAAGCGCGGCCAGCAGCAGCATCTGGCTGCCCACGCGTGCCGTCCAGGCGACGTCCACCGGTAGTTGCCGGCGCAGGCGCTCGGCCACCACGACCGCCAGTGCCCCCGGCAGCACCAGCCCCAGCAGGTTGAAGCCCAGCGCATGGGGAATGCCGTGCGCGCCCAGCCAGGTCACCGGATGCAGTGCCTGCGAGTAGTCCGGCAGCGCTTCACCAAAACCGGCCACCGACAGCACGAACAGGGCTGCGGCGAGCACGCCCACCCAACGATCCAGCCGAACCACGGACATCGCAGCCACTCTTCAGGAGAACATCAGCGCATTGTCGCGGCAGCTGGCACCTCCGCCAAGCTGTCCGGGATTTCATGAGGAAGTGGCCCCAGGGTTGAGACCGACATGGTTCGTCACCATAGAATCGGTCTCCAGATGCCGAACGATGCCCCATGACCGAGACGACCTACGTATTCGACGCCACCACCGCTACCTTCGAGGCGGACGTGCTGCAGAAGTCGCTGCAGACGCCGGTCCTGGTGGACTTCTGGGCGGCCTGGTGCGAGCCGTGCAAGACCCTCGGCCCGATGCTGGAGAAGCTGGCCGGCGAATACAACGGCGCCTTCGAGCTGGCCAAGGTCGATGTGGACAAGGAACAGCAGATTGCCGCGGCCTTCCAGATCCGTTCGGTGCCCACCGTATTCCTGGTCAAGGGTGGGCAGCTGGTGGACGGCTTCCCCGGCGCCCTGCCGGAAGGCCAGCTGCGTGAATTCCTGGCCCAGCACGGCGTGGTGCCGGCCGATATCGGCGACACCAGTGCCGAGGACGAGGCCCCGCTGGACCCGCAGGCACAGGTGGACGTACTGCGCGCGCAGATCGCCGCCGAGCCGGACAAGGATGAGCTGAAGCTCGACCTGGCCCTGGCCCTGCTGCAGCTCGGCGGCGTGGACGAAGCCGGCACCCTGATCGATGCCCTGCCCGCCAACCTGGCCACCGACGACCGCGCCGTGCGTGGCCGCGCCCGGCTCTCCTTCGCCGCCGCGCTGAAGGATGCCCCGCCCGCCGAGGTACTGGATGCGCGCATCGCCGCCGACGGCAAGGATCTGCAGGCGCGTCACCTGCGCGGTGTGCAGTTGCTGCTGGCCGGCGAGGACGAAGCCGCACTGGAACAGTTCCTGGAGATGCTGCGGATCGACCGCGGTTTCCAGGAAGGATTGCCGCGCAAGGCGCTGATCGATGCCTTCAACGTCATCGCCGATGAAGACCTGGTAGGCCGTTCGCGGCGCCGGATGGCCTCCCTGCTGTTCTGAACGGCGACGGCATCGTTCAGAATACCTGCACTGAACGCGGGCAATAATGCCCGCGATGGTGGCCCCCAGGGCCGCCACGATCCGTTCGGGGGGATGAGGTCGGGGCCATGGGGTCTTGCAGCTGCGCCCCCGCTTTGCCGGGACAGCATTCCGTGACCGTTGGCCGCTCGTCGTCTTTCATCATCCGTTTCCTGCGCACCCTGCTGTGTGCCGTCTGCCTGTTGCCGGCGCTCGCCAGCGCGCAGGACTGGAACTATCGGGTCCGCCCCGGCGATACCCTGTGGGACCTGGGCGCTGCCTACCTCAAGCCCAGCGTGGGCTGGCAGCAGCTGCAGCAGCACAACCGCATCGACAATCCATACCGGCTGCCGCCGGGCGAACTGCTGCGCTTCCCGATCGGCTGGCTGCGCGTTGAACCCGCCCCGGCGCGGGTACTCGCAGTGCGTGGACAGGTTGAACTGAGCGCAGCCGATGGCAGCAGCAGCCGCGCCGTGCGCGCCGGCGAGCAGCTGCACATCGGCGACGCGATCCAGACCAAGGCCGACTCCAGCATCACCCTTGAATTCGCCGACGCGTCGCGGTTGCAGCTGCGCGAGTACTCACGCCTGCGCCTGGACCAGCTCAGCCGTTATGGTCGCACCGGCATGGTCGATACCCGCCTGCGCCTGCAGCAGGGACGCGCCAGCAACCGGGTCACCCCTGCGCGCGGGCCCGCCTCGCGCTACATCATCGATGCACCGACGGCCACCAGCAGCGTGCGCGGCACCGTGTTCCGGGTCAGCGCCGGCGATGACGCCCATGCTGGCGCCACCGAAGTACTGGAAGGCAAAGTGCAGGTCGGCAACCTGCATGGCCAGCGATTGGTGCACCCCGGTCAGGCCAGCCGCAGCGCCGGCAGTGGAACAGCACCCGAAGCGGTTTCCGGTTTGCTGCCGGCACCGCGCCTGCGTGCCGATGCCACCCGCCTGGGCGCCCTGCCGGCCCAACTCGCGTGGGAGCCGGTGACCGGCGCCGATCACTACCGGGTGGAAGTGGTGCAGGCCGCCACCCCGGAAATCCTGTTGTTTGCCGCCGACACCGCCGACACCGGACTGGTGATTGGTGAGCTGCCGCCGGGAGCGCTGCGCCTGCTGCTGCGCGCAGTGGATGCACAGGGTGTGGAAGGTCTCGATGCCAGCGAGGATTTCGTCCTCAGCGACCAGCCGCCACCGCCACTGACCATTTCCCCACTGCAGGGACAGGAGGTCAACAGTGATCGGCCGCGCTTCCACTGGAGCCAGGCGCCCGGCGCCAGCAGCAGCGTCCTGCAGGTTGCCGACGAGCCGCAGTTCCTGCAGCCACTGCGCGAACAGAGCACCGGCGGCACCGACCTGCGCCTGGGCGAGCCGCTGCCTCCCGGCCAGTACTACTGGCGGATCGCTTCGCGTGATGGTCAGGGCCACCAGGGTCGCTATGGCCAAGCACTGACGCTGCAACTGACCGATGAACCGGTGGACCCGGCACTGCAGCCACCCGAAGCAACGGATGGCCAGCTGACCCTGCGCTGGCAAGCGGGAAGCGATGGACAGCGCTACCGGGTGCAGGTCGATCGTCGCGGTGATTTCATCGCGCCGCTGGTCGATACCACCGTTGACCAACCGCAGCTCAGCTTCAAGCGCCCGTGGCGCGGCACGCTGCACATCCGCGTGCAGTACATCGACGACGATGGCCACGCTGGTCCGTTCTCGCCTGCGCAGCAGGTCAAGCTGCCGTGTCGCCTGTGCTACGGCGCGGGCGGCGGTGTCCTGCTGCTGTGGTTGTTGCTGTGAGGCGCTCGCCGCTACCGTGGTCGCGACGGATCCTGCTGGCACTGCTGGCGGGTGTAGCGACTGCAGTGGTCAGCCACGGCCAGTGGCTGTGGCGACAGGACGAGACCGCCTACGACCTGATGGTCGGCAGCTGGGATTACCGCCCAGACCCCAGCGTGCTGATCGTGGCCATCGACGAGGGCAGCCTGCAGCGGCTGGGTCAGTGGCCGTGGCCGCGCTCGGTGCATGCCCGTCTGCTGGACCGCTTGACCGATGCCGGTGCCGAGCGGGTGGCACTGGACCTCATGCTGTCCGAGCCCGACCGCCGCGATGCGCGCCAGGATGCCGAGCTGGCAGCAGCGATCCGTCGCAACGGCCGCGTAGTGCTGCCGGTCCTGGCCGCACCGGCTGCCGGCGACCGCATGGCCGAGGAGATGCTGCCCATCCCGTTGATTGCTGCCAACGCTGCCGCCATCGGCCACAGTGACGTTGAAGTGGACGGCGATGGTGTCGCCCGCGGGATCTACCTGCATGCCGGCATCGGCCAGGCACACTGGCCGGCGCTTGGCCTGGCGTTGACGGGTCTGCCGCCGCAACACACGCAGGGCCTGCCCGACCCCGCCCCCGCGCTGGCCTCGCCCTATCAATGGCGTCGCGACGACTACGTGCGCGTGCGCTATGCCGGGCCGCCGGAACGCTTGCCGCAGGTGTCCTACGCCGATGTCCTTGAGGGGCGCGTGGATGCATCGATGCTGCGTGGCAGGCGCATCGTGGTGGGCATCACGGCCAGTGGCATCGCCCCTCGCCTGTTGACACCCACCACCCGCGAATACTGGATGAGCGGCAGCGAGTACCAGGCCAACATCGCCTCGATGCTGCTGCAGGACAAGCAGATAGACGTGTTGCCCCGCGCTTGGCAGGACGCACTGGCCGGACTGCTGGTGGCGATGTGCGTACTGCTGCTCGGGCTGCGTCTGCCCTGGGTGGTTGCCCTGTGCTCGCTGCCCGCCGCGCCGCTGCTGAGCTGGCTGCTGCTGCGCACCGGCAGCCTCTGGTGGGCGCCGGCCAGCGCGCTGCTCGGCGTCGTGCTGGTGCTGACTGCATGGGCGACCTGGCGGATCGCCTCCTGGCACCGCCAGGCCAACCGTGATGCGCTGACCGGGCTGGGCAACCGCCTGCGCTTCGAACAGTCGCTGCAACAGGAATGCGACGCGGCACGCCGCAGTGGCAAGCCCCTGACCCTGGCCCTGATCGATGTCGACCACTTCAAGCACCACAACGATCGTCATGGCCACCAGGTCGGCGACCGCGTGTTGTGCGAAGTGGCCCGCCTGATCCAGGCGCATGCCCGGCGCCCCCGTGACATGGCTGCCCGCTACGGAGGTGATGAGTTCGCACTGGTGCTGCCCGACACCCCGGTTGAAGGCGCACGGCAGGTAATCGAAGACCTGATCTCCTGCATACGCGGCCTGCCACCGCCCGGCGATAGCAGCGACACAGGTGTCACCTTGACCATCGGCGTCTACACCCGTGTGCCGGACAGCGACCTGCAACCACATCATTTCGTCGAAGGCGCCGACAATGCGCTTTACCGGGCCAAGGACAATGGCCGCGACGGCTATGTGATCGACGGCGGCACGCCCGGGTCATAGCGGCCGGCAGGCCTGACGTGGATGCCACGGCCTACAACATACGCATGCGAATGGTCAGACTGGAGCCCCGCCCCCTGCCCGGTTCCCGCATGAAAGCCAGCACGTTCCGCTTCGGCATCAATCTGTGGCCACCGTTCCTGTTCACCGGCATCCATGTCACCCGGATCACTCCGGACTACCGGCAGATCGACGTGGAACTGCGCCTGCGCCCCTGGAACCGCAACTACGTGGGCACCCACTTCGGCGGCAGCCTGTTCGCGATGACCGATCCGTTCTGGATGCTGGGCCTGATGCATACCCTTGGCCGTGACTATTACGTCTGGGATCGTGCCGGTGCGATCGATTTCCTCAAGCCCGGCCGTGGAACCGTGCGCACGTCCTTCCACATCGATGACGCCCTGTTGGATGAACTGCGTACGGCGGCGGCCGGTGGCGAAAAAGTGCTGCGCTGGTTCAGCAACGACGTGGTCGACGAAGCCGGCGAGGTCGTCGCGCAGGTACGCAAGCAGGTCTATGTGCGCTTGAAGCCACACGCACGGTAAAGCGGGCCGGCTGGCGCCCCGCTATCCTCTGCAGCCCTGCCATGGAGGCTGCCGTGCGCCTTTTTCGTCCTTGCTGCGGTACTGACCGCCCTGCCCTTCGCCGCCGAAGCACTGGACGTGCCGCCGGTGCGCTACCCCACCCTGCCGGCGCACGCCGCTACGGCCAAGGGTTTCGTACCAGCCGGCTGGGCGCTGGAATACCGGATCGAAGGCGACCTCGACCACGACGGGCGCGCCGACCTTGCGCTGGTGCTGCGCCAGCAGGACCCGCGCAACATCATCGAGCACGATGGGTTCGGCCCGTCGCCGTATGACAGCAACCCGCGCATCCTCGCCATCGCCTTCGCGCGACCGTCCGGCTACGTGCTGGCCGCGCAGAACCACACGCTCATTCCGCGGCCGGACTCGCCCGTGCTCAGCGATGTGCTGGCCGAAGGCACCGGCGTGTCGATCCAGCGCGGCGCACTGCGGGTGGGCCTGTACTCGTTCTCCAGCGCGGGCAGCTGGTCGACGAGCACCACCACGTTCACGTTCCGCTGGCAGGAAGGCGACTTCGCGCTGATCGGCTACGACCGGGACTCGATGATGCGCAATTCCGGGCAGACCGAAGGCCTCAGCGTGAACTTCTCCACCGGCAAGGTGAAGCTGACCGAAGGCAGCATGCAGGACGACAAGGAACAGGTGCGCTGGCAGACCCTGGGTGACCGCAAGCGCTGGACGCTGGACAGCGTTGGCGATGGCTGGGCATTCAATCCGCTCGGCGACGGCGACTGAGCCAGGGTCAGTCCGCCCGCAACGGCATCAAAAGATGCGGGCCCTCGCCTTCGCGCGCCGGTCCACGCCGCAATACCTGCAGGCGGCGACCGTCGGCAGACAGTTGTGGCATGCGGGCGTCCGAACGCCACAGCGCCGGCAACCGCGCCAGTGCCTCGTCGGGTGGCCCGGCCTGTTGCCGCAGCCAGCGCTGCGCGCCAAGCAGGCGGATCATCGCCGCTGCGTCCTGGCTGCGCGTCGCGTACTGTGCGTGGGACGGCCCGGCGATGGCGCTCAATGTGCATCCCAGCGGATTGGCCAGGCAGCCCACATCCCATCGGGGCGGTGGCGGCACAAGTAGCGGGACATCGGCTGCCAGCGCCTTCACTGCAGCGGGGCGGCATGCCCAGCCGAAATTGCCGGCGATCCGGGCCAGGGTGTGGTCGCGATCCAGCAGCAGGCGGCTGCCTGCTGTCTGCGTGGACGCCTCGATGGCAGCCTTGTTCATCGCAAATTCGCCCTGCATCGCTTGGCACAGGCTCTGCTCGTCGGCGTCCAGCGGCTGCAGCGCCGCCTCGCAGGAGGCGGGCAGCACGTAATCCGGTGATTGCTCGACCAGCATGTCACCCAGCAATGCAGCATGGGACCTCACCACGGCGGCACCCATCATGCTGTCCACCACCGTGCTGCCGGTGCGCATCATCCGCCGCCCGAACCGAACCGATCTGCAGCCTGCCTCGACGGCACCGGCAACATCGCCCTGCAGATAGGCCAGTGCCTGCGCACTGGCGCCATCCAACAGCGGCGTGTACGCCGGTAGTGGCAGGAGTTCGCTTTCGAAGGGCTGGAACGGGGAATCGAAACGATCATAGTCCGCCATCCGCGCCAGTCGCTCGTGCAGGCCGGAATGCCCGGCGTGTGCATCAACGAAGCGCTGCGGATCAGCGCGTACCTGTGCCAGGCAGCCGACGGGCCCGACGGCACAACGACCTGCCCCATCCAGAGTCAACGGTGCGTGCCTGGCCGCCAGCAACGAGGCGTGCGACGCCTGCGATGGCGAGGCCTTCCAGCGCTGCAGATCGTCGGCCAACGCCACCTCACGCTGGGCCTGGTCCAGCCCATCGAACGGCAGCGTCCACAGCAGGGCGAAGCCGTTGCGACCTTCGTTGGGTTGCACGGCCTCAAGCAGACGCCTGTCTTCCCGCTGGGCGGCCGACAACGGCCAGAACCTCGACAGCAGCCATGCCGCGACGGCCATCACCATCAGACCCAGCATTGCCCAGCTCAACCGCCGCAGCATCCTCAACACGGCATCCTTTCCCTGTATGGCCTGCACCGCCAACGGACAGCGTAAACGAGAGGCCGCGACCGCTACAATGCGCGCATGTCGCTCGAAGCCCCCGCCCTGGTTCCCCGCCCCTCCCTGCAGCGCCTGTTCCTGACCGGCCTGCTGACCCTGTTGCCGATCTGGCTGACCTGGGTGGTGGTCAAATTCGTGTTCGTGCTGCTGTCGGGCATTTCCAGCCCACTGGTAGTGCCGCTGTCCGAACAGATCGCGACCAGCTTCCCGCATTACCTCGGCTGGGTCCGCGCCGAATGGATCCAGAACACCATCGCCCTGCTGGCCACCCTGCTGGTGATCCTGGCGGTGGGCGTGGCCAGCCGCCGCGTGGTCGGCCAGCGTCTGCTGCGCTGGGTCGGTGCGATCATCAAGCGCATTCCGCTGGCCAGCATCATCTATGACAGCGCCAAGAAGCTGCTGGACATGCTGCAGACCGAGCCGGGCAGCACCCAGCGCGTGGTGCTGATCGACTTCCCGCACCGCGACATGAAATCGGTCGGCCTGGTCACCCGTGTCATCAAGGAACAGGGCACCGACCGCGAACTGGCGGCCGTCTACGTGCCCACCACGCCGAACCCGACCTCGGGCTATCTGGAGATCGTGCCCGTCGAGCTGCTCACCCCGACCGACTGGACGGTGGACCAGGCGATGAGCTTCATCATTTCCGGCGGTGCAGTGGCGCCCTCCAGCGTTCCGTTCACCCGCGCCGGCGATCGTTCCGAATGAGCGAGGCGTCGCACGCGCGCCCGCTGCAGGACCGCGCGGTCCTGCTGTTCATCGTGCTGGCCGCGTTCTTCTGTGGCAACGCAGTATTGGCCGAACTGATCGGGGTGAAGATCTTCGCCCTGGAAGACACCCTCGGCATCGACCCGCTGAACTGGAACCTGTTCGGCCAGACCGGCTCGTTGAGCTTCACCGCCGGCACGCTGCTGTGGCCGGTGGTGTTCATCATGACCGACACCATCAACGAATTCTTCGGCAAGCGCGGGGTGCGTTTCATCTCGTGGCTGGCGGTGGTGCTGATCGCCTACGGTTTCCTGTTCGCCTTCGCTGCGATCTCGCTGGCACCGGCCAGCTGGTGGGTGACTTCGATGGATGCCCACGGCGTGCCCGATTACCAGGCCGCGTTCGCGGCGGTGTTCGGACAGGGCATGTGGACCATCGCCGGTTCGCTGGTGGCGTTCCTGTTCGGCCAGTTGATCGACGTGGCGGTGTTCCATCGCATCCGCCAGGCCACCGGCGAGCGCCATGTATGGCTGCGCGCAACGGGTTCCACCGCGGTCTCGCAGCTGGTGGACAGCTTCGTGGTGATCTGGATCGCCTTCGTGCTCGGGCCGCAGCACTGGCCGACATCGCTGTTCCTGGCGGTGAGCAGTGTCAACTACGTCTACAAGATGGGCTTTGCGATCGCCCTGATTCCGTTGCTGTACCTGATGCGACGTGCAATCACCCGCTATCTGGGCGAACACCGCGCCGCCGACCTGCGCGCTGCGGCCGCGGCTGACTGAAGCCCCAGCGGCGCGCAAGCTGACTGCGCCCTCACGCTGGCCGTACGCGCGCGGATCGTGCAAGCTCCACGGTCTGTGTTCCACGGAAGCTTCTTGATGCCGTATTCCCCCCGCGTCCTGGCCGCCGCCATCGCCGCGTTGTTCCTGTTCAGCGCCGTACCGCCGGCCGAAGCAGCGAAGAAGAAGGGCAGCCGCCCCGCCGCCGCGCAGACCCGCCAGGCTGCCAAGCCAAAGGCCCGCGCCGGCACACGTGCCACCCCGCCGGCCCGCGGCAGTTCGGCGCGCCGCGCCGCGCCGCGTCCGGTCGCCCCGGCCCGCGCAGTGCCCAAGCAGGTGCAACTGGAGCGCTTGTACGACGAATACTGGGATGCCTCCATGCGGCTGAACCCGCTGCAGGCGACCTTCCAGGGCGAGCCGCGCTACAACGACCAGCTGCCCAACATCCTCTCCGCCGCCTGGCGCCAGCAATCGCACGACTTCACCACCGAATGGCTGGGCAAGGTCGAGAAGATCGGCAGCGACGGCCTGCAGGGGCAGGACCTGCTCAGCTACGAGATCTTCGTGCGTGACGCCCGCGCCTCGCTGGCCGCCGAACGCTATCCGAGCTGGATGATGCCGATCAGCCAGTACTACAACGTCGGCAGCATCATGGCCATCCTCGGCGCCGGTGCGGGTGCGCAGCCGTTCAACACGGCCAAGGACTACGACACCTGGTCGCGACGCTCGCTCGGCATTCCCGACCTGTTCAACCAGGCCATCGACAACATGCGCCAGGGCATGAAGGCCGGCGTTGTGCAGCCGCGCGACCTGATGGAAAAGGTCCTGCCGCAGCTGGACGCGGTGATCAAGCCGACCGCCGAAGAGAGCATCTTCTGGTCGCCGATCCGGACCATGCCGGAGTCCATCTCCGCCGAAGACAAGGCGCGCATCAGCGCCGAGTACAAGCGCATGATCGAACTGCGCATCATGCCGGCCTACCGCGCCCTGCGTGGCTTCATCGCCACCGAATACCTGCCTGCCACGCGCAGCAGCAGCGGCCTGGGCGCCCTTCCCGATGGCCAGGCCTGGTACACCAACCTGATCGTGCAGACCACCGCCAGCCAGCAGACCGCCGCGCAGCTGCACGCGCTGGGCGAACAGCGTGTGCAGGAGCTGCAGGCACAGATCACCACGGTGATGCGCGATGGCAAGCTGCGCAGTTCGCAGGCCAAGCTGCTGCGCAGCATGCGCAACGACCGCCAGTTCCAGTACAGCGATGCCAACGCGCTGCTCAACCGTTACCGGCAGGTGCAGCAGCAGGTCGATGCACGCCTGCCGCAGGTGCTGGACACCCTGCCGAAGGCGCCGCTGCAGATCCATGCAGTGGAGCCGGAGCGCGCCATGACCGCCGCCGCAGCCTCCTACCAGCCGTCGCCCCCGGGACAACCCGGCGTGCTGTTCGTCAACACCCGCGACCTGCCCAGCCGCAAGCGCTGGAACGTGCCGGTGCAGTATCTGCATGAGGCCATTCCCGGCCACCACGTGCAGCTGGGCCTGCAGCAGGAATTGACCAAGCTGCCGCGCTTCCGCCGCCTCGGCGGTGACCTCGCCTTCGTCGAAGGCTGGGGCCTGTATGCGGAAACCCTCGGCGAAGACCTCGGCGTGTACACCGATCCGTACGACCGCATCGGCTATCTGTATTCGCGCTTGCTGCGCGCCGCGCGCGTGGTCGCCGACACCGGCGTGCATGCGCAGGGCTGGAGCAAGCAGCAGGCCGTGACCTATCTGCAGAAGACCGTGGACATGAGCAGCGACGATGCCAACGCCGAGGTCGAACGGATCATGGCCCAGCCCGGCCAGGCGCTGTCCAACGTAGCGGGCCTGACCACGATCATCGCCCTGCGCGACAAGGCCAAGGCACGCCAGGGTGCAGCGTTCGACCTGCGCCGCTTCCATGCCGAAGTGCTGAAGGACGGTTCGATGCCACTGGATGTACTGGACCACAAGATCGAACGCTGGCTGGCCCAGCCGGCCGCGGCAACGCCTGCACCCGCACCCTGACCATCACGGAGCTGCCATGCGCCCCGCCGCCCTGCTGTGTATCGCCGTCCTCGCTGTGCTGCCGTCGATCACCTTGGCGGCAGCACCGCTGGCGCCGCCGGATGCAGGCATCGATGGCCTGATGCAGGCCTACGATGGGCAGGTGCCGGGTGCGGCGGTGCTGGTACTGCACGACGGGCAACCGGTATTCCGCCGCGGCTACGGGTTGGCCGTGGTCGAAGATGGCAGCGCAGCGACACCGGCCAGCAATTTCCGCCTGGCCTCGGTCAGCAAGCAGTTCACTGCTGCCGCCGTGCTGTTGCTGGTCGAGGATGGCCGCCTTGCGCTGGACCAGCCGGCGCGGCGCTGGCTGCCGGAACTGCCGCCCGCCGCTGCCGCCATCACCCTGCGCCAGTTGCTGTCGCACACCAGCGGCCTGCTGGACTACGAAGACCTGATGGACCCTGCCGACACCCGGCAGGTGCACGACGCCGATGTGCTGGCCCTGCTCGCCCGCGAAGATCGGCTCGCCTTCGCACCCGGTACGCAGTACCGCTACAGCAACAGCGGCTACGCATTGCTGGCGCTGATCGTCGGCCGTGCCGCCGGCACCGGTTTTGCCAGCTTCCTGCAGCAGCGGATCTTCCAACCACTGGGCATGGTGCATACCGTCGCCCACCAGGACGGCGTCGATGTGGTGGCGCAGCGTGCCTATGGCTACAGCGAAGTCAGCGGCCACTGGCAGCGCACCGACCAGAGCACCACCAGCGCCGTACTCGGCGACGGCGGCATCTACGCCTCGCTGGACGATCTCGCGCGCTGGGATGCAGCCCTGTACGACGACCGCCTGCTGTCAGTCGCATCACGCAAGGCGATGTTCAGCCCAGCCACCGCCACCACTGAAGCGGACGTGCCGCATTACGGTTTCGGCTGGCGCTTGAATGGCCGCATGCACTGGCACAGTGGTGAGAGCATCGGCTTCCGCAACGTGATCCTGCGCTACCCGGACAAACACCTGACCGTGATCGTGCTGAGCAACCGCAACGCCCCCGAACCCTATCCGCTGGCGCTGAAGATCGCCCAGCGCTGGCTGGACACCCTGCAATGACCACCGAAACCACCGGCCTGCTGGGCATCCACCATGCCGCACTGATCTGCAGCGACTACGCGCGCTCGAAAGACTTCTACGTGCGCGTGCTGGGCCTGCGCATACTGGCCGAGAACCGCCGCACCGCACGCGACTCGTGGAAGCTGGACCTCGCCCTGCCCGATGGCGGCCAACTGGAGCTGTTCTCCTTCCCCTCGCCGCCCGCACGGCCCAGCCGCCCCGAAGCCCAGGGTCTGCGCCACCTCGCGTTCCGGGTGGCTGCGCTGGAACCGTTCATCGAACGCCTGGCCAGCCATGGCGTAGCCTGCGAACCGATCCGCGTGGACGAATACACCGGCCGCCGCTTCACCTTCTTCGCCGACCCCGACGACCTGCCGCTGGAGCTGTACGAGATCGGTTGAGCGATTTTCAATCGCGGACATTCATCCACGCGTGGAGTGGATCTGCGTGTCGACCAAGGTCGACACCTACCAACAGCAGCGGGAGCCTGTCGAAGGCGGGGTGGGTCCGGTTGCGGGGGCGTGAGCGCCATGGATGGCGCGACCGAGCTTACAGGGACGTACTTGCAGCGTCCCCCGCAACCGGACCCACCCCGCCATCCCACGGAACAGCCGCTTTTGCCGTTGCTCCGGCCGTTGCCTCTACGGGTGCCGGGCGCAACCCGGCCAAAGCCCCCCTTCCCCATACCCAACCGAATGGGTATACAGTCGACCCGTACCGGCATCGTGCCGGAATGAACCCTGGGAGGGGACCATGCGCAAGACCTTCAAGACCCTGCTGCTGGCGCTGCCGCTGTGCCTGGCCGCGCTCTCCGCGCAGGCCGCCGACAGTGCCGCCGGCCGCTGGAAGACCATCGACGACAAGACCGGCAAGGTGAAGTCGATCGTCGAGATCAGCCAGGCCGCCAACGGCACGCTGACCGGCCGGGTGGTCGAGATCCTGCATTCGGACAAGGGCCCGAATCCGATCTGCGACGGTTGTGAAGGCGCCAACAAGAACAAGCCGGTGCGCGGCATGACCATCCTCTGGAATCTGGCCCAGGACAAGGGCAGCACCAGCAAGTGGTCCGGTGGCACCATCCTGGACCCGGCCAACGGCAAGACCTACAAGTCCAAGCTGGAACTCCAGTCCGGTGGCACCAAGCTGGATGTGGCCGGCTGCATCGCCTTCATCTGCCGCACGCAGACCTGGGTGCGCGAGTAGGCACATCGGTCCTGCACGGCCCCCCAGTGACCCGGCTCCGGCCGGGTCACTGCGTTGCGGGCATGCGATAATCCCCGGTTCCCCCTGGCTGCACCCCGTGACCATGACCCGTACCGCGCTCGTCACCACCGCCCTGCCCTACGCCAACGGCCCGCTGCACCTGGGCCACCTGGTCGGCTACATCCAGGCTGACATCTGGGTGCGTGCGCGTCGAATGAGCGGCGGCAAGGCCTGGTTCGTGTGCGCCGACGACACCCACGGCACGCCGATCATGCTGGCTGCGGAAAAGGCCGGGGTCACCCCGGAAGCCTTCATCGCCGACATCCAGGCCAGTCACGAACGCGATTTCGCCGCCTTTGGCGTCGCCTTCGACCACTACGACTCGACCAATTCGGCGGCCAACAAGGCGCTGACCGAGGCGTTCTACCTGAAGCTGGAAGCGGCCGGCCACATCAGCCGCCGTTCCGTGGCGCAGTTCTACGACCCGGCCAAGGGCATGTTCCTGCCCGACCGCTACGTCAAGGGCATCTGCCCGAACTGCGGCAGCGCCGACCAGTACGGCGACAACTGCGAAGTCTGCGGCGCCACCTATGCGCCGACCGACCTGAAGGAACCGCGCTCGGTGATCTCCGGGGCCACACCGGAAATGCGCGATTCGGAGCACTTCTTCTTCGAGGTGGGCCACTTCGACGGCTTCCTGCGCGACTGGCTGGCCGGCGATGTCGCCCTGCCCGGCGTGAAGGCCAAGCTCGGTGAATGGCTCAACGCCGAAGGCGGCCTGCGTGCGTGGGACATTTCGCGCGATGCACCGTACTTCGGTTTCGAGATTCCCGGCCAGCCGGGCAAGTACTTCTACGTCTGGCTGGACGCGCCGATCGGCTACCTGTCCAGCTTCCAGACGTTGTGCGGCAAGATCGGCGAGGACTTCGAAGCGCACCTGCGCGCCGGCACCAGCACCGAGCTGCATCATTTCCTCGGCAAGGACATCGTCAATTTCCACGGCCTGTTCTGGCCGGCGGTGCTGCACGGCACCGGCCACCGCGCGCCGACCCGCCTGCACGTCAACGGCTACCTGACCGTCGATGGCGCGAAGATGAGCAAGTCACGCGGCACCTTCGTGATGGCGCGTACGTTCCTTGATGCGGGCCTGGAACCGGAGGCGCTGCGTTACTACTTCGCCGCCAAGTCCGGTGGCGGCGTCGACGACCTCGACCTGAACCTGGGCGACTTCATCGCCCGCGTCAACGCTGATCTGGTCGGCAAGTTCGTCAACCTCGCCAGCCGCTGCGCCGGTTTCATCAGCAAGCGCTTCGATGGCCAGTTGGCCGCGCAGCTGCCCGACGCGGCGCAGTACCAGCGCTTCGTCGATGGCCTGGCACCGATCCGTGAAGCCTACGAGCGCAACGACCCGGCCGCGGCGATCCGCCTGACCATGACCCTGGCCGATGAAGCCAACCGCTACATCGATGACGTCAAGCCGTGGGTGATCGCCAAGCAGGAAGGCGCCGACGCGCAGCTGCAGGCGGTCTGCAGCCAGGGCCTGAATCTGTTCCGCGTGCTGGTCACCGCCTTGAAGCCGGTGCTGCCGACCACCGCTGCGCAGGCCGAGGCCTTCCTGGCCGCGCCGGTGAATGACTGGACCGCGCTGGCGCAGCCGCTGCTGGGCCACCGCATCACCGAATACACCCCGCTGTTCACCCGTATCGACCCGAAGAAGATTGACGCCATGATCGACGCCTCCAAGGACACCCTGACCGCCGCCGCTGCTGCCCCCGCTGCCAAGGTTGAAGCAAGCAAGCCTGCCGCACCGGCAGCTCCGGCACCGGCTAAGGACGAAGCAAACAGCGCTGACGCACCGGCCTACATCGGCATTGACGACTTCGCCAAGCTCGACCTGCGCATCGGCAAGGTGCTGGTGTGCGAGTTGGTGGAAGGCTCGGACAAGCTGCTGCGTTTCGAACTGGATGCCGGCGAACTCGGCAAGCGCCAGATCTTCTCCGGCATCCGCGCCAGCTACGGCGAACCGGAAGCGCTGGTCGGCCGCAGCGTGGTGTTCATCGCCAACCTGGCCCCGCGCAAGATGCGCTTCGGCCTGAGCGAAGGCATGATCCTGTCGGCCGGTTTCGATGGCGGCGCGCTGGCGCTGCTGGACGCCGACAGCAGCGCGCAACCTGGCATGCCGGTGCGTTGATGCAACACGGGCGCGGCCCCGGCCGCGCCCGGTCATGAGCACCGCGAAGGGAGGTACCGTGATGGGAGATGCTGCGTTGGAACTGGCGCTGTTCGACTTCGACCACACTGTCACCACCTGCGACACCTATGGCCGCTTCCTGCGCCGGGTCGCCACCGCCGAACAGCTGGCACAGGCCTGGTGGAAAGTCGGCCCCTGGCTGCTGGCCTACAAGCTGAAACTGATCTCCGCCGAGCGCATCCGCGCACGGGTGACCCGGTTGACCTTCAGCGAGCGCCACGCCGATGACATCGAGACGCTGGCGGCGGGCTTTTCCCGCGAGTTCCTGCCCGATGTCGTGCGTCCGGAAATGCTGGAGCAGATCCGCTGGCACAAGGAGCAGCAGCACACCGTGGTGGTGGTGTCCGGTTCACTGGACCTGTACCTGCGGCCGTGGTGCGAACAACTGGGCCTGCAGCTGATCTGCAATCGGCTGGAAAGCGAAAGCGGACGCCTGACCGGCCGCTACGCTGGTGGCGATTGTGGTCCGCGCAAGGTCGAGCACATCCGTCGCCAGTTCGATCTGTCACGCTACGCCCGCATCCATGCCTACGGTGACAGTGCCGAAGATCGTCCAATGCTGGCCCTGGCGCACGAGCGCTGGTACCGCGGCAAACCCCTGAAGTAGCCCCAACGCGCAGCCTTCGCCACGCATGAGCCTGATTCCGCCCCTGACCGAACGCCTGGACCGCTTGCTGCCGCAGACCCAATGCGGGCAATGCGGTTACGACGGCTGTCGCCCGTATGCGCAGGCGATGGCACGTGGCGAGGTAGGCGTGGATCGGTGTCCGCCGGGTGGCGATGCCGGTGCGCGGGCATTGGCGCAGGTGCTGGGTGTGCCGGCATTGCCGTTCGATCGCAGTCGTGGCGAGCACAAGGCGCCGCAGGTGGCGTTGATCGTGGAGGCTGACTGCATCGGCTGCACCAAGTGCATACAGGCGTGCCCGGTGGATGCGATCGTCGGCGGGGCGAAGTACATGCACACGGTGATTGCGGATCTGTGCACGGGGTGCGAGTTGTGTATTCCGCCGTGTCCGGTGGATTGCATCGATCTGGTGAAACTGTAACGGGGTCAGATCCCTTTTCCTCCAGAAAAGGGATCTGACCCCTGTCCAGTCATTACGGCACTGCCGCCGTCACGATGATCTCGACCTTCCATTCGGCGTGCGCAAGCTTGGCTTCGACGGTGGCGCGGGCCGGGGTCGCGCCCTCCACCACCCACTCGTCCCACGCCTTGTTCATGCCCTCGAAATCGGCCATGTCGGCCAGGAATATCTCCGCACGCAGCACGTGCTGGCGGTCACTGGCCACCAGCGCCAGCAGCTTGTCGATCTCGGCCAGTACCTGCCGGGTCTGCCCGGTGATGTCCTGGCTGGTGTCTTCCGGAATCTGGCCGGAAAGGTAGGCGACCTTGTTGTACACGGTCATCTCGGACATGCGCGGTCCGACGTCGTAACGCTCCATCATGGGCGTGGCTCCTGCGGGTGGTCTGAACTGCATTCTCACCCAGCCGGCGTTGGAAGTGTGTGCCCGGTGCGGCCACTGAATACCGCCAGCGGCGGCACAGCCGCACTGCTGGTCAAACCGCGCTGGCAGGCGCACGATGCGCGACGCCCTGCGTTGACACCGCCCTCGCCCTTGCTGCCGCACCCTTGCGCCGATGACCGCCCCTACCGATTCCGTCCCTGCCGCCGCTGCCCCGACCTGGAAGCGGGTCGCCACCATTGTCGTTCCATTGTTGATCCTGGCGCTGGCCCTGCACGGGCTGGCCGGCGAATTCGATGAGCACGGCTATCGCGCGATCCGCCAGGCCTTCCGCCAGCTCAGCGGTGCGCAGATCGCGCTGACCGTGCTGCTGGGTCTGGCCAGCTACGCGTGCCTGATCGGCTTCGATGCGATCGGCCTGCGCCGCAGTGGCATCCGCGTGCACCCGGCACGGATCGGCATCACCGCCTTCCTCGCCCACACCCTGGGCCAGACCGTGGGCTTTGCCGCACTCACCGGTGGTGCCGTGCGCCTGCGTGGCTACCGCAGTGCCGGCCTGGACCTGGCGCAGATCGGCCAGGTGGTGCTGATGAGCACGCTGGGCTTCATCTTCGGCGCGTGGCTGCTGATCGGCGTTGCCCTGTGCATGGAGCCGGCCGCGGCCGCGCTTGCGCTGCCGCTGGACCCCGCTGCGGTGCGCGTGGTCGGCATCGTCGCGCTGATCGCCTTTGCCGCCACCTTCATCCTGGTCGGCCGCGACGGTCGCCAGTTCCGCATCTTCGGCCATGGCCTGTGGCTACCCGACCGACGCACCATGTTGGGTGTCACCGTGCTCAGCGTGGTCGAACTGGTGTTGGCCAGTGCCGCGTTCTACGTGCTGCTGCCGGATTCCACGCCGACCGGGCTGCCTGGTTTCGTCGGCCTGTACCTGGTGGCCGTGCTGGCCGGCCTGGTCTCCACCGTGCCGGCCGGCCTGGGCGTGTTCGAGTGGAGCCTGCTGAAGCTGCTGCCGCAAGTGGCCCCCGCGGCGGTGCTGGCAGCGGCATTGATCTACCGCGTCAGCTACTACGTGCTGCCGTTGCTGCTGGCCACCGTCCTGGCATTGGCACCCGCGCTGCGGCAACCGCTGCAGGCCAGCGCAGGTGCCACCCGCGCCGGCTGGTACGCGCTGCGTCCGTGGTTGCCGCAGATCATCGCGCTGGCCGCCTTCAGTGTCGGCGCCGCGCTGGTCATCGACGGCACCCTGCCCACCCCACGCCGGCACCTGATCAATGCCTCACTGCCGATCCTGGAAACCTCGCACCTGATCGGCAGCCTGGCCGGCGTCGCCCTGCTGCTGATCGGACAGGGCCTGGCCCGCCGCAGCCACGCAGCCTGGATGCTGGCGATGGCGATCTGCGTAATCGCGCCGCTGCCGATCTGGCTGCGCGGTGGCCAACCGCTGATCGCCTTGTCGGCGTTGTTGGTGGCGATGGCGCTGTGGGCAGCACGTCGCGAGTTCTATCGCCAGGGCGCACTGCTGGACGAAGCCTGGTCGTGGCCATGGCTGCGCAACCTCGGCCTGGTGCTGGTCGCAGTGACCTGGCTGCTGTTCTTCACCTACAGCCATGTCGAATACCAGAACGAGCTGTGGTGGCAGTTCGCGGTGTCCGGCAATGCACCGCGCGCGCTGCGTGCGCTGCTGCTGGTGGCGATGGCACTGGTGATGTTCGGGCTGGCGCGGTTGCTGCACAGCACGCGCAGCCCGCTGCCGCCTGCCGACGACGCAACCCTGCAGGCGCTGACACCGGTGCTGGCCGGCGCCACCGACACCCAGGCCTGCCTGGTGCTGACCGCCGACAAGGCGGTACTGCGCGATGCGGAACACAAGGGCTTTGTGATGATGCAGCGCTACGGCGGTTCCCTGATCGCGATGGGCGATCCGGTCGGGCCGCCCGAGGTGGCGCGTGCATTGATCTGGCGCTTCCGCGAGGAAGCCGACCGGCTCGGCCTGCGCCCGGTGTTCTACCAGGTGGGTGAAGCGTATTGGCAGACCTATCTCGATCTCGGCCTGGGTCTGGTCAAGCTGGGGGAAGAGGCCATGGTGCCGCTGCACGACTTCGGTCTGGAAGGCCGCGAGCGTGCCGACCTGCGGCAAGCCTGGAACCGCGGCAAGCGCGGTGGGCTGTCCTTCCGCGTAGCACCAGCGGAAGAGATCCCTGCCCTGCTGCCACGCCTGCATGCGATTTCCAACGCGTGGCTGGACGACAAGTCCGGCGACGAGAAGGGCTTCTCGCTGGGCAGCTACGACCCGGATTATCTGGTGCGTTTCCCGATCGCGCTGGTCGAAGCCGAGGGTCGGATCGTGGCCTTCGCCAACCTGTGGCAGGCACCGGCAGGCGCCGAACTGTCAGTGGATCTGATGCGCCACGTCAGCGACGCACCGAAGGGCACGATGGATTTCCTGTTCATCGAGCTGTTCCTGTGGGGCCGCGCGCAGGGGTATGCACGGTTCTCGCTGGGCATGGCGCCGCTGTCGGGCCTGGCCCAGCACCGCCTGGCCGGGCGCTGGAACCGCCTGGCAGGCCTGCTCGCACGACACGGTGAGCGCTTCTATGGCTTCAGCGGCCTGCGCAGGTTCAAGTCGAAGTTCGATCCGCAATGGCGACCGCGCTACCTGGCCGCACCCGGCGGCATGCACCTGCCGGCCGCGCTGCTGGATGCCACGCGGCTGATCTCGCTGGACCCGCGGCGGAATTGACGCCCCGATCCGCCGGGCATGGCCCGGCGCTACCTGCCGCTCGGTAGGTGTCGACCTTGGTCGGCACACTTCCTGCCATGGAGTTCCAAGCCCAAGCGCCGACCAAGGTCGGCGTCTACCAGGGCCTACGCGCCGCCCTTGAGGATCACTTCGGCCAAGCGATCGTAGTCACCGCCGAAGTGATGGTCGCCCGGCAGCTTGACCTTGTGCACGCCGTCGCTGCCCGGCAGATCGGGGCACAGCGCATCCTCGTCCTTGTCGCCGTACACGCACAGGGTCCTGGCCGCCGGCAGCTTCGCTACTTCCGGCGCGATCGGCAGACCGCCGCCGCCACCGCCCAGCCAGTTGCTGACATGGAATTCAAAGTCGGCGTTCCTGCCCACCGACAGCAGCACGATGCGCTCTAGGCCGGCGCGGGTGCCTGCATCAAGCTGGTTGATGGTGGCCGGCAGCACATCGGCGCCCTGCGAGAAACCGATCAGCATCACCTTGTCGCGCTGCCATTGCTGGCGGTAGTGGCCGATGATCTTCTGCAGATCGACAGCGAATCCCTGCGGCGTGCGTTCGCTCCAGAAATAACGCAGCGAATCGATGCCCACCACCGCCACGCCATGTTCGGCCAGGGCGCCGGCTACGTCCTTGTCCAGGCCGGCCCAGCCGCCATCGCCGGAAACGAACACCGCCAAGGTGTCACCGCTGCCCTGCGCCGGCACTTCCACTACCGGCAGCCCCTTCAGGGCATCCGGCGGCGGTGCCAGCGCGACCCCGGCCTGCGCACCGATCACCCGGGCGGCTGCCACCAGCCCCGGTGTCGCATCGCCGGCAACGGTGCGCTTGAATTCACGGGCCATCGCAACCTGCTGCACAAACGGGCCTGCACTGTTGATTGAACACCCCGGCGCACCGGCCGCGTTCAACCACGGGAAATTCAGTTCACTGGGCTGCAGGCGGTCGTGCTTCACGCCATCGCCGCAGACCATGCGCTCGTGCGTGTGGGCCGGGCAGAAACCCGAGGTCAGCAGGCCGGCAAAGACCTGGGTGTCGGCCTGCGCTGCCAGCGCATAAGCCAGTTCAGCGCCTTCGCCGCTGCCGCCAACCAACGGCAGGTGATACCCCGGCAGATGCAGGAATGCCTGCACCCAACGCGAGAAATTCTCGACATCGCCCGCGCCGAACGCACAGCTGCTGTTGCCTTCGCGCTTGAGCACGCCACGCAGGTGGGCCACATCCACCGATGCGACCAGTGCTCCATCGGCGCGCAGCGCTTCAATCGGCATGCGGCTGTCATCGGCACCGGCGCCGTCATGGAACCAGATCACCACCCGTTGGGGGGCCCCGGCCGGTACATGCACCGGCACCTGATCGAAACGTCCGTGGCTGACCTGCTGCACTGACGCCACCGCTGGCACCGCTGCCAGCGCCAACACCAGTCCCATCGCCCCGCCCAGCCCTGCACGCATCGTTTTTGCATCCGTTGGAATGCGCACACGATACGCCGCCGCTGCGTGCACGGCACGTACCGGTACAGGCGGCCTGCAACCAGGCAGGTGGTTGATTCAGCGGGTGCCGGCAGGACGCCCGCGGCGATACAGCGCCAGCGCCAACCACAGCAGCCAGCCGACGATCACCGCGATAACCAGCTTCTGCCCCAGCCCACGCGGTGCGCCACCGCGCCAGAGCACGTGCATCCACAGCAGCACGAAGGCCAGCCATGCCCAGCCCCACAACAGCGCCGCACTGCCTCGCCAGCCCGGCTCGCGGCGCAGGTACCAGGCCTGCAGCAGCATGCCGACGCTGGCGCACAGGAAGGCGGTATTGGCCGCCAGGCCATGGATCAACGGCGCCAGCAACGGCGTTGCCGCGGGCAGCCAGCTGTCACCGATGGCAACGATGGCCAGGCCAATGGCAGCCACGCAGAACAGCAAGGGTGCCGCTGCGCTGCGCCGCGGCCCCACGCTGTACCGATACAAAGCGACGCCGAGCACGGCGATGGCCAGCGCCAGCATGCAGTAGGCCGTGCGTAGTGCCAGACCCCACGGCCCATGCAGGTACAGGCTCAGGGTAGCCTTCACCCAATCCAGATCCGTACGCGCGAACTGCGTCCACAATGCAGTCGCCACGAACAACAGCAGTGCCACCAGCGCCAGCATCGCGGCTGGACGGGCACGGCTCATGGGTCGGCGTCCGGATGCCGAGCCTTCCACTCAGCCAGCACCTTGCGGTAACGCTGCAGCTCCTCGGTGTACAGGTCGAGCACGCACAGCGGGCAGCCACTGCCGCAGCATTCGTTGGGGCCGGGTTCTTCCGGCGGCAGCGGACGGGGATCGGCAGGGATATCGGAGACGGTCACGGCTGCAAACAACACCACGCGATGGCAGATGGATAGTGTAGCGGTGCGCTCAGGCGCCCAGTTGGCGGCGCAGGTTGGCCCGCGCGGCAGCATCAAGGCGCTGGTCGAAGAAGTCGCTGAGGAAGATCCGCGGCGCGCGCAGCAGCCCCTGCAGGAAGCGACGGCGTCCGGCGCGGTACAGGAAGCCCGGCACCACGCCTTTGTACTCTTCGGCCACGCCGCGGTCATACGCGGCAAACACCTCCTCGGGTGCCGCCAGGATCGCCATGTCGCAGTCGAGGAACAGCGCAGCTTCGGCATCGACATCGGCCGGGCCCAGCTCACCATGGCGGGCGGTAAGCAGGATCAACTGCTCGACCCGGCCTGCGTCCACCGATGCCAGCTCGGGCCAGTCCGCGATCGCCTGCAGGGCCAGCGCGGCCGACTTTACCTCGTTGTCCTTGCGGCCGGCTTGGTAGATCGCATCGTGGTACAACGCTGCCAGATAGACCTCGGCCGGCTGCTGCCAGCCCGGCCCCTCGGCCACCGTCTGGCAATGCTGCAGGACCGCACGCACATGGCCGAAGTGGTGGTAGGCGCGCGGCGGCGTTGCATAGGCATCCTGAAGTGCCTGCCAATGGGCGGGAGCAAGGGTCAGCGGGGCGAAGTCCATGCGTGGATGATCCCGCCCTTGGCACCGCCGGGCAAGCTGGCTGTTTTTTCACCAGCCACTCACATCCCCTGCCGGGCAAGGGCGCAGGGCAGTTGTCCACAGGTTTGTCGCGTGCTGGTCCACATTGGTTGTGGATGAGCGGCGCGTTGGTCGCCGGTGGATGCGGACCGCCACGTGCAGGTCTACACTGACCGCAGGCGGAAGCGCCCGCCGCTGCCGGAAACCGTCATGCGTCGTCTTGCCGCTCGATGCTTTCTCCTGTCACTGGCCGCGCTCGGCGCGCCAGCCCTGTGTGCTCAGGATGCGCCGCCCCCCGCGCCCGCCATCCCGACCATCTCTGCCGTAAAGGTCACCGCCGCCAGCGTGCCGACGCCCGAACAGGTGCTCGCGATCCCGCCAGCGATGCGCGAGATGCTGCAGAATCAGGTGATCAGCCGCAGCTACTCGCGCGATCAGCGCCTGCAGGCGCTGGTGGAAATGATCTTCAGCCAGCGCGGTCTGGACCTGCAGTACGACGCCGATGCGACCTACACCGTCAGCGAGATCTGGCAGCACCAGCGCGCCAACTGCCTCGCCTTCACCCTGCTGTTCGTCACGCTTGCCCGTGAGGCCGGCATCCAGGCGAGGGTGCAGGAAGTCGGCCAGGTGGTGTCGTGGTATCAGGACCAGGACCAGGGCGTGGTCTACAACGTCGGGCACGTCAACGCCGGCGTGGATGTCGGCGGTCGCTACGGCACCGTCGACCTTGACCGCAACGTGCTGTATGACCGCCATGGGCCGCAGCCCATCGGCCGTGAGCGGGCGCTGGCGCACTACTACAACAACCGGGGCGCGGAGCACCTGGCCGACGGCGACCTGAGTGGGGCCCGTGCCTTCTTCGATGCCGCGCTGGCGCAGGACCCGGAGTTCGCGGCGACGTGGAACAACATTGGCGTGCTCGACAACCGCCTGGGTGATGACGAAGGCGCACGCCGCGCACTGGACACCGCCCTGCGCCTGGATGGACGCCAGAGCGCGGCGCTGAACAACGCCAGCGCGCTCTATCGCAAGCTTGGCATGACGGCGCAGGCGCAGTCGATGCAGAAGAAGCTGCAGTCGGTGCAGCGGGAGGATCCGTTCGCGCAGTACATGCAGGGTGCCCAGGCCGAGCGCGCTGGCGACATGGACAAGGCGATCACGTACTACCGGCGGGCGGTGCGTCTGTACGACACCGCGCACCAGTTCCACTTCGGCCTGGCCCGGGTGTATTTCCTGACGGGCCGGCTGCAGCGTGCAGACCGCGAGCTGCTGCGGGCGCAGGAACTGGGCGGTTCAACGCAGCAGGCCCGCTACCAGGCCAAGCTGGACAGCCTGGCCCGCTGGCGGGCGCAGCAGGCCAAGCGCTGAGGGGCGATCAGGCCTTCTTGAGGAAGCAGGTCTTCAGCACCAGCCCCTTGATCTTGTCCGAGTTGCCTTCGATGTGTTCGGCATCGTCTTCGACCAGGCGGATGTTGCGGATTACCGTGCCCTGCTTGAGCGGGATCGAAGAACCCTTGACCTTCAGGTCCTTGATCACGGTGACGGTGTCGCCGGTCTGCAGGGTATTGCCGTTGCTGTCACGCACGACCAGGGTCGAGCCAGCACCTTCTTCGGCCGTCCACTCGAAGCCGCAGTCGGCGCAGATCCAGAGCGCGCCATCGGCATAGGTGTTTTCCAGGGTGCACTGCGGGCAGGCGGGAACAGAAGACATCGCAAGTACCTCGAAATGAATCAACAGCGGCCATTGTAACCGCCCGGCCTTTCGTTCATTTTCCGGCGACGGTCTGGATGGGACCTCGCCCGGCCCGCCCGAGGCAGGCACCGGAACTTGCAGCGCGCGGCAAACTCCAGCAGAGTGCGCGGCCCCTGATCGTCCCCGGACCTCCCCATGCGCCTCGGCATCGACTTCGGTACCAGCAACTCCGCCGCCGCCATCGTGCGTGATGGGAAGCTGCTGCCGATCCGCTTCGGCGAGGCCGAACAGTTCCGCACCAGCGTGTACTTCCCCGGCGTGGTGCCCGACCCGGACGATTTCCAGCTCGACGCCGGGCAGGAGCACGAACTGCAGCAGCTGATCGACAGCGCCGCCCGAGCAGCCCGTGCCGCTGGCCAGGAACGCACGCCACAGGCCCTGCGCCGCGAGGCGCTGCGCGCCCTGCGCCGGGAGTGGATGGAGGCCCGCGCTGGAAAGGAACGCAGCGCCAGCGACCTGCTGCAGAACGCCGTTTACGGCGACGATGCGCTGGAAGCGTATTTCGAAGAGCACGAAGGCAATCTTGTGCAGAGCCCGAAGTCCATGCTCGGCTACAACCTGCACCCGCGCGCGCGGCAGACCATCACCGGCATCGCCGCGCACATCCTCGAACACATCCGCTTGACCGCCAGCGCCCAGCTCGGTCAGCCGCTGCGCAGCGCCCTGCTCGGCCGCCCGGTGCAGTTCCGCAGTTCGATCGGCGAGGCCGGCAACGACCAGGCCCTGGACATCCTGCGCGAAGCGGCCAGCCAGGCCGGCTTCGACCAGATCGACTTCCTTGAAGAGCCCGCCGCTGCAGCGATGCATTACCACGCTGAAAGCAGCGATCGCCATCAGGCGGTGATCGTCGATATCGGCGGCGGCACCACCGATATCGCGCACGCCGAAGTGGGCGGCAGCGAAGCGCCACGGATCCATCGCGCCTGGGGTATCGCCCGCGGCGGCACCGATATCGACCTGGCCCTGAGCCTGTCCGGCTACATGCCGCTGTTCGGCCGCGGCATCACCCGCGTGCCCACCCACCACTACGTGGAAGCGGCCACCGTGCAGGACATGACCCGCCAGCGCGAGTTCCGCCAGCACAACTACGGCAACGTCGACGCGCCGTGGGGCGCGCGCCTGCAGGCACTGCAGGACACCGGCAACACCGCCCGCCTGTACCGCGATGTCGAGCGCGCCAAGATCGCCCTCAGCAGTGCCAGCGAACACCGCAGCACGCTGGATTACATCGCCTGCGACCTGCACGTGGACAACAGCACCGACGGCCTGGCCGCGGCCGCGCATGGCTACCTGAGCCAGATCCGCGAACTGCTCGCCCAGGTCCGCAATGACATCGGCGGCGACCCGGATGCGGTGTTCCTGACCGGTGGCATGTCCCGCGCCGGCTACCTGCGACAGGCGGCTGCCGAGGCGTTCCCGGGCGCCCGGATGGTCCACGGCGAGCCCTCGTTGGGAGTCGTCCAAGGCCTCGCGCTGGCGGCAGCCAGCCGGGATTAACAAAACGTTACGCGGTCTGAGCTACCCTTGGCCGGCTAGAAAACCCCTGCACCTTCCGCTGGCCTCGCCGGTGTGTGTACCCATGGTGCAGCCTGCCCCGCCCAGCGGGTCTGGCGACCATGCCCTTTGGCTCGATCATGGTCCGCGTACTACCCGAGCCGCCATCGAGACCCGCTTTGGGCACCCGCCAGGCCCCCGTGGCCGTACAACCTGACGCTGAACCTGCACCCATCGACTGCCGCCGTTGTGACGCGGTCTGTTGCCGGTTGCCGGTCCTGCTGCAGCCCGGCGACCACGTGCCCGGCCAGTTCCTGTCGCGCGACGCACACGGCCGTGCCGTGATGGCGCGCAACGAGGAAGGCTGGTGCGCGGCGATCGATCCGTATCACCTGCGCTGCACGATCTATTCGCAGCGCCCGGCGATCTGCCGCCAGTTTTCGATGGGCGGCGACGACTGCCGCCGCGAGCGGCAGGACTACCTGCGCCAGGCTGAGTCCTGCGCGCTTTCCTCCCCTTCCACCTGACAGGAGCAACCATGCCCCGCAAGGCAAAGACCCCCGCGAAGGCCAGCAACAGCATCCGCAGCGAACGCAAGGGCGCATCCGCCAGCACCGTGGTCAACAGCGACTCGATCGCCTCCGACCTGGCCGCGTTCCGCAAGAGCGGTGGCAAGATTGAAGTTCTCGGTACCACCTGGGCGCTGAAGAAAGCCAGCTGACCCACCCCCGACCGCGGCGGCGCTGCCGCCGCGGCCTGCCGGACCGCACTCAGCGGTCCAGGCGTACCTGCACACTGCCCGAGTGCGACTGCACGCGGATATCGCCGTCGCCGCTGCCCAAACGGGCATCCAGGCTGCTGCCCGGCCCATAACGCGGCCGCTCGACCTTGCCGGCGTCACTGTTGATCGACCCGCTGAAGCTGTTCACCGACAGCTGCGCCGACACCGTGCGCGGCAGATGCAGGCTGACCGATGCACTGACCGACTCCACGTTGATGCGCCCCCCCGGCGCCAAAGCGGTCGCCGACAAGTCAATGCCGCCGGATACCGTCTCCACCACCAGGCGCTGGATGCGACCGGCATCGACGCCGACCCGGCCGGACACCGTCTGCGCCCCGATCTCGCCGGAAACCCCGCCACCGGCCTCGATCCGGCCGCTGACCGTGTTCACGTCCAGCCGCGGGGTCTGCAACCGCGCAGTGACATTGCCGCTGACCGTGTTGAGCACGCTGTCGCCGCTACGACCGACGGCGGCAAGATTGCCACTGACGGTGTCGGCCTGCAGCCGCCGCACGTCGACGCCACTGATGTCCTGGTCGGCACTGACCGTGCTCAGCAGCAGCTCCACCGAGCGCGGCACGTTGAGGGTCAAGGTGGCCCCACCATTGTTGCCGCGCCGCGGATACTCGATTTCCCAGCGCACCCGGTTGGCACTCTTTTCCTGACGCAGCTGCAGGCCGTCGCTGAGCGTGCCGGTGAGCTGCACGTCATTGCGGTCCCAGCCGCGCACTGTCACCTTGCCAGCGACGTTGCTCAGTTCGATGCGGCCTCCTGCAGCAACATTGTGGCGTTCGTCGACACGTGTATCGGCCAGCGCCATGGCGGGCACCAGCAACAGGGCCGCGCAGAAAGGAAAAAGGGTTCGCATCCGGGGGGTCTCCTCAGGTTGTCAGACCGGTGGCGGCCTGGGCCGCCTGCCGGGTCAGTTCGAGCCGCAGCGCGTAGGTTCGCTTCAGCTGTCCAAGCAGGTGCGGCGCACGCGGGTCCTGCGCCATCGCGGCGCGGATCTGTTCCGCGCTGCGATCCAGTTCATGCAGCGCGGGCTGCCACTCCGGCGCAGTGCCATCAGGCAGTGACGCCACGGCCTGCCGGTACTGTTCGGTCATCGCATCGGCCTGCAGCTGCAGGCCACTGGGCGCAGGCAGCGCCTCGGGTGCATGCCGCCACGGCGCGACCGCGTAGAGCGCGAGGCTGGCCGCCAGTGCCGCGCCAACCGGCAACCACCTGCGTCGACGGCTGCGCAGTGGCAAGGCCACCACGTTGTCCTTCGGCACCTGTGCGGCAACCGGCTCGCGGGGGGGCAACCGCGCCGACAGGCGTTCCCAGCCATCCGCCGGTGTGCTGCGTTCAGTGGGAAGGGCGCGCAAGCGCGCCAGCAGGTCGTGATCGGGGTCGTGCGTACTCATGTCATGTCTCCTAGGCGCGCGCGCAGCAGGCCACGCGCGCGATGCAGCTGTGCTTTGGAACTACCGACCGCCATCTGCAGCTGGCCGGCGATTTCATGGTGTTTCCAGCCTTCGATATCGTGCAGCACCAGCACCGCACGTGCGCGCGGTGGCAGGGTCGCCAATGCACGTTCCAGATCGCGTTCGGTGCCGGCGCAACCATCGTGCACCGCCATCTCCGGCAATCCACCGTCCACGTCATCCAGGCTGTCGTGGTCATGCCCGGCGGCACGGCCGCGCAGCTCCATCAACGCGGCGTTGACCCCCAATCGATGCAGCCAGGTGGACAGGCTGCTCTCGAACCGGAAGCCCGGCAGTGCCTTCCATGCCTGCAGGAACGCCTCCTGCAGTGCATCTTCGGCGCGTGCCTGCTGGCCGCCACACAGGCGCCACAAGGTGGCAAACACCCGCGGCGAGTGCCGCCGATACAGCACTTCGTAGGCAGCGGTATCGCCGGCCGCCGCCGCATGCACCAAAGCGGTTTCGTCGACGACATCGTTGGCGGCAGGCGGCGCGGGCATGGTGGTGTCGAGCATATCCGTTGGATGCGGCCACCCGGAAAAAGGTTTAGATCTGCCGACACACTTTCCGCTTGCAACCTTTTCGTGGCTGGCTGCATCCATCACAGGTCCCCCGCAGGCCTGCCCGGCCAGGAGCCTCCCATGTCCAGTCCTTCCTGCGCCGCCCTGCTGGCGATCGTGGCCTGCATGCTGCTGCAGGCGTTCGGCGTTTCCCTGCACTGGCGCGCCGACAGCGGCCGCGCCTGCCTGCAGCAGTACAAACAGGACCTTGTCTGCCTGGCCTGGGCACAGGCAGTCGAAACGCCGACACGCGCCGGGTAACATCAAGACCCGTTTCCGTCACACGTTGTCGCCCCATGATGTTGTCGCTGAAGGACCACCTGCCCGCCTGGACCCACCCCTGGCTGCATGACATTGGGATCGCCCTGCAGATCCTGATCACCCTGCTCGCCGCCTGGCTGCTGCGGGTGCTGGCGCGGCGCCTGATCCGCCGCTTCGCCGATCACTACACGCTGCCACCGGAAATGGTGATGGGTGCGCGCCGGATCACCAGTTTCGTGGTCTATTTCAGCGCGGTGCTGTACATCCTCAGCCTGCTCGGTGCCTCGCCCTCGGTGCTGTGGACGGCCTTCACCGGTTTCGCTGCGGTGGGCGCGGTGGCGTTCTTCGCGGCCTGGAGCGTGCTGTCCAACATCTTCTGCACGCTGCTGATCTTCACCACGCGGCCGTTCCGCCTGCATGACTACATTGAAGTGCTGGAGAACGGCGAAAAGCCCGGGCTGAAGGGCCGGGTGATCGACGTGAACCTGATCTACACCACGTTGCAGGAAACCGGTGACGGCCACGAGGGCACGGTGCTGCAGCTGCCGAACAACCTGTTCTTCCAGCGCACGGTGCGGCGCTGGCGCGACCCGACGCAGGCGCCCGGCGGCATCCAGGGCGACGGCTGAGGTTTGGTTGGTCGGCAGGGCTGCGCCCTGCACCCGCGGTAGTGCCGGCCGCTGGCCGGCAACCTCAACAGCAAAAGCTGCGTTCCTGTGGGATGGCGGGGTGGGCCCGGTGGCAGGGGCCGCTGCAAGTACGTCCATGTAAGCTCGGTCGCCGCATCCATGCGGCTCACGCCCCTGCCACCGGCCCCACCCCGCCTTCGACAGTTTTCCGCGAGCTGTAATCCACGCCATGCGTGGATGCTCTTTCATCAAATTCCAATATCGAAATATTCGATTTCCATCGGAATTCATCCACGCATGGCGTGGATCTACCAGGCACCGGAAAACTGTCAGAGGTGGGGCGGTGTCGGATTGCGGGGTGTCAGCCGCATGGATGCGGCTGCCAAGCCTACAAGGACGTACTTGCGGCGTCCCCGCAATCCGACACCGCCCCACCACCCCACGGAATGCCAGCTTTTGCTGTTGCCTTTGCCTTGGCTTGAAGCATCTGCAGGTGCAGGGCACAGCCCTGCCGAACACCCCTTACCGCAGCTGGCTGTCCTTGCTACCGCGTCGGTTGTAGCCACTCTGCGCCTGTTCCTCTTCGTCGTGCGCCTGCTGACAGTTCACGCACAGCCGAACCCCAGGCACCGCCTCACGTCGTGCCAAGGGAATCGGCGCGTCGCATTCCTCACAGTGGTCCAGACCCGGGCCCTGGCGCAGCTGGCGCCGCGCGCGCGCAATTGCATCGTCAACGGTGGCGTCGATCTGGTCCTGGACCGCGCCATCTCCGGCCCAACCGGTAGCCATGGCCATCCTCCTCAGGGTGTGTCACCTGATATGGGAACGATACTCCCACGAAACAGACCACGCTCGGCCACTCTTCAGCAACCTGAGCAGAAAAGGGGCCGGAGGGGATTACGTCGTTCGTGCCATAAGCGACGTAATCCCCTCCGTCCCTTTTATTTACTCACCAGACCAGGTCGTCGGGCACCTGGAACTGCGCGTAGTAGGCGTCGTCCTCGGCGTTGCCGGTTGAGATCTCGGCGCTGGAGCCGGGCGTGCCATGGTCGACGACGATGGCTTCCGGGGCGCGCTCGCGCACCTTTTCGGCTGCCGCGCGCGGCAGCACCGCGTAGCTGTCGCCCTGGGCCACGATGACCAGCACGCCCACCGACAGCGCCTTGCGCAGCTTGGTATCGATCAGCAGGGTGCGGATCACCGCGCCATCGCTGAAGCGGTACTCGTCCTCGCCTTTGTGCGGTACGGCGTGGGCGCTGATGATCTGCTTGGCCTGCGCCTTGCGCTCAGCCTGCTTGGCCTGCGCATTGCGCTCGGCCGCCAGCGCACGGTCACGCTCGATCTTCTCGGCGCGCGCGCGTTCAGCTTCACGCTGGACCTCCGCCGACGTCGACTCGGCCTTGCCCTGGCGGGCCTTGGCCTGTTCACGCGCGGCGGCACTGGCCTGTGACTTCTTGGCCAGGCCGGCCTTGAGCAATTGTTCCTGCAGCGCGTTGGGCTTTGCCATGGTCGATACGTACCGCGTGTAATCTGGATGCCCCATTCTACCGACGCGCCGACGCCCCTGCATGGCTGTCCTGAAGTACCTCACCGGCTACCCCGAACCCCTGGTCGCCCAGGTCAGCGACCTGCTGGCACAGGGCAAGCTTGGCCCCTGGCTGCAGCAGCGCTACCCGGACCCGCATGAGGTGCGCAGCGACCGCCAGCTGTACGACTACACCCAGGACATGAAGGACCGCTACCTGCGCAAGTCGGTGCCGCTCAACAAGGTCTGCTACGACAACACGCTGGAGGTCATCAAGCATGCCCTGGGCACCCACACCGCCATTTCCCGGGTGCACGGTGGCCGGCTCAAGGCCAGCCGCGAGATCCGCATCGCTACCGTGTTCCGGCAGGCGCCAGCCGCCTTCCTGCGCATGATCGTGGTGCACGAACTGGCCCATCTGAAGGAGGCTGACCACAACAAGGCCTTCTACCAGCTGTGCCAGCACATGGAGCCCGATTACCTGCAGCTGGAGTTCGATACGCGGCTGTACCTGACCGAGCTGGCCAACCGTGGCCAGCGCTGAGCCGGCGTAGCGGCTACACTGCGCGCCCCCTGCCCGACCTTTCGCCATGGAACCGACCCGACTCGACAAACGCCTGTCCGCCCTGCTCGGCATCCCGCGTGGTGAAGCGCGGCGCTATATCGAGGGCGGCTGGGTCAGCGTCGATGGCGAGGTGGTGGAACAGCCGCAGCGCCCGGTGGACGAGAGCGCCAGCATCGTGGTGGCCGAGCAGGCCAGCGACAGCAAGGCCGAGCGCGCCAGCATGCTGCTGCACAAACCGGCGGGCGTGCCGGCCGATGCCCTGTGCGCGTTGATCCGTACCGAGACCCGCAGCGAACTGGATGCCAGTGACATCCGTCCGCTGCAGCGGCACTTCCACGGCCTGCAGCTGGCATCCTCGCTGCCGGCCGACGACAATGGGCTGGTAGTGGTCAGCCAGGATCCGGCCGTGCTCGCGCACCTGCAACGGAACCTGGGCCGCACCGAACAGGAATACCTGGTCGAAGTGGCTGAAGGCGGCCCGGAACGTGGCCCGTGGCTGATGGCCCGGCTGCAGCATGAGGCGGGCGGCCCCAAGGTCAGCTGGCAGAGCGAGCAGCGCCTGCGCTTTGCAGGCAAGGGGCTGACCGCGAAGGGGTTGAGGACTGCGGTGACGGCTGCCGGCCTGCAGGTTGTGGCGGTGCGCCGCCTGCGCATCGGTCGGGTGGCGCTGGGCCCGCTGGCCGTGGGCCAGTGGCGCTACCTGGGCAGCGACGAGCGGTTCTGAATCACTTCATCCACGCATGGCGTGGATCTACTGGTGGCAATTCATCCACGCATGGCGTGGATCTACTGGTGGCGATTCATCCACGCATGGCGTGGATCTACCTCCAGGCATGGTGTGGATCTACCATCGGCGGCATGAGTCTGCGCAAACCCCTATGGCGACGCCTGCTGCGCGTCGCCGCGATCGTCATCGCCGCCCTGCTTCTGCTGGTCCTGTCCGGCCTGCTGCTGGCCGACCGCCTGGCCCCGCAGGCGCGCGGCGAAGCGTCGCAGGTACTGCCTCTGCAGCTTGCGCAGACGCCCATCGATAGACAGATGATGCCGCTGCAGGCTGCCCATCCTGGGCAGTCGGGCGTGGCCTTCCTCAGCGATGGGATGGATGCGTTCGCTGCCCGCGCGATGATCACCGAACATGCCGGCCGCAGCCTGGACCTGCAGTACTACATCTGGCACGACGACCTGATCGGCCACTTGATGGCCAAGGGGCTGTACGACGCTGCCGAACGTGGCGTGCGCGTGCGCATCCTGCTCGATGACATGAATGCCAAGGACAAGGATGCGCTGATGATGGCGCTCGATGCGCATCCCAACATCGAGCTTCGCCTGTACAACCCGTTCCGCAACCGCAGCGGCATCGCCCGCACGCTGGAGCTGGTGCAACGCGCCTTCAGCGTGAACCATCGCATGCACAACAAGAGCTGGATTGCCGATGGGCGCATCGCGATCGTGGGCGGGCGCAACATCGGCGAGGAATACTTCAGCGCGCGCAGCGACGTGAATTTTCAGGACCTGGACCTGGTGGTGGCCGGCCCGGCCGTGCAGCAGGCCAACCAGATCTTCGACGACTACTGGAACAGCGACGCGGCGATTCCAATCTCGGCACTGGCCTTCCACACCGAGGCGCAACTGCGGCTGCTCGTGCGCGAATCGGATCACGAAGCGCAGCGTGAGGCGGCTCGGCCTTACCTGCAGCGGGTAGCCGACTCCCGCCAGCGCCAGCGGCCCAGCCCGGAACCGCTGCACTGGAGCCGGCAGGTGCGGATCGTGTCGGACCCGCCAATGAAGCATCGCGATGACGCGCGCGACGGCTGGCTGGTCACCGAGCTGGTCCGGCAGTTGCAGTCGACGCGTTACAAGGCATTGTTGATTTCGCCGTACTTCGTGCCCGGCAGCGAAGGGCTGGATGGTCTCTCCGCAATGGCCAGGCGCGGCGCTCAGGTTGGCGTGGTGACCAACTCGCTGGCGGCCAACGATGTGGCTGCCGTGCACGGTGGCTACATGGGCTACCGGGTGCCACTACTGAAGGCCGGCGTGCAGTTGTACGAACTGAAGGCCAATGACCAGGCTGGCGACCGCAGTCTGTTCGGCAGCAGTGGCGCCAGCCTGCACACGAAGGCACTGCTGGTCGACGACCGCCGCGGGTTCGTCGGCTCTTTCAATCTCGATCCGCGATCGGCCTACCTCAACACCGAGATGGGTGTGCTGTTCGACGACCCGATGCTGGGCGCGCAACTGCGTGCGGAATATCTGCGCCTGGCCAGCCCGGAACACAGTTGGTGGCTGGCATTGGGCGCCGATGACCGGCTGCGCTGGCTGCAGCGCGAGCCGCCGCCGCACTGGGTCGACAGCGAGCCCGACAGCGGCCCCGGCAAACGCTGGACGGCACGGGTGATCAGCTGGTTGCCGCTGGAATCCCAGCTGTAACGATCAGGGCGCGAGTCCTTCACCATCGCCGTGCAGGCTTTCGTCCAAGGTTTCCACATTGCGCCCATGCAGGCGCCGCCAGATCCAGCGCAGCGCCTGCGGTGGCGCCGCCGGCAGCTGTTCCAGCAAGGCCAGCATGCGGCCCTGGCTGGCATGCCCGTGCCGGCACAACAGGCTGGCCGCCGCAGCGGCGCTGGCCAGTCGCAGACTGTCGGCCAGCGGACCGTCGGCGTCAGGTGCCAAGGCCTGATGTACCGGTTCGGGCAGTTCCCAGGCCGCAGCCACTCGCTGTGCCAACGGTTGTGACCACCGCTGCAGCAACTGCAGGGCCAGCGCCGGCTCCGCCTCTTCGCCGCGCACCTGCGCTTCCTGCAGCAATTGCCGCATGACCAGCGCCGCGCCCAGCCCCTGCACCAGGCCCAGCCATTGCGCAGCGAAGGCATCGCCGAAGGTGACCGTGCGTGCGTGGTCGGCGGCCGCGCGTGAAGCCAGCAGCGCGTGCTCCCAGATGATCGAACTGAACTGCGGGAACACCTCGCACTGCACCTGCATCACCGGCTGCACCAGCACTGCACTGATGATCTGCCGCACACCTTCGGTGCCGACCAGGGTCACCGCTCGCTGCAGGCTTTCCACAGGCCGCTCGTGCACCTTGTAGACCGGGCTGTTGGCGATCCGCAGCAGGTTGCCGGTCAGCACCGGATCCTGACCGATGATCGCGGCCATCACCCGCGCCGACGCAACGTCGTCATTGACCGTCTGGATCAGCTGCGGCAGCAGTTGCGGGCGCCGCGGCAGCTGTCGGGTGGCCCAGTCGCGGTCCTGCAGTGCCCGGTCCACCGCCTCGGCCAGGCCCGACGCACTGACCGCAGCCGGTTCGCCGGCCAAGCGCGGATACAGTGCCAGCGCATGCAGCCCGCGCTGCAGGTGGCTGGCGACCTCGGCTGCCGGCAGGGCATCGCCTTGCAGGCTGGCTGCCGCGGCGGCCACGGCCTGGCGGGGGGCTGCGGCCAGACGTGACGGGGCCTGCCCGGTCAGCTGCGACAGCCAACGAAGCACAGATCGCCACCACGCTGCGGTCATCGCCGCCCACCCTGTCGTTGTCCTGCTGCTGCCACGGCCTGCCCCTGCACCTTCATCCCATCCGGCCACCTGCCGTCGTCGCAGCATCGGCCGCACTTTCATCTTCTTTAACCCGGACGCCTCCGGCGTCGACGGCATATCCCGGGCGAATGGACTAGAATGGCGCCGCGCGACCCGTCCCCCTTTACCGACGACGTCGCTTTTTTTGTTTTCGGACCCTACCGTTCATTGGCAGTTCGCCGCAGTTCACCGCTGATCGCGCCATCGGAGACCCCATGCTATTCGAAACCCTCGCAACCACCGGCCACGAACAGGTGGTGTTCTGCCACAACCAGGATGCCGGCCTGCGGGCGATCATCGCCATTCACAACACCACCCTGGGCCCCGCCCTGGGCGGGGTACGCATGCGCCCCTACGCCAGCACCGACGATGCGCTGGCCGATGTGCTGCGGCTGAGCCGCACGATGACCTACAAGAATGCGCTGGCCGGTCTCAATGTCGGTGGCGGCAAGGCGGTGATCATCGGCGACCCGAAGGTCGACAAGACCGAAGTGTTGTTCCGCGCCTTCGGCCGCTATGTCGATTCGCTGGGCGGTCGCTACATCACGGCCGAGGACGTCGGTACCGACGTCAACGACATGGAGAACATCTACCTGGAGAGCCAGTTCGTCACCGGCGTGCACCAGGTCCATGGCGGCTCGGGAGATCCGGCTCCGTTCACCGCCTATGGCGCGCTGCAGGCGTTGATGGCTTCGATGCGCTTCAAGTTCGGCCATGAGGAAGTGGGCAAGACCAGCATCGCGGTGCAGGGCCTGGGTCATATCGGCATGGAACTGGTGAAGCTGCTGCGCGACCGTGGCGCCAAGCTGTACGTGACCGATCTGGACAGCGCGCTGTTGGATCGTGCGGTCAACGATTTCGGCGCTGAGGCAGTCAAGCCGGACGAGATCCACGAAGTGAATGCCGATGTGTTCGCGCCGTGCGCGCTGGAAGGCGCGATCAACGCCGACACCCTGCCGCGGATCAAGGCGAAGATCATCTGCGGCACTGCCAACAACCAGCTGTCCAGCCTGGAGATCGGCGACGAGCTGCATGCGCGTGGCATCCTGTATGCGCCGGACTACGCAGTCAACGCGGGTGGCGTGATGAACGTGTCGCTGGAAATCGACGGTTACAACCGCGAACGCGCGATGCGGCTGATCCGCAGCATCTACCACAACCTGACGCGCATCTTCGAACTGTCGCAGCGCGAGAACATCGCCCCGCAGCGTGCCGCCGACCGCATCGCCGAAGCGCGCATCCTGTCGATCGGCAAGCTGAAGATGCCGCTGGGCCGCAGCACGCCGCGCCTGGGCAACCTGCGCGGCGGCTGATCGCCCGCCCCCGCGAGCCGGACGGGTGCCGACCGTGGGTCGGCACCGCCGGGCAAGCCAGCCGCTACGATCAGAAGCCAGAGCTGTAGCGCAGCGCGGCCTGACGTGCATCATCACCACCCACGCGCTGGTCGATACCCAGGCTCAGGCGGCCATTGCGGCCCCACCACGATTCCAGCGCCAAGCCGAACAAGGCACTGCCACGCGGTGCGTCGACACCGACCAACGGCGCCCAGGCATCAACGCCGACAAAACTTGCCTGCCAGGCTTGTTCGTTGCCATCCAGACGTTGTTGCCATTCGGCATGGCCGCGCAGGGTCCAACGACCCCACTGCCGCTCGCCTCGCAGGCCCGCCAGCATCTGGCTGCGCTGTGCACGTGATGCCTCACCGCGCAGGCCGAAACCAAAGCCGCCCTGCTCACTGAAGCCATTGGTATCCAGGCGCGTGCTGCTGGCCCCGAGGTATGGGGTCAACGATGCACCGATGCGTCCGAAACGATAGCCGCCTTCGACGCTGGCACTGCTGAAGCGCCCACCGTAGCGCGCGGACACACCGTAGGCACCGGCGCCCAGCAGCAACTGGCGGTCCAGTTCCCGGGTGAACTGGCCGGTGCCGAACTGGGCCAGCGCATAGCCACGCCCCAGGTTCCAGCCGGCATACAGCTGCGCCTGCGCCTGGCGGTCACGCCCACGATCACCACTGAAGTTGCTGCCGCCGTTGCTGCGGGTTTCGCCAAAAGCCATGCCCAGCAGGCCATTGCTGCCCAGTGCCACGTCCTGACCTGCCATCCAGCCCTGGCTGTCGGCGGCGTTGCCGGCAAAGCTGCCCTGCCCGGCTTCGCCCAGCGCACTCTGCCAGGCGCCGCGCAGCTTCGGTGCTGCCTGCACGCGGTCGAAGCGCTCGGCAACCGCACGGCGCGACATGTCCACGCTGTCGAAGGTCGACGCTTCAGCACGCGCATGCGCCTGTCCGGACAGACTCTCCAGGCTCGCCGACAGGCCATCGGTCCCGCCAGCCGTTCGCTGCAGCGCCCCGGCGGCCGTACCAAATGCGGAACCCTGCAGGTTCGCGTTGCGGTCCAGCGCGGTGAATGCCGACGCCACCCGCAGTGCCGATGCCTGTGCATTGGCGCCCAGGCCGGACGCAGCGGCCGAAACATTGACCTGGGTCAGGTCCATCCACGCGTCGTTGCTGCCATAGCCGTACTGTGCCTGCAGCAGGGTCAGGCCGTTGGCGCCGGTGTTGGCCACCGGCGTGGTGAACGTGCCGTTGATACCGCCGTTGGCGTGGATCAGCCCTTGGCGGCTGCCGGCCTGCGGCACGTAACCGGAAAGGATGCCATCGACCACGACGCCACCGGCCAGGCGTGCGGTGCCGGTCACCTGCAGCGCGTTCACACCCAGTGCGACGATCAGCTGCGCATCCGGCCGCTGGCTGTAATTGCCTTCGATGGTCGCGGTGGTGTTGGCGTTGACCAGCACCACGCTGGCGCCGTTGTCGACGTTGCCGATCACCCGCGGCGTGCCCGGCATGAACTGCAGGCCGGCCATCGAGGCACCGCCGGCACCAGAGATGCTGACGTTGGAACGGATCACAGCGCCGCCGCGCAGGGCCAGGCTGCCGCGCTCGACGCGAGTGGCACCGCTGTAGCTGTTGTTGCCACTCAGTTCCAGCCGGCCATCGCCGCGCTTGACCAGGCCGCCAGCGCCGGCGATGTCGTTGCTCCAGATCGAGCCCGAAGAGGCCGCGTCGACATTGACCGTGACATCGCCCCAGTCGAAGCGGCCGGGACCGTTCACCGCCTTGCCGACGTTGAGCATGCCGTAGCCGTAGATTGGATCGACGCCCGGCGCACCGATGTCGGTGGCGGTGCCGAGCAGGGTCTGCCGCACCAGGTCGTTGTCGAAGTACGGGTAGCGCTGCCAGACCAGCGCAGCAGCACCGGAGATCAGTGGCGCGGCGAAGGATGTACCGTAGTTCCACAGATACTTGCCGGTACCCGGCTCCGGGAACACCGCGCTGCCGGGAGCGGTCAGGCAGTAGCGTGCGGCGTCGCCGCAGGCATTGGCCCAGGGTGCGCGTTCACCGGGCTTGTTCGGATCGATCGCGGTAGCCACCAGCCAGCCCTTTTCCAGGTCGGCTGCCGGCAGCGATCCGCCGAGGCCACGCTGGCTGGGCAACGCGGCCACGCTGCTGGGCTGGTCGCGCCCCTCATTGCCTGCGGCGAACACCACCAGGCCACCGTGATTGATGATGAAGGGGCGGTATTCGGCCGCGACCTGCGCGGTGGTGCCGAGGTCGGTCCAGTACAGGCCGCCCCAGGAATTGTTCATCACCTTCACGCCGTAGTTGATCAGGTCCTGGTGGACCCCGGCCACGCCCAGCGTGCCGCTGAAGGAATTGCCCTTGCCGCTGCCGTCATCTGCGGGCGTGGTATCGGAAATGATGCGCGCCGAAACGATCTCCGCACCCGGTGCAATGCCCCCGGGCCAGACCCCCACCGGTACACCAGCAGCCAGGCTGGCAACGGCCGTGCCGTGGCCAAGCACGTCATCGACGTTGAGATTGTTGCGACTCGGGTCGATGTAGTTGAGGTTGGCCACCACCCGTCCGTTCAGCGCCTCGGCACTGCGCAGCACGCCCGAATCGACGATGCCGATGCGGACGCCGCGGCCGGTCGCGCCAGTGGCGTGTGCGGCACTCGCGTTGGTCTGTGCCAGATGCGCATCCACGGCCGGCTCAAGCGGCCTGGCCGCTGGCGGCGGGGTAACCGGGGGGGGGACGGGAGGCGTGGTCGGTGGCGGGTCGATGCGCACGTTGCTGCCACCGCCTCCACCGCCACACGCCGACAGCGCCACCGCCAGCGCCGATGCCAGGACCGACCTTCCCATCGTCTTACGTTCCATCGTTTCCTTCCCATGAACGTTGGCCTGCCGCCATCCGGGCAGGCATCCAGTGCTGCCCTGCGGCAGTCTCCGCCGACCCTCTATACTGAGCCGGCCCCCACGCAGTCTGCCGGGAAACGGCGCCGCTTCCAACGCCCGTCGTCTCCTTTCCGAACATTGCTCACGCATCAACGAGATTGCCATGTCCAACATCGTCATCGCCGCCGCCAAGCGCACCGCCATCGGCTCCTTCCTCGGCCAGTTCAACGGCGTTCCGACCCCGACCCTCGGCGCGGCCGCCATCGCCGCCGCGCTGGATCAGTCGGGCGTTCCTGCCAGCGACGTCTCCGAAGTCCTGATGGGCTGCGTGCTGCCGGCCAATCTCGGCCAGGCCCCTGCCCGCCAGGCAGCGATCGCCGCCGGTATCCCGCTGTCGGTCGGCGCGACCACCCTCAACAAGGTCTGCGGTTCGGGGATGAAGGCCATCATGCTCGGCCATGACCTGATCAAGGCCGGTTCGGCCAAGGTCGTGGTCGCCGGCGGCATGGAATCGATGTCCAACGCCCCGCACCTGCTGCCCAATTCGCGCACCGGCAACCGTTTCGGCAACTTCCAGGCCGTGGACCACATGGCCCACGACGGCCTGGTCAACGCCTATGACGGCAAGGCCATGGGCGAGTTCGCCGAATGCGCCGTGGACAAGTACCAGTTCACCCGCGAAGAGCAGGATGCTTACTCCATCGAATCGGTCAGGCGCGCACAGGCGGCCCAGGCCAACGGCGCCTTCGCCGACGAAATCGTTGCGGTGAAGGTCGCCACCCGCAAGGGTGAAGTCGAGATCGCCAGCGACGAACAGCCCGGCCGTTCGGACATCGCCAAGATCCCGACCCTGCGCCCGGCCTTCAAGAAGGACGGCAGCGTGACCGCCGCCAGTTCCTCCAGCATTTCCGATGGCGCCGCCGCCGTGGTCCTGCTGACCGAAGAAGATGCTGCCGCACGCGGCCTGCAGCCGCTGGCGCGCATCGTCGGCCATGCCACCCATTCGCAGGAACCGGAGTGGTTCACCACCGCCCCGATCGGCGCGATCCACACCCTGCTGGAGAAGACCGGCTGGTCGCTGGACCAGATCGATCTGTTCGAAATCAACGAGGCCTTTGCCGTGGTGGCGATGGCCCCGATGCGCGAACTGGGCATCCCGCACGACAAGCTCAACGTGAATGGCGGTGCCTGCGCGCTGGGCCATCCCATCGGTGCCTCCGGCGCACGCCTGGTGGTCACCTTGGTCAACGCATTGCGCACGCGCGGCGGCAAGCGCGGCATTGCCACCCTGTGCATCGGCGGCGGCGAAGCGACGGCTATCGCCATCGAGTTGATCTGAAAGGGTTTAACGTCTATTTCGCAAAAATGAATGCGGGATCGCTTGACACCCAATCTTGGCTTGTCATCATGTTGTCGGCGCGCAGCATGCGCGTTGCCTAATTCTAACGACGAGGATTTACACAATGAGCATCAACAAGCTGCTGGTCGCGATGTCCCTGGCTCTGGCCCTGGCCGCCTGCTCGAAGCAGGAAGCTGCCCAGGACGCCGCTGCTTCGGCCAACCAGGCCGCCACCGAAGCCCAGGCTGCTGCCGACCAGGCCGCCGCTGCTGGCGCCCAGACCGCCGACGCTGCCCAGCAGGCCGCTGACACCGCCGCCACCGCTGCTGACGCTTCGGTTGACGCCGCTGCCCAGGCTGCTGGCGCTGCCACCGACGCTGCTGCCGGCGCTGCTGCCGACGCTGCCAAGGCTGCTGAAGGCACCGCCGAGAAGGCCAAGGACACTGCTGAAGAAGCCAAGAAGTAATAACTTCTTTCTTCAAGCTGTTCTGAAGAAGCCGCTGGTTCGCCAGCGGCTTTTTCTTTGCGCGCAGTTCTGTGCGCAGGTCACCACCACGTCTTCACAACGGTATGAATAGGCTGGCGTCCCCATCCATTGCAGTACCGGAGACCGCCATGAAGATTCGCCCGCTGACCATCCCCCTGCTGGCCGCCTCCCTGCTGCTCGCACTGGCTGCCTGCAAGGGCCCGGAAGCCGAACAGGCCAAGCAGGACGCCGCGCAGGCCGCCGACAGCGCCGGTGCCGCCGCACGCGATGCCGTCGACAAGGCCGCCGCAGCCACCCGTGACGCCGCCGACAAGACCGCCGCCGCCTCCGAGCAGGCAGCCGCCGACACCCAGCAGGCGCTGGACAGCGCCGCCGCCGCCACCGCCAACGCGGCCGACAAGGCCAAGGTCGCAGCGACCGATGCTGCCGCCCACGCCAGCGACGCCACCGCCGATGCCGCGCAGAAGGTTGCCGACAAGGCTCGCGATGTGGCCGACGACGCCAAGACCACTGCCGCCAAGGAAGAAGCCAAGCACTAAGGCCTTCGCGTTCGCCGGGCATGGCCCGGCGCTACCGGATAAGCCGAGCCCGTGCTCGGCTCTAGAGGAAAAGCCGCGGCATCGCCGCGGCTTTTCTGCTTTCTGCTTTCTGCTTTTCGCTTCTTCTGTTGATTCCGTGCTGGACGCGCACGGAAACCGTCCAAGGCCGCGCGGGTGGGCTGCGCAGGGGCGTAAGCGCCATGGATGGCGCGCCCGAGCCTACAGGGACGTATTCACGGCGCCCCCTGCGCAGCCCACCCGCGCGGCCCTGCCCATGCTCCTGCAGCGCCCACCACGAGGGGCTCCGCCGTTGGCCGCCGCTACGGCAGCGCGCGCGCCAGCATCCCCGCCACGTCCACCCCGGCCGGCAGCGTGCCGAATGCCAACCCATGTTCGCCCTGCAGCCGGCTGCGGATGAATGCTTCTGCCATCGGACTGTGTGCACGCAGCAACAACGCCGCCTGCAGCAGCAATGCAGTTCGTTCGCAGAACACCCGCGCCTGTTCCTCCTCCGGTGCCGCCGCATCGCGCCACTGCTGCAGCGCCGCCGCATAGCGCACATCACGGTCGGCCACCGCCTCCAGCTCACCGTGCAGTGTCGCCAGCACCTCCGGTTCGCGCGCCAGCGCGCGCAGCACATCCAGGCACTGGATGTTGCCGCTGCCCTCCCAGATCGAATTCAACGGTGCCTGCCGGTACAGGCGCGGCAACATCGATTCCTCCACGTAGCCGGCACCGCCCAGGCATTCCTGTGCTTCGTTGACGAACGCAGGCGCACGCTTGCATATCCAGTACTTGCCCAATGCCGTGCCCAGCCGCGCAAATGCGGCCTCCGCCGGATCACTGCCGGCGTGATCGACCGCGCGCGCGATACGCATCGCCAGCACCGTGGCGGCTTCCGATTCCAGCGCCAGATCGGCCAGCACGTTGGCCATCAGCGGATGGTCCAGCAGCGGCTTGCCAAAGGTGCGCCGATGCCGTGCGTGGTGCAGCGCCTGCGCCAGCGCCATGCGCATTTCCGCCGCAGCGCCCAGCATGCAGTCCAGCCGGGTCATCATCACCATGCCGATGATGGTGGCCACGCCGCGTCCTTCCTCGCCCACCCGCCAGGCCTGTGCACCACAGAACTCCACTTCGCTGGATGCGTTGGCCCAGTCGCCCAGCTTGTCCTTCAAGCGCATCAGGCGGAACGCATTGCGATCGCCGTCGGCCAGCCGCCGTGGCATCAACAAGCAGGTCAATCCGGCCGGCGCCTGCGCCAGTACCAGAAAGCCATCGCACATCGGTGCGGAGAAGAACCACTTGTGCCCGATCAGTCGATAGCGCTCGCCATCGATGGGTTCGGCGCGGGTGGTGTTGGCGCGCACGTCCGAGCCACCCTGCTTCTCGGTCATGCCCATGCCCAGGGTGATGCCGGCCTTGTCGGCCACCGGCACATCACGCGGGTCGTATACCGGTGCGGCGGCCTTGCGCGACCACTCGGCCAGATGCGGCTGCCCGCGCAGCACGGCTACCGCGGCGTGGGTCATGGTCAACGGGCAGCTGGTGCCGGCCTCGGCCTGGTGGTGCAGGTAGCTCAGCGCAGCGCGCGCGACATGCGCGCCGGGCTGTGGCTCGTGCCAGGACAGCCCGGCAACGCCATGCTCCTTGGCCGTCTGCATCAACTGGTGATACGACGGATGGAACTCCACGGTGTCGATGCGATGTCCCTGCGCATCATGGGTGCGCAGGCGCGGGCGATCGCGGTTGGCATCGAAGCCCAGCCGGTACAACGCGTCGCCAGCCAGCCCTCCATACACCGCCAGGCGGGGCGCGAACGCTGCCGCACCCTCGCGCTGCACGGCCTCCATCAGTGCGATGTCGTCGGTCCACAACTGGCGACCGGCGAACGGTGGCGGCTGGTTGAGCACCACGTGGGTTTCGTAGGGAGCGCTGCTGTTGAAGCTCGGTCCACTCATCGGTTCCTTCCCCGCCGGCAAGAGGTGTGCGGCCCGATTGTGCCGTATCGTCCGGCAACCCCGCGTTCAGGCCGATTCTCGCCGCGTGCACGACCGGCGCGCCACAGTGATGGCATGGCAGGCAATGACGATCTGGTGGTACTGCGGCCGGAAGGCCTGTACTGCGCGGCAGGCGATTTCCATATCGATCCCTGGCGGCCAGTACCGCGCGCGGTCATCACCCATGGCCATGGCGACCATGCGCGACCCGGCATGGGCGAATACCACTGCAGCACCGGCAGCGTGCCGATCCTGCACTGGCGCCTGGGCGATGTGCCGCTGCACGCGCATGCCGAGGGCGTGCCGTTCGCGCTGGGCCGGGTGCAGGTATCGCTGCATCCGGCCGGCCACGTGCTCGGCTCGTCGCAGGTACGCATCGACGACGGTGAGCAGGTCTGGGTGGCGTCGGGCGACTACAAGCGTCAGCCCGACCCCACCTGCGCCCCGTTCGAAGTGGTGCCCTGCGATACCTTCATCACCGAAGCGACCTTTGCGCTGCCGATCTATCGCTGGCCCGATACACGCGCCGTGGCGGCAGAGATCGCCGCCTGGCGTCGCGAGTGCGCGCTGCGGGGGGAAGCGGCCGTGCTGCTCTGCTACGCGCTGGGCAAGGCGCAACGCGTGCTTGCCGAGCTGCGCGCGGTGGATGACCAGCCTGCGTGGCTGCATGGCGCTATCGCCAACGGCGTCGCCGTCTATCGGCAGGCCGGCGTACCCATGCTCGAAACGCTCACGGTTGCCGAACAGGGACGTCAGGCCGATGCCGCAGGCCAGCTGATCCTGGCGCCGCCCTCGGCCGCCGGCACGCCCTGGCTGCGCCGGTTCGGTCGCCACCAGCTCGGTTTCGCCTCGGGCTGGATGCAGTTGCGCGGCAATCGTCGGCGCCGCAACGTCGACCGCGGCTTCGTGATCTCCGACCATGCCGATTGGCCGGCGCTGCTGCAGACCATCACGCAGACCGGCGCACGGAGGATCATCGCCACCCACGGCAACACCGATGCGCTTATTCCGTATCTGCGCGAACGCGGCATTGCCGCCGAAGCCTTCCGCACCGATTTCGGAGGCGAGGAATGAAGGCCTTCGCCGCGCTGTACCAGCGGCTGGATCGCAGCACGGCGACGCTGGACAAGCGCGCGGCGCTGATCGACTACTTCCAGCACGCACGTCCGCACGACGCAGCGTGGGCGCTGTACCTGCTCAGTGGTGGCAAGGTGGGCGGCGCGCGCCGCAAGATCGCAGGCAGTGGCGAACTGCGGGCGTGGATCGCCGAAGAATCCGGCCTGCCGCCATGGCTGGTCGAGGACAGCTACGCGCAGGTCGGCGACCTTGCGGAAACGCTCACGCTGCTGCTGGATGATCCTGCCAGCGAAGGCGAGGATCGCCCTCTGGCCGACTGGATCGAACAGCACCTGCTTGCCGTCGCCAACCAGCCGGAGCCCGTGCGTCGTGCCGCTGTAGTCGAGGGCTGGCGACAGCTTGCATCGGCCGAACGCCTGGTCTTCAACAAGCTGCTGACCGGCGCACTGCGCGTTGGCGTATCGCAGCGCGTGGTGCAGCAGGCATTGGCCGAGTGGTCCGGGCTGGACATCGCCCGCATCGCCCAACGCATGCTAGGCGACTGGGTGCCTTCCCCTGGCCTGCTGGCCACTTTGTTGTCTGCCGAAGAACTGCCGACCGATCGCCAGCAGCCCTATCCATTCTTTCTGGCCTCGCCGCTGGAAGGTGAGCCCACCGAGCGACTGGGCGAGATCAGCAACTGGCTGTTGGAATGGAAATGGGATGGCATCCGCCTGCAGCTGCTGCGGCGCCAGGGCGAGGTGGCCTTGTGGTCGCGCGGCGAAGAACGGCTGGACGGTCGCTTCCCGGAGATCGAGCAGGCCGCAGCATCGCTGCCCGATGGCTGCGTGCTCGATGGCGAGCTGCTGGCATGGGACGACGCCGACAATCTGCCGCGTGCATTCACCGCGCTGCAGACCCGCATCCAGCGCCGCAAGCCGGGCGCCGCCACCCTGCGCAACACGCCTGTGCGCGTACTCGCCTACGATCTGCTTGAACGCGACGGTCAGGACCTGCGTGCGCTGCCACTGCAGCAACGGCGCGCGCAGTTGGCCGAGGTGGTCGGCGCGCTCGGCGATCCGCGCATCCAGCTGTCGCCCGAGGTACCCGCCGACGATTGGCAGCATGCCGCGCAGCTGCGCGAAGCATCGCGCGATCGCGGCGTGGAAGGGCTGATGCTGAAGCGCCGCGACTCGATGTACCAGTCCGGGCGTCGTCGTGGCGACTGGTGGAAGTGGAAGGTCGAGCCGCTCACCATCGATGCCGTACTGCTGTATGCGCAGGCAGGCCATGGCCGGCGCAGCACGCTCTACACCGACTACACCTTCGGGGTCTGGGACGGCGAGACACTGGTTCCAGTGGCCAAGGCCTATTCCGGGTTGGACGACAAGGAGATCCTCGCCCTCGACCGCTGGATCCGCGCGAATACCCGCGAACGCTTCGGCCCGGTGCGCAGCGTCAGTGCCGAGCAGGTGTTCGAACTCGGCTTCGAAGCGGTCAACCGTAGCGCGCGCCACAAATCCGGCATCGCCGTACGCTTTCCACGCATCCTGCGCTGGCGCCACGACAAGCCGGCTGCCGAAGCCGACCATCTGGCCCAGCTGCAGGCGCTGGCGCGATGAAGCGCAGCGATGCGCTGCAGCGCCTGAACGACTGGTTCGGAAGCCGCGGCTGGCGCGCCCTGCCCTTCCAGCGCGTGATGTGGCGCCACTACCTGGCTGGCGAATCGGGCCTGCTGCATACCCCCACCGGCAGCGGCAAGACGCTTGCCATGTTCGGCGGCCCCTTGCTGCAGACGATGCTCGACCCGCCCCCCGCACCACGTCGCGCCAGCGCGGTACGCCCGCTGCAGGTGCTGTGGGTGACACCGCTGCGGGCGCTGGCCAGCGATACCGCACGTGCGCTGCAGGCGCCGATCGACGGCCTTGGCCTGGGTTGGCGCGTGGGGTTGCGCAGCGGCGATGCCAGCACTCGCGACAGGCGCCTGGCGCGTGAAGGTCGCATCGACGTGCTGGTGACCACACCGGAATCGCTGGCGCTGCTGCTCAGCTATCCCGACACCCTCGAGCGCATGCGCAGGCTGCGCTGCGTGGTGGTGGACGAATGGCACGAACTGCTGGGCAACAAGCGCGGCGTGCTGCTGCAGTTGAACCTGGCGCTGCTGCGTGCGGCGGCGCCCGCGATGCAGCTGTGGGGGCTGTCGGCCACATTGGGCAACCTGCCGCAGGCACGCGACGTACTGCTGCCACACCGGCCACAGTCACCCATCGTGGAAGGTGCCCGGCAGCGGCCGGTAACGATCCGCAGCCTGCTGCCCGAACCCGGCGAACGCTTTCCATGGGCCGGGCATCTCGGTCTTTCCCAGCTTCCGCGCGTGCTCGATGCAGTGTTCCGCGCACGCAGCAGCCTGTTTTTCACCAATACGCGTGCACAGGCGGAACTGTGGCACCAGGCCCTCGCAGCGGTGTGGCCGGAGGATGCCGGCACGCTCGCCCTGCACCACGGCTCATTGGATCCCGCGCTGCGCCAGCAGGTTGAAGACGGATTGCGTGCGGGCACGCTGCGGTGCGTGGTCGCCACGTCCAGTCTGGATCTGGGCGTGGACTTTCCGGAAGTGGACCAGGTGCTGCAGCTGGGCAGTCCGAAGGGGGTGGCCCGCCTGCGCCAGCGCGCCGGGCGTGCGCGCCATCGGCCCGGTGCCAGTGGCGAAATACTGTGCATTCCCAGCCATGCGCTGGAACTGGCCGAGTACGCGGCGGCCCGACGCGCGTTGCATGACGGTGTGATCGAAGCGCGACGTCCTCCAACGTTGTCGCTGGACGTATTGGCCCAGCACGCGGTCAGCCGCGCGCTGGCGGGCGGCTTCAACGCCGATGCACTGCTGGAACAGGTCCGTGGCACGCATGCCTTCGCCGCGCTGGAGGACGCACAGTGGAATGCCGTGCTCGATTTCATCGTACAGGGCGGACGTGCATTGTCCCGGTATCCGGAGTTCCACAAGGTGGTACGCGATGCCGATGGCATCTACCGCATGCCCGGTCGCCGCCAGGCGCTGCGCCATCGGCTGTCGATCGGCACCATCAGCAGCGACGGCAGCGTGCGCGTGCAGTTCCTGCGTGGCGGCAGCCTGGGCGCGGTGGAAGAGCAGTTCGCCAGCCGCCTGCGCCGCGGCGACCGCTTCCAGTTTGCAGGGCGGCTGCTGGAACTGGTGCAGCTGCGCGACATGACTGCGTTCGTGCGCATGGCGCGCGGTGGTGGTGATGGTGTGGTGCCGCGCTGGCAAGGTGGGCAGTTGCCACTGTCGATGCCCTTGGGCCGCGAACTGGAAAAGGTGCTGTCAGGCGCCGACCAGAGCGCGGAGTCGCGGTGGCTTGCGCCGCTGCTGGCATTGCAGTCGCAGCTGTCTGCGCCGCCATCGCCCGGCCACCTGCTGGTGGAAGACGTGCGCCGACGCGAAGGCCAGTTTCTGTTCGTCTATCCCTTTGCGGGCCGCCATGTGCATGAAGCGCTGGCCGCGCTGCTGGCCCTGCGCTGCACCCGTCGGCAACGCAACAGCATCGGCTATGCAGTGAATGACCATGGCCTGGTGCTCGCTCCAGCCACGCCGCTGGATCTGCAGGAACCAGACTGGCGCGCGATGCTGGACGCTGGCGACCTGCTGCAGGACCTGCGCGAAGCGGTGAACCTGGGCGAGCTGGCACGCCGCCAGTTCCGCGGCATCGCGCGCGTGGCGGGCCTGCTGGTACCCAGCCTGCCTGGCGGCATGCCGCGCTCGCTGCGCCAACTGCAGGCCTCCGCCGGACTGCTGCATGACGTGCTGCGCGAGCACGATCCGGAACATCTGCTGCTGGCACTGGCCGAGCAGGAAGTACTGCACGACAGCCTGGATCTGCCCGGGCTGCAGCAGGTGCTGGCAGGCATCGCCACGCGTTCGTTGTCGCTGCAGCAGCCATCGTCACTGACCCCGCTGGCATTCCCGCTGTGGGCCGAACGCCTGCGTGGGCAGTTCAGCAATGAAGACTGGCGCACGCGCGTGCAGCGTGCTGCGCAGCAGCTGGAGCGCCGCCATGGCCGCTGATCTGCCGCTGCAGCTGGGCGGTGAGTCGATGCTGCTGCTGGGCGGTCGGGCGCTGCTGTGGCCGGCGCGTCGCACGCTGTTGATCGCCGACCTGCACCTGGGCAAGGCGGACGTGTTCCGGCGTGCGGGAATCGCCCTGCCGTCGGGCGGCACTGGCAATGACCTGCAGCGCCTGCAGGACATGGTAACCATGCGCCAGTGCCAGCAACTATGGATCCTCGGCGACGTCCTGCATGGCCCGGTGCATCGCGCAGCTTGGTATCAGCAATGGCTCGGTTGGCGCGAGCAGCACGCGGCCCTGGACATCCACGTGGTGCGCGGCAATCACGATCGTGATCTGCCGAAGGCAGCGCTGCAGGTACAGATGCATGACGACGCACGCTTGGGGCCGTTCCTGCTGCGGCACGAGCCGCTGGCCGATGCCTCCGCGCACGTCCTGGCCGGCCATGTGCACCCGCAGGTTGCGTTGCCGGCGCTGCGTCGACGCTTTCCCGCGTTCTGGCTGCGCAAGGGCATCACCATCCTGCCGGCATTCTCGGCATTCACCGCCGGTGTCGTGCCTGTACTGGCACCGGGCGAACAGCTGCTCGCCTGTGTGGAAGACAGCGTGGTGCCGCTGCCGGTTCGCTGATTCGTCGAGGCCTGCGTCGAGGCCTGGCCTGCAATTACGACGGGCGGGCGACGATCCCGGGCATCAGGCTGAAATCCGGCGCTTCCTCGTCAGCGTGGCGCGGCAGTGCCTGTATCGCCACCAGCATCTCGTGGGCGCAGGCGCGGATATGGTCGTGGCTTTCCGGTGATGCGTGGCTGATCAAATTGCCGACATGGAACTCGAACACATCTTCCAGTACGTCGGGCTGGTCCTCGTGCAGCATCCGCAGCAGACCGCGCAGCTTGCAGATTTCCGATTCCAGCTTCTCGACCGCGAACAACATGGCGTCCTCCTCGTGCATCGTGCGGCGCATCCGGGCCGCAGCAGGCAGCGACGGCGGCGCCACCCGGGCCACGCGATGATCGATCACGAAAAGGAAAGCGGGCGACGCGGCTGCCGCGTGCTCATCTCTTGTCGCATAAACGGGGTGAGGCAATCGTTAAGTGACCTGACGAAGAGCTTCACGCGATGGCCGGCATCGCCACGCCCGGTACCGGCACGGGCGCAGCGGCAAGCGCCTCGATGAATGCGGGATCGAGCGGCAACGCGCCCAGCCACCCGTGCTGGGTTCCGCTGAGCACGCGCAGCATGTGTCCGCGCCCGCCAGGCAATCGTCCCATCGGCCCCAGCAGCACGTCGCGCGCCTTCGCCCACGCATCGCGATCGGACTGGAACAACGGCGTCAGCCAGCGGCTCCAGCGTTGATAGACCGCCACATGCGCGCGCCGTTGCGCCTGATAGGCCTGCAATGCCGGTTCACGGCCACCATGGGTGCGCAACGCGTCGCGCAGTGCCAGCGCATCCAGCAGCGCCATGTTCACGCCCTGCCCCAGCTGCGGGCTCATCGCGTGTGCTGCATCACCGACCAGTACCAGCCGGCCCTGGTGCCAACGCTTCATCACGGCATCGCGGTACACCGCCCGTGCCAGTTGCCCAGCGTCCTGCAGATGGGCGAAGCGCGCGCCCGCCTGTGGCCACAGCGCATGCAGTTCTTCCAGCCAGGGCGCCATGCCGTCGCCCTGCCAGCGCTCGAAATCCGCGCGCGGCAGGCTCCAGAAGAAGCTCAGGCGAGGCGTATCGTCACCCGGACGGGTACCGACCGGCAGCAGGCCGATCATCTTGCGCGCGGCGACGTAGCGCTGCCGCAGCTGCTGCATGTGCGGCCAGTCTTCGGCCGGCAACAGGCACCACAGCGCGCCCCAGGGGTACACCCGATCCAGCGCCGCGCCGCCTTCGATACCGTTGCGCAGCGTGGATGCAGCGCCGTCGGCGGCAACCACCAGATCGAACGGTCCATGCGTGCGGCCGTCGCTGTCGCGCAAGCGCCCCTGCTGGTGATCGACCTCGACGACGGTCGTACCCACATGCAGTTCGCCGGCGCCTTCACGCGCTTTGTCCAGCACCGAGAACAACGCCCCGCGCTGCATGCCCAGGCCGTGCAGGCGCGCATCCAGGCCGTCATAGCCCATGTCCATCACCGCGCGCTCGCACGGGGTATCACCATACAGCCGGCGCACCGGCATGGCGTAGCCACGCACGGCATCGAGCAGGCCCATCTGCCACAGCACCTGCAGTCCGCTGGGCTGCAGCAGGAACCCTGCGCCCACCGGCCCTGGCGTCGGCACGCGTTCGAAGATCTCCACCTCGTGGCCGTCACGGGTGAGCAGGATGGCCAATGCCTGGCCAGCGGTGCCGTATCCAATTACGGCGATGCGCAGTCGTTCCGTCATGCCCGCATTGTGCCATCGGCGCAGGGGTGGTACATCGACCGCCTCCTCTTCCGAGCAGATTTGCATCGGGCTCCGCCACCACTGCCGTCTCTCCTGCGAATGTCCCCCGGCAGCCTCTGCGCGGCTGCCTCCTCCTTTACTTCGCAGGAGAGCCGGCAGTGGTGGCGGCGCTCGGCTTTCATGGCCTCTGTTGGCGCGCGCGATTCCGCAACGGGAGTGCCTGTCCTTGCGTGCGAAGTAAAGGAGGAGGCGATGGCCGTAGGCCGGCGCCGGGGGACATTCGCACGCAGGGACAGGCGCTCCCGCAGCAAGAGCATCTTCACGGCCCGCAAAAAAAACCCCGCCGAAGCGGGGTTCTCAACGCACTATCGAGTGGATCACTCGGCCGGAACGATGTTCGAGGCCTGGGCGCCCTTCGGGCCCTGGGTCACGTCGTAGGTGACCTTCTGGCCTTCCTGCAGACTGCGGAAGCCCTTGGAGTTGATCGCGGAGAAGTGCGCGAAGACGTCGGCGCTGCCGTCCTCCGGCGAGATGAAGCCAAATCCCTTGGCGTCGTTGAACCACTTGACGGTACCGTTCGGCATGGTGATGCGTGACCTTATGCAATGAATGGGTGGTGTACGCTGAACCCGCGCACAAGCTGAGTATGCAAAGCTTGTTACGCGAAGACAATCACCCCCGCGCCAATTCGCCGACCAGTTCCGGAAGTCCGTTGCTGGCGGCCTGCACATTGGCCAGTACTTCGGCCATGGTGATTTCCTCGCCGTCACCGCACCCGGCAGCCCAGTTGGCAACGATCGCCAGGCAGGCGTAATCCAGCCCCAGCTCGCGTGCCAGCGCCGCTTCGGGCATGCCGGTCATGCCTACCAGGTCGCAGCCATCGCGGCGCATGCGCGCGATTTCGGCGATGGTTTCCAGCCGCGGGCCCTGCGTTGCGCCGTAGCAACCGCCGTCGTGGACCTTCACACCGGTCACCTTCGCCGCCGCCAGGATCTTGCTGCGCAGCATCGGCGTGTACGGATGGCCGAAGTCGACGTGCACCACGTCGGTGCCTTCTTCTTCGCAGATCGTGCTGATACGACCCCAGGTGTAATCGATTACCTGATCCGGACAGGCCAGCACGCGCGGACCGAAATCGTCACCGATGCCACCCACGGTATTCAGTGCCAACACCCGTTGCGCACCGATCTGCTGCAGCGCGGCCAGGTTGGCGCGGTAGTTGATCTTGTGCGGCGGCAGCGAATGACCTTCACCGTGGCGCGCCAGGAAAGCCACGCGATGACCGAGCAATGTCCCGACCCGCACCGGGCCGGACGGCTGTCCGAAACGGGTCGAGACTTCGTGGGTCTGCACGTCGTCAAGCTTGGCCAGGTTGTACACACCGGTGCCGCCAATCACGGCCAGGGCGATCTGTTGCATGAAAAGCACTCCAGAGAAAAAAGAACGCCGGCACCCGAGGATGCCGGCGACAGGAAACGCAGGCCGCAGTCGGCCGCGTTGTTATTCCTTCATCGCGTAGATGGCCGGCACGCAGCGCAGGGTTTCGTTGACGTCCATGCCGAAACCGAACACGTAGCGATCCGGCAGTTCGATGCCGGCGTAGTCGGCGGTGACGTCCGGCAGCGCGCGATCGTGCTTCTTCACGGTCATCGCGGCAATGCGCACGTCGGTCGCGCCCTGCTCCAGGCACCAGGTGCGCACGCCCTGCAGGGTGTAACCCTCGTCGAGGATGTCATCGACCAGCAGCACGCGACGGCCGAACAGCGCGGTGGCCGGCTTGTGCTTCCACACCAGGTCGCCACCGGTGGTCTCGCCGCGGTAACGGGTGGCGTGCAGGTAATCGAACTGCACGTCCTGGCCGCGCGCGCCCAGCTCCAGTGCCAGCTGGCCTGCGAACGGAAGCGCACCATGCATGATCGACAGGAACAGCGGCACCTCGCCCTGGTAATCGCGCGCGATGGCGTCGGCGATGCCGGCAATGGCCTTGTCGATGGTGGGACGGTCGACCAGCAGGTCAGCTTGGGCCAGGGCCTGGGAAATGGTGAGGTTCGGCATCAGACGGTTCTTCCAAGGGTTTGAAGCAGACGGGATTGGGTGTCGCCATGGCGGGCATCGGCCAGCAGGCCATCCCAGCCAAGCGCGCCGCGGCCGAGCAGGCCCAGCAGCGCAGCGGTATTGAGGGAGCGTCCCTGCACCGCGTGCAGGGCTTCATCGACCAGTTCCGGGTGGCAGACCAGCACCACATCGCAGCCGGCATCCAGGTGCGCGTGCACGCGCGCCGGCACGCCGCCGGCGCTGTGCGAGGCGGCCATGCCGATGTCATCGGAGAACACCACGCCGCGGAAGCCGAGCTCGTCACGCAGGATCTGCTGGATCCAGCGCGGCGAGTAGCCAGCGGGTTCCGGCGCGACCTGCGGATAGATCACGTGCGCCATCATCACTGCATCGGCGCCGGCGGCGATACCGGCCGCGAACGGGACCAGATCCTGTGCGCGCAGCTCGTCCAGCGCGCGCGGATCGATCGCGGTGTCCACATGGGTGTCTTCCAGCACGGTGCCATGGCCGGGGAAATGCTTGAGGGTGGCGGCCATGCCGACCGCATGCATGCCACGCACGTAGGCGGCGGTGAATGCGGCCACGACCTGCGGGTCTTCACTGAAGGCACGGTTGCCGATGGCGCGATTGCCACGGCCAAGGTCAACCACCGGCGCGAAGCTCAGGTCCACACCGCTGGCACGCACTTCACTGGCCATCAGCCAGGCGTGCTGCTCGGCAAGCGCCAGTGCAGCGTCGGGGTCCTTGGCGTACTGGACACCAATGTCCTGCAGCGGCGGCAGCTCGCTGAAGCCCTCGCGGAAGCGCTGCACGCGCCCCCCTTCCTGGTCCACGCAGATCAACTGCGGACGCGGTACGGCAGCGCGGATTGCCGCCGACAGTTCGGTCACCTGCTGCCGCGAAGCGAAGTTGCGCTTGAACAGCACCACCCCGGCCACAGCATCGTGCTGCAGCCAGTCACGTTCCTGGGCGGTCAGTTCAGTACCGGCAACGCCGATCAGCAGCATGGTCGATCTCCACAACGGGCGCCCGCATGGCGCAGTGCCGCATTGTCGCAGAACCGGCCAACAGGCGCAGTGGTGAAAAAAGGGGACGGAGGGGATTAACGCGCAATCGACCCACTGGTGCCGAATACGACTTAATCCCCTCCGTCCCCTTTTGCGGTCCGGTCAGACCTTGCAGCCGTCCGCGCCGCAGGCGCCGCCGCTGCCATCCGGGGCATCCTGCGCGCCCTGCCCCGCCTGCTCGGCAGCAATCTGGCGCAGGGCGTTGGCGAAGGCTTCCGGGGGCTGGGCGCCGGAAACAGCCCAGCGGCCGTCGATGACGAAGGTGGGCACCGAGGAAATACCCAGGGCATGGGCCTGCGCCAGGCCCGCTTCCACTTCGGCCAGGCCACGATCGCCGGCCAGCATCTGCTGGATCTCATCTCCGCCCAGACCACCTGCGGCGCCGGCCTCGACCAGCACCGCCGGGTCGGCCAGATTCCGTCCATGCTCGAAGTGCGCCCGGAACAGCGCCTCGCCGACCGCCTCCTGCGCGCCATGCTGGCCAGCCAGCCACAGCAGGCGATGCGCCGGCAGCGTGGTTACCCGCACCTGGCCCTGGCTGAAGTCCATCGGCAGGCCCTCGGCCCGCGCGGTGGTCTGGGTCTGGCCAAGAATCTGCTCGGTGCGCTCGGCACCGCCGAACTTGCGCACATAGGCTTCCCGCAGCGGCACCGGGGTGGCGTCCGCATCCGGGTCGAGCTGGAACGGCTGCCAGTGGATTTCAAGTTCAGGCGCGTCGGCGCCCAGCAACTGCACACCCTGCTGGAAGCGACGCTTGCCGATCCAGCACCAAGGGCAGACCACGTCGGAGTAGATGTCGATTCTCATCACTGCGACATGTGGCCTGCTCGCCGCCGAAAAAAGGGGACGGAGGGAAATCAAGTCGCTACTCCCTTCGCCCCTGTTCCAGGCCTTCACCACTGTGAATAGGGATTATTGGCCAATGCCACGTTGTAGTAGCGCGCGTCGTCGGTCACTTCGGCGCCGATCCAGTCCGGCAGGTCGATCGCTTGGTCAGCGCTGTCGAGCTCGACTTCGGCCACCACCAGGCCGGCGTTGTCGCCAAGGAACTCGTCCACTTCCCAGGTCAGGCCGGCGTGCTGGACCAGGTGCCGGCGCTTGTCGATCAGGCCGCCGACGCACAGCGCCAGCAGGTCGCGCGCATCCTGCACTGGAATCGGGTAGTCGAACTCCTGCCGGGTATGGCCCAAGGTTCGCGACTTCAGGTTCAGGGCGGCCTTGTCGCCTTCGATGCGGACCCGCACCGAGGCGTTCTGGGTGCCGCGGTCGAGCGCCCCCAGATCGCTGATGTAGCCCTGCGCCATCGGAATGACCCGGTGCGCGGCGGTGCGCCACCCATCATGCGTGACGAGGAATTTGCGTTCGATTTCGATGCCCATGGGCACAGTATGCGACTCACGCCAGACGCTGCCTATCGGCGCAGCGACAGGCACGACTACACTGCGCGGCCCCCAACCAAGGAATGGTCGCTCATGACACTTCCCCGTCGTCTTCGCCGCTGTCTTGTCCTGTCGGCACTGCTGCCGTGTGTGGCCGCCAATGCCGCATCAACGGCGATGCCATCGCTGCAGCAGGCACAGGCTGCGATGGACCGGATGTTCGATCAGGCCATTGCCGATCGCCCCGCCAGCGACAGCAGCCGCCTGGTTGCCGAGACCTTCCGGCCCCGCCTGCAAGCCCTGGACAGCTGCGCGCCCGCCGAGGCCGGCGACGCCGTCGATTGCATCGCCACCGCCAGCGCAGGCATCAATTCGCGACCGCAGCTGCTGCGGTTGGCTCTGGTGGGCGGCGTGTGGACCCTGCCTGACCAGCGCGATGTCCCCGTTCCGGCGCCGCCGAAGGATCGGGTGCAGGCCCTGCTGCGGGAACGGATCGCCGTACAGGCGCAGCAGCAGGCCGACCCCACCCTGCGCGCACGCTACGAGCAGGCGGCCGGCACCTTGCAGGTGCAGGAAGTGAGGAGCTGCGACGTTGCCAGCGACAGGGCCGTCATCGAATGCACGGTGCGCGCGGGCGATGGCAACGAGCAAGGCGAGCAGTCCATGGCCTTCGTGCGCGTGGACGGCCAGTGGCAGAACGCCCCGGGCGACTGACCGCGTTGCTTCCGTGCAAACGGCAAGGCAGGCGCCGGGCAGCCCCCGGCGCCGCAGGCATCAACGTTTTTCGAACACCGCGATGCTTTCCACGTGCGCGGTATGCGGGAACATGTCCATCGCACCGGCGCTGACCAGGGTGAAGCCCTGTTCGTTGACCAGGTAACCGGCATCGCGGGCCAGCGAGCCTGGATGGCAGCTGACATAGACGATGCGCTTGAACTGCTTCAACGGCAGCTGCTGCAGCACTTCGATGGCGCCCGAACGCGGCGGATCCAGCAGCAGCTTGTCGAAGCCCTGGCGCATCCACGGCGTGCTGCGCTGGTCCTGGGTCAGGTCGGCGCTGTAGAACTGCGCATTGGCCAGTCCGTTGTGCTCGGCGTTCTCGCGCGCACGCGCCACCAGCCCGGCATCACCTTCCACGCCCACCACTTCGCGCACCTTGCGTGCCAGCGGCAGGGTGAAGTTGCCCAGGCCACAGAACAGGTCCAGCACGCGCTCGTCGGCACCCGGTTCAAGCAGGTCCAGCGCGTGGGCGATCATCTTCTCGTTGAGCTTGGCATTGACCTGGATGAAATCCAGCGGACGGAACGCCAGTTCGACATCCCACGGCGCCAGCCGGAACGACAGCGCCACGCCCTGCCCGTCCAGCGGCTGCACGGTATCCACGCCGCCCGACTGCAGGTAGATGACAAAGCCCTGCTGTTGGCCAAAGGCCGCCCAGGCTGCGCGATCGGCGCCACTCAGCGGCTGCAGGTGGCGCACGGTCAGCACCACCGCCTGGTCACCGGCGATGAACTCGATCTGCGGGATGTCGCGCTTGCCGTCCAGCGATTCGATGAAGGTCGACAGCACCTCCACCTTGGTGCCGATTTCCGGAATCACGGTCAGGCACTGCTGCAGGTCCGCGACGAAGCGCGGGTCCTGCTCGCGGAAGCCGACCAGGGTCTTGTCCTTCTTCTCGACCCGGCGCACCGAGAACCGGCCCTTGCGGCGGTAGCCCCAGCTGTCACCCACCAGCGGCGGCAGCACGGTGCCCGGCTTCACATGGCCGATGCGCTCCAGGTTGTCCATCAGCACGCGCTGCTTGGCGACGATCTGCTGGTCTTCGTCCAGGTGCTGCAGCACGCAGCCGGCGCAGGTGCCGAAATGCGGGCACTTGGGGGTCACCCGCTGCGGCGAGGCCTGCAGCACTTCCACCGTGCGCGCCTCATCGAAGTGGCGGCTGCGGGCGGTCTGTTCGGCCATCACCACTTCGCCCGGCAGGGCGCCGCTGATGAAGGTGACCTTGCCGCCCTCGCCTTCACGGCGGGCAACACCGCGACCATCATGGCTGAGGTCGAGGATCTCGGTCTGGAAGGGAGTACGGTCGATGCGGGAGCGGGATCGGGCCACGTGGCAACAGGCTGCGGGCAAAAGTGGGGGCGTATTGTCGCAGATCCTGACCAGCAGGGCCGCTGGCCGCTTGCGCCCGCCGCCGCCGTGCTTGATGATTGACCCCAGCTGACATGGAGGCAGCCCTGATGCAGATGACCCCGCGGGCCAGTCGACCCCGCTTCCTGCTTGTCGAGGACGACATCATCAGCCGCGGTTTTTTCAAAGCGGCGTTGGAAACGTTACCAGCGGATGTGGATACCGCCGACTCACTGGCCAGCGCCTTGGCGCGCGCCGAGCCCGGTGCCCACGATCTGTGGCTGATCGACGTCAACCTGCCCGATGGCAATGGTGCCCAGCTGTTGCACCAGTTGCGCCGCTCGCATCCGGACACCCCGGCGCTGGCGCACACCGCCGACGGCGATGCCGCCATTCACGCACGCCTGCGCGAGGCTGGCTTCAGCGATACCCTGGTCAAACCGCTGGGTCGCGACCAGCTGCTGAAGGCGGTCCGTCGTGCGCTGGTCAACAGCCCCGCCGGCTCCACAGTGCCGCCAGCGGCGGTCGAGCTGGCGCTGGAGGACTGGGATGAAACCGCCGCTCTGGCCGCGCTCAATGGCCAGCGCAACCACCTGATCGCCCTGCGCGAACTGTTCCTGGCCGAACTGCCGGGCGTGCGCGACGCGGTCGAACAGGCCGTGGACCAGCACGACGAGCGCCAGCTGCGCAGCCAGCTGCACCGGTTGCAGGCCAGCTGCGGGTTCGTGGGTGCAGCGCGACTGGCACGCGCGGTGCGGCAGCTGCACCACACGCCCGAATCGGGGCAGGCACAGGCGGTGTTCCGCGCCGCCGTAGCGGCTCTGCTGCACTAAGAGGGGTTCGGCCGGGCTGCGCCCGGCACCCGCAGAGGCAACAGCCGGAGCAACGGCCAAAGCCAAAGCGGCTTCCTGCGGGATGGCGGGGCGGCATGGGCTGGCAGGACACGCCGTAAACCCATCCATGGGGGCTCGATGGCGCCATCCATGGCGCCAACGGTCCTGCCAACCCATGCCGCCCCACCCCTGACAGTTTCCCGGTGTCTGGTAGATCCACGCCATGCGTGGATGAATCTCCATCGAAATCGAATATTTCGAGAATTGAACGAAGAGCATCCACGCATGGCGTGGATCTACGCGTCGACCAAGGTCGACACCTACCAGAGCCGGAAGCCGTTCCGACAGCTCGCGGACAATTGTCGAAGGCGGGGTGGGTCCGGTGGCAGGGGCGTGAGCCGCATGGATGCGGCGACCGAGCCTACAGGGACGTATTTACGGCGTCCCCTGCCACCGGGCCCACCCCGCCTACCCACGGATAACCAGCTCTTGCCGTTGACGTTGACGTTGATTCGGCAGGTGCAGGGCTGCAAGCCCTGCCGAACACCCCTCAACGCCTGGGCGCGAGCTGCTCCAGCATCTCCCACGATTTCAGGCCGCGTGCGCCAAGGTGATGAGCCAGCACCCGCCGCATCGGCAGCCGCAGGCTGGCCAGATCGGCTGCGTCCGGCTCGTCGTCGGCCGCCAGGGCCAACAGTGCTGAGCCAGTAGCCGCTGCACCACGCTCGCCGCCGCGCTCGCTGAGCAGGCGCTGCGGTCCTTCCTGCGGGTCCAGTTCATAACGCGCCGCCGGGTCGATCGGCTGGCCATCGCTGGCAGTCTCCAGATCGAAGCCCACGCCCAGTGCCGCCAGCAGCTCGCGCTCGAAACGGCGCAGGGTCCAGGCCAATCCGGCACCCACGGCCAGGCGTGCACGCGCTTCGCCGTAGGCCAGGTATAACTCCGGCAACGGATCCTGGCGCGGCGCCAGGCGCAGGGTCAGTTCACTCAAATAGAACCCGGCCAGCATGGCCTGGCCGAGCAGGCGCGGCGCCACATCCAGCGCTTCAGCACCGCGCAGCTGGGCCAGTTCGCCACGTTGCAGCGCGCTGAAGCGGATCCACTGCAGGGGCTGCAGGGCCGCTCGCAGCACCTGGCCCTTGGCCGTGGAAACACCACGCGCGAGCAGGCCGATCCGGCCGTGCTCGGCGCTCAATACCTCGACCAGCAGGCTGGTCTCGCGATAGGCCCGCGCATGCAGCACGAAGCCGGTGTCGTCCTCGATCAGCATCGAAGCGACCGTCGCGGCTTAGTCGTAGCCGAAGGCCTTCAGCGCGGCCTCGTCATCGGACCAGCCCTCACGCACGCGCACCCAGGTTTCCAGGAACACCTTGGCCCCGAACAGACGCTCCATCTGCAGGCGGGACTTGGCCCCGATCTCCTTCAGGCGGGTACCGCCCTTGCCGATCACGATCGCCTTCTGGCCTTCGCGCTCGACCCAGATCACCGCACCGATGCGCAGCAGGTTGCCGTCCTCGGTGAAGCGCTCGATCTCCACCGTGGTGGCGTACGGCAGCTCTTCGCCCAACTGGCGCATCAGCTGTTCACGCACCAGTTCGCCAGCCAGGAAACGCTGGCTGCGGTCGGTGATTTCGTCTTCGCCGAACATCGGCGGGGCTTCCGGCAACAGCGCCAGCACATCACGGACCAGGGCTTCCAGGCCGTTGCGCTTCTGCGCCGAAATCGGATGCACCGACGAGAAGTCACGGCCGGCGGTCACTTCCTGCAGGAACGGCAGCAGCGCCCCCTTGTCCTTCATGCGGTCGATCTTGTTGACCACCAGCACCACCGGGATACCGGCGTCGCGCAGCACGTTGAAAGCCAGGCTGTCCTCTTCGTCCCAGCGACCGGCTTCGATCACCAGCAGGCCGGCGTCGACGCCTTCCAGCGAACCGCGGGCAGCGCGGTTCATGACCCGGTTCATCGCACGCTTCTGCACCTTGTGCAGACCGGGCGTGTCGACCAGCACCAGCTGCCCTTCCGGGTAGGTGGCGATGCCCAGCAGGCGGTGACGGGTGGTCTGCGGCCGGTTGGACACGATGCTGACCTTGGCCCCGACCAAGGCATTGGTCAGGGTCGATTTGCCCACGTTCGGGCGGCCGATGACGGCCACGCTGCCGCAATGATGGGGGGTTTGTTCGCTCACTTGGAATCCAGTTGTTCAAGGACGGCCGCAGCCGCTTGTTGTTCGGCGATCCGCCGCGAGGAGCCTTCGCCCTCGGTGCTGGCGGCGGGGTCGGCTACGTTGCAGCGTACCCGGAAGTGTTTGGCGTGGTCGTCACCGGATTCTGACACCAGTTCGTACTGTGGCAACGCCTTCTGTCGGCCCTGCAGCCATTCCTGCAGGCGGGTCTTGGGGTCCTTCTCCGGTCGCCCGGTGGCCGGCAGCGCCTCCATCGAGGCGGCAAACCAGGGCAGGACCATCGCCCGGCAGGCTTCAAAGCCGGCATCCAGGTAGATCGCCGCAACCACGGCCTCGAATGCATCGGCCAGGGTCGAGTCGCGGCGATGACCGCCGGACTTCATTTCGCCAGGCCCCATGGTCAGCCGGTCACCCAGCTGAAGAGTGCGCGCGATCACCGCCAGCGCACCCTCGCGCACCAGCTCGGCGCGGGCGCGGGTCATCGCGCCTTCGTCCGCCTTGGGCCAGCGCAGGTACAACGCCTCGGCGACCATCATGTTGACGATGCTGTCGCCGAGGAACTCCAGCCGCTCGTTATGCGGCGCGCCGGCACTGCGATGGGTCAGCGCCTGCTTGAGCAGGCCTGGATCGCGGAAGGTGTGACCGATCAGGTCTTCACGTTGGAAAGATTTATTCGGCACCGCTACGGGTCAGGTCCTGGGAAGAATCGAATTTGCCAACCACATCCAGGTTGCCGACCAGTTGGCGGCGCACTTCGTAGTTGACCTTGAGGGTCCAGCCATTGTCGCGACGGTCGAACTTGACGTTGGCCGGCTTCACGTTGTCCGAGTAGTTGATGTACAGCCGCTTGAAGAACAGGTCCTGGATGTTGGCCGGCGCCATGCTGCCGATGCCGGGTTCCTTGGCCAGGCTCTTCATCGCCGAGCGCACCGCGTAATACTCCTGGTACATCGGGAACAGCTTCATGCCGATGTAGAGGAAGAAGCCAACCACGATCAGGACCGTCAGGAACGAGGTCAGGGTCATGCCGCGCTGCGTGTTCATCGTCTTCATTGCGTTCTCCCCAGATACGCGAGTGGATGTGAAGTCAGTTGATGCTCGAGCCGATCCGCGACGGTTCGAAACCATCCTTGCAGAACCAGCCCTGGCAGTTCAGCCAGATCAGGAATGCCTTGCCGCGCAGGTTCTCTTCCGGCAGCAGGCCCCAGAAACGGCCGTCGTCGCTGTTGTCGCGATTGTCGCCCATCACCAGGTACTTGCCGGCCGGTACGGTCCACTGGCCCTGGCCACGCGGATAGTCGGTCTCCAGCACGGTATGGGTACGGCCCGGCAGGTGCTCGACCAGCAGGTTGGCGCCCTCGCCCTGGCCCTTGTGGCCGGCGTAGATGCCCTTGCTGTCGTACTTCAGCGGCTCGCCGTTGAGGATCACACCGTCGCCTTCGAACACGATGGTGTCGCCCGGCACGCCGATCACGCGCTTGATGAAGTTCTCGCCCTTGGCCGGATCGTTGTCGCCATGGCCGGGGAAGTGGAACACCACCACGTCGCCGCGGGCCGGATCACCGACCGGCACGAAGCGGGTATTGGTGATCGGCAGGCGCAGGCCATAGGAGAACTTGTTGACCAGGATGAAATCGCCGATCAGCAGGTTCGGCATCATCGAGCTGGACGGGATCTTGTACGGCTCGGCGATGAAGCTGCGCACGATCAGCACGATCGCCAGCACCGGGAAGAACGCACGCGAGTAGTCCACCAGCACCGGCTCGGTGTCGAGCAGGCCGGCGCGCTGGGCGCGACGCTTGGCCAGGTACAGCTTGTCGGCCAGCAGGATCAGGCCGGAGGCCAGGGTCAGCACGACCAGGAGGATCTCAAACAGTTTCATTCAGGGTCCTTTGCAACGTCACCGGACGATCGGCCCGAAGGCCGGTTTCGGGGCTTATTTGTTGTCCATCTGCAGCACGGCCAGGAAGGCTTCCTGCGGAATTTCCACGCGGCCGACCTGCTTCATGCGCTTCTTGCCTTCCTTCTGCTTTTCCAGAAGCTTCTTCTTGCGCGAAACGTCGCCACCATAGCACTTGGCCAGAACGTTCTTGCGCATGGCCTTGACCGTGGTGCGCGAGATGATCTGCGAGCCGACGGCCGCCTGGATGGCAACGTCGAACTGCTGGCGCGGGATCAGGTCCTTCATCTTCTCGCACAGCTCGCGACCACGACGATCGGCATGGCTGCGGTGCACGATCAGCGACAGCGCATCGACCTTGTCGCCATTGATCAGCACGTCCACGCGCACGAACGGACCGGCATCGAAGCGCACGAAGTGATAGTCCAGCGAGGCATAGCCACGGCTGACCGACTTCAGCTTGTCGAAGAAGTCCAGCACCACTTCGGCCATCGGCAGCTCGTAGCTGATCTGCACCTGGCTGCCCAGGTAGTTGATGCCGAGCTGGCTGCCACGCTTTTCTTCGCACAGCTTGATGATGTTGCCGATGTACTCCTCGGGGGTGAGCACGTTGGCGCGGATGATCGGCTCGCGGATCTCCTGCACATGGTTCACCGGCGGCAGCTTGGCCGGGTTGTCCATGTTGATGATCGTGCCATCGGTCTTCAGCACTTCATACACCACCGTCGGCGCGGTGCTGATCAGGTCCAGGTTGTATTCGCGTTCCAGGCGTTCCTGCACGATTTCCATGTGCAGCATGCCGAGGAAGCCGCAGCGGAAACCGAAGCCCATCGCTTCGGAGCTTTCCGGCTCGAAGCGCAGCGCGGCATCGTTCAGGCGCAGCTTGTCCAGCGCCTCGCGCAGGTCCGGGTAATCCTCGGCATCGACCGGGAACAGGCCGGCGAACACGCGCGGCTGCATTTCCTGGAAGCCCGGCAGCGGCTTCGGCGCGGGATCCGCAGCGAGGGTGAGGGTGTCACCGACGGGCGCGCCGTGCACGTCCTTGATGCTGGCGGTGACCCAGCCCACTTCGCCCGCACGCAGTGCCGGCAGCACCTTGCGCTTGGGGGTGAACACACCGACGTTGTCGACCTGGTGGTTGCGGCCGGTGGACATCACCTGCAGCTTGTCGCCGGCCTTGATCTCGCCCTGCATCACGCGCACCAGCGAGACCACGCCCAGGTAGTTGTCGAACCACGAGTCGATGATCAGCGCCTGCAGCTTGTCGGTATCACGCGGCACCGGCGGCGGAATGCGATGCACGATCGCTTCCAGCACGTCGACCACGTTCAGGCCGGTCTTGGCACTGACCGGGACTGCGTCGCTGGCATCGATGCCGATCACGGCCTCGATCTCGGCCTTGGCACGCTCGATATCGGCGGTGGGCAGGTCGATCTTGTTGATCACCGGCACCACTTCCAGCCCCTGCTCCACGGCGGTGTAGCAGTTGGCCACCGACTGCGCCTCCACACCCTGCGCCGCATCGACCACCAGCAGCGCGCCCTCGCAGGCGGCCAGCGAGCGGCTGACTTCATAGGAGAAGTCGACGTGGCCGGGGGTGTCGATGAAGTTCAGATGGTAGGTCTGGCCGTCCTTCGCCACGTACGGCAGCGACACCGACTGCGCCTTGATGGTGATGCCACGCTCGCGCTCGATCGGGTTGGAGTCGAGCACCTGCGCTTCCATCTCGCGCGCCTGGAGGCCGCCACAGAGCTGGATGATGCGGTCGGCCAGCGTGGACTTGCCGTGGTCGACGTGGGCGATGATGGAGAAGTTGCGGATGTTCCGCATCGAATCAGAGGACATAGAGAGGTGGCGGCGGCGCGCGGCGTCGTCAGGGTAACGGTCGATTATCGCACGCCCGGAGGGTAGCCGCGTGGTTGGCCTGTCCGGGCAAGCCCCGGAATGGCCGAAGCCCCGCCAGGGCGGGGCTTTGGGGGTACCACAAGGACCGCCGTGAAGGCGGACATGCGTTGTTACGGTCCGGCCTTGACCGCCACAAAGGCGCTGTTGCCGCTGCCGGTACGGACCAGCAGCATGACCACGTCGCCCTTTTTGTACCCGGACAGCGCACGGTTCAGGGTTTCGACGCTGCCGACCGGGGTGCTGGCCACCTGCAGGATCACCATGCCGCCCGACAGGCCGGCATCACGGGCGCCCTCGCCCTTCACTGCGGTGATGCGGACGCCTTCGCCCGCCTCCAGGCCCAGCTGCTTGCGCTGCGGCGCGGTCAGGTCGGCAACCTCCAACCCAAGCAGGGCATTGGCCCCGGTCTGCGGCGCTGCCGTGTCATTGCCTGCGGAGGGGCTGCGGGCATTGCCCTGCGCATCCTCTGCCAAAGCGGTCAGGGTCGCGCTCAGGTCACGCGGCTTGCCGTCGCGGATGACGCCCAGAGTGACCCGGCTGCCCGGTGCCATCGCACCGATCAGCGGCGGCAGATCGGACCAGCTGTTGACCGGCGCACCGTTGACCGTGCGGATCACGTCACCGATCTTGACCCCGGCCTTGGCCGCGGCACTGTCCGGCACGATCTGGTTGACCAGCGCACCACGGCTATCGGGCAGGCCCATCGCCTGTGCCTTCAGGCCGTCGATTTCCTGGACCACCGCGCCGAGCTGGCCACGGGTCACCTTGCCGCTCTTCTTGATCTGCTCGACCGCGCTCATCGCCAGATCGATCGGGATCGCAAAGCTGATGCCCATGTAGCCGCCCGAGGCCGAGAAGATCTGCGAGTTGATGCCGACCACTTCGCCACGGGTATTCAGCAGCGGGCCGCCGGAGTTGCCTTGATTGATCGCCACGTCTGTCTGGATGAAAGGCACATAGCGCTGGTCCGGCCCACCGGTGTTGCGGCCGAGGGCACTGACCACGCCGGCGGTGACGGAGTGGTCGAGGCCGAACGGCGAACCGATCGCGACAACCCACTGACCGGGCTTCAGGCTGTTGGAATCACCCACGCGCACGGTCGGCAGGTTCTTGCCGTCGATCTTCAGCAGGGCGACGTCGTACTGCTGGTCGCTGCCGACCACCTTGGCGGTGAACTCGCGACGATCACCGAGCTTGACCTTCACTTCACTGGCGTCGGCGACCACGTGGTAATTGGTCAGCACGTAGCCGTCAGGCGAAATGATGAAGCCCGAGCCCATGCCGCGGCCCTTGATGCTGGGTCCGCCGTCCTGGCCGCCGGGGCCCTGCCCCGGCATCGGGAAATCCGGGCCGAAGAAGCGGCGGAAGAATTCAGGCATCTCGTCATCACCCGGGCCCATGCCGCCGCGTGCCTGGCGGTTGCTGCGGACGATGGTGGTGTCGACGTTGACCACACCGGGGCCGACCTGCTCGACCAGATTGGTGAAGTCAGGCAGGCCGCTGACCAGCGGCTGCGCCGGTGCGCGCGGCGCCGCAGCAGCGGCTGCGGCCTGCGGCTGGGCGGCAGGCGCCGCCGGTTGGGCACAGGCCACCAGCGGCAGGGTCAGGGCGAACAGGCCAATGGCATGTGTGCGCAGTCGGGGAGTCATCGGACGGCAACCTCCGGGTCGGATGGAAAGGGAAAAATGCGCCCCGCCGACGGCGGGGCGTGGGACGGTACCCGGCTCAGTCGCGCGGGCGTGGCGACGCCGGCAGGTCGTCCTGCAGGCGTGGCTCGAATGGATAGAACGCGGCGCCACCGGCATGGGCCGGGAAGCTGGCATTGAGAGCGCCAGCGGCGGCGGGCGCCAGGCTGGAACGCGGCCACGGCCGTGCCTGCAGGCTGCCGACCTCGCCAAATGGCAGGTTGCGCGCGCTACTGGCGGGCACGGTCGGGGTCAGCGGCGCCTGGCTGGCGACCGCGCGCAGCGGTGCGTCATCGCGCTGGGCCACGCGTGCGGCCTGCTGGCTGCGGGTGGCGCTGGCGCGGCGCGCGTCCTGGCGACGGCTGGCCGCTGCCATGGCCACCGCCGGCACGCTGGCCACGGCCATCGCGGCGGTGTCCACCGATGCCTCGGTGACAGCCGCAGGCTGCCCGGATGCCGGTGGCAACTGCGCCTGGCTGGCGATCACCTGCGGTGCGGAGACATCGACGGGGGGCGCCTCCTGCAGCTTTTCGCGGCCGACGAACAGCGCCACGGCAGCAACCGAAGCAGCCAGTGCGCCACCACCCCAAGCACGCCAACCACTGCGGCGGGCCTGACGCTTCGGCTCGGCCAGCGGTGCAGGCTCGGCGGCGATGGCGGCAGCCACGGCGGCACTGAAACCGGCCGGTGCCAGCAGCGACGCCTGGCCGCGCATGACATCACCCAACAGGTGCCAGCGTTCCTGGCAGCCGGCCAGTTCCGGATCGTGTTCCATGCGGCGCACCAGGAAGCGCGCCTCATCTGCACCCAGTTCGCCGTCGACCAGCGCCGACAGCTGCTGGCGATGGCGTTCGTCCAGGCGTTGCCCGGCGGGAGACTGGTGGTTGTGCGATTCGTTGTTCGGAATGCGGGTCATATACGGTTCTTCTCGCGGGTGGCACTGCCGATGTCCAACAGCGGCCGGAGTTCGGTGTCGATCGCCTCGCGCGCCCGGAAGATCCGGGAACGCACGGTGCCGATCGGACACCCCATCTTCTGCGCGATTTCCTCGTAGCTCAGGCCTTCCACCTCGCGCAGGGTGATCGCTGACCGGAGTTCTTCCGGCAGCGCATTGACGGCCTTCATCACCGTCTGTTCCAGTTCCTGGCGCATCAACTCGCGCTCGGGCGTGTCGGTGTCGCGCAGGCGAGTGCCGCTGTCGAACTGCTCGGCGTCGCCGATGTCGATGTCATCGGTCGGCGGGCGGCGATTGTGCGAAGCCAGGTGATTTTTGGCGGTATTCACGGCGATCCGATGCAACCAGGTTGAGAACTGGGCGTCGCCGCGGAAGCTTCCAATCGCACGGTAAGCACGGATGAAAGTGTCCTGGGCCACGTCCTGACATTCACTCCAGTCGGCGATGTAGCGACCGACCAGGGCCACGACCCGATGCTGGTACTTGCGCACCAGGACATCAAAGGCGGCACTCTCGCCGTGCTGCACGCGCCGGACCAGTTCCAGATCCAGCTCCTGAGGTGTATCAACATCGGCCATGAGGGGCCGCACTCCTGTCAGCCCAACCGACGTCGGGCAATGAGACTGCCAATCCCGGGAAAAGTTCAGTCGCCGATCACCTGGCGCCGCACCAGCTTTTAACCACCGTTCCGTTAACGTTCCGGTCCAAGGCCTGCGATCCGGGGCGCCACACCCCTGCTATTGGGATTTGACGCGGGGGAAACAACCTCTGGATCATAGCCCCCTTCTCCATACACAACCGGATGGAACGTCCATGCTCTCAAGCTTCGATGGTCTCCGCTTCAGCCACTGGCACCCCGAGATCCGCGACGATGGCGTGGTGGTCCTCTCCCTTGATCGTCAGGACAGCAGTGTCAACGCAATGTCGCAGGATGTCCTGCTGGAGCTGGGCGACCTGCTGGAGCGCATCGCCATGGACCCGCCCAAGGGCGTGGTGATCCAGTCGATCAAGAAGGCAGGCTTCATCGCCGGCGCCGACCTGAAGGAATTCCAGGAATTCGATCGCCGCGGCACCGTCAACGACGCCATCCGTCGTGGCCAGTCGACCTACCAGAAGCTGGCCGAACTACCCTGCCCGACCGTGGCCGCCATCCATGGCCATTGCCTGGGCGGCGGCACCGAGCTGGCCCTGGCCTGTCGCTACCGCGTCGCGTCCAATGACAGTTCCACCCGCATCGGACTGCCGGAAACCCAGCTGGGCATCTTCCCGGGCTGGGGTGGCAGCGCGCGCCTGCCGCAGCTGGTCGGCGCGCCCGCTGCGATGGACATGATGCTGACCGGACGCACGCTGTCGGCCTCGGCCGCACGCGGCATCGGCCTGGTCGACAAGGTGGTGGCACCGGCCGTAGTACTCGACACCGCCGTGGCGCTGACCTTGTCCGGCACCACCCGCCCGTTCAAGCAGCGTGCGACGGCGTGGGCAACCAATACCTGGCTTGCACGCCAGCTGCTGGCCCCGCAGATGGTCAAGCAGGTCGCGCGCAAGGCGAAGAAGGACCAGTACCCGGCGCCGTATGCGTTGATCAACACCTGGCAGCGCAGCGGCGGCAAGCCGGTGCAGGCACGCCTGGATGCCGAACGACGCGCGGTGGTGAAGCTGGCCAGCACACCGACCGCACGCAACCTGATCCGCATCTTCTTCCTGACCGAACGCCTGAAGGGCCTCGGTGGTGGTGATTCCGGCATCCGCCACGTGCACGTGGTCGGTGCCGGTGTGATGGGCGGTGACATCGCCGCGTGGGCGGCCTACAAGGGCTTCGACGTGACCCTGCAGGACCGCGAGCAGCGCTTCATCGACCCGGCCATGGAACGCGCGCAGGCGCTGTTCGCCAAGAAGGTGCGTGACGAGAGCAAGCGCCCGGCCGTCGCCGCGCGCCTGCGTGCCGATCTGGAAGGCAACGGCGTGGCGCAGGCCGATCTGGTGATCGAAGCGATCATCGAGAACCCGGAAGCCAAGCGTGCGCTGTACCAGACGCTGGAGCCGAAGATGAAGCTCGACGCGTTGCTGACCACCAACACCTCGTCGATTCCGCTGGTGGAACTGCGCGATCACATCCAGCGTCCGGCGCAGTTCGCCGGCCTGCATTACTTCAACCCGGTGGCACAGATGCCGCTGGTGGAGATCATTCATCACGATGGCATGGCCGCTGAAACCGAGCGTCGCCTGGCAGCCTTCTGCAAGGCGCTGGGCAAGTTCCCGGTGCCGGTGGCCGGCACTCCCGGTTTCCTGGTCAACCGCGTGCTGTTCCCGTACATGCTGGAAGCGGCCACCGCATACGCTGAAGGCATTCCGGGCCCGGTGATCGACAAGGCGGCGGTGAAGTTCGGCATGCCGATGGGCCCGATTGAACTGATCGACACCGTGGGCCTGGACGTGGCTGCTGGCGTGGGCAAGGAACTGGCTCCATTCCTGGGCCTGCAGATTCCGGCGGCGCTGCAGACGGTGGAACCGGACAAGCGCGGCAAGAAGGATGGCCAGGGCATCTACACCTGGGAAAACGGCCGGGCCAAGAAGCCGGACGTAGCGCGCGACTACCAGGCGCCTGCCGATCTGGAAGATCGCTTGATCCTGCCGCTGTTGAACGAGGCCGTGGCGTGCCTGCACGAGGGCGTGGTGGCCGACGCGGACCTGCTGGACGCGGGCGTGATCTTCGGTACCGGTTTCGCACCGTTCCGCGGCGGTCCGATCCAGCACATCCGTGCAGTCGGTGCCGATGCACTGGTGGAACGCCTGAAGGCGTTGCAGCAGCGTCACGGCGACCGCTTCGCACCGCGCCCGGGCTGGGACAACCCGCTTCTGCGCGAACCGGTGGTTTGATCGGCCGGGCCTGCGGCCCGGCACCCGCAGAGGCAACGTCAAGTTCCACAGCAGAAGCCAGAGCCAAAGCGGCTCTGGCTTTTCTGTTTGTTGGGCGGGGCGGTGTCGGGTTGCGGGGACGCCGTAAACCCATCCTTGAAGTGACCCCCGGAAGTTGGACACCCCGTCCAACTCCGAGGATTTCATGAATAGGTATGACGCGCGCTTCAAACTTCAGGT